>NZ_PTQX01000001.1:0-936582 GCF_002943475.1 Limnohabitans sp. TS-CS-82 | reverse complement strand
CCGATAGTGAACTAGTACCGTGAGGGAAAGGCGAAAAGAACCCCGGGAGGGGAGTGAAATAGATCCTGAAACCGTATGCTTACAAAAAGTAGGAGCCCGCAAGGGTGACTGCGTACCTTTTGTATAATGGGTCAGCGACTTACATTCAGTGGCAAGGTTAACCGAATAGGGAAGCCGTAGAGAAATCGAGTCCGAATAGGGCGAATTAGTCGCTGCTCCTAGTACGAGAGGACCGGAGTGGACACACCTCTGGTGTATCGGTTGTCACGCCAGTGGCATTGCCGAGTAGCTATGTGTGGAAGAGATAACCGCTGAAAGCATCTAAGCGGGAAACTCGTTTCAAGATGAGATCTGCCGGGGCCTTGAGCCCCCTAAAGAGTCGTTCAAGACCAGGACGTTGATAGGTCAGGTGTGGAAGCGTAGTAATACGTTAAGCTAACTGATACTAATTGCTCGTGCGACTTGACCCTATAACTTTGATCTATTGATCAAGGAAGTTATGCCAAGTGACGCATTCAAAATAAATCTGATATTGCTCTATGAATTCGTTGCCTTGATTTGATCAAGGTGACAACAAGTTATGCCTGATGACCATAGCAAGTTGGTACCACTCCTTCCCATCCCGAACAGGACCGTGAAACGACTTAGCGCCGATGATAGTGCGGGTTCCCGTGTGAAAGTAGGACATCGTCAGGCTATTACAGCCTCAGAAACCCCCGCTCGATTGAGTGGGGGTTTTTGTTTTTGTGCTTCGATTAATTAATATTGATGATATGTTCATCATCCATTGCGCAGGCGCAGCTTTTCTCCAAACTTTTACATAAGTCAAAGAACCAAGCGTCAAAGCTTTTATCTTCTGCATATTTCTCAAAAAGCATTTTCAGATATTGTGTAGCATGTCCCCACATCAAAAAATCCACCAATTTAATTCGTTGGAATTCGAGTAATTTGAATTTCAAAAGTACTTTTGCAGCGTAACTTGCATGCTTGTCAGGAGCTTTTTTAAATTGATCTAATCGGCTTCTTGCCCGATCAATTGCATCTGATACATCTGAGAACGCTGAGCCATGTCCCGGTAGTACGAGTTTGGGGTTTAAGTTTTCAATAATATTTAACGTAGATTCAACTTCATCAAAGGCGCTGACGCCTTCTATTTCAGGGAAAACAACACCAAAACCGTTCTCCCAAAGCGCATCAGCAGAAATTAAAACGCCTGCAGACTCGTTAAAGATAACCACAGAGTGCGGGTCATGGCCTGGTGCTACGTGGATGCGCCAAATCTGGTTATTGAGAACCACGGCATCACCATCTTGCAGTGACGCGGTTCGTTTGAAGGGTGGGCAGTGCTGACCTGTCGGCACATAAGTCAGTACCTGAGGATTCCAGTCGTCCACAAATTCAGCGTGCCCAGGGGGGATGTATGTTTTCAGCGCTGGGTAAATCGCTTGGAGATGGGCATTGCCACCGCAATGATCGCTGTGCAAATGCGTATTGATCAGCATCGTCAGTGGCTGCTGATGCAAAGCGGTAGAAATCAATGCGTGCGTCTGTTCAGCGTGTGTCCAATAGCCACTGTCTATGAGAATGGCTTGTTCTGAGTCCTGAATTAGGATGTTGTTAGAGGACAGCCATCCTCTTTCAAAAAAGGTAACGCCAGCGGGTAGTGAATGCATAGGGCAATGAAAAACATGCAGTCAGTCTGCACTTACGATGTCATTTTGACAGCAAGTTCAAAAGCAAACCCATACGTCCAGTGCTAAACGTTACAGCTTATCAATTTTGATAATTTAGAGTGGTCACCCTAAACCGTGTCAGATAACTGAAAGCATGAGGGAAAACCCGTACAATGATTCCATGTCACTCGTACAAACTCTTGCAAAAACCACCATTCAAGGGGGAAGACAAATGCTGCGCTTCACCGGTGTATCGCAAGAGCAACTCCGTAAAACCGAAGGGGTTTTAATCCCCATTGCGCCGCTTGGCGTGGAGCATTTGTCTCAGATCTTGAAGCATCTGCTCACATTATCTGAGCATGACCGCTATTTGCGTTTTGGCTACACCGCGACAGATGAGCATGTTGAGCGTTATGTCAACGGGTTAAATTTCGATCGCGATGAAATTTACGGCATTTTCAATACCGATCTCGAAATCATCGCGATGGCGCATTTGGCGCTCATCAAAGATCCAGGACGTGACTTCAGTTCTGAATTCGGTGTTTCTGTTGCCGCGCATGCACGTGGTCGAGGCTATGGCGCTCGCTTGTTTGAACGCGCTGTGATTCATGCCCGCAACGAAAAGGTGTACCAGATGTACATCCATGCCTTGAGCGAAAACGCCCCCATGATTCGCATCGCTCGTAAAGGCGGCGCCAAAATCGAGCGCGATGGCTCAGAAACAGAAGCCTATTTGCGTTTGCCTAAGCGTGACTTGGACAGCCGTGTCACAGAGTTTGTGGCCGACCAGTACGCCAAAACCAACTACAGCATCAAAGAAGATGCCAAGCGTTTCTGGAACTTTCTGTCCAAAGTCCAAGAAATTCGCGAAGGCGTGCGCGATGCGCGCCACCAAGCAGCGGAATAAGTGAATAGCCCAGTGACATGGGCTATGCTTAAGGCTTGTGAGACTCCCGCAGCTTTTCGCTGCAACACTGTGATACCCCCGCAATCCCGAGATATCGAAAAGCAAGACAAGCGCAGCTATTGGCAACGCTTGCTCGAGTTCATTCACCCAGGTCCTGATTCCCGCGAAGAGCTGCTCGATGCGCTCTCGGATGCAGAAGACAACCAAGTCATCGGTGCAGAAAGTCGCCTCATGCTCGAAGGCGTGCTGCGCATGGCCGACTTGACCGCTGGTCAAGTCATGGTGGCAGCGCCACGCATGGACCTCATCAATCTCGATGCACCGATTGAAGAAAGCCTGCATCAGGTGATCGACACCGGCCACTCTCGCTTTCCCGTCTACGAAGGCGAGCGCGACAACTTGGTGGGCATTTTGCTAGCGAAGGACTTGCTCAAGTTCCAACGTGCACCGGCTCTGAACATTCGCACCTTGTTGCGCCCGCCGGTTTTCATTCCCGAAAGCAAAGGACTGAACGACTTGTTGCGTGAGTTCCGCAATACACGCAATCACATGGCCTTGGTGGTCGATGAGTTTGGCCGTATCGCAGGACTCATCACGATTGAAGACGTGCTCGAACAAATCGTGGGCGACATTGAAGATGAGTTCGACAGTCAAGAAGACGTGGGTGATATCTTTGCGCTGGCAGATCAAACCTATCGCGTCAGCGGTGATGCATCGCTTGAGCGCGTTGGCGAGGCATTTGGCACCCATCTCGAAGTCACCGCAGCAGAAGCGTCTGATGACACGCACTTCGACACCATTGGTGGTTTCATTGCACACGCCATGGGTCATGTCCCGCGCCGCGGAGAACACTTTGAAATCAACAAGCTACGTTTCGAGGTGTTGCACACCCGCGGCGGTGCTGTGAAGTGGTTCAAGGTGTACCCAGCCCCTGAAGACAAAGCGCCGCAATAAGGCATGCAACACAGCGCACAAACCACACGGCGATGGCCTATCAGTCCGCACGCTACAGCCGTCTTGTTGTTGGCAGGGATTGCCCAAGCGCTGTCGCTCGCGTGGCCATTTGACGGTGCATTCAAAGGCAACGCACAAGGCTGGCTGCAATGCCTGAGCTTGGCCGTACTTGCCTTCCACGTTGACCGAAGTCAGTCAGGTAAAGAGGCGTTTGTCAAAGCGTGGGTCTTTGCGTTGGCATGGCTCGCTGGCAGCATTTGGTGGCTGTTCATTTCGATGCATCGTTATGGCGGGTTGCCAGCTCCCGTGGCAGGCTTGGCTGTTGGCTTGATGGCTGCTGGCTTGGCGTTGTTCTACGCAGCTGCTGCAGGCATGTATCACGCCATATGCAAAACGGGTGTAGGGGTGCTGCCGCGTGCTGGTGCTTTTGCCGCGGTTTGGGTGTTGGCCGAGATGGTGCGTGGCACGCTTTGGACGGGTTTTCCGTGGGGCGCTGTGGGCTATGCACATGTGGATAGCCTGTTGCAACACTGGGCACCTTGGATGGGCGTTTATGGTCTCTGTGCTTTGTCTGCCTTCATGGCGATGGCTGTGGCAGCCGAAAGAAAACATAACCGCCCCACCACCCTTGCAACACAACTCGTCGTTGCTGCGATCGTGGCGGTGCTGGGCTACACATGGTTCATGTCGCCAAGCCAACGTGTGGATGAGGAGGCGCTCTCCAAAAAGCCCCTCAGCGTCACCTTGCTACAAGGCAACATCCCTCAAGATTTGAAATTCGGAGAAGGCGTCAGCCTTGCGCTGCGTGACTACCGAGAAGCATTGCTGTCAAGCACCAGTGACCTCACCGTCACGCCAGAAACTGCGATTCCACTGATTCAGCAGCAAATGCCTGACCACTATTGGAGTCAACTGGAAACGCATTTTTCTAAAGGAAAACAAGCAGCGCTCATCGGGCTGCCTCTGGCGCAGCGAAGCGAACAAGGTCAGTTGCAATACAGCAACTCAGCCATCGCGCTGATGCCGCAAACCACCCCGACATCGACCGCCAGCTACCAGTACGACAAACACCACTTAGTCCCCTTTGGGGAGTTTGTGCCACCGCTCTTTCAGTGGTTTGTGCACATGATGAACATCCCGCTAGGCGATTTCAACCGTGGCGATGTGGCGCAGCCAAGTTTTGTGTTCAAAGGCGAGCGCATCGCCCCCAACATTTGTTACGAAGATTTGTTTGGCGAAGAGTTGGCGCGCAGCTTTGCTGACCCAGACAAAGCCCCCACCTTGATGGTCAACCTCAGTAACATCGCGTGGTTTGGCGACACCGTGGCGATTGACCAGCATTTGCACATCTCCCGCATGCGCGCCTTAGAGCTAGGCCGACCCATGCTTCGTGCCACCAACACGGGCGCTACCGCCATCATCAATGCCCAAGGTCAAGTCACGCATCGCCTGCCCAGCGCCGTGCAAGGTGTCCTGACCGCTGAGGTCTATGGCGTGCATGGGCCCATCACGCCCTATGCTCAATGGGTATCGGTTTGGGGGCTTTGGCCGCTGGCGGGCTTCGCGGTACTGACCTTATTGATCGTGGCAGCCATGGCACATGCATCTAGGCACGGCCAGAGGCGTTTCGGCCCGTAAAATCAGAGGTTTGCGGGCGTATTGACCTGCAGTCTAAATTGCCAGCGTCTGCTGGCCACTTTGCATGCTGACTTTTCAAGAAATCATTCTCACACTCCAGTCCTACTGGGCCAAGCAAGGCTGCGCCTTGTTGCAACCCATCGACATGGAGGTCGGTGCGGGCACCTCGCACACCGCCACGTTCTTGCGGGCCTTAGGCCCAGAGCCCTGGAAGGCTGCTTATGTGCAACCTAGCCGCCGCCCCAAAGATGGTCGTTATGGTGAGAACCCCAACCGCTTGCAGCACTACTACCAATACCAAGTGGTGTTGAAGCCCGCGCCCAGCAACATCTTGGAACTCTATTTGGGCTCGCTCGAAGCGCTCGGCTTTGACCTCAAGAAAAACGACATCCGCTTCGTCGAAGACGATTGGGAAAATCCAACCTTGGGCGCATGGGGCTTGGGCTGGGAAGTTTGGCTCAACGGCATGGAAGTCACGCAGTTCACCTACTTTCAACAAGTCGGCGGGATTGATTGCAAACCCATCACCGGCGAAATCACCTACGGCCTTGAGCGCTTGGCCATGTACCTGCAAGGCGTGGACAACGTCTACAACCTGCAATGGACCGATGGCTTGACGTACGGCGACGTCTACAAACAAAACGAAGTGGAGCAATCCACTTACAACTTCGAGCACAGCGATGCCGAGTTCTTGTTCACCGCTTTTGGCGCGCACGAAAAACAAGCGCAGCACCTCATGGGCGCACAGCTCGCATTACCCGCTTACGAGCAAGTGCTCAAAGCCGCGCATACCTTCAACTTGCTAGACGCACGTGGCGCCATCAGCGTGACCGAGCGTGCCGCCTACATCGGTCGCATCCGTAACTTGGCGCGCGCTGTGGCGCAAAGCTATTACGAAAGCCGCGAGCGCTTGGGCTTTCCCATGGCCCCTCGCGAGTGGGTGGAACAAATGCCAAAGAAGACCGCTTGAGCGTAGGACACAAGAACATGACGACACAAAACCTACTCATCGAACTCTTCGTGGAAGAGCTGCCTCCCAAGGCTTTGCAAAAACTCGGCGACGCTTTTTCTAGCGTGCTGTTTGACCAACTCAAGGCTCAAGGCTTGACTGCTGCCAATTCAGCCGTGACAGCCTACGCATCGCCACGCCGTTTGGCCGCGCACATCACCGCAGTGTCGGGATTGGCTGCTGACAAAGCTGTGCAGCAAAAACTCATGCCCGTCACTGTGGGCTTAGATGCCGATGGCAACGCCACCCCCGCCTTGCTGAAAAAGCTGCAAGCCTTGGGCGCAGGCCCTGAGGCAGTGGCACAACTCAAACGCGCACCTGATGGCAAAGCAGAAGCCTTGTTCTACGACAGCATCGTCAAAGGCGCGAGCTTGGCCAATGGCCTGCAAAAAGCTTTGAGCGAAGCCATCGCCAAATTGCCCATACCCAAAGTGATGAGCTACCAGCTCGAAACCGATTGTGAATTGCCAGGCTGGAGCAGCGTCAACTTTGTGCGCCCCGCGCACAGCTTGATCGCCTTGCACGGCAGCACTGTGGTGCCTGTCAAAGCTTTGGGCTTGACGGCTGGCAACAGCACACAAGGCCATCGCTTTGAAGCCAAGGTGTCACCCGTCGTGTTGGCCAATGCCGATGTGTACGCTGACACACTCGCCAAAGACGGCGCTGTCATCGCCAGCTTTACCGAACGCCGTGCTGAGATTGCACGTCAACTCGAAGCCGCCGCAGCCAAAGTCGGCGGTGGTGTGAAGGCGATTGAAGACGCAGCTCTCTTGGATGAAGTGACGGCCTTGGTCGAACGCCCCAACGTGTTGGTGTGTGAGTTCGAAAAACAATTCCTCGACGTGCCGCAGGAGTGCCTCATCCTCACGATGAAGGCCAACCAGAAATACTTCCCGTTGCTCGATGCAGCAGGCAAATTGACTAACAAGTTCTTGGTGGTCAGCAACATCACACCCGATGACGCCTCAGCTGTTACAGGCGGTAATGAACGCGTCGTGCGCCCACGTTTGGCCGATGCCAAATTCTTCTTTGACCAAGACCGCAAAAAGACACTCGCTTCGCGTGTGGATGGTTTGGCCAAAGTCGTGTATCACAACAAACTCGGCACCCAAGGCGAGCGCACCGACCGCGTGCGCGCCATTGCCAAAGGCATCGCGGCTTTGTTGCCGCAAGCCAAAGACGCCGCCTTTGTGTCAGCCGTTGACGCCGCTGCACAGCTGGCCAAGACAGATTTGCTGACCGACATGGTGGGCGAGTTCCCCGAGTTGCAAGGCATCATGGGCGGCTACTACGCCCGTCACGATGGCCTGGGCGAGGACGTGGCACAAGCCATCGAAGACCACTACAAGCCCCGCTTTGCTGGCGACGAATTGCCACGCAACACCGTCGGTGTGGTGGTGGCTTTGGCCGACAAGTTAGAGACCTTGGTAGGCATGTTTGGCATTGGCAATTTGCCAACGGGCGACAAAGATCCGTTTGCGTTGCGTCGTCACGCTTTGGGCGTGGTGCGCATGTTGAGCGAAGCTAATTTGGATGTGGCCTTGGACGCGCTGATTGCACAAGCCATTCCCGCATTCGGCGACAAAATCACTGACCCTGCTGCGGCTTTGTCCTCGTTCATTTACGACCGACTCTCCGGCGGCTTGCGTGAGCAAGGTTACTCGGCACAAGAAGTTGAAGCGGTGTTGGCCTTGCGCCCACAACGCTTGAGTGATGTGGCCAAGCGCCTCATGGCAGTCCGCGCCTTCGCAGCTTTGCCCGAAGCTTCGGCTTTGGCCGCCGCGAATAAACGCATTGGCAACGTGCTCAAAAAAGCAGGTGAGGTCGATGCACACGTCAACACCGCCTTGTTCAAAGAAGACGCCGAGCAAGCCTTGTACGCGGTCATGCAAAAGTTGTTGCCTGAATCCGAGGCGCAGTTCAATGCAGGTGACTACACCGCATCGCTGCAAACTTTAGCGACGCTGCGTTCGCCTGTGGATGCGTTCTTTGACGACGTCATGGTCAACGCCGAAGAGATGGACTTGCGTTTGAACCGCCAAGGCATGTTGAAGAAACTGCATGAAGCCATGAACCGCGTGGCCGATTTGTCTGCACTCGCTTCTTAACGTCGAAGCCCAGCCATGCAAACCAAACTCGTCATCCTCGACCGCGACGGCACCATCAATCAAGACAGCGACGACTATGTCAAGTCGGCGGCTGAGTGGATCCCACTGCCAGATGCACTCGAAGCGATTGCGCGTTTGAACCATGCGGGCTGGCATGTGGTGGTCGCATCCAACCAATCCGGCTTGGGTCGTGGTTTGTTTGATGTGGCCGCTTTGAATGCCATGCACACCAAGATGCACAAGCTCTTGGCTGCTGCAGGTGGCCGCATCGATGCTGTGTTTTATTGTCCGCACAGCCCCGAAGAAACATGCAACTGCCGCAAGCCCTTGCCCGGCTTGTACGAGCAAATTGGCGAGCGCTATGGCATGGACCTCAAGGGCGTGCACACCGTGGGCGATTCGCTGCGCGA
Source organism: Limnohabitans sp. TS-CS-82 (assembly GCF_002943475.1). NCBI lineage: Bacteria > Pseudomonadati > Pseudomonadota > Betaproteobacteria > Burkholderiales > Comamonadaceae > Limnohabitans > Limnohabitans sp. TS-CS-82. Next base: position 927,883 of record NZ_PTQX01000001.1, on the reverse strand, counting down.
CTTGCAAGCCGGTGCGGCTGTGGGCTGCGCCACGCATTTGGTGCACACCGGCAAAGGCGCCAAGCTCAAAGGTCAAACCTTGCCCGCTGACTTTCCGCAAGGCACGTTGGCACATGCCGACCTCAGCGCGTTTGCCGACTGGTTGCTGGCTCAGCCCGAGTCAGCCGCCAAAACCAACAAAGCAGGAGTCCACTCATGATGGCCATGCTCCGTTCAACGCTGCACATGGCGTTCATGTTTGTCACCGTCATCCCGTACACCTTGCTCATCTTGCTGGCGCGTTTGTTGGGCGCCAAGGGCAATGTGCGTTACGGCTTTGCGCAAAAGTGGCTCACGCTCAGCATCGATGCTGCACGCGTCCTCATGGGCATTCGCTATCAAGTGCACGGCCAAGAAAACTTGCCTGTGGGCGAAACCAGCCCCGCCATTTTGTTGGTCAAGCATCAGTCCACGTACGAGACGTTTTTGATGCCGGCCATCATGCCGCACCCCTTGGCTTATGTGTTTAAAAAAGAACTGCTGTATGTGCCGTTCTTTGGCTGGTCCATCGGCAGCTTGGACATGATCCACATCGACCGCAGCCAACGCGCTAAAGCGTTTGCCAAAGTGGTGGAGCAGGGCCAGGCGCTGCTCGATAAAGGCGTGTGGGTCATCATGTTTCCAGAAGGCACGCGCATTCCTCGCGGTGAGCGCGGCATCTACAAAACAGGCGGCACACGTTTGGCCATTGCCACAGGCGCGCCGGTCATTCCAATTGCGGTGACCTCAGCCAAATGCTGGCCACGCAAAGCCTTCATCAAGACGCCAGGTGTGGTCGATGTATCAATTGGCAAACCAATTCCTAGCGAGGGTCGCGATGCCGACGAGCTGATGCGCGAAGTCGAAGCATGGATCGAATCCGAAATGCACCGCCTCGACCCCGAGGCCTACGTAGGCCAACTCTGAGCCCACACGCATGAGCCGCTTCTTGCAACTCGTGCTCGACATGTTCGATGGGGCCACCACCAAAGCCCTTCAAGGCCTCGGCGCAGACAAACGACCCAGTCCCAAAAAACGCCAGCCCCGCCAACCCAAACGGCTCAAGCCGCAAAGTTTGATGGGGGGCTTGCATCGCGATGCCAATGTCTTCCCCACAGCGCCTGCGCTTCATGGCCCGCACATGCCGTCCGAGCCTTTGGGTCAGGTGCTACCCAAAGCGCATTACGCGCACCCGCGCGCCACGCGTCGCATTCAACTTGGTACCACCGATGTGGCCTATGCCTTCAGGCGAGGCAAGCGTCGCACGATTGGCATGGCGATCGGGCCCGATGGCCTTGAGGTCAGCGCGCCGCGTTGGGTCACGCTGGGCGAGGTGGAATCTGCCCTGCACGAAAAAGCCGATTGGATTGCGCGCAAGCTGGTTGAGATGCAAGAGCGTCAGCAGCAGCTGGGTGCTGCTCGCATCGTGTGGGCGGATGGTGTGGTGTTGCCGTATTTGGGCGATCAGCTCAAAGTGGTGCTGGACTCTTCAAGCACGCTCAAAAAGAACAGCGCACAGTTTGAGCCCTCAGAGGCAGGCACGCACACCCTGCGTCTGGGCCTCCCCCTCAACGCCGAACCCCAACAAATCCGCGACGCTGTGCAAGCGTGGCTCATGCGCCAAGCCAAAGCCTTGTTTGTGGAGCGGCTCAACCACTACGCGCCGCAGCTGGGCGTGCAGTGGCAACGCGTGTCGCTCAGCAGCGCGGCCACGCGCTGGGGCAGTGCCAGTGCCAATGGGGCCATTCGCCTCAACTGGCGGTTGGTGCACCACAAGCGCGATGTCATCGACTACGTGGTGGCCCATGAGCTTAGCCATTTGCGCGTGATGGACCACAGCTCGCGGTTCTGGGAAACCGTTCAAAGCGTCATGCCCGATTACGCTCAACGCCGGCGAGTTCTTAAGGATGAACCCTTACCTCCGTGGTCTTGAGTTGGTTTTTGGAGATTTCCCGTCATAATTGACGTTTACGTAAACGTAAACAAGGAAATCATGGCGACCACCTATTCCATCAGCGACTTAGCACGTGAGTTTGACCTCACCACGCGAGCCATCCGTTTTTACGAAGACATGGGCCTGTTGCAGCCCGAACGCTCTGGCCCCGGCGGACGTAACCGTGTCTACAGCCACCGCGACCGCACGCGCCTCAAGCTCACCTTGCGTGCCAAACGCTTAGGGCTGTCGTTGACCGAGGCCAAAGACTTGATCGACATGTACGACAGCCCGCGCGACACCGGCCCTCAGTTGCAAAAGTTTTTGGTTGTGCTCGACGCGCACAAGCGTGAACTCGAAGCCCAAATGGCCGAAATATTGGCCAACCTCGATGAGGTGAAGGCGCACGAAAAAGAAGCCCGCACCTTGTTGGCCAAACAAGGCGAGAAATCTGCCAAGACAACCAAGACTGTGAAAGCGAGCAAGGCATGACACATCCTGAACTTCACGCCCGCATTGAAGCCAGCTTTGTGCGCCAAGGCATGATGCAGCACCTCGGCGCGCGCATCGTCTCTGTGGCCCCCGGCGAGGTGGAAATCGCGTTGCCCTATTCAGAGCGTGTCACCCAACAACAAGGCGGCTACCACGGCGGTGCCATGGGTGCTTTGGCCGACATCGCGGCAGGCTACGCAGGTCTCACTTGTGCAGCAGAAGGCCAAGAAGTGACCACGGTCGAATACAAGATCAACTTCCTCGCAGCCTTCTCTGGCGGCGAGCTACGCGCGCGCGGCCATGTGGTGCGTGCAGGCAAACGCCTCATCATCACCACCGCTGAAGTGGTGCACCTTGACGACAACGGTGGCGAATCGCCCTGCGCTTTGATGCAGCAGACCCTTGCCACCGTCAACAAAACCTACTGATCCAACGGAGACAAAACATGAACAACTTACCTGGCCTCAATTTCCAACTCGGTGAAGACATCGACGCCCTGCGCGATGCTGTGCGTGATTTCGCGCAAGCCGAAATCGCCCCCCGCGCTGCACAGATTGACCATGACGATCAATTTCCCATGGACCTGTGGCGCAAGATGGGCGACCTCGGTGTACTCGGCATCACCGTGGGCGAAGCGTACGGCGGCGCCAACATGGGCTACCTCGCCCACATGGTGGCGATGGAAGAAATCTCACGTGCCTCTGCCAGCGTGGGCCTGAGCTATGGCGCACACAGCAACTTGTGCGTGAACCAAATCAACCGCAACGGCACCGAAGCGCAACGTCAAAAGTATTTGCCCAAGCTCATCAGCGGCGAGCATGTCGGCGCTTTGGCCATGTCTGAACCTGGTGCGGGCTCTGACGTCATCAGCATGAAGCTTAAGGCTGAAGACAAAGGCGGCTATTACTTGCTCAACGGCAGCAAGATGTGGATCACCAATGGCCCCGACGCCGACACGCTTGTGGTCTACGCCAAAACTGAGCCCGAGTTGGGCGCACGCGGCGTGACCGCCTTCTTGATTGAAAAGGGCATGAAAGGTTTCAGCATTGCGCAAAAACTCGACAAGCTCGGCATGCGCGGTAGCCACACCGGCGAGCTGGTGTTCCAAAACGTCGAAGTGCCTGAAGCCAACATCTTGGGCGGCCTCAACATGGGCGCCAAGGTGCTGATGAGTGGCTTGGACTACGAACGTGCAGTGCTCACTGGCGGCCCTCTGGGCATCATGCAATCGGTGATGGACAACGTCATCCCCTACATCCACGACCGCAAGCAGTTTGGACAAAGCATTGGCGAGTTCCAGCTCATCCAAGGCAAAGTGGCCGACATGTACACCGTGCTGCAAGCTGGTCGCAGCTTTGCCTACACCGTGGCCAAGAACCTCGATTTGCTCGGCACCGACCACGTGCGTCAAGTGCGCAAAGACTGCGCCTCTGTCATTTTGTGGACCGCCGAAAAAGCCACGTGGATGGCTGGCGAAGGCGTGCAAATTTTTGGTGGCAACGGCTACATCAACGAATACCCATTGGGCCGTTTGTGGCGCGATGCCAAGTTGTACGAAATTGGTGCTGGCACCAGCGAAATTCGCCGCATGCTGATTGGCCGCGAGCTATTCGCCGAAACTTGTTAAGGAAATTGCGGCACTGCGACAATTGACGCATGAGCAAATCACTACAACACCTCTTTGATAACAACCGCGCTTGGGCGGATCGCATGGTTCAAGAGAATCCTGCGTACTTCTCACGTCTGGCCAACCAGCAAAACCCCAAGTATTTGTGGATTGGCTGTTCCGACAGCCGCGTGCCTGCCAACCAAATCACGGGCTTGGATCCAGGTGAGGTGTTTGTGCACCGCAACGTGGCCAACGTGGTGGTGCATTCCGATTTGAATGCGTTGTCCGTCATCCAATACGCGGTGGACGCCCTCAAGGTGGAGCACATCATGGTGGTGGGCCACTATGGTTGTGGTGGCGTGTTGGCAGCCACGCGTGGCACACGCGTGGGCTTGGCCGACAACTGGTTGCGCCATGTGCAAGACGTGCGCTTGCGCCATCGCCAACGCCTCAACCATTTGCCGCAAGCCGAGCTTGAATCGGTCATGTGTGAGATGAACGTCATTGAGCAAGTCGGCAACGTCGCCTTGTCCAACGTCATGCAAGACGCGTGGGGCCGTGGTCAAAAGGTGACCGTGCACGGCTGGATTTACGGCCTCGACAACGGCTTGGTCAAAGACCTCGGTGTGACCATGAGCCACGCCGGTGAAGTGGTCGATGTGTTCCGCAACGCTTTCAAACGCTACCCCCGTGGTGGCATGCTTCCCGCCGCGTGACCCTCGGGGTCGGCGCGGCATTTTTCTTTTTGTCATTTGGAGAAATTCATGTCCGACCCTATCGTCATCGTCAGCGCCGCTCGCACGCCTATGGGCAGCTTCCAAGGCGACTTCTCTAGCCTTGCCGCGCACGACCTCGGTGGCGCAGCCATCAAAGCCGCCGTTGAGCGCGCCGGTATCAACCCAGAGCTGGTGACTGAAGTGTTGTTTGGCAACTGCTTGATGGCCGGCCAAGGCCAAGCCCCTGCGCGTCAAGCGGCCTTCAAAGGCGGCTTGCCCAAATCTGCTGGCGCAGTGACCTTGTCCAAGATGTGCGGCTCAGGCATGCGCGCAGCGATGTTTGCGCACGACATGTTGATCGCAGGCACACACGATGTGTTGGTGGCCGGTGGCATGGAGAGCATGACCAACGCGCCTTACCTCATGCTAAAGGGGCGTGGCGGCTACCGCATTGGCCACGACCGCATCTTTGATCACATGATGCTCGACGGTTTGGAAGACGCTTACGAACCCGGCCGCAGCATGGGCACCTTTGGCGAAGACTGCGCGGCCAAATACAACTTCACACGCGCTGAGCAAGACGCCTTCGCCACCGCCAGTGTGCAACGCGCCAAGGCTGCCACCGAGAGCGGTGCCTTCGCCACAGAAATCACCCCCGTGACGGTGAAGACCCGTGCAGGCGACACCGTGGTGTCGATTGACGAAGGTCCAGGAAAAATCAAGCTCGACAAAATCACCTCGCTCAAGCCCGCGTTCAAAAAAGACGGCACCATCACCGCCGCATCTAGCTCGTCCATCAACGATGGTGGCGCCGCCATGGTGTTGATGCGCGAGAGTACAGCCAAGAAGTTGGGTTGCAAGCCCTTGGCCCGCATCGTGAGCCACGCCACCCACGCGCAAGAACCTGAATGGTTTGCCACGGCGCCTGTGGGGGCCACACAAAAAGCTTTGGCCAAAGCTGGCTGGAAAGTGGAAGACGTGGACCTGTGGGAAGTCAACGAGGCCTTCGCCGTGGTGCCCATGGCCTTGATGAAAGAACTCAACGTGTCGCACGACAAAGTCAACGTCAACGGCGGTGCGTGTGCTTTGGGTCACCCCATCGGCGCATCAGGTGCGCGCATCATGATCACGCTCATCCATGCGCTCAAAGCCCGCGGCCTGAAAAAAGGTTTGGCCACTTTGTGTATCGGCGGCGGCGAAGGCACAGCGGTTGCCCTCGAACTCGTTTAAGGACGCGCCATGTTGCTCACCCCCGACCAAACCATGATTCGCGATGCTGTGCGCGACTTTGCCCAGCAAGAGCTGTGGCCCAACGCTGCCAAGTGGGATAAAGAACACACCTTTCCGCATGAGGTGCACAAAGGCTTGGCCGCCCTCGGCGCTTACGGTATTTGCGTGCCCGAAGACTTGGGCGGCGCAGGCTTGGACTACACCACGCTCGCCATTGTTTTAGAAGAAATCGCCGCAGGCGATGGCGGCACCAGCACCGCCATCAGCGTGACCAACTGTCCCGTCAACGCCATCCTCATGCGCTACGGCAACGACGCGCAAAAGAAGCAATGGCTTACCGAATTGGCGCAAGGCAACATGCTCGGCGCGTTTTGCTTGACCGAGCCACACGTTGGATCTGACGCTTCCGCGCTGCGTACCACCGCCACCAAAGAAGGCGACGAATACGTCATCAACGGCGTGAAGCAATTCATCACCAGCGGTAAAAACGGCCACGTGGCCATCGTCATTGCCGTGACCGACAAAGGCGCAGGCAAAAAAGGCATGAGCGCGTTCATCGTGCCCACCAGCGCACCGGGCTACAACGTGGCCCGCCTTGAAGACAAGCTGGGTCAACACAGCAGCGACACCGCGCAAATCAACTTTGACAACTGTCGCATCCCCGCCGAAAACTTGATCGGCGCGGAAGGCGAGGGCTACAAGATTGCCTTGTCTGCTTTGGAAGGCGGCCGCATCGGCATTGCCGCTCAAAGCATTGGCATGGCGCGCAGCGCGTTTGAAGCAGCGCTGCAATACAGCAAAGACCGCGTGAGCTTTGGCACCGCCATCTTCAACCACCAAGCCGTGGGTTTCCGCTTGGCCGATTGCGCCACGCAGCTTGAAGCTGCACGTCAGCTCATGTATCACGCCGCCAGCTTGCGCGATGCAGGTTTGCCGTGTTTGAAAGAGGCGGCCATGGCCAAACTCTTTGCCAGCGAAACTGCAGAGCAGGTGTGCAGCGTTGCCATTCAAACCTTGGGCGGCTACGGTGTGGTGAGCGACTTCCCCGTCGAGCGCATTTACCGCGACGTGCGCGTGTGCCAAATTTACGAAGGCACCAGCGACGTGCAAAAAATCATCATCCAACGCGCCTTGGCTTAAATCCCCACGTCAGCCAAGGCTGGTGTGGTCTGCAGGACAATGGCGCCAGTTTAAAAACGGAGTTGTCCATGTCCTTTGCTACCAACCACACCGCCACGTTGCTCAAGTACGGTGGTATCAGTTTCATCGCCGGTGCTGTGAATCACGGTATGTTCAGCGAAACGCGCTCGGTCATCACCGCCTCATTCGGTGTGTGTTTTTACTTGTTAGGCTCGTGGTTGGAGATGCGTGTGCAAGACGCTCAGCGTCAAAGTTGGGCCGATGTGTTGGGTGTGGGCATTGTGTCGTCCATCGGCCTGGGCTTCTTCACGGGTGGCTTGCAACACTTTCCTGATTCGCCTGACCGCAGCTTGTGGGTGGTGCCTTTGGGCTTCACCTTGAGTTTGTTGGCCATGTACTACATGGATTGGCGCACGCGCATGTCGGTGAACCGCTTGATCACCTATGCCTTGTTTTCGATTGCAGTGGTCTCTGGAGCTTCGGCGTTGGCGTGGTCTCAACTGACAGGGCACCCTGCGGATGATCATGGCCACTCTCATGGCACGGCTGAAGTACAAAAGGCAGAAGTGCATGCGCATGGCAGTGACGTCAGCACACCTCTCGCCACACGCACCATCACCGTGACGATGAGCGATGACATGCGCTTCACCCCAGCGAATTGGCAAGCCACATCAGGCGAAACGGTGCGCATCCAGTTGGTCAATGCCGGCAAGGTGCGCCACGAGTTCATCATCGGCACGGAAGCTGAGTTGAAAGCCCATGCGGCGGAAATGAAAACGCCAAGCGCTGCACACCACCACGACAGCAACGCGGTCAGCGTGGATGCGGGCGCTCAAGGTGAATTGGTGTGGACGTTTACCGATGCTGGCGTGTTACACATCGCGTGCTTTGAGCCCGGTCACTATGACGCGGGCATGCGCGGCACGATTTCTGTTTTGCCCTGAGTCCGGTATGCGTGCCAGCGCTGCCTGCCCCTGCGGGCGAACGGATGCCAAGAAGCGTCCAACGGTCTACACCGATTGCTGCGGTCGTTTCGTGGCGCACTTTGACACCACACCTGCGCCAGATTCCGAACACCTCATGCGTTCCCGCTACAGCGCATTTGTGCACGATCAGGTCAACTACTTGCTCGCCACATGGCACAGCAGCACGCGTCCTGCGACGCTCGACTTTGATGCGGGCGCCAAATGGCTGGGCCTTGAGGTGCGCGAGCACAAGACCACAGGCGCTGACACGGCCGAGGTGGAGTTTGTGGCCCGCTATCGCTTGGACGGCCGAGCCGTGCGTTTGCACGAGCGCAGCCGCTTTGTGCGTGAAGACGGCCGCTGGTTTTACGTGGATGGCGACCAAAGCTAAAGCGCGATTCGCCGCGTGATGCATCAAACGACACTGCTACTCATCACACTGATAATCGGCGCATGACATTTGAAGCAGTTTTATTTGATTGCGATGGCGTGCTCGTCGACAGCGAAGCCATCACCTGCGGAGCGCTGCGTGACATGCTCGATGAAAACGGCTGGCGCTTGAACTTGGCTGAATGTATGGCGTACTTTGTAGGCCACACCGTGCGCAGCCGCGCTGACCTGATTGAAGCACATACAGGCAAGCCCCTGACCGACGCGTTCATGGACGAGTTCTATCGCCGTCGCAACATCCGCCTAGAAAACGACATCACCGCCATCGACGGTATTCACGATGCTGTGCGCCATGTGCATGAGCGTTGCGAAGGCCGCATTGCAGTGGCGTCAGGCGCAGACCGCTACAAGGTCGAGATGATGTTGCAACGCGTGGGCCTCGCGCAGTTCTTTGAAGGCCGTATCTTCAGCGGCCACGAAATGCCGCGCAGCAAACCTTTTCCCGATGTGTACTTGGCCGCAGCTGCGCATTTGCAAGCCGACCCTGAACGCTGTTTGGTGTTGGAAGACACCACTGTGGGCATTGCTGCTGGCGTGGCGGCAGGTGCGACCGTGTGGGCGTATGCGCCGCCGCTTGCGCCCACTGAAGTGCTGGTGCAAGCGGGTGCCAAACATGTGTTTGCGCACATGTCCCAACTGCCCGTGTTGTTTTCTGAAAATTAACCCAAGGGTGACAAGATGCTGATCAATTGCGTGGTCTACCAAGACGGACAGAAACTGGCAGACATCGACATTGCAGACATCAGCGATTGGCTGGCAAAGCCTGGATGTTTCATCTGGGTGGCCATGCGTGATGCCTCTGCGCAAGAGCTGCAAAAAATGCAGGAAGAGTTCGACCTTCACCCCTTGGCCATTGAGGATGCGGCACATGGGCATCAGCGTCCCAAGATTGAAGAATACGGCGAGACCGTGTTCATCGTCATGCAACTGTTAGAGATGCACGAGGGTGAGGTGCACGTGGGGGAGGTGCACGTGGGGGAGGTCGCTATTTTTGTCGGTCGCAATTTTGTGTTGTCTGTGCGGCGAGGTAGTCAGCAAAACTTTTTGGGTGTGCGTGAGCGTTGCGAGCGAGAACCCGAGTTGCTCAAACAGGGCTCAGGCTTTGTGTCTTATGCCTTGATGGACGCGGTAGTCGATCGCTATTTTCCTCTGGTCGATACGATTGAAGTGGCGCTGGAGGAGGTGGAGGCGCAAATTTTTGAACGAGGCGCAGCCCGTTGGAACATTGAGCGTCTGTATGCCTTGAAGCACCGCACCTCTACGCTGCGCCATGCTGTGGTGCCCTTGCTGGAAGTGGTGGGTAAGTTGCACGGCGGGCGCGTGCCTGCGGTGTGCATGGCCAGCCAAGAATATTTCCGCGATGTGCATGACCACTTGGCACGCATCAATGGTGCGATTGATGCCATCCGCGACACCATCGCCACTGCGATTCAGGTCAATTTGTCGTTGGTGACGATTGAAGAGTCTGAGGTCACCAAGCGCTTGGCCGCTATCTTTGCAGTGTCCACTGCGCTGGCCGGCATTTGGGGCATGAACTTTGAGGTGATGCCCGAGCTGAAATGGGCATATGGCTACCCCATGGCGTTGGGTGTCATTGGCTCAATTGCAGGCTTGTTGTATTGGCGCTTCCGTCGACGTGGGTGGTTGTGATCCGTGGCGTTATATGGCGTTGCGTTAGCGCAATTGCTGCTGGCGAAATGCTTCGGGTGATGTGCCTGTCCAGCTCTTGAACGCTCGGATGAAACTCTTTTCGTTCTGAAATCCTGCTGCCTCGGCCACTTGTTTCAGGGGCCGTGAGGTGCGCTGTAACTGCGCCATGGCCACATCGCGGCGCACCGCATCTTTGAGCTCTTGTAACGACGCACCTTCTTCTTTGAGTTGTCGGTGTAGCGTGCGGGCCGACATATTGAGCCAGGCGGCCAAGTCATCGGCGTTGCGGCTGTGCTCGGGGTGTTGGGCCAACGTTTGGCGCACCTTCTCCACCAACAAGCGGTCACGTCGATAGGGGCGCACGGTCAGCAGCAGGGCGCGTTGCAACATCTGTTGCAGGGCGGCTTCGTCGCGGCGCACGGGTAGTGCCAAGTAGCCCGCATCAAATTGCAAGCAGTTGGCTGGTGCGTTGAAGTGCGTGGGACCATCAAACAACACGCGGTAACTGTCGGCATGCGCGGGTGGTGCAAAGCGCAGGTGCGTGGCGGTCAGTGGGATGCGCGAATCGGTCAGCCAACAGGCCACCCCCAGCGCATTGCGCAGCACCGAGACCACGCAAAACTCGCGGAACACGCCGAGGTCTAGCACCTCATCCAGTTGCAAGGTCGCGATGCCGTTGCGTTCGGAGAGAGAGAGGCGAATGTCGTCGGTCAATAAACCGTGGTGCCTGCACCAGCGATTCAGCGCCACACCCAGCGTGGGCGAGGTGAGCGAGGCGCGCACCAACATGCCGTAGCTGCCCCAAGGCAGGCGGCGGCTGAACCAGCCTAGGCCTTCGTCGTCCAGCTCTTGCATGGCAATGCCCGATACCAACTCCATCTGCATGGCTGTGACGCGGGCGCTGTTTTTCTTGAGAAGTTTTGGCTCGATTTGTGCTCTCTTTAGCGCGTCGTCTATGCGCATCCCGCGCTGCGTGTAAGCGGCTGCAATCGCCTGAATAAATGCAATCGGCGTCTCAGCGCGGCCTTGCGCTGGCATTTGTTCGGGTGTTGAGCTAGGACTAACCATAAGAAGCCTCATTGTGGCAGGATTTGCAACCCATCTGACGCATGACGTGGCCGCAAACGGCCTAAGCTTGGCCACAACGCCTTTTAAGGAAAAACACGATGACTGTTTTACATTCCCAGCTCAACCCACGCTCCGCCGACTTTGCCGCCAATGCCGCTGCCATGCGCACCGTGGTGGACGACCTCAAAGCCCATCTCGAAAAAATCGCCGTCGGTGGTGGCGAGGCTGCACGCGCCAAACACACCGCACGTGGCAAGCTGCTGCCCCGTGACCGTGTGCAAATGTTGCTCGACCCCGGTACGCCATTTTTAGAAGTGGCCCCACTCGCTGCGCTCAACATGTACAACAACGACGCACCGTGCGCTGGCTTGATCGTGGGCATCGGCCGCGTCAGCGGTGTGGACTGCATGATTGTGTGCAACGACGCCACCGTGAAAGGCGGCACGTATTACCCCCTCACGGTGAAGAAGCATTTGCGTGCGCAAGAAATTGCGCAGCAAAACAACTTGCCTTGCATTTACTTGGTGGACTCGGGCGGTGCTAACTTGCCCAACCAAGACGAGGTGTTCCCCGACCGCGACCACTTTGGCCGCATCTTCTTTAACCAAGCGAACATGAGCGCCCAAGGGTTGGCGCAAATCGCGGTGGTGATGGGTAGCTGCACGGCAGGTGGCGCGTATGTGCCAGCCATGAGCGATGAAACCATCATCGTGAAAAACCAAGGCACCATCTTTTTGGGCGGCCCACCTTTGGTGAAGGCGGCCACTGGCGAAGTGGTGACGGCCGAAGACCTAGGCGGTGGCGATGTGCACACCCGTCTGTCAGGTGTGGCCGACCATCTCGCGCAAAACGATGTGCATGCGCTGGCGCTGGCTCGCCAATGTGTGAAAAGCCTCAACGCACAAAAACAGCCCAACATCGCCACGCACGCACCTGTGCCGCCGAAGTACGACGCGCAAGAGTTGTATGGCGTCATTCCCACCGATGCATCAGGAGGGCAAAGCCGCAAGCCCTTTGACGTGCGCGAAATCATCGCGCGCATCGTGGATGGCAGCGAGTTCGACGAATTCAAAGCTCGGTTTGGAACGACCTTGGTGTGTGGCTTTGCCCGCATCGAAGGCATGCCCGTCGGGCTTATTGCCAACAACGGCATCTTGTTCAGCGAGTCCGCTTTGAAAGGCACACACTTCATCGAGCTGTGCTGCCAACGCAAAATCCCGCTCGTGTTTTTGCAAAACATCACTGGCTTCATGGTGGGCCGCAAGTACGAAAACGAAGGCATTGCACGCAACGGCGCCAAGATGGTCACGGCTGTGGCTACGGCGGCTGTACCCAAATTCACCGTCATCATTGGCGGCAGTTTTGGTGCAGGCAACTACGGCATGTGCGGCCGCGCTTTCAGCCCTCGCTTTTTGTGGATGTGGCCGAACGCGCGCATCTCGGTCATGGGCGGCGAGCAAGCGGCCAGCGTGTTGGCCACCGTCAAGCGCGATGGCATTGAAGGCAAAGGCGGTCAGTGGAGCGCCGAAGAAGAGCAAGCCTTCAAAGACCCGATTCGCCAACAGTACGAAGAGCAAGGCCACCCCTATTTCGCCACCGCGCGTTTGTGGGACGACGGTGTGATTGACCCTGCTGATACACGCCGCGTGTTGGCTCTGGGATTGAGCGCTTCATTGAATGCGCCCATCCCTGAGACCAAGTTTGGTTTGTTCCGCATGTGATGGGTGATTGACATGAACGCAACGACACCCACCGCACTGAGCATCACAACACAAGGTGCCATTCGCACCATCACCCTCAGCCGCCCCGACGTGCGTAACGCCTTCAACGACGAAGTGATTGCGGAGTTGAAAAATGCTTTCACAGCAGCAGGCCAAGCCACCGATGTGCGCTGCGTGGTGCTAGCCGCAGAAGGCCTTGCGTTTTGCGCAGGAGCAGATCTGAACTGGATGCGCCGCATGGCCGACTACACGCGCGACGAAAACCTCGCCGACGCAGGACAGCTGGCCGCTATGCTGCGTGCGATCTACGAATGCCCCAAGCCAACCATCGCCCGCGTACAAGGCGATGTGTTTGCGGGTGGCGTGGGTTTGGTCGCCGCGTGCGACATGGCGGTGAGCGTGGACACCGCCACCTACTGCCTGAGCGAGGTGAAGCTGGGGCTCATCCCCGCCACCATCAGCCCCTATGTGATTCGCGCCATGGGTGCGCGTGCGTCGCACCGCTACTTTTTAACGGCCGAGCGTTTCAGCGCGGCAGAGGCGCACCGCATTGGCTTGGTACACGAAGTGGTCGCAGCAGATGCACTGGACGCCAAAGTGGCCGAGCTGACCAGTGGCTTGGTCAGTGCCAGCCCCAACGCCGTGCGTGCCTGCAAACGCTTGGTGCAGGACGTGGCCGAGCGCGAGATTGATGACGCCTTGGTGGCGCACACCGTGGCGGGTATTGCTGATATTCGTTCCAGTGCTGAAGGCAAAGAGGGCGTGCAGTCCTTTTTGCAAAAGCGCAAGCCCAACTGGCTACTTTGACGTGACCTACATCGCTTGACCCTTCGCCATTTCATGCCTTGCCTTGAATTCAGAAAGACACACCGTCATGTTTAAAAAAATCCTCATCGCCAACCGTGGCGAAATCGCCTGCCGCGTTGCCGCTACCGCCCGCCGTATGGGCATCAAAACCGTGGCTGTGTATTCGGATGCCGACGCACAAGCCAAACATGTGCAGGTGTGCGACGAAGCCGTGCACATCGGTGGCAGCGCCCCCAAAGACAGCTACTTGCGCTGGGAGCGCATCTTGCAAGCGGCCAAAGACACAGGCGCACAAGCGGTGCATCCAGGCTACGGCTTTTTGAGTGAGAACGAAGACTTCGCCAAAGCATGTGCCGCCGCAGGCCTTGTGTTCATTGGCCCACCAGCCTCTGCCATTTTGGCGATGGGCTTGAAAGCCGAATCTAAACAGTTGATGGAAAAAGCAGGCGTGCCCTTGGTTCCCGGCTACCACGCGGCTGACCAAGACCCAGCGTTGCTGCAACGCGAAGCTGACCGCATTGGCTACCCCGCACTCATCAAAGCCAGCGCAGGTGGTGGTGGCAAAGGCATGCGCGTGGTCAACAGCAGCGCCGAGTTTGCTGATGCATTGGGCAGTTGCAAACGTGAAGCCATCAACAGCTTTGGCGATGACGCGGTGTTGATTGAGAAATACGTGCAACGCCCGCGCCACATCGAAATTCAAGTGTTTGGAGATACCCACGGCAACTGCGTGTATTTGTTTGAGCGCGATTGCTCTGTGCAGCGCCGCCACCAAAAAGTATTGGAAGAAGCGCCGGCGCCCGGCATGACCGAAGCCTTGCGCAAGCAAATGGGTGAAGCCGCTGTGGCTGCTGCAAAGGCAGTGAACTACGTGGGCGCAGGCACGGTGGAATTTATCGTGGAGCAAACCGCGTATGACAAGCCTGAATCGATGAAGTTTTTCTTCATGGAGATGAACACGCGCTTGCAGGTGGAGCACCCCGTGACCGAAGCCATCACCGGCCTCGACTTGGTGGAGTGGCAATTGCGCGTGGCCAGCGGCGAGCCGCTGCCTTTGCAGCAAAGCGATTTGCGCATTCACGGCCACGCCATCGAAGCGCGTATTTGTGCGGAGAACCCAGACAACAACTTCTTGCCAGCCACGGGTACGTTGGCGGTGTACCGCAAGCCCAAGTGCAGCAGCTTTGCGCTGCCCAGCGATGCGCATGCGGGCGTTCGCATTGACGACGGCGTGCGCGAAGGCGATAGCATCAGCCCGTTTTACGACTCGATGGTGGCCAAGCTCATCGTGCACGGCGATACGCGTGAGCAAGCGTTGGCGCGTTTGGACGAGGCGCTGTCACAAACCCGCATCGTTGGCTTGACCACCAATGTGCAGTTCTTGCGTCACATCATCCGCACCGATTCGTTCTCTACCGCCAAGCTCGACACCGCTTTGATTCAACGCGAAGAAAAAGCCTTGTTTGCGCAAGAGCCTTTGGGTCTCGCACTCACCGCGGCATCGGTGGTGGCCAATACCTTGCACCGCGAGCGGGCCTTGACAGGTAACGACCCGTTCAGCCGTCGCGATGGTTGGCGTGCGTATGGCGTGGCCACGCGCAACTTTGGCTTTGTGTTTCATGGCGCGTCTCACAATGCCGTGTTGACCTATGCCCATGACGGCAGCTTGCAGTTGAACGTGGCGGATGCCGATGGCGATGTGTCGGGCGTCTTGGCCTTCCGCGAAGACGGCGATGCCTTGCACATCAGCTTTGTGCAGCAGCAAGTCCGCGTGCAGGTGTTCCACGAAGCGCAAGGCCACGAAGATGTGGCCCATGTGTTTGCGCCCCAAGGCGCCACACGCATCACCATGGTCGACGCTTTGGCCCATGCCGGCGAAGCGCAAGAGGCCGGCGGCCGCTTGACAGCGCCCATGCCCGGCAAGGTGGTGTCGTTTGCGGTTGCCGCAGGTGACAAAGTCAAGGCCGGTCAGCCGTTGGCGGTCATGGAAGCGATGAAAATGGAGCACACCATCGCCGCACCAGCGGATGGTGAAGTGTTGGAACTGCTCTATGCGCCGGGTGACCAAGTGGCAGAAGGCGAAGAGCTTTTGAAATTGAAGGTTTAACCATGTCCATGAATTTGCCACGTCGCGTCAAGCTGATTGATGTCGGCCCCCGCGACGGTCTACAAAACGAAAAGCAGCCTGTGCCTGCTGCCGTCAAAGTCGAGCTGGTGCATCGCCTGCAAGCGGCGGGGCTGAAAGAGATTGAAGTCACCAGTTTTGTGTCGCCCAAATGGGTGCCGCAAATGGCCGATAACGCCGAGGTGATGGCTGGCATTCACCGCCAGCCCGGCGTGAGCTATTCGGTGCTCACGCCCAATTTGCAAGGCTTTGAGGCTGCGCTTAAAAGCAAGCCCGACGAAATCGTGGTGTTTGGCGCAGCCAGCGAAGCCTTCAGCCAAAAGAACATCAACTGCTCGATTGCCGAAAGCATTGAGCGATTCGCCCCTGTGGTCAAGGCCGCACGCGATGCCGGCATTGCCGTGCGTGGTGCGATGAGTTGCACCGTGGGCTGTCCCTACGAGGGCGACATTGCGCCAGAGCGTGTGGGTTACTTGGCGGGTTTGATGAAGAGCATTGGCATTCAACGCGTGGACGTGGCCGACACCATTGGCGTGGGCACACCGCGCAAGGTGCAGGCGGCCATGGAGGCCACGCTCAAGCACTATGCCCTCAACGATGTGTCGGGCCATTTCCACGACACCTATGGCCAAGCTTTGGCCAACACCTTGGCCGCCTTGCAAATGGGCGTGTGGAACTTCCAATCGTCTGTGGCCGGTTTGGGCGGCTGCCCGTATGCCAAAGGTGCCACCGGCAACGTGGCCACCGAAGACGTGGTCTACATGATGCACGGCATGGGCATCGAGACTGGCATTGACCTTGACAAGCTCATTGATGCGGGCGTGTTCATCAGCGAGGCTTTGGGCCGCAAGCCCAATTCCCTCGTGTCACGCGCGGTTTTGAACAAGCGCGGCGCTTGAGGTTTGACGTTCGCTGACAATGCACCCCATGTGTGGAAGCGAACTCACCCCCAAACCTCAAGGTCTCACGCCAGCGGATGTGCGCTTGGCAGCGCTTGCCAAGCGCGTGCTGCAAAGCGATGACGTACCGCCATCGCCTTGCATTTCGATTTGCCGCATGTCGGACGACACCACGTATTGCGAAGGTTGCTGGCGCACGCTAGACGAAATCGGCGGTTGGGGCCAGCGCAACGCCGACGACAAACGTGCCGTGTGGCAGCTGATTGGTGAACGTTTGGCAGCCCACCCGACAACATAAGTTGCCGTTGTGCTGTGGGGCTTTGAACACCTGAAAGATGTACGCCATGAAAACCATCACCTGCTACCTCGACTTCATCTCGCCTTACGCCTACCTCGCCTTTGAGGCCTTGCCCCAAAGTTTGATGGGCGTGAGCCACTGCATGGTTTACAAGCCTGTGTTGTTTGCGGCCATGCTCAAACATCACGGTCAACTCGGTCCGGCTGAAATTACAGGCAAGCGTGAGTGGACGTATCGACAAGTGGCGTGGCAAGCCAAGCAAATGGGCGTGACCTTGGACATGCCGCAGGCGCACCCGTTCAACCCACTGGCCTTGTTGCGCTTGGCCATTGCTTGCAGCGCTGAAGGCGAGCCCAACCGCTATGTGTGCGAAACCATTTTCAAACACGTGTGGCAGGGCGGTGCCGCGGCCGATGATGCGGCGCGTTTGCAAGCCCTCACGCAGCAGTTGGCGCCTCAGCGCTCGGTCGATGCGCCCGATGTGAAAGACCAGCTCAAAGCCAACACCGAAGAGGCCATCGCGCGTGGCGTGTTTGGCGTGCCGACTTTCTGTGTCGATGACAAAGTATTCTGGGGCTTGGATGCCTTGCCTATGATGCGGGCCTACCTTGATGGAGATCAATGGTTTGACCACGCCTGGGATGCCGCTGCAAGCATCCAGCAAGGCGTCAAGCGTTGAATCAGGGCATTGCCCTGACAATGCCTTATGCCCAACGCTTTTAACTTTTCTACATCCCCGTTTGACTGCTTAACGCCCGACCAACAGCGCCTGGTGCGCGACAGTGTGGACGTGGTCTATCACCCCGAAGGGGACGTGATTCTGGAGGTGGGCACCGCGCCCACGCACCTGTTTGTCATCATCAAAGGCTTTGTCACGCAGTACGACGGCGACGAAGTCATCACCACGTACGGGCCCGACGACACCTTTGATGGTCGCGGTTTGGTGGCGGGTAAAACCAGCGACAAATTTGTGGCGCAAGAAGAGGTGGTGGCCTATCAGTTGGCACGCAAAACCGTGACCGATTTGATTGCCAGCAACGCCACGTTTGGTGCCTTGCTGTTTTCGGACCTGAGCAACAAACTTACCGCGCTGTCGCAACGACAAAGCCAGCATGAGTTGCAGTCACTCACGCTGTCGCGGGTGGACGAAGCCTTTGTGCGCCCCGCCCACTTTGTGGAGATGGATGCCGATGTGGTGTCGGTAGTGAAGGTCATGCAAGCGCAACGCACCAAGTGTGTGTTGGTGCGCGACCGCAACGTCACGCCCGAGCGCGTGGGCGTGTTCACCGCCTCGACCTTGCAACGCGCCATCTTGAACGGTACGTCGCTAGAGCAGCAAAAAATAGGCGACCTCGCCAACTTCCAAATCGTTGCCGTGCGTCCGTCTGACCAAGTGGGCGATGCCTTGGCTCTGTTGCAACGTCACCGTGTGCACCGCTTGGTCGTGATGGATGACGACCATGTCGTGGGCGTGTTGGAAGCCTTGGATTTGTTCAGCTTCTTGTCCAACCACTCCCACCTCATCACGGTGCAGGTCGAGGCAGCCACAGACATCGACGGCTTGGCGCAAGCGGCTGCGCAAATCACCCGCATGGTCACCACGCTGTACCGCAGTGGCACGCGTGTGAGTTTGATTGCGCGTTTGGTGCAAGACCTGAACGCGCGTTTGTTTGAGCGTGCCTGGCAGCTGATAGCGCCCGCCGATTTGGTGGCGAATAGTTGCTTGTTTGTGATGGGCAGCGAAGGGCGTGGCGAGCAGTTGCTCAAGACCGACCAAGACAACGGCCTGATCTTGCGTGATGGCTACACGCCGCCCGACAACCTCGAGGCGATTTGCCAAGATTTCTCCAAAGCTTTGACGGCTTTTGGTTATCCCGAATGCCCAGGCCACATCATGGTGAATAACCCCATGTGGCGCAAGACTGCCTATGACTTTGGGCAGATGGTGAAGCAGTGGTTGCTCATGCCCGATGCCAACAGCTTGATGAATTTGGCCATCTTCTTGGATGCCCATGCCGTGTGCGGCGATGCGCATTTGTTGCAAGAGGCGCAGCTCGTGTTGCAACGCTTGGCCACAGATAACGATGCCATGTTGGCGCGCTTTGCCGCAGCGATTGACGCCTTTGGCAATAGCCAAGGCTGGTGGAACCGTTTGCTAGGGCTGGATGACCCACAAGGTTTGCATCTCAAGAAAGAGGGCATCTTTCCGTTGGTGCACGGCGTGCGCAGCTTGGCCTTGGCCGAGCATTTGCAAGAGACCAGCACCACGGCGCGCATCGAGACCTTGGTGGCGCGCAACGTCATCACACCGGCGCTGGGTGCTGACCTCACGCAGAGCTTGCATTTCTTGATGGGCTTGAAGCTCAAAGCCGGCGTGACTGAAATGGAAACGCAGCGCGAGGTGTCGGGCTTGGTCAACGTCGGCAAACTCTCGACCTTGGAGCGCGATTTGCTCAAAGACGCGTTGGGTGTGGTGAAGCATTTCAAAGCCTTGTTGCGCAGCCGATTCAAACTTGACACCCTGTGATGATTTCGTTTCTTTCTCCTTTGCAGTGGTGGCGCTCACTCAAGCGCGAGTGGTTGATTTATCACCTCGGTTTGCCTGAGTTTCGTTTCATGTTTGACGCCCCACCGCCCAATGAATGGGTGTCGTTGGACTGCGAAACCACGGGCTTGAACGTCAGCTCGGATGAAATTATTTCGATTGGCGCGGTGCGCATCGTGGGCAACAAAATCATGACCAGCGAACGCTTTGAAGTGTTGGTGCGTCCCGAGCGCGGCGTATCTGCTGACAGCGTGCGCATTCATCGTTTGCGAGGCCAAGATGTGGCCCAAGGTTTGCCCGCAGATGAAGCCATGAAGCAACTCATGCGCTTTATTGGTAGCCGTCCTTTGGTGGGCTACTTTTTAGAGTTTGATGTGGCCATGCTCAACCGCGCGATTTGGCCTCTCTTGGGGCAAGGCTTGCCACAGCCCAAGATCGAAGTCTCGGCGATGTACTACGACCACAAGTTTCGCCAGATGCTGCCTTATGAGCAGCAGACCAATCCCAATATCGATTTGCGTTTTGCCACGTTGATGTCGGATTTGGATTTGCCTGTGCGTGATGCGCACGATGCTTTGAATGACGCGGTGATGGCTGCCATGGCGTTCATTAAGTTGCGTCAACTGCGGGGCGGTTGATTTGTTGGCTTCCCTTCGTTGGCGCGCGAGGTGAGGTCGGCGAACACGGCTTACATCGCTGCGCGACGAATGGCGCCGTATAAGCAAAGAGAATCGACATAAAAAAACCGAGCACGCATGCTCGGTTTTCGTAAGGCCTGAGCCCCGAAGGGCTCAGTTGCAGAAGGTCTTAGTGACCCGATGCACCAGAAGCGCCGTAGCCAGTTTCCGAACGCACTTGTTGTGCGGCGAACGCTGCGCGCTCTTTCTTGGCTTGTTCGCTGTTGTCCAAGATGGAGAACAACCAGATGCCCACGAAGCCAATGGTCATAGAGAACAAGGCAGGTGAGGCATAAGGGAACCATGCTGAACCCTTGGGGTTGCCCAGTGCGGCTTCCCACACAGAAGGCGACACCACGGTCAAAGCCACAGAAGAGATCAGACCTAAGAAGCCACCGATGACGGCGCCTTTGGTCGTGCAGTCTTTCCACAGCACAGACATGAACAACACAGGGAAGTTAGCCGACGCGGCAATCGCGAAAGCCAAGGCCACCATGAAGGCGATGTTTTGCTTTTCAAACGCAATGCCCAACACCACAGCCACGACGCCGAGCGCCAAGGTGGTGATGCGAGACACGCGCAATTCAGACGCGCTGTCAGCGTTGCCCTTCTTGAACACCGTCGCGTACAAGTCGTGTGACACAGCAGATGCGCCAGACAAGGTCAAGCCAGCCACCACAGCCAAGATGGTTGCGAAGGCCACGGCAGAGATGAAGCCGAAGAACACGTCGCCGCCAACAGCCTTCGCCACCAGCACCGCCGCCATGTTGGCGCCACCGGCTTTGAGTTGTGCGTTCAATTCAGGGTTGGTGATCACCAAAGTGATGGCGCCGAAACCGATGATGAAAATCAACACGTAGAAGTAGCCAATCCATGTGGTTGCCCAGAACACAGATTTACGAGCTTCTTTGGCATCAGGCACCGTGAAGAAGCGCATCAAGATGTGTGGCAAACCAGCAGTACCGAACATCAAAGCCATACCGAAAGAAATGGCAGAGATCGGGTCCTTGATGAAGCCGCCTGGGCCCATGATGGACATGCCAACTTTGGCTGCGTCAGTTGCATTGGCTTTGTCCAACGCAGCAGAGGCAGCAGCAGCGGCTTCAGGTGTGGCAGCGGCAGCTGCAGAGGCGGTGGCCGCTGCAATGGCAGCTTCCTTGGCAACGCCAGCCAAAGCTGTTTTCACTTCAACGCCTTTGGCAAACAAAGCTTCAGGGCTGAAACCGAATTGCGCCAAGACCATGAAGGCCATGAAGGTCACACCGGCGAGCAGCATGATGGCTTTGATAATTTGCACCCATGTTGTGGCAGTCATGCCGCCGAACAACACGTACACCATCATCAATGCACCGACCAACACCACGGCGATCCAGTAGTCCAAACCGAACAACAGTTTGATCAATGAGCCCGCGCCCACCATTTGAGCGATCAAATAGAAAGCCACCACCACCAACGTGCCAGAGGCAGCAAAGGCGCGGATCGGGGTTTGAGCGAAGCGGTAGCCTGCCACGTCGGCAAACGTGAATTTGCCCAAGTTGCGCAGACGCTCAGCCATCAAGAAGGTGATCACAGGCCAGCCGACCAGAAAGCCGATGGAGTAGATCAAGCCGTCATAGCCCGATGCCATCACAGCAGCGGAAATGCCGAGGAACGAAGCGGCAGACATGTAGTCGCCCGCAATCGCCAAGCCGTTTTGGAAGCCCGTGATGCCGCCACCCGCTGTGTAGAAGTCAGCAGCAGATTTGGTTTTGGCAGCAGCCCATTTCGTGATGCCCAACGTGGCAATGACGAATGCGCCGAACATGACGATGGCAGTCCAGTTGGTGGCTTGCTTGGTGGTTTCACCCAGGTCAGCACCTGCTGCGAAGGCTGAGCCTGCCGCCAGCGCCAGACAAGCGCCTAAGAGTGTGGAGATTTTTTTCATTTGGTTGCGTCCTCCAAGATTTCCTTGGTCAACGTGTCGTATTCGCTGTTCGCGCGGTTCACATAGATGCCGGTGATCACGATGGTGAAAATGATCACGCCCATGCCCAATGGAATACCTACAGTGGTTACGCCTGCACCGATAGGTTGTGCGAGGAAAGGTTTGTTAAATGCAATCAATGCGATGTAGCCGTAGTACACGACCAACATCAACACGGCGAGGAACCAACCGAAGCCACCACGCTTGGCGCGCAGTTCTTTGTATTTCGGGTGGTTCTGGATCTTGTCGACCACTGGATCACTCATTGTTATCTTCCATTTGGGTTATAAAAAAACGCAAGAAGGATGCTTCCTTCGTTGACTTAGCCATTGTGTAGAAATGGACTGACCAAGCCCTTACGTGTCGTATGGATAAATGGGTGGCGACAGAGGAGAACACCTAAAGATAAATAATTTTTGTCGGTGTAAACCCTTACGCTATTTGGCGAGCAATTTTCGCTTTTAGGGCATGTTTTGGATTCGTATTTCGCATGTAGAAAAAACCGCAGAGGGTTTTTACTTGATTCGGCGATTTCTGCGTTTTTTGATCAGTGTGTGTCAGTGTTGATGCGTCAGAAATTGGTCAGTTTGCCCGCAGATAGTTGCCGCCACAGCCGCGCCTCAGGGGCTGCAATCAAAAGTCTAAGGAGACAAAAAATATGGCAACACTAGATGTAGATCGCCCGATGTCGGCGGAAGAGAAGAAGGTTATTTTTGCCTCTTCTCTGGGTACCGTTTTCGAGTGGTACGACTTTTACCTGTACGGTTCACTCGCTGCAATTATTGCGAAGCAATTCTTCAGCGGCTTGGATGAAGGCTCTGCGTTCATTTTCGCGTTGTTGGCGTTTGCTGCTGGCTTCATCGTGCGTCCTTTTGGCGCGATCTTCTTCGGCCGTTTGGGCGACATGATCGGCCGCAAGTACACCTTCTTGGTGACCATTCTGATCATGGGCTTGTCCACGTTCATCGTGGGTATCTTGCCTAACTACGCCAGCATTGGTGTGGCTGCTCCTGTGATCCTGATCTGCTTGCGTTTGCTGCAAGGTCTGGCTTTGGGCGGCGAGTACGGCGGCGCTGCTACATACGTTGCTGAGCACGCACCTCACGACAAGCGCGGTGCTTACACCTCTTGGATTCAAACCACTGCGACTCTGGGCTTGTTCCTGTCGTTGATGGTGATCTTGGGTACACGTACAGCCATCGGCGAAGAAGCATTTGCTGAGTGGGGCTGGCGTGTGCCGTTCATCGTGTCTATCGCTTTGTTGGCCGTGTCGGTCTACATCCGTTTGTCGATGAACGAGTCACCTGCTTTCGTGAAAATGAAGGCAGAAGGCAAAACTTCTAAGGCACCGTTGACCGAATCTTTCGGCCAATGGAAAAACCTGAAGATCGTGATCTTGGCCCTGATCGGTTTGACTGCAGGTCAAGCGGTGGTGTGGTACTCGGGTCAGTTCTACGCCTTGTTCTTCTTGACACAAGCGTTGAAAGTGGACGGCGCAACGGCCAACATCTTGGTGGCTGTGTCGTTGTTGATCGGTACGCCTTTCTTCATCATCTTCGGCTCGTTGTCTGACAAGATTGGCCGCAAGCCCATCATCATGTTGGGTTGCTTGCTGGCTGTGTTGACTTACTTCCCCGTGTTCGAAGCACTGACCAAGGCTGCTAACCCAGACTTGTACGCTGCACAACAAAAGAACAAAGTGGTTGTGACCGCTGATGCTGCTGAGTGTTCATTCCAGTTCAACCCCACAGGTACTGTGAAGTTCACCAGCTCTTGCGACATCGCGAAGCAAGTGTTGGCTGCTAGCTCTGTGAGCTACGAAAACGCTGCCGGTGCTGCTGGTACACCAGCCACCATCAAGATCGGTGAAGTTGAAATTGCCAGCTACACATCAAAAGGCCTGCCTGCTGATGAGTCAAAGGCTAAAGCTGCTGAGTTCAAGAAAGCCGTGGCCGAAGCTTTGAAAGCTGCTGGTTACCCAGCCAAAGCTGATCCAGCCAAAGTGGACAAAGTCAAGATCACCATCATCCTCACTTACTTGGTGATTTTGGTGACCATGGTTTACGGTCCTATCGCTGCGATGTTGGTGGAAATGTTCCCAACACGTATCCGTTACACCTCTATGTCTCTGCCTTATCACATCGGTAACGGCTGGTTCGGCGGCTTGCTGCCCACCACAGCCTTTGCGATCGTGGCGCAGACCGGCAATATGTACAACGGCTTGTGGTACCCCATCATCATCGCTGGTATGACCTTCGTCATTGGCATGATCTTTGTGAAAGAAACCAAAGACGTCGACATCTACGCTGACGACTAAGCCAATGTAAGCAACCTAGGGAGACCTAGGTGCTACATTCAAGCCCTCCCTGGTGGAGGGCTTTTTACTGATTTCGGAGATTTGATATGTTGAAAATTTTTGTGGGTTTCGTCATCTTCGCGGCACTGGCCATGTTCGTCATTTTCAAAGGTGGCGACAGCTTGGACATGGGCGGAGAGAAGCACGGCGACGAGGCGATCCATGCGCCTGCTGAGGCTGCATCTGTTGCGGCCTCTGGTGCGTCTGCCGACGCTTCTGCTGCCAAGTAATTTTTCGTTACTTTGCTCAGTCAAAACGCCACGGCTGGTCCGTGGCGTTTTGCTTGGTGTTGACCTGTGGGGCACTCAAAGATTGATGGATTGAATGCTTAAGACTGGCAATGCCCCGATGCAGAGCAGGACCCGTGTGAATCCCTAGAATATTGGCCACACTTCAAAAGGTCCCGCCATGACAGGCACCATCCGCATTCGTGGCGCACGCCAACACAACCTCAAAAACTTAGACCTCGACATTCGCACCGGCGAGCTCACGGTGGTTACCGGCCCCAGTGGTTCGGGCAAGTCAAGTTTGGTGTTTGACACCTTGTACGCCGAAGGCCAGCGTCGCTATGTGGAAACCTTCAGCGCCTACGCTCGCCAGTTCTTAGACCGCATGGACCGTCCTGCCGTCGATAAGGTGGAAGGCGTCCCCCCCGCAATTGCGATTGACCAAACCAACCCCGTGCGCAGCTCGCGCTCCACCGTGGGCACGATGACCGAGCTGAACGACCACTTGAAGTTGCTCATCGCACGCGCCGGCAATTTGTTTGACCGTCAAACCGCGCAGCCCGTGCAGCACGACACGCCGCAAACCATTTATGCCGAGCTGCAGCGCCGCTGCGCTGCGCTGCCGCAAGACCCGCGCCTCATCATGACCTTCCCTGTGGAGTTGCCCGCCAACACCACAGCGGCCGAAGTGGAGCAGTGGCTCAGTGCGAGCGGCTTTACCCGTATTCACGCTGAGCGCGAAGTGGCCACTCCCACTGGCCCACGCAAATTGCTAGATGTGGTGGCCGACCGCTTCAAGCTGGGTAACACCGAACAAGCCCGTGTGGTGGAAGCGATTGAGCTGGCCATCAAACGCGGCGGTGGCCGATTGAATGTGTATTGGTCCTTGGACGCAGAAGCCACACCTGAACTTTGGCGCTTCTCCACGGGCTTGCATTGCCCTGACAGCGATCTGCGCTACAGCGACCCCATCCCCTCAATGTTTTCGTTCAACTCTGCCGTGGGTGCCTGCGAAACCTGCCGAGGTTTTGGCCGCGTCATTGGCGTGGACTACGGGCTGGTGATACCCAATGACAAGCTCACCTTGCGCGCAGGCGCGATCAAAACCATCCAAACCCCAGCATGGGTGGAGACGCAAGAAGACCTCATGCGCCACGCCGAAGCCGAAGGCATTCCGCGCGACACACCTTGGTACAAACTGAGCCAAGAGCACAAAGACTGGGTGATCAATGGATCACCTTTGTGGAAAGGCAAGTGGAACCACCAGTGGTATGGCGTCAAACGCTTCTTTGAATATTTGGAGAGCAAGTCGTACAAGATGCACATCCGCGTGCTGCTGTCTAAGTACCGCAGCTACACGCCGTGCGGCACTTGTACTGGCGCACGTCTGAAAACAGACAGCTTGCTGTGGCGCATCGGTACCAAAGCACATGCCGACGCCGTGCTGCCCCCCGCCAAACGCTTCATGCCGCAAGGCGTGCAATGGACCCGAGCCCAACTCGAAGCCATGCCCGGTTTGTGTCTGCATGACTTGATGCTCTTGCCCATCGACAAGTTGCACCAATTTTTTAATGCCACTCAGGTGGATGTGGCAGGCGCAGACGCGCAAGCCTTGCACTTGCTGATGGATGAAATTCGCACGCGCTTGAAATACCTCAGCGATGTGGGCATTGGCTACCTCACCCTTGACCGCCAAAGCCGCACGCTCAGCGGCGGCGAGGTGCAACGCATCAACCTCACCACGGCGCTCGGCACCTCGTTGGTCAACACCTTGTTTGTGTTGGACGAGCCCAGCATCGGCCTGCACCCACGCGACATGAATCGCATCAACGAAGCCATGCTGCGCCTGCGCAACGCGGGCAACACGCTGGTAGTGGTGGAGCACGACCCTGCGGTGATGATGTGTGCCGACCGCATCATCGACATGGGCCCCGGCCCCGGCGTGAAGGGCGGGCAGATTGTGTTTGACGGCACGACCGAAGCTTTGAAGTCGGCCGACACACTCACGGGCGCGTACTTAGGCGCACGCAAAACCATTGGTTTGGGCTTGAAACGTTTGGTGACTGACAACACGCCACGCTTGATTCTCGAAGGTGCGCGCGAACATAACCTGCAAAACCTGAGCATCGAATTTCCCCTGCAGCGCTTGGTGTGTATCACCGGTGTCAGCGGTTCGGGCAAGTCCACGCTTATTCAAGACGTGCTCACGCCTGCCTTGTTGCGTCACTATGGCCGCGCGACAGAAACACCAGGCGCACACGACCGTTTGCTAGGTGCAGACTACTTGAGCGATGTGGTGTTTGTGGACCAGTCGCCCATTGGTAAAACTGCACGTTCTAACCCCGCAAGTTATGTGGGCGCATGGGATGCAGTACGAGAAATATTCGCTGTAGCTCCTTTATCTAAACAGCGAGGCTACACAGCATCGAAATTCAGCTTCAACAGCGGCGATGGCCGTTGCCCCACCTGCGGTGGCTCGGGCTTTGAACACGTAGAAATGCAGTTCCTGAGCGACGTCTACCTTCGCTGCCAAGATTGCAACGGCCAACGTTACCGCCCAGAAATCCTAGAAGTCCGCATCGAACGCCAAATTCGTGGCGTGGCTGCGGGGGCGGCGGCGCAGCGACATTCTGAGCGAAGCGAAGAGGAGCAAGACGTTGCCCCCGCAGTCACGACACGAATCACCCTCAACGTAGCAGACGTGTTGGAACTCACAGTTGGGGAGGCGCTGGAGATTTTTGCGGGAGATCGTGAGGTCGTGCGTACGTTGCAACCGATCGTCGATGTGGGATTGGACTACGTGAAGCTGGGGCAGCCAGTGCCCACACTCAGCGGCGGAGAAGCGCAACGATTGAAGCTAGCAGGCTTCTTGGCCGAGGCCGCCAAAGCCAAAACATCGAGCCGCCAATCGCTCGCCAAAAAAGGCGTGCTGTTCTTGTTCGACGAACCTACTACCGGCCTGCACTTTGACGACATCGCCAAACTCATGCGCGCCATGCGCCGCTTGTTGGAAGACGGTAATTCGCTCATCGTCATTGAGCACAACCTCGACGTCATTCGTGCCAGCGATTGGTTGATTGACCTCGGGCCCGAGGGCGGCGATGCCGGTGGTTTGTTGGTCGCTGAAGGCACACCAGAAGACGTGCGCTTGCACCCCACCTCCCACACAGGCAAAGCCCTGCGCGATTACGCAGCGTCAATGGGTGTGGTGTACGAAATTGATGGCGAAAAAGCTTCTGCTGGTCTGTTGGCTGCTGAAGACACGGCAAGGTTTGCAAAGGCTGCGCGTGGTGTTTCAATTGCCGATGGCGCGATTCAAATCATCAACGCCAAAGAGCACAACCTCAAAAACCTGAGCGTGAATATTCCACGCGGCAAGTTCAACGTCATCACGGGCGTATCGGGTTCAGGTAAGTCCACGCTCGCGTTTGACATTTTGTTCAACGAGGGGCAGCGCCGTTATTTGGAGAGTCTCAACGCCTATGCGCGCAGCATCGTGCAGCCCGCAGGTCGCCCCGAGGTGGATGCGGTGTATGGCATTCCGCCTACGGTGGCGATTGAGCAGCGCCTCAGCCGTGGTGGCCGCAAGTCCACCGTGGGTACGACCACCGAGGTGTGGCACTTCTTGCGCTTGCTGTACGTCAAGCTTGGCACACAGCATTGCACGCACGATGGTGCGGCGGTGCAGCCGCAAACTGCCGAGCGCATTGCAGCGCAGCTGATGCGCGAGTTCAAGGGTCAACACATTGGCCTTATGAGCCCTTTGGTGATGAACCGCAAAGGTGTCTACACCGAGCTGGC
Organism: Limnohabitans sp. TS-CS-82; assembly: GCF_002943475.1. Classification (NCBI taxonomy): domain Bacteria; kingdom Pseudomonadati; phylum Pseudomonadota; class Betaproteobacteria; order Burkholderiales; family Comamonadaceae; genus Limnohabitans; species Limnohabitans sp. TS-CS-82. The sequence continues at coordinate 899,193 of NZ_PTQX01000001.1, read as the reverse complement.
CGATTGGGCGCGTCCGCGTGGCTACACGCACTTGCGTGTGGATGGCCACTTTTTGCCGACCAACGGCTTCCCACGTTTGGACCGTTTCAAAGAGCACACCATTGAATTGCCAGTGGCAAGCCTTGAGGTGTCCGCGCAAAGTGAAGCGGCATTGCGTCAAGCACTGACGACTGCGCTAGAACATGGCAAAGGCGTGGTGCATGTGCTGAGTCAGTTGGACGGACTGCGTGAAGCGATGGAGGCCGGCACGGACACCAACAGCATTGGCCGCTTGGATGTGTATTCCACCAAGCGCGCCTGCCCCGTGTGTGACACCTCGTATGCCGAGCTAGATCCGCGCTTGTTCTCGTACAACAGCAAACACGGCTGGTGCCCCGACTGCGTGGGCACGGGCGTGAAGCTCAACAAAGACCAGCGCAAAGTGCTTGATGACTCAGTGCGCGATGACAAAGACAAAGGTCGCGAGCAAACTTTTGCCGAGCCCGATGTAGATGACTTGGTGGACGTGGCTTGCCCAAGTTGCGAAGGCACACGTTTGAATGCCACTGCTCGCGCAGTGAAATTTGCGGGCGTCGGTATCACCGACATCGCCCGCTTGAGCGTGACTGAGATTCGCAAGTGGGTGGAGAAGTTGGCAATGACGGGCCGCGATGCCGACATAGCCCGCGACCTCTTGCCAGAAATCAAGAGCCGTTTGGAGTTCTTAGAGCAAGTGGGCTTGAACTACCTCACCCTTGACCGTGGTGCGCCCACGCTCAGTGGCGGTGAAGCGCAACGCATTCGCTTGGCTGCGCAACTCGGTAGTAATTTGCAAGGCGTTTGTTATGTGTTGGACGAGCCCACGATTGGCCTGCATGCGCGTGACAACCAAATTTTGTTGAACGCGCTGCATTTGCTCAGCGACAAGGGCAACACGCTGGTGGTGGTGGAGCACGACGAAGACACCATTCGCCGAGCGGACCACATCATTGACATTGGGCCTAGCGCAGGTAAGCGCGGCGGGCGATTGATGGGCGAGGGCTCGGTGAAAGACATCACCGATCAAGCGGAGTCGCAAACGGGGCGTTACTTGTTGCATGCGATGCGGCATCCGTTGCAGGCGCGTCGTGCAGTGGCTGGCGCCGAGTTGAATTGGCTGTCGCTTGAAGGGGCATCGCTGCATAACTTGAGCGATGTGAGTGTGTCGATTCCGCTCAAACGTTTGGTAGCAGTGACGGGTGTGTCTGGCTCGGGTAAGTCCACGATTGCACGCGACGTGTTGTTGCACAACGTGGCAGCAGCCGTGGCGCAGCGTTCTACACAGGCGGGGCGCAAGTTGGATGAAGAAGGTACGCATCCTGCTTGGTTGGGATGCACAGGGCTCGACGGCTACCAAACCATCGACCGCGTGTTGGAAGTGGATCAAACGCCGATTGGCAAAACGCCGCGTTCATGCCCAGCGACCTACATTGGTTTTTGGGACACGATTCGCAAACTGTTTGCGGAAACACTCGAGGCCAAAGCACGCGGTTACGGCGCTGGGCGCTTTAGCTTTAACACCGGTGAAGGGCGCTGCCATACCTGCGAAGGCCAAGGCCTGCGCACGATTGAGATGAGCTTTTTGCCCGACGTGAAAGTGCCGTGCGAAACCTGTCGCGGCGCACGCTTCAACCCCGAAACCTTGGCGGTGAGCTGGCGCGGTAAGAGTATTGGCGATGTGTTGCAAATGGAAGTGGACGAAGCGGTGGAGTTCTTTGCCACCATGCCCAATATCGCGCACCCTTTGCAACTGCTCAAAGATGTGGGCTTGGGTTACCTCACGCTAGGTCAGCCGTCACCCACGCTCAGCGGCGGTGAAGCGCAGCGCATCAAGCTGGTGACGGAGCTGAGCAAAGTGCGTGACGACGTGACGCGCCGAGGCAACAAAGCGCCGCACACGCTGTATGTGTTGGATGAGCCAACGGTGGGCCTGCACATGGCCGACGTGGATAAGCTCATTCGTGTGCTGCACCGTTTGGTAGATGGCGGTCACAGTGTGGTGGTGATTGAGCACGACCTCGACGTGATTGCCGAAGCCGACTGGATCATTGACCTTGGGCCTGAGGGCGGTGATGGCGGCGGCTTGATCGTGGCGGCTGATACGCCTGAAGCGGTGGTGGCGTTGGGGACGCACACGGGGGTTGCTTTGAAGCCGGTGTTGGCTCGTACGTAACGATTTTTTGTTGCGCTACGTGTTGGGTTCGCCTTGTTTCGTTGGCGTGGCTGCGTGCTGCGGGATAAGCCTAGGCTCCTCTTCGCTTCGCTCAGAATGTCGCTACGGCTTATCCCGCAGCACTTGTTTGTGTGCGGATCACTTCGCTCCCGAATCTGATGCGTGCAACGCGAAGAGAGGCTCAGTGGTGTTGCCCGTAGCGACATTCTGAGCGCAGCGAAGAGGAGCCTAGGGCAATGCCACTGGGCCTCTCTTCACCCCGCAGTAGAAAGCGCAAGTCCAGCGTGCTCACGCAAAGGATGGAAATGAATCTTAGGAAAGCGTTCCTGCGCCAACCGCACGTCATAAGGTGACGTGCACAAATACGCCAAAGTGTTGGCCGCATCCAAAGCCATGCGCTGTGGATACGCATAGTTGAACTCACGCAGCTCAGCCGGAGTGTCCGCAGTAATCCAACGCGCGCCGGTGTACTGGCAGCTCTCTAGCTTCACATCACAGTCATACTCTGCTTTCAAACGGTGCTGCACCACTTCAAACTGCAACTGACCCACGGCGCCCAGCAGCATCGCGCCGCCTGCTTCGGGCTTGAACACCTGAATCGCGCCTTCTTCACCCAACTGGTCCAAGCCCTGTTGCAGTTGCTTGGTGCGCAATGGGTTTTTCAAAATCACCGTCATGAACAACTCAGGTGCGAAGAAAGGCAAGCCTGTGAATTGCAAAGCGGGTCCGTCCGTGATGGTGTCACCCAGTTGCACACCACCGTGGGTGGTGAAGCCGATGATGTCACCGGCATACGCTTCTTCCACCGCTTCGCGGCGTTGCGACATGAAGGTCACCACGCTGGTGGGGCGCAGTTCTTTGGCGGTGCGCTGCACCTTGAGTTTCATGCCGGGGGTGAACTTGCCTGAGGCCACGCGCACAAAGGCAATGCGGTCGCGGTGGTTGGCGTCCATGTTGGCTTGCACCTTGAACACCACGCCTGCAAAACCTTCGTCTTCAGGTTGGATGGTTTTCTCCACTGCTTGCTTGTTCACAACAAGATGGCTCAAGCGAGGGCGAGGTGATGGTGCTAGGTCGACCAAGGCGTCAAGCACTTCCATCACACCAAAGTTGTTCACGCCCGAGCCAAAGAACACGGGGGTTTGTTTGCCCGCCAAGAAGGCTTCTTTGTCGAACTTGGGCGATGCGCCGGTGGCCAGTTCCATGCTTTCCATGGCGGCGGCCCATTCCAATCCAAAACGCTCAGCCAGCTTGGCTTGCTCGGTGAGTGGGTGTGTTTCAAAGTCTTGCGGCAAGCGCTCAGAGCCTGAATCAAACACGGTCATGGCTTGGGTGCGCAAGTTGATGATGCCGCCGAACAACTTGCCTTGGCCCACAGGCCATGTCATGGGCACGCAGGGCATGCCGAGTTCGCGCTCCACTTCGTCGAGGATGTCGAGTGGGTCGCGCACTTCGCGGTCCATCTTGTTCACAAACGTGATGATGGGCGTGTCACGCTGACGGCACACCTCAATCAAGCGGCGGGTTTGCGCTTCCACACCGTTGGCGGCATCAATCACCATCAGTGCCGAGTCCACGGCAGTCAGCACGCGGTAGGTGTCTTCCGAGAAGTCTTTGTGGCCGGGGGTGTCGAGCAGGTTGATGACGTGGTCGCGATAGAGCATCTGCATCACAGAAGAGGCCACCGAAATACCGCGTTGCTTTTCAATCTCCATCCAGTCCGACGTGGCGTGGCGGCTGGCTTTGCGGCCTTTGACGGCGCCCGCGATTTGAATCGCGCCCGAGAACAGCAACAGCTTTTCGGTCAGCGTGGTTTTACCCGCGTCAGGGTGAGAAATGATGGCAAAGGTGCGGCGGCGGCGCACTTCGTTCAGGAAAGAGCTCATGGGGTCACTATAAAAAGGGAGTGCCTAAAAACGGCAAATCAAGGCGGGAATCATAGCGCTGGGGCCGTGGCGAAGCAGGGGTTTTAGAAGTTCGTTTAAAATCATGACTATCCGAGGAGCGCTGCAGCCTGTCGGCCCGCAAGGGTCAAATTCACAGGTGAGGCTCGGACTGCCAACCGCGCTCACCCACTAGTCGATGTGAGGTGAGCTCCTCGAAGATTCCTTCGGACTCCCAGATGATGCTGACCGCGCGTCGCTAGTGGCTCTGCCAACTTTTGGAGTCTCTCAAATGAACGCTGTTCTTAAAACCAACGCCGCCGCTGATTACATCGTGGCCGATATGTCTTTGGCCGCTTGGGGCCGCAAAGAAATCAAAGTCGCCGAAACCGAAATGCCCGGTTTGATGGCCATTCGCGAAGAGTTCGCCAAAGCGCAGCCTTTGAAAGGCGCTCGCGTGACTGGTTCTTTGCACATGACCATCCAAACGGCTGTGTTGATCGAAACCTTGAAGTCTTTGGGCGCTGACGTGCGTTGGGCCTCTTGCAACATCTTCTCTACCCAAGACCACGCCGCTGCTGCCATCGCAGAAGCTGGCATTCCTGTGTTCGCCACCAAAGGCGAAACATTGGCTGAGTACTGGGATTACACCCACCGCATTTTTGAATTCGGCGCCAAAGGCACAGAAGGCGAAGGCCCCAACATGATCTTGGACGACGGCGGTGATGCCACGTTGTTGATGCACTTGGGCAAGCGCGCTGAAACCGACGCTTCGTTGATTGCCAACCCCACCAGCGAAGAAGAAACTTGTTTGTTCAACGCCATCAAAGCCAAATTGGCAGTAGACCCTACTTGGTACAGCCGCAAAGGTGCGCACATCATCGGCGTGACCGAAGAGACCACGACAGGCGTGTTGCGCCTGAACGAAATGGCCGCCAAGGGCACCCTGATGTTCCGCGCCATCAACGTGAACGATTCTGTGACCAAGAGCAAGTTTGACAACTTGTACGGCTGCCGCGAGTCTTTGGTGGACTCCATCAAGCGCGCCACCGACGTGATGATCGCTGGCAAAGTGGCTTGCGTGGCCGGTTACGGCGACGTGGGTAAAGGTTCTGCACAAGCCTTGCGCGCTTTGAGCGCCCAAGTGTGGGTGACCGAGATCGACCCGATCAACGCCTTGCAAGCTGCCATGGAAGGCTACAAAGTGGTCACCATGGAATATGCCGCTGACAAGTGCGACATCTTCGTGTCTGCCACCGGCAACAAGAACGTGATCCGCTACGAGCACATGGCCGCCATGAAAGACGAAGCCATCGTTTGCAACATCGGTCACTTCGACAACGAAATCGATGTGGCTTCATTGGAAAAGTGCAAGTGGGACGAGATCAAGCCTCAAGTCGACCACGTCATCTTCCCTGATGGCAAGAAGATCACCTTGTTGGCCAAAGGCCGTTTGGTGAACTTGGGTTGCGCCACTGGCCACCCTAGCTTTGTGATGAGCTCTAGCTTTGCAAACCAAACGATCGCTCAGATCGAGCTGTTCACCAAGCAAGACCAATACGAAGCAGGCAAGGTTTATGTGTTGCCTAAGCACCTCGACGAAAAAGTGGCGCGTTTGCACCTCAAGAAAGTCGGCGCCATGCTGACCGAGTTGAGCGACGAGCAAGCGGCTTACATCGGCGTGTCTAAGAACGGCCCTTACAAAGCCAACACTTACCGCTACTAAGCACTCGCATTTCATTGATGCGAGCCGACCAGCTACTCCTCGAACGTGGTTTAGCCGCTTCGCGCTCTCAAGCGCAGCGGCTGATTGCTGCGGGCGTGGAGTGGCGGTTGGGCACCAAGCCGTGGCAACGCGTGACCAAGAATGGGGACGAGTTGCCACTGCCTTGTGAAGTGCGTTTGCTAGATACCGCTGAGGCACGTTATGTGTCTCGCGGCGGTTTGAAGCTAGAAGGTGCGCTGCACAGCAGCGGCCTAACGGCTCAAGGTTTGCGTTGCCTCGATGTGGGGCAGAGCACCGGCGGCTTCACCGATTGCCTGCTGCAGCAAGGCGCTGCGCAAGTGGTGGGTTTGGATGTGGGGCATGGCCAGTTGCATCCACGTTTGCGCGACGATGCGCGTGTGGTGTGTGTCGAGCGCGTTAACGCCCGTGAGTTAGAAGTGAATGATGCGCGTGTACCCGATGTGGCCCTAGGATTTGATTTGGTGGTGGGTGATTTGTCTTTCATTTCGCTCACCCTTGTATTACCCGCGTTGCTGCCTTTGTTGAAAAAGGGTGGGGCGCTGCTGATGTTGGTCAAGCCGCAATTTGAATTGCAGCCCAGCGACATTGGCAAAGGCGGCTTGGTCAAAGACGAAGCCAGCTATGTGCAAGTGGAAGCGCGATTGCGCGAGGCTTGTGCAGCATCGAATTTAGATGTGTTGGGCTATTGGCCCAGCGCCATTGCCGGCGGCGATGGCAACAAAGAATTTTGGATTGGTGCGCGTCGTGCATGACGCGCCAACATGTGAGACAGATATGAACGCGAACAACAGCTTGAGCATTGAATTTTTCCCTCCCAAAACGCCAGAGGGTGCAGAGAAGTTGCGCGCGGTGCGTCAGGCGTTGTACCCACTCAAGCCTCAGTTTTGTTCAGTCACTTATGGCGCGGGCGGCTCGACCCAAGCCGGCACGATCTCAACCTTGAAAGAGATTTTGAGCGAAGGCATGGCCGCAGCTTCGCACTTCTCGTGCATTGGGGCCACGCGCGACAGCGTGCGCCAACAACTGGCCGAGTTCAAAGCCATGGGCGTGAAGCGTTTGGTGGCTTTGCGTGGCGATTTGCCCAGCGGCTACGGCGCGGGTGGTGAGTTTCAATACGCCAGCGATTTGGTGGCCTTCATTCGCGCTGAGACAGGTGATGACTTCAGCATTGAAGTGGCCGCCTACCCTGAGATTCACCCACAAGCCAAATCGGCCGAGGCAGATTTACAAGCTTTTGCCACCAAGGTGAAGGCGGGCGCGGACTCGGCCATCACGCAATACTTTTATAACAGCGATGCGTATTTCCGTTTTGTGGAAGATGCCGACAAGTTGGGCGTGCACATTCCTATCGTGCCGGGCATCATGCCCATCAGCAGCTCGTCTCAACTGCTGCGCTTCTCTGATGCGTGTGGCGCAGAAATCCCACGTTGGATCCGTTTGCGCTTGCAAGGTTACGGCGACGACATTGCGTCTATCAAAGCTTTTGGCTTGGAAGTCGTCACAGATTTGTGTGACCAGTTGCGTGCAGGCGGTGCGCCTGGGCTGCATTTCTACAGCATGAACCAAAGTGCAACGACTTTGGCCATTTGCAAAAATTTGGGTTTGAGCGCTTAACAAGCCCCAAGCCCCAAACGACAAGGCCTCGCATCGCGAGGCCTTTTTCATGTTCGCGAGGTTGGCCGCTTAGCCACCCGACTCCACAGCCCAGCCACGACCTGGGCCGCGTGCCAAGGTTTCTTCGATGACAGGCAATGCTTCGTTCAACAAAGGCTTGAGCGCGAAAGGTGGGTTGACGATGAACATGCCGCTGGCACTCAAGCCCGTGTCGTTGCCGCCGGTTTGGCGGCCAATCGCCAAGGTGGCGTGTAGCCATGGCTTTTTGACTTGGCTGCACAGGCCTTTGAGCTTGCGCGGCAAGTCGTGCGCTTCAGGGCGCGGCACGATGGGGTACCACACGATGTAGGTGCCGGTTGCAAAACGCTTCAAGCTGTCTTGAATGCAATCGAGCACGCGGTAGTAGTCGTTTTTGATTTCGTAGCTAGGGTCAATCAGCACGCAGGTGCGGCGTGAGCCAGCGCTTGAAACAGGCGGTGGCAACAAGGCCTTGAGCGACTCAAAACCATCTGCACGCATGACGCTGACGGTGCGACCTGCTTCTAGCTGCTGCACGTTGCCCACCAGCGATTTGTGGTCGGTGGGGTGCAATTCAAACAGCTTCAGGCGGTCACGCGCTTCGTGGCGCAACAGCTTGTGAATGATGAACGGCGAGCCAGGGTAAATCTTGCTGCTGCCTTTGGCGTTGAAGCCGGCCACCATTTCAAGATAGTCGGTCAAGGCGGCGGGGCCTTTGAGGTTGAGCAGCTTCAGCACGCCTTCGGCGGCTTCGCCGCTTTTCTCGGCATAGTCGCCGTCTAGGCGGTACAGGCCAGCGCCTGCGTGCGTGTCCACAAACTGAATGCCTGCGTCTTTTTGCATCAAATGCTTCAAAGTGGCAATCAAAGTGAGGTGTTTGAGGACGTCGGCGTGGTTTCCGGCGTGAAAAGCGTGGCGATAACTGAACATGGGCCGGATGGTAACCCGCCAAACCGCCTTGTTTTGGCCAGATTTGCGCTAAGCACTTGATTTTGCTTATAATCTTTGGCTCTGCAGCGTTTGAGTGGTCCCGCGGCAGAGGCTTCGAAAGAAGCACTTCCCACCTAAGAGGTTCTCAACAGAAGAACGCCGACCGTGGAAAAGGACCCTACAAACCAACTCTCCTTTTAGGATTTAACTATGTCTACATTCAGCGCAAAACCCGCTGACGTGGTGCATGAGTGGTTTGTGATTGACGCCACCGATAAGGTGCTCGGACGAGTAGCCAGCGAAGTTGCTCTCCGTTTACGCGGCAAACACAAAGCCATTTACACACCCCACGTCGATACAGGTGACTTCATCGTCATCATCAACGCATCCAAACTCAAGGTCACTGGTACCAAGTCTTTGGATAAGGTGTACTACCGTCACTCTGGTTATCCAGGCGGTATCACAGCTACAAACTTCCGTGACATGCAAGCCAAGCACCCTGGCCGCGCATTCGAGAAGGCCGTCAAAGGCATGTTGCCTAAAGGCCCACTCGGCTACGCCATGATCAAAAAGCTCAAGGTGTATGGCGGTGCTGAGCACCCACACACCGCACAACAGCCTAAAGTGCTGGACATCTAAGGAGCTGAAATGATTGGTGAATGGAACAACGGCACCGGCCGTCGCAAATCAAGCGTCGCTCGCGTGTTTCTGAAAAAAGGCTCCGGCAAAATCACGATCAACGGTAAAGACATCGCCGCATATTTCGGCCGTCAAACCTCGATCATGATCTCGAAGCAACCCTTGATGCTGACCAACAACGGCGAAGCGTTTGACATTCAAGTCAACGTGCACGGCGGTGGTGAGTCTGGCCAAGCTGGTGCAGTGCGTCACGGTATTACCCGCGCTTTGATTGACTACGACGCAGCTTTGAAGCCCGTCCTGTCACAAGCCGGTTACGTGACTCGCGATGCTCGTGAAGTCGAACGTAAAAAGGTTGGCTTGCACTCTGCTCGCCGCCGCAAGCAGTTCAGCAAGCGTTAATCCGCTTCCTGTTTTGCCAAAAGCCGCATGGGTTCGCCCTTGCGGCTTTTTTGTTGTCCGCACGAATGCCCACATCGGTAATAGCGTTTCTAAGCCGCGTGCAGTGCTATATCCGAGTAAAGCGATATACTTTTAAGCATTGATTCAGGAGTCCTCACATGAGCGCAGTTGCCGAAAACGTCCAAACAGAAATGCCATCCCCATTCGTCTTCACCGACAGCGCGGCTGCCAAAGTGGCTGACCTGATTGCAGAAGAGGGCAACCCTGAGTTGAAGTTGCGCGTGTTCGTGCAAGGTGGTGGCTGCTCAGGCTTTCAATACGGTTTCACATTCGATGAAATCGTGAACGAAGACGACACCACGATCAACAAAAACGGCGTGTCTTTGCTGGTTGATGCGATGAGCTACCAATACTTGGTGGGCGCAGAGATTGACTACAAAGAAGACTTGCAGGGCGCTCAGTTCGTCATCAAGAACCCGAACGCGACATCCACTTGCGGCTGCGGTTCGTCGTTCTCAGCTTGATCGACCGACGCTTAAAGCTCAGGCTTTAAAAATTCCACCCAGTATGCGGGCGCCTTGAGCGCCCGTTACTTTTGGTAGGTTGCCCGGCAGGCCCAGTACGGTTTGGCGAGCCAGCCAGGCAAAGGCGGCTGCTTCGACTTGCAAAGGCGGCATGCCGCGTTCAGCGGATGACAACACGCGCACCTTGGGTAAGCCCGCCTGCAAGCGTTGCATCAGCAACCCATTCAATGCGCCACCACCACACACGATGAGCTCAGATGCATCTGCTGAATGGCGCAACACATCGTTCACGCAGGCACGTGCAGTGAATTCGGTGAGGGTGGCTTGCACATCTGCTGCATTTGCATCTGCGTAGCCGCTCAGTTGGTCCGCCAACCAGGTTGGATGAAACAAATCGCGCCCCGTGCTTTTGGGAGGTGATTGGTGCAAGAACGGCTCGGCCAGCATGGCTTGCAACAAAGGTTCAATCACTTTGCCGCTGGCACCCCATGCGCCGTTGTTGTCAAAGGCATTGCCGGTGTGCGCTTGGCACCAGTGGTCTAGCAATGCGTTGCCTGGGCCGCAGTCAAAACCCAGCACATCGCCATTCGCGTGCAGCACGCTGAGGTTGGCAATGCCGCCAATGTTGAGCACGCCCACGGTGTGGTCAGGTTGGCCAAAGATGCCTTGATGAAACACGGGCACCAGCGGCGCGCCTTGGCCACCTGCAGCCACATCGCGACTGCGGAAATCGGCTACCACGTCAATGCCGGTGAGCTCGGCCAGCAAAGCTGGGTTGTTGAGTTGCAGCGTATAGCCCGTGCCATCAAACGCGCCCGGTTGGTGGCGCACGGTTTGGCCGTGTGTGCCGATGGCACGTACATCGCTGGCGGCTGTGTGTGTGTTTGCCAACAAGGCTTGCACGGCTTGCGCATACACGCGCACAAGGCCGTTAGCTGCCAGCGCAGCGCGGTGCAGCTCGTTGTCAGACGGTGTGTTGAGCGCGAGCAACTCTTGTTTGAGCGCAGGTGCAAAAGGCATGGCGTGGTGTGCCAACACGCGGGGCTGTGCGCCGCTGAAATCTGCCAACACACCGTCGACGCCGTCGAGGGACGTGCCCGACATCAAGCCAATGAACAGGTGTGACGATGTCGCTGCCCTCGACATTTATTCGGCGCTGCTCACTTGGCTTGTTGCTGCTGCTGCCAAGTCGATTTTGGCAATGGCTGCGTGACGCTTGAACTGCTCGCGTGCCGCGGCAGACACTTCCACCGCCACGCTTTGGCGCGCCATGGTGAGTGGGTCTTTGTGTTGCCCATTCACGCGGAATTCAAAATGCAAATGTGGACCAGTGGCCCAGCCGGTTGAACCGACCAAGCCGAGTGTTTGACCCTGCATGACCGATTGGCCACGTTTGACGTTGATGCGACTCAGGTGTGCGTACACGGTGGTTTGGCCGCTGGCGTGTTTGACCATCACCACATTGCCAAAGCCGCCCTGTGAGCCAGCCACATCCACAATGCCTTGACCCACGCTGCGCACCGGCGTGCCGGTGGGCGCTGCATAGTCGACGCCTAAGTGTGCGCGCCAGGTTTGCAGAATCGGGTGAAAGCGCATTTTGAAACCACTGGTCATGCGCGAGAAAGCGAGTGGCGAAGCCAAATAGGCACGACGCAGGCTGATGCCATCGGCGTTGTAGTAGCCGCCTTCTTTGGCGCCGGCTTCTTTGAACCAAAACGCTTGATGTGTTTTGCCGTTGTTCACAAACTCGGCCGAAATCACGCGGCCCGTGCGCAGCACTTCGCCATCGGCTTCGAGCGACTCATACACCACGGCAAATCGGTCACCCTTGCGCAGGGCGCGGTGAAAGTCGATGTCGCCTGCAAAGATGTCGGCCAATTGGCTGGCCACGTTGTCGGGGATGTTGGCATCATCCGTGGCGGCAAACAAGGAGCTTTGAATCGTGCCGTTGCTCATGCGGGTGCTCACGTTCAAGCGTGCTGTCTCTTCGTGCTCTGTGAAACCGTTGGGGGTGCGCTCCATCACCCAGCGGGTGAAGCTCTCGCCATCGTCGTTGGCCCAGCGAGCGGTCAGGCGTGTGAGTTTGTGTTCGGTGTCACCCGTCACGCTGACAAGACGGCCTGCACGACCGATGAACTTTTGGCGCGGGGTGCGTGCATCACGTAGGTAAGCAGCGGCTTCTGGATCGCTCAGGCCCAAGCGCGAAAGCAGGCTGTCGGCTGAGTCGCTCGAGCGGGTGACGTCCGAGCGGAACAGTTGCAGTAATGGATCAGCCCACAAGCTGGGCAGCGACAAGGTATTGACGCTTTCCACCACTTGGCGCAAGGGAAGTTTGGAGGCGCCGTCATCCAAGTTGGCGACTGCAAATGCACCGCCACCGAGGACGGAGAGTGCGATGGCCACGCCCGCCAAAACGCGGCGGTGTTGTGTGTGAAGGCTGTTTTGTAGGCGCGTGACCCACAAAGAAAACGATGTCTGCAAGGTATTTCTCCAGCAGTAGGTAGAAGGCGGGGACTCCATCCCAAAGCCTCAAGGTTTGGGCCTCTAAAATCAGGCTCAAACACCAAACCGTCGAGTATACCTTGGACGGTAAAAAATCCTTATGAATCAATCACCTGCACAACACTCCTCTGTCGCTCATCCAGTGACTGACCGCGTCCTCGAAGCCTTGGCTGTGACCAAGCGTGGCTGCGAAGAACTGATTCCCGAAGACGCATGGGTGAAAAAGCTCGCGCGCTCAGAGGCGACGGGCCAACCGCTGCGCATCAAATTGGGCTTGGACCCTACAGCGCCCGACATTCACATCGGCCACACCGTGGTGCTCAACAAAATGCGCCAGTTGCAAGACTTGGGGCATCAAGTCATCTTTTTGATTGGCGACTTCACCAGCTTAATTGGTGACCCCTCTGGCCGCAACAGCACGCGTCCTCCGCTCACGCCTGAGCAAATCAAGGTGAACGCCGAGACGTATTACAAGCAAGCCTCGTTGGTGCTCGACCCTGCCAAAACCGAAATTCGCTACAACAGCGAGTGGTGCATTCCGCTGGGTTCGATGGGCATGATTCAGTTGGCATCGAAGTACACCGTGGCGCGCATGATGGAGCGCAACGACTTTCATGACCGCTTCCACGCCAACACACCCATCAGCGTGCACGAGTTTTTGTACCCACTCATGCAGGGCTACGACTCGGTGGCTTTGAAATCTGATTTGGAATTGGGCGGCACCGACCAAAAATTCAACTTGCTCATGGGTCGCCATTTGCAAGCCGAGTACGGCCAAGAAGCGCAGTGCATCTTGACCATGCCTTTGCTCGAAGGTTTGGACGGTGTTGAAAAAATGTCCAAGTCCAAGAACAACTACATCGGCATCAGCGAAGAACCCAACACCATGTTTGCCAAGGTGTTGTCCATCTCTGACGTACTCATGTGGCGTTGGTACACCTTGCTGTCGTTCAAGTCGATGGCGGATATCGAAGCCTTGAAAAAAGAAATCGAAGGCGGTCGCAATCCCAAAGACGCCAAGGTGGCTTTGGCCAAAGAAATCACCGCACGTTTCCATGGCGCAGCCGCTGCCGAGACCGCCGAGCAAGACTTTATCAACCGCAGCAAAGGTGGCGTGCCCGATGAAATTCCAGAGGTGTCGCTCAGCGGCGCGCCCATGGGCGTTGGTGCATTGCTCAAAGCCGCAGGCTTGGCCCCTTCTAGCAGCGAAGCCAACCGTTTGATCGATGGAGGCGGTGTGCGTGTCGACTCTAGCGTGGTGAGTGACAAAGGTTTGAAGTTGGATGCCGGTACGTTTGTGGTGCAAGTGGGCAAGCGCAAATTTGCGCGCGTCACCTTGGCTTAACAGGCAGCAACTAGACTGCGTACATGAACACCCACACCCTTGAAAAATGGCTCTCGCCCAAAGGCTTGCTTTGGGCTTCGGTTGTGGTGGCGTGTATCACCATCGCGCTCAAAACTTTGGCGTGGCACCTCACCGGTTCGGTGGGGTTGCTATCCGATGCGATGGAGTCGTTGGTCAACTTGGCCAGTGCGATATTTGGTTTGATGATGGTGACCGTCGCCGCTATGCCTGCGGACGAAGACCATCCGTATGGCCATCACAAAGCCGAGTATTTTTCGTCTGGCTTTGAGGGCATCCTCATCGTCGTGGCCTCACTCGGCATCATGTGGGCTGCTGGCCATCGTATTTTTGATCCCCAGCCCTTAGAGCAAGTGGGGCTTGGTTTGGCATTGTCAGTGGCCAGCTCCGTGCTGAACGGCTTATTGGCATGGGTCATGTTTCGCGCTGCCAAAACACACCGATCCATTGCGCTAGAGGCCGATGCCCGGCATTTGGTGACGGATGTGTGGACCTCGGCGGGCGTGGTGGTTGGCATTGTGCTGGTCAGTTACAGCGGTTGGCTGTGGCTAGATGCAGTGGTGGCCATTGGTGTGGCACTCAACATCCTTAAAGAAGGCTGGCATTTGATTTGGAGCGCTTCTCAAGGTCTGATGGATGAGGCCGTCGAGCCCGAGGTGCTGGCGCAAATCAACACCGTGTTGCACGACTTGTCGATGGCGCACGAAGAGGCAGGAGCCGACCACACGCACATCGTGCGTTTTGACCACCTCATGACCCGCAAAGCAGGGCAGCGCCGCTATGTGGATTTGCACATGCACATGCCCGCTGAGTGGACGTTGGGTCGTGCCGCAATGTTTCGTGCCAACGTGGAGCAGTCGTTGATGAAAGCAGTGCCAGGTCTGCGTGCCACGATACAAATGTTGCCGAACGATGTTGAGGCGCATTTCGATGATCCGAAAGATGACGCATGAAAGCAGTTTTGCAACGCGTGAGCGAAGCTCGAGTGTTGGTAAATGGCCAAACGGTAGGTGAAATTGCCCATGGTTTGATGGTGTTGTTGTGTGCCGAAAAGGGCGACAACGAAGCGGTGGGCCAAAAAATGCTCGACAAAATTTTGAAATTACGCGTGTTCTACGACGACGCAGGCAAGATGAACCGCAGCGTGGTGGATGTGAACGGCGGCTTGTTGGTGGTCAGCCAATTCACATTGGCGGCTGACACCAGCAGCGGTACGCGCCCCAGCTTCACCAGCGCCGCACCCGCCGACGAAGGTCGCCGCTTGTATGACGCGTTTGTGGCGCAAGCCAAAGCGCAGCATCCACTGGTGCAAACGGGTATTTTTGGCGCAGACATGAAAGTTCATTTGGTGAACGATGGCCCTGTGACCATCCCAATCACGATAATCGGTGCATGACCGATACAAAAAATACCGCTACGACCTTTGCTTCCCTGAGCCTCGCGGCCTCTTCATTAGATAACTTGACGCAGCTGGGCTACACCCAGATGACCCCCATCCAAGCCGCGAGCTTGCCACTCACCTTGGCTGGGCGGGACCTGATTGCCCAAGCCAGCACAGGCAGCGGCAAAACAGCCGCCTTTGGCATTCCTTTGGTCGAGAAGCTCGACCCCGCACAGTTCGATGCACAAGCCATGATCTTGTGCCCTACACGCGAACTGGCAGACCAAGTGACACAAGAGATTCGCCGCTTGGCCCGTGCTGTGGGCAACATCAAGGTGGTCACGCTGTGTGGTGGCGTGGCCTTGCGTGGACAAACTGTGAGCCTAGAACACGGTGCGCATGTGGTGGTGGGTACGCCCGGCCGCATCATGGACCACTTAGAGCGCGGCTCACTCAGCTTGCAAGGCTTAAAAATGTTGGTGCTCGACGAGGCCGACCGCATGTTGGACATGGGCTTTTTTGATGACATCGCCAAGGTGGCGCGTCAGTGCCCCAAAGACCGTCAAACCTTGTTGTTCTCGGCTACTTATCCAGAAGGCATTGCCAAGCTGGCTTCGCAATTCATGCGCGAGCCGCAAACCGTGAAGGTGCAAGCGCAGCATGACGCGCAAAAAATCAAACAGATTTTTTACGAGGTGAGTAACAACGAACGTTTGCACGCCGTATCGCAACTGCTCAATCACTTCCGCCCTGAATCCACGCTGGCGTTTTGCAACACCAAACAGCAATGCCGCGATTTGGTGACTGTGCTGCAAGCTCAGGGCTTCAGTGCTTTGGCTTTGTTTGGAGAGTTGGAGCAACGTGAGCGTGACCAAGTGCTGGTTCAGTTTGCCAACCGCAGTTGCTCGGTGCTGGTGGCCACCGATGTGGCGGCGCGTGGTTTGGACGTGGCGAATTTAGAAGCCGTTATCAACGTGGATGTGACGCCGGATTCGGAAATTCACATCCACCGCATTGGCCGCACAGGCCGCGGTGACGCTGAAGGTTTGGCTTTGTCACTCGTCAGCATGGACGAGATGGGCAACGTGGGCAAGATTGAACAGTTGCAAAACCGCGAGTCCACCTGGGCCCCACTCAGCAGCCTCACGCCAGCCGCAGGTGGCATCTTGCAGCCGCCAATGGCAACGCTTCAAATTGTGGGTGGGCGCAAAGAGAAAATTCGCGCAGGCGACGTGTTGGGTGCACTCACGGGTGACGCAGGCTTCACCAAAGAGCAAGTGGGCAAGATCAACGTGAACGAGTTTTCCACCTACGTGGCGGTGGAGCGCAGCATTGCGCGTGAAGCCGTCAAGCGTTTGAGCGCAGGGCGCGTCAAAGGCAAGACGGTGAAGGTACGTTTGTTGGAAGACGCCTTAGGTCGTTGATCGACCTGCATAGGGTTCGGCGTTAATACGGGCAAGGCAAGCCGAGGCTTGCCATGATGAACATCTCCAGCGTTTCCATCTCGATGGCATCTTTTTCAGAGGTTTCGTGGTCGTAGCCTTGTGCGTGCAGTGCGCCGTGGATTAGCAAATGGGCATAGTGCTCTTGTAGCGACTTGCCTTGCTCTTTGGCTTCAGCCGCCACCACGGGCGCACACAAAACGAGGTCGGCCATCACCATTGGCGCTTGCGCATAGTCAAAAGTCAGCACATTGGTGGCGTAGTTTTTCTTGCGGTAACTGCTGTTTAAAGCCTGGCCTTCTTCCGCGTCGACGATGCGCACCGTCATTTCGGCGTCATGCGCCAAGGCGCTGCGAATGCAACGGTTCACAAAGGCACGGGGCAATGCAGAGCGGTGGCGCGCGGCGTTTGGCACATCGCCAAATTGCAGGGTCAGGTCTAAGGTGGGCAGTGCCATATTTTTAAGATTGTTTGCGTGAAGGGGCGCCGGTGGTGGCTGTGCGTTGTGCGTCATACGCGTCGACGATGCGGGCCACGAGCGGGTGGCGCACCACGTCTGCGCTGGTGAAGCGGGTAACCGAGATGCCTTTGACGCGTTTCAACACGCGCTCGGCATCAATCAGTCCACTCAGCTGGCCTTTGGGCAAGTCAATTTGGCTCACGTCACCCGTGACCACCGC
Source organism: Limnohabitans sp. TS-CS-82 (assembly GCF_002943475.1). Taxonomy (NCBI): domain Bacteria; kingdom Pseudomonadati; phylum Pseudomonadota; class Betaproteobacteria; order Burkholderiales; family Comamonadaceae; genus Limnohabitans; species Limnohabitans sp. TS-CS-82. The sequence continues at coordinate 881,877 of NZ_PTQX01000001.1, read as the reverse complement.
TTTGGCGCCAAAGCCAATGCGGGTGAGGAACATCTTCATTTGTTCGGGTGTGGTGTTTTGCGCTTCGTCCAAGATGACGAAAGCGTTGTTGAGGGTGCGGCCGCGCATGAAGGCGAGTGGTGCAATTTCAATCGCGTTGCGCTCGAAGGCTTTTTGCACGCGGTCATAGCCCATCAGGTCATACAGCGCGTCATAAAGGGGGCGCAGATACGGGTCAACTTTTTGGCCCAAGTCACCGGGCAAGAAGCCGAGCTTTTCGCCAGCCTCTACCGCTGGACGGGTCAGCACAATGCGTTGTACCGCGCTGCGCTCGAGTGCATCCACGGCGCAAGCCACAGCCAAATAGGTTTTGCCAGTGCCAGCGGGGCCAATGCCAAAGCTGATGTCGTGCGCGGCAATGTTGTCGAGGTAAGCGGCTTGTGTGGGGGTGCGCGCGCGCAAGTCGGTGCGGCGGGTTTGCAGCGTGGGGACATCTTCTTCCTCCATCGCACTCTCGCTCGCCAACATGAGCTGTACTTGTTCGGGGGGGATCGCTTTGGCGGCACGTTCGTACAAAGCTTGCAGCACCTCCATGGCGCGGGTGGCTTTGGCTTTGTGGCCGTCCACTTTGAATTGCTCGTGGCGGTGGGCGATCTTCACGTTTAGCGCTAGTTCGATGGTGCGCAAGTGTTCGTCAGTAGGGCCGCACAAATGCGACAGACGGGTGTTGTTATGCGGGGTGAAGGTGTGGCGAAGAATCAAGTCGATAATCTCTCAAAAGGTACCCCAATGATAGGCAAGATGTGATTGGCAAATTAAGCGGCATTCTCAGTGAGAAAAATCCACCCCAAGTTTTGGTGGACTGCAACGGCGTGGGCTACGAAGTCGATGTGCCCATGAGCACGTTTTACAACCTACCCGCCAATGGCGAAAAAGTGTCCTTGCTCACGCACTTTGTGGTGCGTGAAGACGCGCAAATTTTGTTTGGTTTTGGCACTGCATCAGAACGCGCCACGTTTCGCTTGCTCATCAAAATCTCAGGCGTAGGCCCACGTATGGCCCTTGGTATTTTGAGTGGCTTGAGTGCTGACGAGTTGGCCCGTGCAGTGTCTGACCAAGATGCAGGTCGCCTCACCAAAGTGCCGGGCATTGGCAAGAAAACGGCAGAGCGTTTGTTGCTCGAGCTCAAAGGTAAGTTGGGTGCAGACCTCGGCCCCCATTTGTTTTCCACGCCCGACCACCAAAGCGACATCTTGCAAGCCTTGCTGGCACTGGGTTACAACGACAAAGAAGCCGCTGCCGCGCTCAAGGCGTTGCCAGCGGATGTGGGTGTTAGCGACGGCATCAAGCTGGCGCTGAAATCTTTGGCTAAATAAAGCATGAGCATTCAAACAGACGATTTCGCGCCTTCCCCCGTGCCTTCGCGCGTGGTGTCTGCCGCCCCCGTATCTCCCAATGAAGAAGCGATAGAGCGGGCCCTGCGCCCCAAGCTGCTGCAAGAGTACGTGGGCCAGATGAAAGTGCGCGAGCAGCTCGAAATCTTCATTGGTGCAGCGAAGATGCGCAACGAAGCGCTCGACCATGTGCTGCTGTTTGGCCCGCCCGGTTTGGGCAAAACCACGTTGAGCCACATCATTGCCCAAGAGCTGGGCGTGAACCTGCGCTCCACCAGCGGCCCTGTGCTGGAGAAGCCCAAAGACTTGGCTGCGCTGCTGACTGGCCTAGAAAAAAACGACGTGTTGTTCATCGACGAGATTCACCGCTTGTCGCCTGTGGTGGAAGAGATTTTGTATCCCGCGCTAGAGGACTACCAAATCGACATCATGATTGGTGAAGGCCCTGCGGCCCGCAGCATCAAGCTCGATTTGCAGCCCTTCACCTTGGTAGGCGCCACCACCCGTGCAGGGATGTTGACCAACCCACTGCGTGATCGCTTTGGCATTGTGTCGCGCCTAGAGTTTTACACCGCCGAAGAGCTGCAACGCATCGTGGTGCGCAGCGCGGGCTTGCTGGACACGCCGATGGATGCGGAAGGTGGTTTTGAGATTGCGCGTCGCTCACGCGGCACGCCGCGCATTGCCAACCGCTTGCTGCGCCGTGTGCGCGATTACGCGGATGTGAAGGGCAATGGCCGCATCACCCTTGAGATGGCCAACAAGGCGCTGGCCATGCTCGATGTGGATCCGCAAGGCTTTGACTTGATGGATCGTAAGCTGCTTGAAGCGGTGATTCACCGCTTTGACGGCGGCCCCGTCGGTCTCGACAACATCGCTGCCAGCATCGGTGAAGAGCGCGACACGATTGAAGATGTGATTGAGCCGTATTTGATTCAGCAAGGTTTCTTGCAACGCACGCCGCGTGGCCGCATGGCCACTTTGGCGGCGTATCGCCACTTGGGGGTCACGCCGCCCAAGGCGATTGGCGACGTCACCACAGATTAAGTGGTGGTCTCGTCGCGGGGCGCACCCAGCGCCTCATCAAAGTGCGACACATCACCCCAGCCCACCAGGCTCAAGCCCTGAGGCGTCCACAGTAATCGGTTGATGGCCGCATTGCCTAAATGCCACGAACGTGGCGCTTCCACCGATTGGTTGGTGGCTAAGCGATACAGCGCATCCATTACGCCGCCGTGCGCGACCAACACAATTTGTTCGCCAAGGTGTTGACTTGCCAGTTCATTCACGCAGTGGCTAATGCGCTCGCGCAAGACCGTCAGAGACTCGCCGCCCGACGGCGCCCAATGTGGGTCACGTCCACGCCAAAGTTTGCATTCTTCTGCGTGTTGGGTCTCGATTTCGGCCCATGTTTTGCCTTGCAAATGGCCAAAGTGGCGCTCGCGCAATTGCAAATGCGGTGTCACTTGCGCAGGTGTGTGGGTGCGTGCAGCCAGTCGTGCGGGGGCATTTGCAATGGCTTGCGCTGTTTCAAATGCACGGCGCAAGTCGCTGCTGTAGATGGCGTGGATGGGTTCTTCGGCCAAGGCGTGGCCCACGCGTTCGGCTTGCCAGCGACCTGTTTCGTTCAGGTCAATGTTGAGGTGGCCTTGAATGCGGGTGTCAACATTCCACAGGGTTTCCCCGTGGCGGATGGCGAGAATTCGGGTGGCTTGCATAGGGGCTTAGTTTAAGGATTCAAAAATCGTGCAAAATAGCACGATCGTTCTTTTCTAGAGTTTCATTCAAAAGTTCCGCATGAACGCCACACGAAAAACTGCAGCCAGCGAAAGCAAGGCCCTTCAAAAAGGGCAACAAACCAAAGCCGCTATTGTCGACGCTGCTTTGGGCTTGGCCACGCAAATTGGCCTTGAGGGTTTGAGCATTGGCGCGTTAGCTGAGGTGGCGCGCATGAGCAAGTCGGGTGTGTTTGCCCACTTTGGTTCGCGTGAAGAGTTGCAAATTTCGGTGGTGCGTGAATACCACTTGCGTTTTGAAGCCGAGGTGTTTTTGCCCATTTTGCAAGTCGAGCGCGGCTTGCCACGTTTGCGCCAGTTGTTTGCCAACTGGACCAAGCGCACATCTGCCGAAATCGATTCAGGCTGCCTCTACATCAGTGGCGCAGCAGAGTTTGACGACCGTCCTGGCCCTGTACGCGACGCCTTGGCCAGCTCGGTCAAAACGTGGCTCGCTGCGGTGCATCGCACGGTGGTGCAAGCGCGCGAAGAGGGCCATCTAGCCGCTGACATGGACGCCGAGCAAATGGTGTTCGAGTTGCACGGCCTTATCTTGGCCCTGCAATACGAAGCTCGGTTTTTGCGTTCGTCCAAATCGTTGGCGCGCACCCTCAAAGGATTTGAAAACATCTTGCTGCGCTATGGCGCGAGCGATGTTGTCCCCGTGATTAAAACAAGCGCCAAGCGCACCACTTCATCTAAAAAGTAAGGAGACACACCATGCCTAGCTACACCCCACCTCTGCGCGATATGCAATTTGTGCTGCACGAAGTGCTGCACGTCACCGATGATTTGAAGCAAATGCCCAAGCATGCCGACATGGATGCCGACACGATTACGGCGGTGTTGGAAGAGGGGGGTAAGTTTGCGTCTGAGGTGATTTTTCCGCTCAACCAAATCGGTGATGAGCAAGGCTGCACACTCAACCGCGACACGCATGAAGTGAAAACGCCTGATGGTTTCAAGGCCGCTTATGACCAATACGTGCAAGGCGGTTGGCCAGCGTTGAGTGCTGACCCGGAGTACGGCGGTCAAGGTTTGCCCATCGTGGTGAACCAGTGCTTTTACGAAATGCTCAACAGCGCCAACCAAGCGTGGACCATGTACCCCGGCCTCACGCACGGCGCTTACGAGGCCTTGCACGCGCACGGCACGGACGCACAAAAAGCGCTGTATTTGCCCAAGCTCACCAGCGGTGAGTGGACAGGCACCATGTGTTTGACCGAGCCGCATTGCGGTACCGACCTGGGTCTCTTGCGTACCAAGGCCGAGCCACAAGCCGATGGCAGCTATCGCATCACGGGCAACAAGATTTTCATCAGTGCCGGTGAGCACGACATGGTGAGCAACATCGTGCACTTGGTGTTGGCACGTTTGCCTGATGCGCCTGCGGGCAGCAAAGGCATCAGCTTGTTTGTGGTGCCTAAGTTCCACGTCAAAGCCGATGGCAGCCTTGGCGAGCGCAACGGCATCTATTGCGGTGGCTTAGAGCACAAGATGGGTATCCACGGCAACGCCACAGCACAGATGGTGTTGGACGGCGCGGTGGGCACGATGGTGGGCCAGCCCAACAAAGGTTTGGCCGCGATGTTTGTGATGATGAATGCCGCACGCATCGGTGTGGGCATGCAGTCCTTGGGCTTGACCGAGGTGGCCTATCAAAACGCAGTGGCCTATGCCAAAGACCGCATCCAGTCGCGCAGCCTCACGGGCGCCAAAGACCCGAGCAAACCAGCCGACAGCATTCTGGTGCACCCAGATGTGCGCAAGATGCTGCTCACAGCCCGGGCCTACGCCGAAGGTGGCCGTGCGTTGGCGTTGCACTGCGCCTTGCTCATTGACCGTGAGTTGAATCACCCTGACGAAGCGGTGCGTGCAGAGTCGGCCGAGCAAGTGGCTTTGCTCACGCCCATCGTGAAAGCCTTCATCACCGACAACGCGTGGACTGCCACCTCGTCGTGCATGCAAGTGTTTGGTGGCCATGGCTTTATCCGCGAATGGGGCATGGAGCAATACGTGCGTGATGCCCGCATCAACATGATTTATGAAGGCACCAACACCATCCAAAGCTTGGACTTGTTGGGCCGTAAGGTGTTGGGTAATCAAGGTGCTTCGCTCAAGAAGTTTGGCAAGCTCATTGCTGAATTAGTGGCCGAAGCACAGGGCGATGATGACATGGCCGAGTTCGTCAATCCATTGGCCAAGTTGGGCCAGCAGATGACGCAGTTCACGGGCGAGATTGGCTACAAAGCCATGGAAAACGCCGACGAAGTGGGTGCTGCGGCGGTGGACTACCTGCGCGTGGCAGGCCACTTGGTGTTTGGCTACTTCTGGGCGCGCATGGCCAAAGTGGCGCTGCAAAAGATTGCCGAAGGCAATCGCGACCCGTTCTACCAAGCCAAGCTGCAAACCGCACGCTTTTACTTTGCCAAGCTGTTCCCCGAAACCGCGTCGCTCATGCTCACCGCGCGTGCAGGTTCGGCTGTGCTGATGGAGACAGAGGCAGTGTTTGCCTGAGTTACATCGTTGATTAATTCGAGTAAATTCAAACCATGACACACACACACTTTTTCAAAACCCTCGTGGGCTTGGTCCTGTTGGCTGCTGGCAGCAGCTTTGCCCAAATGACGCCCGTGGGCACTTGGCATTCGATCGATGACAAAACGGGTGAGGCCAAAGCTGAAATCCAAATCGTCGACAAAGACGGCGCGCTCAGTGGCCGCGTGGTCAAGTCACTGCGCAACGATCCCAATGCAAAGAAAACTTGCGACGATTGCAAAGATGATCGCAAAGGCCAGACCATCATCGGCATGGAAATCGTGCGCGGCGTGAAGCCTGATGCCTCAGGCGAGAATCTGTGGGCCAGCGGCGGAAAAATTTTGGATCCCGAAAATGGCAAGGAATACACCGTCAAAATGGTGCCGCAAGAAGGTGGCAAAAAGCTGCAAGTGCGCGGCTACATTGGTCCGTTTTATCGCACCCAAGTTTGGCTGCGTGCCCAGTAACTAGGAAAACTATGTCCGAAATTTTGAGCCACATCGATGCAGGTGTGATGACGCTGACGTTCAACCGCGTCGATAAAAAGAACTCACTCACTGCTGCGATGTACACCGCATTGGCTGACGCGGTGGAGCAAGCCGAGCGCAACCCCGAGGTGCGCGTGTTGGTGTTCCAAGGCCATGAGGCTGTCTTTTGCGCAGGCAACGACATTGCTGACTTTTTGCACAACCCGCCGTCTTCGCAAGACGCGCCTGTGTTCCGTTTGTTGAGAAACATCGCGGCATTTCCAAAGCCTGTCTTGGCAGCTGTGGCTGGTCCCGCCGTGGGCATCGGCACCACGCTGTTGTTCCATTGCGATTTGGTTTATGCCGGCGACAACGCCGCGTTTGCCATGCCGTTTGTCAACCTGGGTGTGTGTCCCGAAGCTGCATCAAGTTTGCTGGCACCACAAATGATGGGCTACCACCGCGCAGCTGAAGCGCTGTTGTTAGGTGAGCCGTTCATGGCTGAAGCCGCTTTGGAAATTGGTTTGGTCAACCGCGTGTTGCCCCCCACCGAGGTCAACAGCTATGTGCAAGCGCAAGCCCGTAAGTTGGCAGCTAAGCCTTTGTCGTCATTGCTCGAAACCAAGCGTTTGATGAAAGCAGGTCAAGCCGCATTGGTGCAAAAACAAATGAATGAAGAAGCCGTTTCCTTTGGTCGTATGCTGACAGAGCCTGCTGCCAAAGAAGCGTTTGGTGCCTTCATGGAAAAACGCAAGCCTGATTTCTCGAAGCTTTGATTTTTTGAACGAAAGACCGCCGATGTCGTCAACGATTGCCAACACGGGCGTGGCCAGTGCTGTGATGTTTGAACCCGAATACTTGAACAGCTTTCGCGACATCTACGAAGAGAAGATTGTTTTCAACAAGTTGCTCGGCTTGAAGATCGTCAGCGTGACACCCGATGAAGTGGTCGCCCGCATCGACATGCGCCCCGATCTGGTGGGGCACTATGCCTACAACCGCATCCATGGTGGTGTGATCAGCGCGGTGCTCGATGCCATAGGCAGTGCCGCAGTGATGGCGTGCTTGGCTGCCAAGCACATGAAAGAACCACCTGCAGAGCGTTTAGAGCGTTTTGCCAAGCTTGGCACGATTGATTTGCGGGTTGACTACTTGCGCCCTGGCATTGGTGAGCACTTCACCATCCACGCCCACGCTTTGCGTGTGGGCACGCGTGTGGGTACTTCGCGCATGGAGTTTCGTGGGCCTGATGGCACGCTCATGTCCACAGGCACTGGGGCCTACATCGTTTCCTAAGCTCAGTCTTTGGGAATCACGCGGGGCTTGCCCGTCTCATCGATGGCCACATAGGTGAGGGTGGCTTCGGTTACCTTCATGTATTCACCTTGGGCGCTGAAACGCTCTGCAAACACTTCCACCTTCACATTGATCGAGGTGTTTCCAATGCGCACCACGCGTGAGAAAAAGCTCAAGATATCGCCTACTTTCACTGGGTGCTTAAAGATGAACTCATTCACCGCCACCGTGGCAAAACGGCCTCGCGCATAGCGTGCGGGTAGAACAGCGCCCGCCAAGTCGACTTGAGCCATGACCCAGCCACCAAAAATGTCGCCGTTCTGATTGCAGTCGGCTGGCATAGGGATGACTTTGAGCACCAGTTCTTGGTCGGTGGGCAGGGGGACGGCGTGTGGGTTAACTGAGGTAGACATAGGCACAATCGAAGAATTACTTTTTGGCATTGTGCAACATGCGTCATCACGCCCATTCTTCTGCGCCCACTCCTACTGGGCAGCCACCTAAACAACGGCCCGACAGCGAAACCATCAAACGCCTTTTCCCCTATTTATGGCAATACAAGTGGCGCGTGGTCGCCGCCTTGAGCTTCATGGTGGGTGCCAAGCTGGCCAACGTCAGCGTGCCTTTGTTGCTCAAGGAGTTGATTGACGCCATGTCGTTCAAGCTGAATGACCCGCTGGCCGTCATCGTGGTGCCCGTGTCCTTATTGGTGGTGTACGGTGTGCTGCGTTTGTCGGTGTCTGGGTTCACCGAGTTGCGCGAGTTGGTATTTGCCAAAGCCACGCAAGGTGCGGCACGACAAATTGCGTTGGAAACATTTCAGCATTTACATGGCCTGAGCTTGCGCTTTCACTTAGAGCGCCAAACGGGCGGTATGACGCGCGACATTGAGCGTGGCGTACGTGGCATTGAGTCACTCATTTCGTATTCGCTCTACAGCGTGGTGCCTACGCTGATTGAAGTGGCCTTGGTGCTCAGCATCTTGGCCGTGAAGTTTGATGTGTGGTTTGCAGGCATCACGCTGGCGGCGTTGGCGTTGTACATCGTGTTCACGATCAGCGTGACCGAATGGCGCACCCAGTACCGTCGCCAAGCCAATGAGTTTGACTCAGCTGCGCACGTCAAAGCTGTGGACTCGTTGCTCAACTATGAAACCGTCAAGTACTTCAACAACGAAGCCTTTGAAGCTGCACGCTATGACAAAAGCCTTGAGGCCTTGCGCTTGGCGCGCTTGAAAGCGCAAACGTCTTTGTCGCTGCTCAACACAGGCCAGCAACTCATCATCGCCGTGGCCTTGGTGGGCATGCTGTGGCGTGCCACGCAAGGCGTGGTTGATGGCCGCATGACCTTGGGCGACTTGGTGATGATCAACGCCTTCATGATTCAGCTCTACATCCCATTGAACTTTTTGGGCGTGCTGTACCGCGAGATCAAACAAAGTCTGACCGACTTGGACCGCATGTTTACGCTGCTTGAAAAAGAACGCGAAGTGGCCGATGCGCCTAATGCGCCTGCTTTGCAGCTGAGCGGTTCGCCTACGGTGAAGTTTGAATCCGTGGTGTTTGCTTATGAATACACCCGTCCCATCTTGCATGGCATCAGCTTCGAGATTCCTGCGGGTAAAACTGTGGCGGTGGTTGGGCCTTCGGGCTCTGGCAAGTCCACGCTTGCGCGTTTGCTGTTTCGCTTTTACGACGTGGGCAGTGGCGCGATCACCATCGACGGCCAAGATATTCGCCAAGTCACACAAAGCAGCGTGCGCCGCGCCATGGGGATCGTGCCGCAAGACACCGTGTTGTTCAACGACACCGTGCGCTACAACATCGCTTATGGCCGCACGGATGCGACCGAGGCTGAGGTGGAGCAAGCGGCAAAGGCCGCGCACATTCACGACTTCATTTCCGCCACACCCAAGGGCTACGACACGATGGTGGGTGAACGTGGGTTGAAGTTGTCGGGCGGTGAGAAGCAACGCGTGGCGATTGCACGCACCTTGCTGAAAAATCCACCGATTGTGATTTTTGACGAGGCCACTTCGGCACTCGACAGTGCCAATGAGCGTGCCATTCAAGCCGAGTTGCAAAGTGCTGCGCAGAACAAAACTACGCTGGTGATTGCGCACCGTTTGTCGACCGTGGTGGATGCACATGAGATTTTGGTGTTGGATGCGGGGCGCATTGTGGAACGGGGTGCTCACGCGCAGCTATTGGCTATGAATGGTCGGTATGCGCAGATGTGGGCGTTGCAGCAGTCGTCTGAGAGTTGATTCTGCTTTCGTCGTCGTTTCATTCTTAGTTTTGTGCGTTTTTGGCTTAGGCGAAGCTTGGGTGGCGCACCCCAAACGGCTTACATCGCTGCGCGACGAATGGCGCCTTATTGGGCTACGCCACCCAAGCTTCTCTTGGCGAACGGTCAATGATGCTCGCACTGTTTATCGTTTCCGGTGGGACGTACCTGCAATCAAAGAAGTAGTGCGTACGTTTCTAGCTAAGGCATTACTTATCAGTTGCGGTATCGGTATTGCAAGCACAAATCGCCTGAAGTTTTCCGAACAACCAAATGCGGGTTGGGGTAGGCAGATGCGGCGCCATTCGTCGCGAAGCGATGTAAGCCGCGTCTGCCTACCCCAACTCGCATCCCCGAGGGCCGAAGGCAAAGACTCAAACAAAAAGGGCCTCCCATCAAAAACGAGAAGCCCTTAAACAGAAGCAAAGAAGCGTTTACTTCACGCCAGCAGCCGCCTTCAAAGCAGCAGCCTTGTCAGTCCGTTCCCATGTGAACTCTGGCTCTTCACGGCCAAAGTGGCCGTAAGCCGCTGTCTTGGTGTAGATCGGGCGCAGCAAGTCGAGCATTTGAATGATGCCTTTCGGGCGCAAGTCAAAGTGCTCAGCCACCAGTGCTGACAACTTGTCGTCAGAGATCACGCCAGTGCCGGCCGTGTTCACGGTGATGTTCATGGGGCGTGCCACGCCGATGGCGTAAGCCACTTGCACTTGGCACTGAGTGGCCAAACCAGCGGCCACGATGTTTTTAGCAACATAGCGTGCAGCGTAAGCGGCAGAGCGGTCCACCTTGGATGGGTCTTTGCCTGAGAACGCGCCACCGCCGTGAGGGCATGCGCCGCCGTAGGTGTCCACAATGATCTTGCGGCCAGTCAAACCACAATCGCCTTGTGGGCCGCCAATGACGAAACGGCCTGTGGGGTTGATCAAAAACTTGGTGTCTTGCAACCACTCTTTGGGCAACACTGGCTTGATCAGCTCTTCGATGATGGCTTCATTGAAGCTGGCTTTCATCTTGGTAGCGGACTCGCTTTGGTCAGGGCTGTGTTGGGTCGACAGCACCACGGTGTCAATGCTGTGAGGCTTGCCGTCCACGTAGCGCATGGTCACTTGGCTCTTGGCGTCAGGTCGCAAGAAAGGCAAGCGGCCATCTTTGCGCAACTGGGCTTGGCGCTCAACCAAACGGTGTGCGTAGTAGATGGGGGCTGGCATTAGCTCTGGTGTTTCGCTACAAGCGTAGCCAAACATCAGGCCTTGGTCGCCTGCGCCGATGTTGAGGTGGTCGTCAGACGCGTGGTCCACGCCTTGGGCGATGTCGTTGGATTGCTTGTCGTAGCAAACCATCACGGCGCAACCTTTGTAGTCGATGCCGTAGTCGGTGTTGTCGTAGCCGATGCGTTTGATGGTGTCGCGTGCAACTTGGATGTAATCCACGTGCGCGTTGGTGGTGATCTCGCCAGCCAATACAACCAAGCCGGTGTTGGTCAGGGTTTCGGCAGCTACGCGTGAGAGCGGGTCTTGCTCGAAGATGGCGTCCAAAATCGCGTCAGAGATTTGGTCTGCCACTTTGTCTGGGTGGCCTTCTGAAACGGATTCAGAAGTGAAGAGGTAATTGCTAGACATAAAAAAAGCTCCTTGTTTTCAATGGGTTGTTCGGCGTTGCCGACCCTGAAAACTTGGAGCCTAGCGAACGCTTTAGCAGTGGTTTGGGCCTAGCCCTCACTCTCACACCGTGGTGTGTTGTCGCCCTGCAAGTAGTTCTGTAACTCGGCGACAATCAGAATTCTAATGGATTTATCAAAGTCATCAAAAAGTTCATGTCTGCCGTCACACGTCTGTTTCATTTCCTAGCTCGTATTCCACTGCCATTGATGCAGCGTTTGGGTGCTGCGCTCGGTTGGCTGGTGTGGTGGGTGTCACCTAGCTATCGACGTAATTTCCAAGCAAATGTGAAGGCCGCTGGCGTCGCATGGCGTGATGCGCGTCCAGCCGTGGCCGCGATTGGCTCAATGGTGGCCGAGTTGCCTTGGGTGTGGATGCGCCCACATGCCGCCAAGCTCGACAGCTTGGTGAAGTGGGATGGCGCTGAATACTTTGAAGCTGCCATGAAAGCTGGCAAGGGCGTCATCATCATGTCGCCACATTTGGGTGCGTGGGAAATTGGGGCGCAAGCCATTGCTGAAAAATTCGGCCCCACTCACGGACCCATGATTGCCTTGTTTCGTCCAGCGCGCAAAGCATGGTTAGAGCCCTTGGTGGCCAATGCACGTACACGCCCTTATTTAGATTCAGCACCCACCTCATTGGCCGGTGTGCGCACGCTGATTCGCGCATTGCGCAACGGCGGCTACACGGCCATCTTGCCCGACCAAGTGCCGCCCTTGGGTCAAGGTGTGTGGGCGCCTTTCTTTGGTCGCGATGTGTACACCATGACTTTGTTGGCGAAGCTGGCGCAGCAAACTGGCGCACAGGTCATCATGACGTGGTGCGAACGCTTGCCTGCAGACCAACGTTTTTGCATGCACATGCGTCCGTTTGACGCGCCCGAAATGAAAGACACCAACGTATCGCCCGAGGTGGCTGCAGCGGCGGTCAACCGAGGCGTGGAAAGTATGGTTTTGGATGCACCCGGTCAATACCTCTGGGGTTACGCGCGTGACAAACAACCGCGCGCAGAAGGCTAAACCATGTTCAGCAATTTGGGTTTGTGGGTGTTGCGTGGCTTGGGCTATTTGCCTTTGTCGTGGTTGCGCACCCTAGGTGAGGGCTTGGGCGCTTTGCTGATGGTGGTGATTCCATCGCGCCGCCGTGTGGTGCAAACCAATTTGCGTGTTTGCTTTCCACATTTGAGCGATGCCGAACGTGATGCATTGACCCGCCAAACCTTTGTGTATTTCGCGCAAGCGTGGCTGGACCGCAGTTGGCTGTGGCACCGCAGTGCGGCTTGCATTCAATCACGCGTCCAGTTGTCGGGCGAGGTGGCCACTTTGTCAGAGGCCACGCCCACTGTGATGTTTGCGCCGCATTTCATGGGTTTGGATGTGGGGTGGACGGCGCTCACGCTCAACTTACCCTTGCACTTCACCACCATCTTCACGCCGCAGTCGAATGCGGCGGTGGATGCGTGGGTCGCCAAGGGGCGTCAACGGTTTGGCAACGTGCGTTTGTTTCGTCGCGAGGATGGCGTCAAGCCCATCATCGCGGCCTTACGAAAAAACGAATTGCTGTACTTGCTGCCTGACATGAACTTTGGCCCAAGTGAGTCCATCTTTGTGCCGTTTTATGGCGAGCCAGCCGCGACCGTGCCGTCTTTGTCGCGCTTTGCCAAACTGGGGCGAGCCCGAGTGATGCCCGTCATCACGCGCATGACGGATACAGGCTACGAGGTTGTGGTGCATTCGGCTTGGAATGACTTTCCCACAGACGACGCCGAGGCTGACACGGCCACGATGAATAAGCGCTTAGAGGTGTTTATCAACACCATGCCAGCTCAATATTTTTGGGTGCACAAGCGCTTCAAAACACGCCCACCAGGCGCATCTGAACTTTACTAAGACCTGGTTGAATTAAGGGTGCATCCACTTGTACAAAGTGGCCGCCACTTCATCCACACCTTGTTTCTTCAGTGCCGAGAACAAGCGAACTTCACCACCACCCGCTTGCAGCTTGGTGATTTGCAGAGCCTTCGCACCATCAGTTTTGTTGAGCTTGTCAGCCTTGGTGAGCAGCACCAAAAACTTCATGCCCTCTGCCACGCGCGGGCGAATCACATCTAACAAAATTTCGTCCAGCTCCGTCAGGCCGTGACGTGGGTCACACATCAGCACCACTGCGCGCAGGTTGGGACGGGTGAGCAAATAGTTGGCCATTACTTGTTGCCAACGAATCTTGTCTTGCTTGGGCACGGCCGCGTAGCCGTAGCCGGGCAAGTCAGCCAGCACGGCATCGGTTTTGCCTTGGCGGCCCATGGCGAATAAGTTGATGTGCTGGGTGCGGCCTGGTGTTTTGGAAGCGTAGGCCAAGCGTTTTTGTTGGGTCAGCACGTTGATGCAGGTGGATTTACCCGCATTGGAGCGGCCGACAAAGGCAATTTCAGGCAAGTCGTAGGTGGGCAGGTGGTGCAACTGGGCCGCGGTGGTCAAAAACCGTGCGGTGTGCAGCCAGCCCATGGCGTATTTGGCTTGATCGGCAGGGCTTAAGAGCTCGAATGCAGCTTTGGCAGCAGCGCGTTCGGCTTCGCGTTGGGCTTCAAATTCGGCATTCAGGACCGCGATTTCAGGCACCTCAGGCGTGTCATTTTGGGCGGGGGTGTCGTGTGGGTCTGGCTGGTTCATGAGGCATTGTAGAATCACCGCAGTTTTTCGACGTCTTTGAGACCCATTAACCAAAGAACACCTATGAAGCTGATTGCCTCTTTGTTGATTGCTGCCGCCTTGGTAGCCCCCGCCCTTTCCAATGCCGCCGAGCCTGCAACCCCTGCAGCCAAGGCTGATTTGGCCAAAGGTGAAGCAACCTATACCGCTGTTTGCGCGTCTTGCCACGGTGCAGATGGCAACGCCGGTTCGCCTGCCTACCCTAAGCTGGCACAACAGCACCCAGATTACTTGGTCAAACAATTGCAAGAGTTCAAATCTGGCAAGCGTGCGAACGCCATCATGAGCGGCATGGCTGCTGGCTTGTCTGAAGCCGACATGAAAAACGTTTCAGCTTGGTTGGCCTCGAAAGAAGCCAAGCCTAACTTTGCCAAAGAAAAAGACTTGGTTGTCTTGGGTGAGCGCATTTACCGCGGCGGCGTGGCTGACCGTCAAATTGCCGCTTGTGCTGGTTGCCACAGCCCAACAGGTGCTGGCATCCCATCACAGTACCCACGCTTGAGCGGTCAGCACGCTGACTACACCATGGCGCAATTGAATTCCTTCCGTGAGCACGGCAACAAAGGCGTGGGTCAAAACGTTGGCCGTGGCAACAGCGCTCAAATGAGCGGTGTGGCTGCCAAGTTGAATGACCGTGAAATCAAGGCTGTGGCTGACTACATCGCTGGTTTGCGTTAATTCAGAGCCTTAGCGCTCACATCGAAAAGCTGGCCCTGTGCCAGCTTTTTTGTTTCTGGTCTTAAGGTCTTTCTGTGCGTGGCATGAGGCTCGATGGGCGATGCCTCACAATGCAAAAACTTTTGGATTCAAGGGGGCTTCGTGCGTTTCAATCAATTTTCGAAAAGCAGTGACTCTGGTTTTGTGCACACGCTGAGCAGCGACATCACACCGCAAGCGGTGTATGCGCAGCGACGCGATTGGCTCAAACAAATGGCAGCAGGCGCAGCAGGGCTGTCAATGGCTGCATGGGCTTCGCGTGAGGCGCTGGCCCAAACCCCCAGCGACGTGGTGATACGCCCAGGCAAGCTGGCCCCGTTGACGGGCGCTGTGAGCCGCGTGAGTGGTGCCAACACCATGGAAAAAATCACCACCTACGCCGATGCCAGCAGCTACAACAACTTTTACGAATTCGGCACGGACAAATCTGACCCCGCCAAATACGCTCACACCTTGCAAACCAAACCGTGGACGGTGGAGGTCGAAGGGCTCGTTAAAAAACCGGGCCGTTTCGACCTAGACGCCTTGCTCAAACTCAGTCCCATGGAAGAGCGCATTTACCGCTTGCGCTGCGTGGAAGGTTGGTCCATGGTCATTCCGTGGCTGGGCTACTCGCTGGCCGAACTCATCAAACGTGTGGAGCCTTTGGGCAGCGCCAAGTATGTGGAGTTCATCACCCAAGCCGACCCCAAAACCATGCCTGGCGTGCGCTCGCGGGTGCTCGATTGGCCGTATGTCGAAGGCCTGCGCATGGACGAGGCCATGCACCCGCTCACGCTCTTGAGCTTTGGCATGTACGGCGAAGTGCTGCCCAATCAAAATGGCGCGCCTGTGCGCTTGGTGGTGCCTTGGAAATATGGTTTCAAAAGCGCCAAGAGTTTGGTGAAGATTCGCTTTGTGGAGAAGCAGCCCGTTAATTCATGGGGCCGCTCAGCGCCGCAAGAGTATGGTTTTTATTCCAACGTCAATCCGAACGTGAGCCATCCGCGCTGGAGCCAAGCCACCGAGCGTCGCATAGGCGAAGACGGTTTGTTTGCCAAAAAGCGCAAGACCTTGATGTTCAACGGTTACGAAGCCCAAGTGGGCCAGCTTTATGCGGGCATGGACCTGAGCAAACTGTATTGATGTGAAGACCGCTTTGCGAAAAGCCCTGCAACACCGCAGCGCCAAGCCAGTGCTGTGGTCGCTTTGTCTTTTGCCATTTGCGTGGCTGGTGTGGGGCACTGTCAACGATGCGTTGGGTGCCAACCCTGCCGAGTATTTGATACGCGCCACGGGTGACTGGACGCTGCGCTTGTTGTGCGTGACGTTAGCGGTGACGCCATTGCGTGTGATGTTGGGTTTGCCTGAGTTGGCAAAGCTGCGGCGCATGTTGGGTTTGTTCACCTACTTTTACGCGGTGTTGCATGTGCTTTGTTACAGCTGGCTCGACATGGGGTTTGAGTGGGGTGATATTGCCGCAGACATCGCCAAGCGCCCGTTCATCTTGGTGGGGTTCAGTGCTTTTGTGTTGCTCACGCCGTTGGCATTGACCTCGTTCAATCGCGCGATTCGATGGTTAGGTGCCAAGCGTTGGCAGTGGTTGCACCGTTTGGTGTACGCCGTAGCGGTATTGGCTGTGCTGCACTTTTTTTGGATGCGGGCGGGGAAGAGTAACTTCACTGAGGTGTTTGTTTACGCCTCAGTGATCTTGGTGTTGCTTGCTTGGAGGGTTGCCCACTCTTCTTTGTGGCGCCATTTGTTTGGCTCGGGTGGTTTCGCTCGCTGATGTGGCTACGGGCGTACGGCCCCTTCCTCATGCTGGAGTACCAGAAATCGTCAGGGGCCGCACACCCGTAGCCACATCGGTATGCTGGTTGTGAACTGATTCATGCTGACGATTTTTGTCTTAGCGAAACGCCCCACGCTTTGTGTCCTTGGTGCCATTTACGCAGTACACCGGTTAGTCCAAAGTGTTTGACCTTGCGTACGAATCACCCCGAAGCCACGGCGAGTAGTCAGCGCCTGACTTGGCGACATTCGTCGCGCAGCGATGGGAGCCATGGCAGGTGCTGGCTGATCGTCGGGGCGGAGCGAAAGAGCCGACACGACACCACAAAACAGCAAACGAGAAGAAGCGTGTCAAAGAGACACGCTAAGCAAAAAATTAACGAACCAACGACTCACAGGCCATCTGGTCCGCCACCGTCTCACGACGACGAATCACATGCGCCTTGGTGCCGTCTACCAAAATCTCAGCCGCACGCCCACGTGTGTTGTAGTTGCTAGACATCGCCACGCAATACGCGCCGGTGGACAACACCGCCAGCAAGTCGCCTGATTGCACTGTCAGTTGACGGTCACGGCCTAACCAGTCACCGCTCTCGCACACAGGGCCCACCACGTCATACGTCACCGCATCACCAGTACGGGCAGACACGGGCACGATTTGGTGGAAGGCTTCGTACATCGCAGGTCGAGGGAGGTCGTTCATTGCGGCGTCGACGATGCAAAAGTTTTTTTGCTCGCCTGGCTTCAAGTACAGCACTTCAGTCAAGCACACACCCGCATTGCCCACGAGTGAGCGGCCGGGTTCAATCATCAACTGGCGCTGGCCGTAGCCGCGTGCGTCGAGTTTGGCCAGCAGTTGCGCCCACAGTTCGTCTGCAGCAGGTGGTGTGTCGCCGTTGTAGTTGATGCCTAAGCCGCCGCCAAAGTCGATGTGGTGAATGGCAATGCCTGCGGCTTCGATGGCTTGCACGAGGTCCAGCACGCGATCCATCGCGTCAAGATAAGGCGTGGACTCTGTGATTTGCGAGCCAATGTGGCAGTCAATGCCTGTCACTTGCAATCCGGGCAAACTCGCAGCGCGTTGGTAAGTGGCCAAGGCGCGTTCATGCGCCACGCCAAATTTGTTGCCTTTGAGGCCGGTGGAAATGTAGGGGTGGGTTTTGGCATCTACGTTGGGGTTCACGCGAATGCTGATGGGCGCACGTTTGCCCATGCTTTGTGCAACTTCGCTCAGCACTTCCAACTCGGCTTCGCTCTCGACATTGAAGCACGCAATGCCTGCCTCCAAAGCCTTGCGCATTTCGGCGCGTGTTTTGCCCACGCCGGAGAAGATCACTTTAGACACATCACCGCCTGCAGCAATGACGCGATCGAGCTCGCCGCCCGACACGATGTCAAAGCCGCAGCCTGCTTGCGCAAACACTTGCAATACGGCGAGTGACGAGTTGGCTTTCATGGCGTAACAAATGCGGGCGTTGCGGCCTGCAAAGCCGCGTTGGTAGGCCGCTAGGGCGCTGAGCATGGCGGCTTTGGAGTACACAAACAGCGGTGTGCCGTGTGCGTGTGCGAGGTCGGCGAGCTTCACGCCTTCCAAATACAAATCGTTGTTTTGTGTGGCCACAAAAGGCGCACCGGCAAGCGTGGTGTGTGTCATCAGACGGCTCTTGAAAAATTAGCGGCCAGACGCAGAGGCTGCGTTGGCAGGGGATGGGGCAGCGGGTGCTGTGGTTTTGCGGGGTGCTGTTGTAGGTGCTGATGCTGCGCTAGATGCTGGAGTCGCCGCAGTCGCAGCTGTGTTGCCCGGCAATTGGCGGCGCACAATGTCGGGCAATGTGGCGCGTTGTTTGAACTCTGGGTCGTTGGGCATGTACAAGTTGCCTTTTTGGCCGCAAGCCGTTAGCAAGGCAACTGCACACAAGGCAGAGGCCACACCCGCACCAAGGCTTGCGCCCCTGACTAAAATCTTTTGTTCAATACCCATGGCACAAATTGTAATGACCGATCTCGAATTCTTAGACCGCGCAGAACTTCTGCTCAAAGCCGTTGAATTGGCCTGTGACCGCATCAACGACGACGGTGATGCCGACATCGACAACCAGCGCGTGGGCGGCATGATCACCCTCACGTTCGAGAACAAAAGCCAAATCATCATCAACCTGCAAAAGCCCCTGCACGAGGTGTGGTTAGCTGCGCGCTCAGGTGGGTATCACTTCAAGTTTGATGGCCAGCAATGGGCGGATACCAAAGGCCAAGGCGAGTTCTTTGCACGTCTTACCAAAGACGCCAGTACCCAAACTGGCTTGGCGCTTATCTTTCACGCTTAACGTTACCGCTCGACACAGAAAAAAGGGGCGCTATCAGCGCCCCTTTTTTAGTTCTTGAACAAATCGAGAATCTTTTTCTTCTCGTCGTTGGCTGGCAGCTGTTCGCTGCTGTTGCCTGAACGGCTGTCCATCCCAAGGCTGCCCACGCCAGCGCCTCGGCTGAATTCGGTATAGGCCCAGTCGCCGCCTTCATGGCTCAAGCCTGAAGGGGGCGTAGGTTCAGAAACGGGCACGTTTTGCAAAGCGTGTTGCATGTAGCTGATCCACACGGGCAAGCTCAAACCACCACCGGTTTCGCGGTCACCCAATTTGCGTGGGGTGTCGTAACCAATCCAAGTCACGGCGGTGAGGGTGGGGTGATAGCCCGCAAACCACGCATCCATCGAATCGTTGGTGGTACCGGTTTTGCCGTAAATGTCGTTGCGCTTCAACGTGGCTTGGGCGCGTGCGGCCGTGCCTGAGCGTGTGACTTCTTGCAGCAAGCTGGTCATCACAAAGGCGTTGCGTGCATCAATGGCGCGGGCCGATTCATCCGGCGGTGTTGGGGTGAACTCAGACAACACCTTGCCCATTTGGTCCGTCACCTTGGTGATGAGGAAGGGGTTCACTCGGTAGCCGCCGTTGGCAAACACCGAATAGCCCGCCGCCATTTGCATGGGCGTGACCGAGCCAGCGCCCAGCGCCATGGTCAAGTAGGGAGGGTGCTTTTCTGCGTCAAAGCCAAACTGTGCAATCCAGTCTTGCGCGTTTTGCGCGCCCACGGCTTGCAGCACGCGAATCGAAATCATGTTTTTCGATTTGGCCAAGCCTTTGCGCAAAGTCATGGGGCCTTCAAACGTGCCATCGTAGTTTTTGGGTTCCCACGGTTGGCCACCTGTGACGCTGGCATCGAAGAACAAGGGTGCATCGTTCACCACGGTCATGGGCGTGAAGCCTTTTTCCAGTGCGGCAGAGTAAATGAACGGTTTGAAACTCGAGCCAGGCTGACGCCACGCTTGGGTCACGTGGTTGAACTTGTTCTTGTTGAAGTCAAAGCCACCCACCAGTGCGTGAATGGCGCCATCGCGTGGGTCAATCGACACAAACGCGCCTTCCACTTCCGGCAGTTGGGTAATTTCCCAGCCGCCTTTGGCGGTCTTGGTGATGCGCACCAGCGCGCCTGGGCGCAGCTTGATGTTGGGCGCAGCTTTGTCAGACAAGCCCGATTGCACGGGTTGCAAACCTTCGCCCGTGATTTCCAGCACCTCGCTGT
This sequence comes from Limnohabitans sp. TS-CS-82, assembly GCF_002943475.1. Classification (NCBI taxonomy): domain Bacteria; kingdom Pseudomonadati; phylum Pseudomonadota; class Betaproteobacteria; order Burkholderiales; family Comamonadaceae; genus Limnohabitans; species Limnohabitans sp. TS-CS-82. The sequence continues at coordinate 861,710 of NZ_PTQX01000001.1, read as the reverse complement.
TTTGACGGACCACGCGCACTTTCTTCGGCGTCGCTTCCAGCACCACAGCGGCCAACAAATCGCCCTTGTCGCCTTGTTCGATCAAAGCGTCGTCAATCGCGTCTTCCAGCTCTGCCGCCTTCTCTGGCAGGTTGATGAAACGCTCAGGGCCGCGGTAGTGTTGGCGGCGTTCAAAGTCCATGATGCCGCGACGCAGCGCAAAGTAGGCCGCTTGTTGGTCGCTGGCGCGGATGGTGGTGTACACGTTCAAGCCGCGGGTGTAGATGTCGGGGCCGTATTGCGCAAACATCAGCTGGCGCGCCATTTCGGCCACGTAGTCGGCGTGGGTGTTGAGGCTGCTCATGGCCGTGCGAATCTTCAACTCTTCTTGCTTGGCTGCCACCGCTTGTTCTTTGGTGATGAAGCCGTTTTCTTCCATGCGCTCAATGATGTAGAGCTGGCGCGCGCGTGCACGCTTGGGGTTGACGATGGGGTTGTACGCCGACGGTGCTTTGGGCAAGCCCGCCAACATAGCGGCTTCGGCGATGCTGATGTTTTTCAGCGGCTTGCCAAAGTAGGCTTCAGACGCAGCGGCAAAGCCGTAAGCACGGTTACCCAAATAAATTTGGTTCAAATAGATTTCAAAAATCTGGTCTTTGCTGAGCATGTGCTCGAGCTTGCTGGTCAGCAAGATTTCATAAATCTTGCGGGTGAATGTTTTTTCTGACGACAGGTACACATTGCGTGCCACCTGCATGGTGATCGTTGAAGCGCCTTGGCTCTTGGCGCGACCCAAGTTAGCCAAGGCTGCACGCATCAGACCGATGTAGTCCACACCGTTGTGTTGGTAAAAGCGCGCGTCTTCAATGGCCAGCACCGCGTCTTTCATCACCTTGGGGATGTCTTTGAATGGGGTGAGGTTGCGGCGCTCTTCACCGAACTCGCCAATCTGTGTGCCCTCGACCGAATACACGCGCATCGAGAGCTTGGGGCGGTAATCGGCCAAGTCCGAGATGTCGGGCAATTGGGGGTAAGCCATGGCCAGCGCGACGGCGACCAAAAGGCCCACCACCAGCATGCCAGCAGCGGCAATCCCTATGGCCCACAGCAAAAGCCGGCTCGCCATGGAACGGGGGGCTGCAGGTGCAGCAGCGTGTTCTTTCGAACCTTCGGGGGTGTGGTTTGTCGCCATAAGTGGGGAGGATTATAAAAACACGCTTCCATCACAAAAGTCTCGAGTCAAACACCTCCGCAGCCACTTGTCAACGCGTTGAAATGCCAAGCACCCCGACCCTTTGCAAAAGGAAGTGTTTCATGCGTTGGACCTCATGGCTTTCCCGTTCACGCCCGCGCCGCCTCTGCGTGGTGGGGCTCGATGTGGGCCCTGATGCCTGCAGTTTGGTGGTGCTCAGCGGCTCACCCAGCCAACCCGATACCGTTTGTTGTGCTGAGCGTTTGGCGTTGCCCGAGGGGCTGGTGGCGCATGGCGAGGTGATGCAGTCGGTGGAGCTGGGCCTGTGGTTGCGCGCTTATTTGGAAGCAGGCGATTACCAACCCGAGCTGGCCTATCTTGGTTTGGACAGCGCTTGTGTGTCTAACCACCTTGTGACCTTGGCTGCGAGTTTGTCGCCTGACGATGTGGCATTTCAGTTGCAGGCCGAGGTGCAATCGCTGCTGCCCGATTACGCATCCGAGGTGTGCATGGATTACAGCTTGGACACCGAGTCGGCACCTGCGGGTGAGCTGCTTTATTTGGTACAAGCTGCGCCGCGCTTGCGTGTTGAGGCCTTGCAGCGGGTCGCCCAGCTTGCCGGTTTGAACGCCGCTGTGGTTGAACCCCGTCAAGATGCTGTGCGTCGCACGGCGCTGAGTCACACTTTGGCCGCTTTGCCTCAGGCCAGTGCCGCCTTGGCGTTGCAGTGCGATGAAGCTTTTGGTTTGGCCTTGCGTGGTTGGATCGAGGAAGGTGCGAATTTTCTGCCCCACCGTGAGAACACGCAGCATGTGTTGCGCCGTGCATGGTTGCTGGGCGTCGCTGTGTGCGCCATGGGCGGCGCATTTTTGGCCTTGGGATTTGGCGCGGTGATGGCTTCTGCCGCCGAAAGCAAACAGCCGCACGCCGGCGATGTGGTGGCGTCAGCACGCGCCTTTGACGAGGTGCAAAAAGCGCATGCACACACCAAAGCCCTACATGAGCGCCGCGCAGAACAAAGCCGCTGGCTGAAGGCACGCCAAGATTTGCAGTCGCAAAGCTTGCAATGGAGCCGTGTGCTCAGCCAAGCCGCACAGGGCGTGTGGGTGGCCAGCGTCAAACAGCAAGGCACGCGCTGGACCATGCAAGGCGAGGCGTTGTCATCCAAGCACGCGCAGCAGTTGGTGCAACAACTCAAGGCCCTTGATATTTGGGCGCAAGCGCCAGAGCTGCCGCAATTGCAAGTGATGCCCGCCGTGTCCACCACCGGCTTGCCGGTGTGGCAATTTCGCATCGAAGCCGATTTGAAGGTGGGGGTGTGATGAAAGGTTTGACTTTCGCTCTGCCGCAGTTGGACTTGCGCCGTCCTTGGCTTTGGCCGCGCGCTTATCAATATGCTTTCTTCGTTGGCGCGGGCGTTTGTGGTGCGATGTTGCTCAGCCCGTGGTGGCTACACAGCTGGCAAGCGTGGGATGACGCCAGCGAGGCCAAGGCTAAATGGGTGGCAGAACAAGAATCAACGCAAGCTTTGCGCGCACAGACTGCACAGCTATTGCAAACTTCCAGTCAGCCGCAAGCCACATTTGCAGATGCGGCTGCGCTGACCCGGTTGGCAGAGCAACAGGGGTTGCAGCTGTCTCAACTCAGGATGGACAAACCACAACACAACCCTGCGCTGGGTGCACTGCACATGCAGACCTTGCCTGTGCATGTGAAGGTGCAAGGCTCTTGGGACAGTTGGCTCAATTGGTTGGCGCAGTGGTCCACCGCTGCCCCAGGCGTGACGGTGTCGTCGCTGGAGCTCAAGGCCGATCCACGTGGTGGCGTTTCTGCGCAAGTGTTGGCGTTGGCGCCGCAACCCACGGTGACTGATGCAGCATTCGAGTTGGCCAGTGTCAATTCAGAAGGTGCTGCGCCAGTTGACCCCTTCAGTGCGCAAGCTTGGGGCCGAACGCAACGCGCCCATGCCGAGCAACATCCCAGCTATGCCCGTTTGGTGGCGCCTGAGCTTTTGCGTGCGCGCGATGTGTTGGAAGCCTATCCGCGCGAACGCTTGCAGTACGTGGGGCAAATCGCTTCCGCGGATGAGATGGAGGCCTTGGTCAAAGTGCTGCCGCCAGTCGGAGATAAAAACAATATGCCTATGGTGAGTGTGCATCGCGTGCGTGCGGGCAGATATCTGGGACAAGACTTTGGGCGGGTGTTGGCGGTGGCGCCTGACCATTTGCTGATTCAAGAATTGGCGCTGAGCTCTTCGGGCGAATGGCACATCCGTGATGTGCGTTTGCCCTTGCATGAGGCTGCGCCATGAGCTGCAAGTTTTTTCGCGGTGAGTTGATGCGTCGCCGATGGGCGTACGCCGTGCGTTGTGCGTTCGTGTACAGCGGCATACTTTTTCTCTCAACGTTCGCGTTGCCATTGCAAAGCCAAGAAGCCAAACCCACTTACACCGGTGCCCCCATGTCGATGAATTTTCAAAACATCGAGGTGCGCACCGCTTTGCAAATCGTGGCCGATTTCACAGGGCTCAACATCATCACGTCCGACAGCGTCACAGGCGCATTGACCTTGAAGCTGCATAAAGTGCCTTGGGACCAAGTGCTGGATATCATGGCCCAAGCCAAGGGCTTGAGTGTGCGCCGGCAAGGCAATGTCATTTGGGTGGCGCCACGCACGGAAGTGGCGGCGCGCGAAAAGCTCGAATATGAAAGCAAGCTCGCCGCACAAAACCTAGAGCCCATGCAAACCCGCGGCTTCACGCTCAACTACGCCAAGGCGGTGGATGTGCTGACGCAGATTCAAGGGGGCACGGTGTTGCCTGCGATGTCTACCGTTGGTGGCGGGTATGGCGCAGGCTATGGCGGTTTCGGTAGTGCAGGCCTGGGTTATGCGCCGCCCATTAACTCAGCACCTTTCAGCCTGTCGTCGATGGGCGGCGGCTCACGCATCCTAAGCACACGCGGCAGCGCCATGGCCGAGTCGCGTACCAACCAACTCTTCGTCACCGACATTGCCGAGCGCCTTGACCAAGTGGCGCTAATGATTGCCAAGATCGACATCCCTTTGCGCCAAGTGATGATCGAAGCGCGCATCGTGCAAGCCAGCGACACCTTTGGCCAGACGTTGGGTGTGCGCTTGGGTGGGATGGGGCAGGGTGGTGCACAAAACGTGTGGGGGCCGACCAATACCAACGTCATCGCCAATGCCAACCCCACCGCGCAGCAAGGCACCAGTTTCAACATTGCCGACAAAGCGCTCGACACCACGGGTAGTTTTGTCAACTTACCGGCTGCCAGTCTTAACGGTTTTGCATCAGCTAGTTTTGCAGTGTCTATCTTCAACTCGGCCAAGAACCGTTTTCTCAACCTTGAACTTTCAGCGCTCGAAGCTGACGGCAAAGGCAAGGTTGTGTCTAGCCCGCGCGTGGTCACCGCAGACCAAGCCAAAGCCGTGATTGAGCAAGGCACAGAGTTGCCTTATCAAGTGGCCGCCGCCAGCGGAGCCTCCACCTTGGCGTTTCGCAAAGCCAACCTCAAGTTGGAGGTCACGCCACAAATCACGCCCGAGGGCGGCATCGTGTTAGACCTTGATATTTCCAAGGACAACGTGGGCCAAATCACGCCTGCGGGTTTTGCCATCGACACCAAGCACGTCAAGACGCAAGTGCTGGTGGAAAACGGCGGCACGGTCATGATTGGCGGCATTTACGAGACCAGCGAGCAAGAGGATGAGTACAAAGTCCCGTTCTTCGGCGACATTCCCGTGCTGGGCTATTTGTTCAAAAACCGCCGCACCGCCCAAGCCAAGCAAGAATTGTTGGTCTTCATAACCCCTAAAATGCTCGATCACAGTGCCGTTGCACGTTAAGAAAGCATATGTTGTTGGTTTTGGTGGGTCTGCCGGGTTCCGGCAAAACGACCGTTGGGCGTCAACTCGCTCGGCGACTGCATCTCCCCTTTGTTGATTCGGATCACGCGATTGAGAACCGCTTGGGTTGCTCGGTCCGCGAATATTTCGAACGCGAAGGGGAAGACCGCTTTCGCGACCTCGAATCTGAAGTGCTCGCCGATTTGTGCCAAAACCACCATGGCGTGTTGTCCACCGGCGGCGGCTCGGTGTTGCGCCTGATCAACCGAGAGCGCCTGCATCAACACGGCCACGTGTTTTATTTGCGCTCCAGCCCAGAAGAAGTGTTTCGCCGTTTGCGTAACGACCAAAACCGCCCCTTGTTGCAAGTGGCCGATCCGCAAGCGCGCTTGCGTGAATTGCTCGAAGTGCGTGACCCGCTGTACCGCGAAACCGCACACTACGTCATCGAAACGGGCCGCCCCAATGTGGCGGGCTTGGTCAACATGATCGTGTCGCAGCTCGAACTCGCTGGCCACATCAAACCCGTTTCGCCCCCTGCGCTTGCCGACCGCCCACGCGTGTCGCCCCCACACAGAATTTGATTCATGTCGAACACACCACACCTCGAACGCGTTGCCATTGACTTGGGCGATCGCAGCTATCAAATTTTGATTGGCGAGCAGTTGCTCAACGCTGCCAGCACATGGGCCAACTTACCCAAAGCCTCGGCTGCTCTCATCGTCACCAACGACACCGTGGGCCCCATCTATGCCGAGCGTTTGCAAGCCGCTCTTGCACCGCTCTACAAACACGTGCACACCGTGGCCTTGCCCGATGGCGAGAGCCACAAAGATTGGCAAACGCTGAATCTGATTTTTGACGAGCTGCTGGGCAAAGGCGCCGACCGCAAAACCGTGTTGTTCGCCTTGGGCGGCGGCGTGGTGGGCGACATGACCGGTTTTGCCGCCGCTTGCTACATGCGGGGCGTGCCCTTTGTGCAAGTGCCCACCACCTTGCTGGCACAGGTCGACTCCTCGGTGGGCGGCAAAACGGCGATCAACCATCCCATCGGCAAAAACATGATTGGTGCGTTCTACCAACCGCAACGTGTGGTGTGCGACCTCGACACCTTGCAAACCTTGCCCCAGCGCGAGATGAGCGCGGGCTTGGCCGAAGTCATCAAATATGGCCCCATTGCCGACATGCAGTTTCTCGATTGGATCGATGCGAATCTCGACGCGCTCTTGGCGCGTGACCCGAAGGCTTTGGCACATGCTGTGAAGCGCAGCTGCGAAATCAAAGCCTGGGTGGTTGGCCAAGACGAACGCGAGGGCGGCATCCGCGCCATCCTCAACTTTGGCCACACATTCGGCCACGCTATCGAGGCGGGCTTGGGCTTTGGCGAATGGCTGCACGGCGAAGCTGTGGGCTGCGGCATGGTCATGGCCTCGCACCTGTCGCAACGTTTGGGTTTGGTGGACGAGGCGTTTGTGTCGCGCTTCACCGCCCTCATCGAACGTGCAGGCTTGCCCATCGTCGGCCCCAAACTTGGCGCGGACGTTTACCTGCACCACATGCGTGTGGACAAAAAAGCAGAAGCAGGCGAAATCAAATTCGTGCTCATCGACAAGCCCGGCACAGCCATTGTGCGCGGTGCGCCTGACGCTTTGGTGGCGCAAGTCATTGATGACTCCTGTTCCCAATGACGCAGCTAGCACCCTACGCCTGCCTGCCTGAACAGTCGCGTGGTCGCCGCCACGCAGAACCCTCACTTCCCGCCCACGCCTCCAGCGTGCGCAACCCGCATCAGCGCGACCGCGACCGCATCGTGCACTCCACCGCGTTTCGCCGCTTGGTTTACAAGACGCAAGTCTTCTTGAACCACGAAGGCGATTTGTTTCGCACGCGCATGACGCACTCGTTGGAAGTGGCGCAGCTCGGCCGCTCTATTGCGCGCGCGTTGAGTCTGAACGAAGACTTGGTGGAAGCCATTGCCTTGGCACACGACCTTGGCCACACGCCCTTCGGTCACGCCGGTCAAGACGCGCTGAACGAATGCATGGCCCCTTATGGCGGCTTCGAGCACAACCTGCAAAGCTTGCGCGTGGTGGATGAACTTGAAGAGCGTTACCCCGCGTTCAACGGCCTCAACCTGAGCTTTGAAACGCGCGAAGGCATCTTGAAGCACTGCGCGCGTCGCAACGCCGAACTCATCAACGCGCATGAGCCCAACGGCATCGCCGCCCGTTTTTTGAACGGCACACAGCCCAGCCTTGAAGCGCAACTGTGCAATTTGGCCGATGCCATTGCCTACAACGCGCACGACATTGACGACGGCGTACGTTCTGGCTTGCTCACGCTCGAACAACTGCAAGACGTGTCGTTGTTTGCTCGCTATCACGCGCAAACTTTGGCTGAGTATCCACAGCTTCAAGGCCGCCGCGTGTTGTACGAAACCATTCGCCGCATGTTGAGCGATCAGGTGTACGACGTGATCAACGCCACGCGCACAGCGCTGCAACAGCACGCGCCCACCAGTGCAAACGAAGCGCGCCAGTGCCCAGCCATCGTGCAGTTCAGTGCAGCGATGTACGAAGAGTCAAAAGCGCTCAAGTCGTTTTTGTTCCGCAATTTGTACCGTCACCCGCAGGTCATGCAAACCACAGACGGTGCGCGCGCCATGGTGCAAGAACTGTTCGCCGTCTACTTGGCCAAGCCCCAAGAAATGCCCGCCGCCTACGCCCAGCGCAGCGATGTGCCGCGTGCCGTGGCCGATTACTTGTCGGGTATGACTGATCGTTTCGCCACGCGTGAGCACGCACGCTTGACGGCATAAACCTAGCTGCATCTACGCCACATGAGCAAGCACCGCTTTGGCATCCACCCCTCGTGGGTCATTGTGTTTGCAGGCGTGTGCGCTGCGTTGCATGTGGGCAAGCTGCCGCCTGCGTTGCCGGTGCTGCAAGACGCACTGAATATCACTTTGGTGCAAGCCGGTTTCTTGCTGTCTGCGGTGCAAGTGGCCAGCATGACGCTCGGCCTTGCTGTTGGGCTCAGTGCTGATAGTTTGGGCCTGCGCCGCAGCATGTTGGTCGGCTTGGCACTGTTGTCAGTCGCCAGCATCAGTGGTGGCTTTGTGGCCGATGCCAGTGGCTTGTTGTTCTTACGCGCATTAGAAGGCTTGGGCTTTTTGCTGGTCGTCATGCCTGCGCCCGCGCTCATTCGCCGCACGGTGGATGCATCGCAGCTCAGCGGCCGCATGGGCTGGTGGGGTACGTACATGCCCACGGGCAGTGCGCTGGCGCTGCTGTTGGGTCCTTGGGTTATTGCGGGTTTGAACTGGTCCGCGTGGTGGTGGCTGCTGGGTGCAGTGGCCGCGTTGGCTTGGGTGGCCGTTTGGTTGTGCGTGCCCGATGTGCAGCAGCCAGCACCCACACACAACGCTGCCAATGACGCATGGCCCAAGCGATTGGCGCTCACCCTTCAAAGCCCCGGCCCTTGGTTGGTCGCACTCACGTTTGCGGTGTATTCATCGCAGTGGCTGGCCGTGGTGGGCTTTTTGCCCACGGTCTATGCCGAGTTAGGTTTAACGGCGGGCACTGCAGGTGTGTTGTCGGCTTGTGTGGCGCTGGCCAATGTGAGCGGCAACATCATGTCGGGCCGTTTGCTGCAACGCGGCTGGCCTGCGCAGCGTTTGCTCTGCATTGGTTTTGCTTGCATGACCTTGGGCGCTGTCGGCGCATATGCCGTGTTGAACGGCGAAGGCTTGCCCACCTCGTTGCGCTTTGCGTGCGTGGTGATGTTCTCGGCCGTGGGCGGCTTGATTCCCGGTACTTTGTTTTCATGCGCTTTGCGTTTGGCCCCCAGCGAAGGCACGGTGTCCACCACCGTGGGCTACATGCAGCAGCTCTCGGCGCTGGGCCAGTTTGCAGGCCCGCCCTTGGTGGCATGGGTAGCAGCCAGCGCAGGCGGCTGGCAGTGGACATGGGCCGTCACTGCCACGCTCAGTTTGGCAGGTGTGGTTTTGGCGCACTTCATTGGCCGTGCGTTGCATAAGAAAGAAAAACATGACTGACACATTGACCCCAGACCAAGAACGCACCGCCATCGAAGACACGCAAAAGTGGTTGCTAGAAGCCGTAGTGGGCCTGAACTTGTGCCCATTCGCCAAATCGGTAGTGGTCAAAGACATGGTGCGCTACCGCGTGTGCGCATCTGCCGAACCCGCCGACGTGCTGGCCATGCTGCGCGAAGAATTGCAGCACTTGGCTGAGGCCGACCCAGACAAGCTGGACACAACGCTACTGATTGCGCCCAACGCCTTGCCCGACTTTTTGGACTTCAACGATTTCTTGGCCGACTGCGACGAAGTGCTGATGGACCTAGAGCTAGACGGCGTGCTGCAAGTGGCTGACTTCCATCCGCTCTACCAATTTGGCGGCACGGAGGTGGAGGACATTGAGAACTTCACCAACCGCACGCCATACCCTACGCTGCACTTGTTGCGCGAAGCCAGCATTGACAAAGCTGTGGAGGCCTATCCCGATGCGTCGCTTATCTTTGAGCGCAACATTGAGGTGTTGAATAAGTTGGGGCATGAAGGCTGGAGCAAGCTGGGCATCGCTTCTCGACTGCACAATTAAGCTATGTCCAAACACAAACAAGCCGCAGCACCCAAATCTCTAGACCTCGACCTGCGCCCTGGCCAGTCCATCGAATTGCTCAAAGAGCTGCACATCCTCACCCGCGACGGCAAGCTGAACCAAGATTCACGCCGCAAGCTCAAGCAGGTGTATCACCTGTTTCAGTTCATCGAAAAGCTTTTGAAAGAACTGCCCGCCAGCGAGCAAGGCCACACCTTGGCCGACCACGGCGCGGGCAAGTCGTATTTAGGTTTCATCATTTACGACTTGTTTTTCAAAGCCTTGGGGCAGGGCAGTATTTACGGCATCGAGACGCGCAGCGAGTTGGTGGCATCGTCCCAAGCACTGGCGCAGCGCTTGGGGTTCGAGCGCATGAAGTTTCTCAACCTCAGCGTGGCCGAGTCCGCACACAGCGATGCTTTGCCCGACCAGATGGATGTGGTCACCGCGCTCCACGCCTGCGACACGGCCACCGACGACGCGATTGCGTTTGGCTTGCAAAAGAAAGCTAAATACATGGTGCTCGTGCCGTGCTGCCAAGCTGAGTTGGCCCGCGCGCTCAACAAAAACAAAGCGCTCAACTTGCAGCGCACACCGCTGGCTGAGCTGTGGCGTCACCCGTTGCACACGCGTGAGATGGGCAGCCAGCTCACCAACGTGCTGCGCTGTCTGTACCTAGAAGCGATGGGCTACCAAGTGACCGTGACCGAGCTGGTGGGTTGGGAGCACAGCATGAAAAACGAACTCATCTTGGCCAAATACACGGGGCAGAAAAAGCGCAGTGCGGCTGAGCGACTACAGGCGTTGCTGGAAGAGTTTGGATTGCAAGAGTTGGCTGAGACGCGATTCAAAGTTGGTGCTTAATTAATCGGGGTCAGGTTCGAATTACCATCGGCAGATGGCTCGCCTCCCTCGTCTCACCGTCACCGGTTATCCGCACCACGTCATCCTGCGGGGCAACAACCGACAAGACATTTTTCGCAGCACCGCTGATTACCAGCGCATGCTCGATTTGTTGTTCGAGCACAGTCGCGCGCATAAGGTCGACATTCACGCCTATGTGTTGATGGGCAACCATCTGCATTTGTTGCTCACGCCGCAAGAAGACCAAGGTCTACCCAAAATGATGCAGGCCGTGGGCCGCAGTTATGTGCAGGTGTTCAACAAAGTGCACGCACGCACCGGCACGTTGTGGGAAGGGCGCTACCGCTCCACGCTCATTCAGACCGATCGCTACTTGCTGGCCTGCATGGCCTACATCGACCTCAACCCCGTGCGTGCGCACATGGTGGCGCAGCCTGAGGATTACGTGTGGTCCAGTTATGGGCATTACGCAGGGCATCGCACCGATAGGCTCATCACGCCACACGCCTTGTACTGGACCTTGGGCAACACGCCATTCGCGCGCGAGGCGGCATACGCCGAATTGGTGCATGCAGGCATCAGCGCTGACCAGCAGGGTGCATTGACCGACGCCACGCTCAGTGGTTGGGCGCTGGGCGACGAGCGTTTTGTGGCCGATTTGCAGTCACAAACTGAGCGACGGTTGGTCAAAACCAAGGCAGGACGGCCATTGAGCAAGGTCTTTAAACCTGTCCCCAATTAAATAATTACCAAAGTTGAGATTCAATTAATTAGGTTCTGACCCCAATTAATTTTCTTGGCATAGATGCTGCAATGCAGTATTCTTCTCGTCCCGCTGAATTTTTGAGGAATGCGCATGTCTACGGCTGCCGATCAAGCACAACTGCAATCTCAGGGTTTGTACGACCCATCTAACGAACACGACGCCTGTGGCGTGGGCTTTGTTGCTCACATCAAGGGTCAAAAGAGCCACGCCATCGTGGGTCAAGCGCTCAAAATTTTGGAAAACCTCGACCACCGTGGTGCGGTGGGTGCTGATGCACTCATGGGCGACGGCGCAGGTATCTTGATTCAATTGCCAGATGCGTTGTATCGCGAAGAGATGGCCAAGCAAGGTGTGACCTTGCCCCCGCTCGGCGAGTACGGCGTGGGTATGGTGTTCTTGCCCAAAGAAAGCGCTTCACGCTTGGCTTGCGAGCAAGAGCTCGACCGTGCTGTCAAAGCCGAAGGTCAAGTGCTGTTGGGCTGGCGCGATGTGCCGGTCAACCTCGACATGCCCATGTCTCCACGCGTGCGTGAAAAAGAGCCGGTCATTCGCCAAATCTTCATCGGTCGCGGCAATGACGTGATCGTGCAAGACGCCCTCGAGCGCAAGCTGTACGTCATCCGTAAAACAGCCAGCGCCGCGATTCAGCACTTGAACTTGAAGCACAGCAAAGAGTATTACGTGCCTAGCATGTCTAGCCGCACCATCATTTACAAAGGCTTGTTGCTGGCCGACCAAGTCGGTACTTATTACCGCGACTTGACCGACGAGCGCTGCGTGTCTGCGCTCGGTTTGGTGCATCAACGCTTCTCGACCAACACTTTCCCAGAGTGGCCATTGGCTCACCCTTACCGCTATGTGGCGCACAACGGCGAGATCAACACCGTCAAAGGCAACTACAACTGGATGAAGGCCCGCGAAGGCGTGATGTCTTCCCCCGTGTTGGGCGACGACCTGAAAAAGCTCTACCCCATCAGCTTCGCTGACCAGTCTGACACCGCCACATTCGACAACTGCCTCGAATTGATGACGATGGCTGGCTATCCCATCAGCCAAGCCGTGATGATGATGATTCCAGAGCCATGGGAAAACCACACCACCATGGACGAGCGCCGCAAGGCCTTCTACGAATACCACGCTGCGATGTTGGAGCCATGGGACGGCCCAGCTTCTATCGTGTTCACCGACGGCCGCCAAATCGGCGCGACGCTGGACCGCAACGGTTTGCGCCCTTCACGCTACTGCATCACTGACGACGACATGGTCATCATGGGCTCTGAGTCTGGCGTGTTGCCAGTGCCTGAGAGCAAGATCGTGCGCAAGTGGCGTCTGCAGCCCGGCAAGATGTTCTTGATCGACCTCGAACAAGGTCGCATGATCGACGACGAAGAACTCAAAGCCGGCCTGACCAACACCAAGCCCTATAAGCAATGGATTGAAAACGTCCGCATCAAGCTCGACGACGTCAAAGGCCACGAAGGCGAAGCCGCCCAAGCCAGCGATGTGTCATTGCTCGACCGTCAACAAGCGTTTGGCTACAGCCAAGAAGACATCAAGTTCTTGATGGCGCCTATGGCCATCAACGGCGAAGAGGGCATTGGCTCCATGGGTAACGACAGCCCCTTGGCTGTGTTGTCTAGCAAGAACAAGCCGCTGTACAACTACTTCAAGCAGTTGTTCGCGCAAGTGACCAACCCACCGATCGACCCGATCCGTGAAGCCATCGTCATGTCCTTGGTGTCGTTTGTGGGCCCTAAGCCCAACTTGCTCGACATCAACCAAGTCAACCCGCCCATGCGTTTGGAAGTCAGCCAGCCCGTGCTGGACTTCGCCGACATGGCCAAGTTGCGTGACATCGAACAGTACACACACGGCAAGTTCAAGAGCGCCACGCTCGACATGACTTACCCCTTGGCATGGGGCCACGACGGCGTCGAAGCCAAGTTGGCTTCGTTATGCGCTGAAGCTGTGGACGCGATCAAAGGCGGTCACAACATCTTGATCATCAGCGACCGCGCTGTGAGCGCCACTCAGGTGGCGATTCCCGCTGTGTTGGCCTTGTCTGCGATTCACCAACACTTGGTGCGCGAAGGCTTGCGTACCACGGCTGGTTTGGTGGTGGAAACTGGCAGCGCCCGCGAAGTGCATCACTTCGCCGTGTTGGCAGGCTACGGCGCAGAAGCCGTGCATCCCTACCTCGCGCTCGAAACATTGGCCAATCTGCACAAAGATTTGCCAGCTGATTTGTCGACCGACAAAGCCATTTACAACTACATCAAAGCCATCGGCAAAGGCCTGTCGAAGATCATGTCCAAGATGGGCGTGTCGACCTACATGTCTTACTGCGGCGCTCAGTTGTTTGAAGCCATCGGTATCAACACCGAAACTGTGCAAAAGTATTTCACCGGCACACCTAGCCGCGTGGAAGGTATCGGCATTTTCGAAATGGCCGAAGAAGGCATTCGCATGCACCATGATGCGTTTGGCGAAAAACCTGTGTTGGCCAATATGCTCGACGCTGGTGGCGAATACGCTTGGCGCGCCCGTGGCGAAGAGCACATGTGGACGCCTGATGCGATTGCCAAGTTGCAGCACAGCACACGCTCGAACAACTTCAGCACGTACAAAGAGTACGCACAAATCGTCAACGACCAAAACAAGCGTCACCTGACCTTGCGCGGTTTGTTCGATTTCAAGATTGACCCATCCAAAGCCATCTCGGTGGACGAGGTTGAGCCAGCCACTGAAATCGTCAAGCGTTTCGCCACAGGCGCGATGTCGCTCGGTTCTATCTCTACCGAAGCACACGCAACTTTGGCCGTGGCGATGAACCGCATTGGCGGCAAGTCCAACACGGGTGAGGGCGGTGAAGACCCAGCGCGTTACCGCAACGAACTCAAAGGCATCCCAATCAAACAAGGCGACACACTCAAAACCATCATCGGCAACGATGTGGTCGAAGTGGACATGCCTTTGCTGGCGGGTGATAGCCTGCGTTCACGCATCAAGCAAGTGGCTTCTGGCCGATTTGGTGTGACCGCTGAATACCTGTCTTCATCTGACCAAATTCAGATCAAGATGGCCCAAGGCGCGAAGCCTGGTGAAGGTGGTCAGTTGCCAGGCGCGAAAGTGTCTGAGTACATCGGCAAGCTGCGTTACAGCGTGCCAGGTGTGGGCTTGATTTCTCCTCCGCCACACCACGACATCTATTCGATCGAAGACTTGGCTCAGTTGATCCATGACTTGAAGAACGTCGCTCCTCACGCTGACATCAGCGTGAAGTTGGTGGCTGAAATCGGCGTGGGCACGATTGCCGCAGGCGTTGCCAAGTGCAAGGCCGATCACGTGGTGATCGCCGGCCACGACGGCGGCACAGGCGCATCGCCTTGGTCGTCCATCAAGCATTGCGGTTCGCCTTGGGAAATCGGTCTGGCCGAAACCCAACAAACTTTGGTGTTGAACGGTTTGCGTGGCCGCGTGCGCGTGCAAGCCGACGGCCAAATGAAAACCGGCCGCGACGTGGCTGTGGGTGCTTTGCTCGGCGCTGACGAGTTTGGCTTTGCCACTGCACCGCTGGTGGTTGAGGGCTGCATCATGATGCGCAAGTGCCACTTGAACACTTGCCCCGTGGGCGTGGCCACACAAGACCCAGAGTTGCGCAAGAAGTTCACAGGCAAGCCTGAGCACGTCGTCAACTACTTCTTCTTCATCGCTGAAGAAGTGCGTCAAATCATGGCGCAGTTGGGTATCAAGAAGTTTGACGACATGATCGGCCGCGCCGACTTGCTCGACATGCGCGCTGGCATCGAACACTGGAAAGCCTCTGGTCTCGACTTCGCTCGCTTGTTGACTGTGCCTCAAGTGGGCCCAGAGATTCCTCGCTACCACGTGGATAAGCAAGACCACGGCTTGGAAAAAGCACTGGACCAAAAACTCATCGAGAAATCCAAGCCTGCCATTGAGCGCGGCGAGAAGGTGCAGTTCATGGAAGTGGCCCGCAACGTCAACCGTTCAGTCGGTGCGATGTTGTCAGGTGCTGTGACCAAGGTGCACCCAGAAGGTTTGCCAGATGACAGCATCCGTATCCAACTCGAAGGCACGGGCGGTCAATCGTTCGGCGCGTTCTTGTGCAACGGCATCACGCTGTACCTCATTGGTGACGCCAACGACTACACCGGCAAAGGCCTCTCAGGCGGCCGCGTGGTGGTTCGCCCCAGCATTGATTTCCGTGGCGACGCGGTCAACAACATCATCGTGGGTAACACCGTGATGATTGGTGCGACACGCGGTGAAGCGTTCTTCTCTGGCGTGGCTGGTGAGCGTTTTGCTGTGCGTTTGTCTGGCGCGACCGCAGTGGTCGAAGGTACAGGCGACCACGGTTGCGAATACATGACAGGCGGCACAGTCGCGGTGTTGGGTAAAACCGGCCGCAACTTCGCTGCCGGTATGAGCGGCGGTGTGGCGTACGTGTACGACGAAGACGGACAGTTCGACAAGAAGTGCAACACAGCCATGGTTTCCATGGAAAAAGTGTTGACGGCTGCTGAGCAAGAAGCCACTTTGCCACGCGCCATTTGGCACCGTGACCAAACCGACGAAGCGCAACTCAAGAAGTTGCTCGAAGACCACCACCGTTGGACGGGCTCTAAACGCGCCCGTGACTTGCTGGACAACTGGGACACCGCACGTGCCAAGTTTGTCAAAGTGTTCCCCAACGAATACAAGCGTGCCTTGGGCGAGTTGAACGCAGCCAAGACTGCTAAGGCTCCAGCCGCATCGGCCAAAAAAGCCGTCGCTGCCAAGTAACGCAGACGTATTGCAACGCACAAGCAAATAGGATTTGAATCATGGGAAAAGTCACTGGCTTTATGGAAATTGAGCGCATCGAAGAGGGCTACAAGCCCGTCAAAGAGCGCTTGAAGAACTACGACGAATTTGTGATTGGTTTGGACGACAAACAAGCCAAAGACCAAGCAGCCCGTTGCATGGACTGCGGCACACCGTTTTGTAACAACGGCTGCCCGGTCAATAACATCATTCCGGACTTCAACGAGTTGGTATACCAAAGCGATTGGAAAAACGCGATTGACGTGCTGCACAGCACCAACAACTTCCCCGAGTTCACTGGCCGCATCTGCCCCGCACCTTGCGAAGCGGCTTGCGTGGTGAACCTCAATGGCGACGCGGTGGGCATCAAGTCCATCGAGCACGCCATCATCGACAAAGCTTGGAATGAAGGCTGGGTGGTCGCTAAGCCTGCCAAGCACAAGACAGGCAAGAAAGTTGCCGTCGTGGGCTCAGGCCCTGCCGGCATGGCTGCTGCACAGCAGTTGGCTCGCGTCGGTCACGACGTGACCTTGTTCGAAAAGAACGACCGCATTGGTGGCTTGCTGCGCTACGGCATTCCAGACTTCAAGATGGAAAAGTCGCACATCGACCGCCGCGCCAAACAACTCGAAGCCGAAGGCGTGACCATCCGTACCAACGTGATGGTCGGTGAGTTGCCAAAGGGCTCTAAGGTCACCAACTGGGCCACAGAAACCATCACTCCGGCGCAACTGCAAAAAGACTTTGACGCTGTGTTGTTGACCGGTGGCTCTGAGCAGTCTCGCGACTTGCCAGCACCTGGCCGCGACTTGGCTGGCATTCACTTCGCGATGGAGTTCTTGCCACAACAAAACAAGGTCAACGGCGGCGGCAAGGTCAAAGACCAATTGCGCGCTGATGGCAAGCATGTGGTGGTCATCGGCGGTGGCGACACCGGCTCTGACTGCGTGGGCACCAGCACACGCCACGGCGCAGCAGGTGTGGTTCAGTTCGAGGTGATGCCTATGCCACCCGAGCACGAGAACAAGCCTTTGGTTTGGCCATATTGGCCACTGAAGCTGCGCACCAGCTCTAGCCACGACGAAAGCGCCGAAAAAGGTTTGCTCAAGCGCGAGTTCGCTATCTCTACCAAAGAGTTTGTCGGCGAAAACGGTAAAGTCACTGGCGTCAAAACCGTTCGCGTTGAATGGAAAGACGGCAAGATGGTCGAAGTGGCGGGCACTGAAGAAATCATCAAAGCCGACCTCGTGTTGTTGGCGATGGGCTTCGTGAACCCTGTGGCAACCATTTTGGAAGGCTTCGGCGTTGAGAAAGACGCACGCGGCAACGCCAAGGCAACTACCGAGTTCACTGGCGGCTATGCCACTAACGTGCCCAAAGTGTTTGCTGCGGGCGATATCCGCCGTGGCCAATCTTTGGTCGTGTGGGCTATTCGCGAAGGCCGTCAAGCTGCACGCTCGGTGGACGAGTTCTTGATGGGCGCAAGCGATCTGCCTCGCTAACTTCTCATCTTTACAAGCCTGTAATGGCTTGCATTTAGAATGACAAGGGCTGGTCTGTTTCATGAACAGGCCAGCTTTTTCTTCTATGAATACCACTTCCCCCTTAAATACAAACCCTGATGCGTTGGTTGAGCTGCGCGACATTCGCTTTGGCTACGGCGAGCGCCTCATCTTGGATGGCATCACGCTGACCGTGCCACGCGGCAAAGTCACGGCACTCATGGGTGCGTCGGGTGGTGGCAAAACCACGGTGCTGCGTTTGATCGGTGGCCAATACCGCGCCCAGTCAGGCAGCCTCACGTTTGATGGCCAAGAAGTGGCCTCTCTCAACCCCACCGATTTGTACGCCGTGCGTCGTCGCATGGGCATGTTGTTTCAGTTTGGTGCTTTGTTCACCGACTTGAGCGTGTTTGACAACGTGGCCTTCCCGCTGCGCGAACACACCGACTTGAGCGAATCGATGATTCGCGACATCGTGTTGATGAAGCTCGAAGCCGTAGGCCTGCGCGGCGCACGCGATTTGATGCCCAGCGAAGTCTCTGGCGGCATGGCCCGTCGTGTGGCCTTGGCCCGTGCCATGGCCCTCGACCCCGAACTCATCATGTACGACGAGCCGTTTGCTGGCTTAGACCCTATTTCGCTCGGCACAGCGGCACGTTTGATTCGCCAGCTCAACGACACACTGGGCTTGACCAGCGTCATCGTGTCGCACGATTTGGATGAGACTTTCCACATCGCCGACCAAGTGATCGTCTTGGCCAACGGCAAGATTGCCGCGCAGGGCACACCAGACGAAGTGCGTCACAGCAACGATCCTTTGGTGAAACAGTTTGTCACTGCAGCGCCTGACGGCCCTGTGCGTTTCCACTACCCAGGCCCATCCGTGGCGCAAGACTTTGGTGTGGAGGGTGAGCAATGAAGTTTGTGGAAAACCTAGGCTTTGCGGTTCGCAGTTACTTGGCTGGTCTGGGCTTGGGTGCCCGTTTGTTTGTGCGCCTGATTTCAGAGTTTGGCAGCAACATGCGCCGTTTTGGCTTGGTGCGTGACCAAGTGCATTTCTTGGGCAACTATTCGTTGGCCATCATTGCGGTGTCGGGCTTGTTTGTGGGCTTTGTGCTCAGCTTGCAGGGCTACTACACCTTGCAGCGTTATGGCTCGTCAGAAGCTTTGGGCCTGTTGGTGGCCTTGAGTTTGGTGCGCGAGCTTGGCCCCGTGGTGAGCGCCTTATTGTTTGCGGGCCGCGCCGGTACATCGCTCACTGCTGAAATTGGTTTGATGAAAGCGGGCGAGCAGCTCAGCGCCATGGACATGATGGCGGTCGATCCCGTGCGCCGCATCTTGGGCCCACGCTTTTGGGGTGGCATCATCGCTTTACCTTTGCTCTCGGCTGTGTTCAGCGCCGTGGGTATTTTGGGCGGTTGGATGGTCGGCGTGTTGATGATTGGCGTGGACGCCGGCTCGTTCTGGAGCCAGATGCAAGGCGGCGTAGACGTGTGGAAAGACGTGGGCAATGGCGTGGTCAAGAGCATCGTGTTCGGCGTGACCGTCACGTTTGTGGCGCTGCTGCAAGGCTATGAAGCCCAGCCCACGCCCGAAGGTGTTTCGCGCGCCACGACCAAAACGGTCGTGGTCGCTTCGTTGGCAGTGTTGGGGTTGGACTTCATCCTCACCGCCATGATGTTCAGTATTTGATGAATCGAGGAAGCTATGCAACGCTCCAAAAATGATGTGTGGGTGGGTCTGTTCGTGCTCTTGGGCGCAGCAGCTATTTTGTTTTTGGCTTTGAAGTCAGCCAATTTGTTGACACTGAGTTTTCAATCCAACTACACCGTCAGCGGCCGCTTTGACAACATTGGTGGCTTGAAGCGCCAAGCCGCTGTCAAGAGCGCAGGCGTGGTGGTGGGGCGTGTGGAGTCAGTCACGTTTGACGACAAAACCTTCCAAGCCACAGTCACCATGAGCATCGAGAGCCGCTACCAGTTTCCCAAAGACAGTTCTTTGAAAATTCTCACCAGCGGTTTGTTGGGCGAACAATACATTGGCATCGAAGCCGGTTCTGAGGCTGATAACTTGGCCACCGGTGACCGCATTCAAGCCACGCAGTCGGCCGTGGTGTTGGAAAACCTCATCAGCCAGTTTTTGTACAACAAAGCGGCGGAGCCAACACCTGAAAAGGGTGGCAAATGATTGTGTTGCAGCACAAGCGTTGGGTACTGAGTGCTGTGCTTGTAGCGATGGCTGCGTTGAGCGCTGGGTGCGCTACAGGCCCCAATGCCAATCCCAAAGATCCGTTGGAGCCGATGAACCGCAGCGTGACCAAGTTCAACGATGTGTTGGACGACAACGTGCTCAAGCCCGTTGCCACTGGTTACCGCGACTACACACCGCAGCCTGTGCAAACGGGCGTGAGCAACTTCTTTCGCAACTTGTCGGATGTTTGGTCGACGGCCAACAACGGCTTGCAACTCAAAGGTCGCGACACCGCAGAGTCATTGATGCGTGTGGTGGTAAATACCACTTTGGGTATTTATGGCCTTTTTGATGTGGCCACACAAATTGGTTTAGAGCGTCATCCAGAAGATTTCGGCCAAACCTTGGGCTATTGGGGTGTTCCGAGCGGTCCTTATGTCGTTTTGCCACTGTTGGGGCCCTCGACGGTACGTGATACCAGTGTGGTTCCTGTGGAGACCTCAGTTGACCTCGTGCGCCAATATGACGATGTGCCCGTTCGCAACGCCGCGATGGCGACTCGCATCGTGGACAAGCGCGCGAGCTTGCTGAAAACCACAGACTTGTTAACCGGGGCGGCCATCGATAAGTACAGCTTCACCCGCGATTCCTACTTGCAATTCCGACGCAACCAGGTGTACGACGGCAATCCACCCGATGAGGATGAGCTGGTGGACCCGAGTGCTGAGCCTGTGGCGCCGTCAGCCAAATAAGTGGCCCAAACGTTAAAGATACGAACCCATTGGAGTTTGAAACCATGAATCACTTTTTGTCACGCCGTACTTTGACTGCTTGGGCCTTCTGTGCCGCTTGTGCACTAGGTATGGCCAGCGCTGTTTCTGCGGCTGAGGAGCCAGCTGATGTGTTCATCAAGCGCGTGTCATCGGACATCTTGGATGCCATCAAATCTGACAAATCTATCCACAACGGCGATGTGAACAAGATCATCGTGTTGGTGGACCAACGTGTTATGCCTAACGTGAACTTTTTGCGCATGACAGCTTCTGCAGTTGGCCCAGGCTGGCGTCAAGCCACACCCGAGCAGCAAAAGCGCTTGCAAGACGAGTTCAAAATTTTGCTGGTCCGTACGTACTCAGGTGCTTTGGGTCAGGTCAGTGACCAAACCATTGCTGTCAAACCCTTGCGTGCCGCTGCTGATGACAAAGAGGTATTGGTGCGTACCGAAGTGCGCGGCAAAGGTGACCCCATCCAGCTCGACTACCGTGTGGAAAAAACAGCAGACGGCGCATGGAAGGTTTACAACATGAACGTCATGGGCATTTGGTTGGTCGAGAACTACAAAACCCAGTTTGCACAAGAAATCAACGCCAAAGGTGTGGATGGTTTGATTGCCAGCTTGGCTGACCGCAACAAAACCAATGCCCGCGCATCCAAATAAGCCATGAGCACCTTGACCACCTCTATCGCTTTGCCTGCTGTCTTGATGCAGGCCCAAGCCCAGGCCGTGGCCGATGGTTTGGTCGCGTCTTTGACCGCTCAGATGGCTCGTGGTGGTGAAGCGGTGTTGGATGCGTCGGCCCTGACCCAGTTTGACTCTTCGGCTTTGGCCGTGGTTTTGGCTTGTCGCCGTGCGGTGCAGGCCAAAGGCGCCCAGTTGCGCGTCACAGGGCTGCCTGAGCGTGCCCAAGCCTTGGCCAAGGTCTATGGTTTGAGTGCATTGCTGCACTGAAATGTGTTTCAGGCGTCCCTGTGGGTGTCGCGAAGTCAGGGCAATCGCAGAGGGCATGCTGAAAGCCTTAAAATCAAAGGCTACTTTATGCCCGCTATTTCTTTCCAATCCGTCTCCAAAACTTTCCAAACCGCCCGAGGTCCGTTTCAGGCGCTCGATGGCGTGCGTTTTGATGTCCAAAAAGGCGAGTTCTTTGGGCTCTTAGGCCCCAACGGCGCGGGCAAGACCACCCTCATCAGCATCTTGGCCGGTTTGGCACAAGCCTCGTCTGGTTCGGTGTTGGTGCACGGCGTCAATGTGGCTACCCAATCCGCCCAGGCTCGCCGCATGTTGGGCGTGGTACCGCAAGAGCTGGTGTTCGACCCGTTCTTCAATGTGCGCGAAGCCTTGAAGTTTCAGTCGGGCTACTTTGGCGTCAAACACAACGATGACTGGATTGATGAGCTCTTGCACAGCCTTGGCCTCAGCGACAAAGCCCATCACAACATGCGCCAACTCTCAGGCGGCATGAAGCGCCGCATGTTGGTGGCGCAAGCCTTGGTGCACAAGCCGCCTGTCATCGTGCTTGATGAGCCAACCGCGGGTGTGGACGTGGAGCTGCGCCAAACCTTGTGGCAGTTCATTGCCAAGCTCAACCGCGAGGGCAGCACCGTGTTGCTGACCACGCATTACCTCGAAGAAGCCGAAGCTTTGTGCGGCCGCATTGCCATGTTGAAAAACGGCAAAGTGGTGGCGCTCGATAGCACCACCGAGTTACTCAAAGCTGCGTCTAGCAATGTGCTGCGCTTCAAGCTCGATGCCGAGCTGCCACCTGCTCTTGCTGCCAAGGCGCGGGTGACGGGCCGCATCGTTCAGTTCCCCGCCAATGACGCGTTGGAGATTGAGCGCTACCTCGCAGCCGTGCGTGAAGCTGGCTTGCAAGCGCAAGACGTCGAAATTCGCAAAGCCGATTTGGAAGATGTGTTCCTCGATGTGATGCACAAAAGCGAAGAAACAGGAGCACAAGCATGATGACCGGCTGGACCATGCTCTTCTACAAAGAGGTGTTGCGCTTTTGGAAAGTCAGTTTCCAAACGGTGGCCGCGCCCGTGCTCACGGCGGTGATGTACCTGATGATTTTTGGCCATGTGCTGGAAGCGCACGTGCAGGTGTACGAGGGTGTGAGCTACACCGCGTTTTTGATTCCGGGCCTCGTGATGATGAGCGTGCTGCAAAACGCGTTTGCCAATAGCTCCTCGTCCATGGTGCAAAGCAAGATCATGGGCAACTTGGTGTTCTTGTTGCTCACGCCACTCTCGCACTGGAGCTGGTTCTTTGCCTATGCACTGTCTGCCATGGTGCGCGGTTTGTTGGTGGGCGCGGGTGTGTTGTTGGCGGGCGTGCTGTTTGTGTGGCAGTCGTCGGTGCTCAATTTCTCGCTCATGCCTACGCAGCCTCTGTGGGTCATCACTTTTGCCGTGCTCGGCGCGCTCATGCTTGGCTCACTCGGTTTGATCGCGGGCTTGTGGGCCGATAAGTTTGACCAAATGGCCGCTTTCCAAAACTTCATCATCATGCCGATGACGTTTTTGAGCGGCGTGTTTTATTCCATCCACTCACTGCCAAGCTTTTGGCAAAACGTGAGCCACCTCAACCCGTTCTTCTACATGATCGACGGTTTCCGTTTTGGCTTCTTTGGCCAAAGCGATGTGTCGCCTTGGTTGAGCTTGGGCGTTGTAGGCGTGTGCTTGTTGGTGGTTTCTACCATCGCACTGCATTTGCTGCGCACAGGTTACAAAATCCGAGGCTAAAAGGTATTCCATGACAGCACAAGAGTTACAAGCCATCATCGCCGCAGGCCTGCCTTGCGAGCATTTGCACGTCGAGGGCGATGGCCGTCATTGGTATGCCACTTTGGTGTCCGCCGAGTTTGAAGGCAAGCGCCTCATCCAACGCCACCAACAGGTGTACGCCACCTTGGGCGAGAAAATCAAAACCGACGAAGTGCACGCTTTGTCCATGAAAACCTACACGCCTGCCGAATGGCAAGCTGCTCCTAAAGCTTAAGAACCCCTATGGATAAATTACTCGTTCGCGGCGGCCGCACCCTCAATGGCGAAGTGTTGATTTCTGGCGCTAAAAACGCGGCACTGCCCGAGCTGTGCGCAGCCTTGTTGACCGATCAGCCTGTCACGCTGCACAACGTGCCGCAGTTGCAAGACGTGGCCACCATGCTGAAGCTCATCCGCAACATGGGCGTGACGGCCGAGCGTGCAGATGACGGCACAGTCAGCTTAGACGCCGGCGGTTTGAATAACCCAGAAGCCCCTTACGAGTTGGTCAAAACCATGCGCGCTTCGGTGCTGGCACTTGGCCCCTTGTTGGCACGCTTTGGCCACGCCAAGGTGTCATTGCCAGGCGGTTGCGCCATTGGTTCGCGCCCTGTGGACCAGCACTTGAAAGGCTTGCAAGCCATGGGTGCAGAGATTGACGTGGACCACGGCTACATGGTCGCCAAATTGGGCGGCGGTCGCACACGCCTCAAAGGTGCACGCATTGCCACCGACATGGTGACAGTCACTGGCACAGAAAACTTCCTCATGGCCGCAGCACTGGCCGACGGCGAAACCGTGTTGGAAAACGCCGCGCAAGAGCCAGAGATTCCAGACTTGGCCGAAATGCTCATCGCCATGGGCGCGAAGATTGAAGGCCACGGCACGAGCCGCATCCACATCCAAGGCGTGGAACGCTTGCACGGCTGCACCCACAAAGTGGTGGCCGACCGTATTGAAGCCGGCACGTTCTTGTGCGCCGTGGCTGCCACTGGCGGCGACGTGTTCTTGCGTCACGCCCGTGCCGACCATTTGGACGCGGTCATCGACAAGCTGCGTGATGCAGGCGCAACAGTCACTGCCAACGCAGAGGGCATTCGCATCCAAGGCACTGCGCCCGCGTATGAACACCTCAAGGCGCAAAACTTCCGCACCACCGAATACCCAGGCTTCCCCACCGACATGCAAGCGCAGTTCATGGTGTTGAACGCCATTGCCAAGGGCGCATCAAAGGTGACTGAAACGATTTTTGAAAACCGCTTCATGCACGTCAACGAGTTGGTGCGCTTGGGCGCACACATCCAAATCGACGGCAAAGTGGCTGTGCTCGAAGGCGTGGAAAAGCTCTCGGGTGCAACCGTCATGGCCACCGACTTGCGCGCGTCTGCTTCGTTGGTGATTGCGGGCTTGGTGGCCGACGGCGAAACCTTGGTGGATCGCATCTACCACTTGGACCGTGGCTACGACAAGATGGAAGCCAAGCTGCGCGCCATTGGCGCAGATATCGAAAGAGTGAAATGAACAACATGTTGACGCTGGCGCTCTCCAAGGGCCGCATCTTTGATGAAACCATGCCGCTGCTCAAAGCCGCTGGCATTGAGGTGCTCGAAGACCCAGAAAAATCTCGCAAGCTCATCTTGCCCACCAACCACGCCAATGTGCGTGTGGTGTTGGTGCGTGCATCTGACGTGCCCACGTATGTGCAATACGGCGGCGCTGATTTGGGCGTGACGGGCCTCGACACATTGATCGAGCATGGCACAGATGGGCTCTATCAACCACTCGATTTGCAAATCGCCAAATGCCGCATGAGCGTGGCGGTGCGCTCCGACTTCGACTACGCCGCCATGGTCAAACAAGGCGCGCGTCTGAAAGTGGCCACTAAGTACACCACCATCGCGCGTGACTTCTTCGCTACCAAAGGCGTGCACGTGGATTTGGTCAAGCTCTATGGCTCCATGGAATTGGCCCCGCTCACTGGCTTGGCCGATGCCATCGTCGACTTGGTGTCGACCGGTAACACACTCAAAGCCAACCACTTGGTCGAAGTCGAACGCATCATGGACATCAGCTCGCGCTTGGTGGTCAACCAAGCTGCACTCAAGATGAAGCAGGCCGACATTCGCCGCATCATCGATGCGTTTTCTGCCGCGCTTGCCAAATAAACCCTTCACCACACACGTACACAAGATGGCCAAACCGCTTCGTCTCTCGACCACCAGCCCCACCTTTGAAGCTGAGTTCAAAGCGCGTCTGCATTGGTCTGCCGACACCGACGCGGCCATCGAGCAACGCGTGGCCGACATCTTGGCCGACGTGCAAAAGCGTGGCGACGCTGCCGTGCTCGAATACACCGAGCGCTTTGACGGTCTGAAGGTCGACAGCATGGCCGCGTTAGAGCTGACGCAAGCCGAACTCAAGGCTGCGTTCGATGGCTTGCCCGCCGAGCAACGCGATGCTTTGCAGGCCGCCGCCGCACGCGTACGCAGCTATCACGAGGCGCAAAAGAAAGCCAGTGGCGAAAGCTGGACTTACCGCGATGCCGATGGCACGTTGCTGGGTCAAAAAGTCACGCCGCTTGATCGCGTGGGTATTTATGTGCCCGGTGGCAAAGCCGCTTATCCATCCAGCGTGTTGATGAACGCCATCCCCGCGCACGTCGCGGGTGTGCAAGACATCATCATGGTTGTGCCCACGCCTAAGGGCGAAAAGAACCCACTCGTCTTGGCCGCTGCGTATGTAGCCGGCGTGAGCCGCGCCTTCACCATCGGTGGCGCACAAGCCGTGGCTGCCTTGGCCTATGGCACAGCCACTGTGGCCGCGGTCGACAAAATCACCGGCCCCGGCAACGCCTATGTGGCCGCTGCCAAGCGCCGCGTGTTTGGCACGGTGGGCATTGACATGATTGCAGGCCCCAGCGAAATCTTGGTGTTAGCCGATGGCTCCACGCCCGCCGACTGGGTGGCCATGGATTTGTTCAGCCAAGCCGAGCACGACGAGTTGGCGCAAAGCGTATTGCTCTGCCCCGACGCCGCGTACATCGATCGCGTGCAAGCCGAGATCGAACGCTTGCTGCCGCAAATGCCGCGCAAAGACATCATCGAAAAGTCCCTCAATGGCCGTGGTGTGCTCATTCACACCCGCAGCATGGAAGAAGCCTGCGCCATCAGCAACCGCATTGCCCCCGAACATTTAGAGGTGTCGAGCAACGAGCCCCACAAGTGGGAGCCGCTGCTCAAGCACGCAGGCGCGATCTTCTTGGGCGCGTTCACCAGCGAAAGTTTGGGCGACTACTGCGCTGGCCCCAACCACGTGTTGCCCACCAGCGGCACGGCGCGTTTCAGCTCGCCCTTGGGCGTGTACGACTTCCAAAAGCGCAGCAGCTTGATCGAGGTGAGCGAGCAGGGCGCACAAACGCTGGGCAAGATTGCCGCCGTGTTGGCCTATGGCGAAGGCTTGCAAGCCCACGCCATGGCGGCAGAGTTTCGTTTGAAGAAAGACTGACCGATATGACGAACGCCCTGCGTTTCATTCGCCCCGACGTTCAAGCCATGCACGCCTATGCTGTGCAGCACTCGGTCGGCATGGTCAAGCTCGACGCGATGGAAAACCCGTTCACCCTCTCGCCCGAATTGCAAGCCAAACTCGGCGCACGTTTGGGTGCGGTGGAAGTCAATCGTTACCCCGGTGCTCGCATCGACGACCTGAAAAACGCATTGGCGAAATACGTTGATTTGCCCGCAGGCTTAGGGCTCATGTTGGGCAACGGCTCGGACGAGCTCATCTCTTTGTTGTCGATGGCGTGTGCCGTACCAAACGCCAAAGT
This sequence comes from Limnohabitans sp. TS-CS-82, assembly GCF_002943475.1. Lineage (NCBI taxonomy): Bacteria > Pseudomonadati > Pseudomonadota > Betaproteobacteria > Burkholderiales > Comamonadaceae > Limnohabitans > Limnohabitans sp. TS-CS-82. The sequence continues at coordinate 834,532 of NZ_PTQX01000001.1, read as the reverse complement.
GTTGGCCCCAGAGCCCGGCTTTGTGATGTACGGCATGAGCGCACAGCTGCAAGGTTTGCAATACATCGGCGTGCCGCTCAAGGCCGACTTTGAGTTGGACGAAGCCGCCATGTCTGCTGCCATCACGCAGCACGAGCCCGCCATTGTTTACATCGCCTACCCCAACAACCCCACGGCCAACTTGTGGAGCGCCGACACCATTCGCCGCCTCATTACGCAGGTCAGCGCTTATGGTGGCTTGGTGGTGATGGACGAGGCGTACCAGCCGTTTTCCAGCAAAAGCTGGTTGGACGAAATTCGCCAGCATCCAGCGGCCAACGCCCATGTGCTGTTGATGCGCACGCTGTCAAAGTTTGGTTTGGCCGGCATTCGCTTGGGCTACATGATTGCCCCTCAGGCGTTGATCAACGAGATCGACAAACTGCGCCCACCGTACAACGTGAGCGTGCTCAACGCCGAATGCGCTTTGTTTGCGCTGGAGCACACCGATGTGTTCGCCCAGCAAGCCGCCGTCATTCGCACCGAGCGTGAAGCCTTGTTCAAAGCTTTGCAGCAAATGGCCGGCGTCACGCCCTACGCCAGCGAAGCCAACATGATGGTGCTGCGTTTCAAAGGTGAAGCTGATGCCGCCAACCGCGCTTTTGAGGTGCTCAAGGCCCACAAAGTGCTGGTCAAGAACGTTTCTAAAATGCACCCATTGCTTGCCAACTGCTTGCGCTTGACCATCGGCACGCCCGAGGAAAACAAACAACTCTTGGCTGCCCTGCAAGCCGCTCTCTCTTCATCGAAAGTCACCGCATGACCGCTCAATCAGCAGTTCGCATCGCCGAAGTCAGCCGCAACACGGCCGAGACCCAAATCACCGTCAAGATCAACCTCGACGGCACGGGCCAATCCAAGCTCTCTACCGGCATTGGTTTCTTTGACCACATGCTCGACCAAATCGCGCGTCATGGTTTGATTGACCTCGACATTCAAGCCAAGGGCGACCTGCACATCGACGGCCACCATACCGTGGAAGACGTGGGCATCACCTTGGGCCAAGCGTTTGCCAAAGCTGTTGGCGACAAAAAAGGCATTCGCCGTTATGGCCACGCCTATGTGCCGCTCGACGAAGCGCTCAGCCGCGTGGTGGTGGATTTCTCTGGTCGCCCAGGTTTGGTCATGCACGTGCCGTTCAAGAGCGGCATGATTGGCGAGTTCGACAGCCAATTGGCGTTTGAATTCTTCCAAGGCTTTGTGAACCACGCCTTTGTGACCTTGCATATCGACAACCTGCGCGGCGAGAACGCGCATCACCAAGCTGAGACGGTGTTCAAAGCGTTTGCTCGCGCCTTGCGTGCTGCTTTGGAATTGGACCCACGCTCCGCCGGCATGATTCCCTCGACAAAGGGTTCACTTTGAGCAACAAAGTCGCAGTCGTTGATTACGGCATGGGCAACCTGCGCTCTGTGGCGCAGGCTGTGATGCATGCCGCTTCAGTGGTGGATCATGCGGAAGTCATCGTCACGTCTGACCCCCAAGTGGTGCGCGACGCGCACCGCGTGGTCTTGCCCGGCCAAGGCGCTATGCCTGACTGCATGCGCGAGTTGCGCGAGTCGGGCTTGCTTGAGGCCGTGTTGGACGCCGCCGATAAAAAGCCTTTGTTTGGCGTGTGCGTGGGCATGCAAATGATGCTCGACCACAGCGCCGAGGGCGACACACCCGGCTTGAGCTTGATTGCCGGTGAGGTGGTGAAGTTTGATTTGGCTGGTCGCACGCAAGCCGATGGCAGCCGCTTCAAAGTGCCGCAAATGGGCTGGAACCAAGTGTTGCAAGCCCAGCCGCACGCCTTGTGGCAAGGCATACCGGATGCCAGCTTCTTCTACTTTGTGCACAGCTTTTACGCGCGCCCCGCCAATTCAGCGCACAGTGCAGCCCAAACCGACTACGGCAGCCTTTTTACATGTGCCGTGGCCCGCGACAATCTTTTTGCGACACAATTTCACCCAGAAAAAAGTGCGGCACATGGCTTGGCCTTGTTCCACAATTTTCTGCATTGGAACCCTTGAACCTCTAAGCCATCATGCATTTAATTCCTGCCATTGACCTCAAAGACGGACACTGCGTGCGCCTCAAACAAGGCGACATGGAGCAATCCACCACCTTCGGTGAAGACCCAGCGCAAATGGCGCTCAACTGGGTGGCCAAAGGCGCACGTCGCCTGCACTTGGTGGACTTGAACGGTGCTTTCGCCGGCACACCCCAAAACAAAGCTGCCATCAAAGCCATTTTGAAAGCCGTGGGCCACGACATTCCCGTTCAATTGGGTGGCGGCATCCGCGACCTCGACACGATTGAAAAATACATTGACGCTGGCCTGAGCTACGTCATCATCGGCACAGCCGCCGTGAAGAACCCCGGCTTCTTGCGCGATGCGTGCAGCGCCTTTGGCGGCCACATCATCGTTGGCCTCGACGCCAAAGACGGCAAAGTGGCTACCGACGGTTGGAGCAAGCTCACAGGCCACGACGTGGCTGACCTCGGCAAGAAGTTTGAAGACTACGGCGTCGAGTCCATCATCTACACCGACATCGGTCGCGATGGCATGCTGACGGGCATCAACATCGACGCCACCGTCAAACTGGCACAAGCCGTGTCTATCCCCATCATCGCCTCTGGCGGTTTGTCCAACATGGCCGACATCGAACAGTTGTGCGCCGTGGAAGACGAGGGCGTAGAAGGCGTGATCTGCGGTCGCGCCATTTACAGCGGCGATTTGGATTTTGAAAAAGCCCAAGCCCGCGCTGACGAACTCAATGGCTGATGAGCAATACCAAGGTCAGGCCTGCCAGCGCTTGACCTTGCCTTGCGGCGACACCGTGCTGGTGGCCCAGCAAGGCGCGCATGTGTTGTCGTGGGTCAGCCAAGGCCGCGAGCGTTTGTTTTTAAGCCCCGATAACCTTTGGGATGGCAAATCAGCCATCCGTGGCGGAGTGCCGGTGTGCTTCCCCCAGTTCAACCAACGCGGCACATTGCCCAAGCATGGCTTTGCACGCAACATGAACTGGACAGTGGGTGAAGCAGCGGCCAGCGGCGACGCCGCCCACATCGACTTCACCCTCAGCACCAACCCCGACACACTCGCTATTTGGAAACAAGCCTTTGTGGCTGTGCTGCGCGTGGCGCTTGCACCCGGTCATCTGACCGTCACGCTCACCGTCAACAACACCGAAGCGCAAAATGAATTGCACTTCAGCGGCGCACTGCACACCTACCTAGCGGTAGACGACATCGACCTGACCGAGCTGCGTGGCCTAGGCGGCCGCCCCGAGTGGGACGCGGTGGCCGATGTGCATGGCTTGGCCGACGAGGCGCTGTACTTTGATGGCGAGTTTGACCGCGTGTATTCATGGGGTGAAAGCGCATCGTCAAACCCACTGCATCTGCAAGACGGCACAAGCACCCTGCAAATTGAACAAAGCCCCTCATGGGTCAACTCAGTGGTGTGGAACCCGGGCGAGGGCAAATGCGCCGCACTGGCCGACATGCCCGCCCACGGCTTTGCGCGCATGTTGTGCGTGGAAGCTGCGCAGGTGTTTGACCCCATCTCGATTCCTGCTGGTGGCCAATGGGTTGGCTGGCAGCGTTTGACCGTTTCTTGAAGAACTCTTTTGGACCTCTATGCTTGCTAAGCGCATCATTCCTTGCCTCGACGTGACCGGCGGTCGCGTCGTCAAAGGCGTCAACTTTGTCGAGCTGCGTGATGCAGGCGACCCTGTGGAAATCGCGGCACGCTACAACGACCAAGGTGCTGACGAGCTCACCTTCTTGGACATCACCGCCACCAGCGACGCGCGCGATGTGATTCTTCACATCATCGAAGCCGTGGCCAGCCAAGTGTTCATCCCCCTCACTGTGGGCGGTGGTGTGCGCACCGTCGACGACGTGCGCCGCATGCTCAACGCAGGCGCTGACAAAGTGAGCTTTAACTCAGCCGCCATTGCCAACCCGCAAGTCATTCGCGACGCCTCGGCCAAATACGGTGCGCAGTGCATCGTGGTGGCCATCGACGCCAAACGCCGCACCGCAGAAGACGAACAACGCGCGGGCGCAAACGGCTTGCCCGTCGGCCCCGGCTGGGATGTGTTCAGCCACGGTGGCCGCAAAAACGTGGGGCTGGATGCCGTGGCGTGGGCCAAACAAATGGCCGACTACGGCGCAGGCGAAATCTTGCTCACCAGCATGGACCGCGACGGCACAAAAAGCGGCTTTGACTTATCACTCACCCGAGCTGTGTCCGACATCGTGCCCGTGCCCGTCATTGCTTCAGGCGGCGTGGGCAACCTAGACCACTTGGCCGACGGCGTGCAACAAGGCGGCGCTGACGCTGTGCTGGCTGCGAGCATCTTCCACTACGGCGAATACACCGTGCAGCAGGCGAAAGAGCGGATGCGGGAGCGCGGGATTCCAGTAAGGTTGTGATGACTTGGCTTAACGAAATTAAATGGGACGACAAGGGGCTAGTGCCCGTGATCGCCCAAGAAAAAGACAGCGGCGACGTGCTGATGTTTGCGTGGATGAACCGCGAGGCGCTGCAAAAAACGGCTGAGCTCAAGCGTGCGGTGTATTTCAGCCGCTCACGCAACAAGCTGTGGTTCAAGGGCGAAGAGTCGGGCCATGTGCAAACGGTGCACGACATTCGCATCGACTGCGACAACGACGTGGTGTTGCTCAAGGTGACGCAAGAAGGGCACGAGCCCGGCATTGCCTGCCATACTGGCCGCCATAGCTGCTTCTACCAGCGCCTTGAAGGTGAAGCGTGGCACGCTTGCGAGCCTGTGTTGAAAGACCCCGAATCTATTTACAAGTGAACACCATGAGTTCAAACGATACCCTGCAACGTCTGGCCGACGTGATTGAAAGCCGCAAGCCCGCCAACGGTGGCGACCCCGAGAAGAGCTACGTCTCGCGCTTGCTGCACAAAGGCCCAGACGCCTTTTTGAAGAAGATTGGCGAAGAAGCCACCGAGACCGTGATGGCCGCCAAAGACGTGGACCACGGCGGTGACGCCTCTAAGCTGGTGTACGAAGTGGCCGACCTGTGGTTTCACAGCATGATTGCTTTGGCGCACTATGGCTTGAAGCCTTCAGACGTGATTGACGAGCTGGCGCGCCGCGAAGGCCTGAGCGGCTTGGAAGAAAAAGCTTTGCGCAAAGCGCAAGCCCGTGAAGCCGCAGGCGAGTGAGGACGGCATGACAGACGACAACTGCATTTTTTGCAAAATCATCGCGGGCAAGATCCCCTCACGCAAGGTGTACGAGGACGACGAAATCTTCGCGTTTCACGACATCAACCCTTGGGCTCCGGTTCACTTTTTGATCATCCCCAAGCAGCACATCCTCTCGGTGGCGCACGCCACGCCTGAGCATGAGGGCTTGCTGGGCCGCATGATGTTGATGGCCCCTAAGCTGGCTTTTCAAGAGGGCGCAAGACCTTACCCAGAAGGGGGCTTTCGCATCGTGACCAATACTGGGGCTGAGGGGGGCCAAGAAGTCCACCACATGCACTGGCATGTCATGGGTGGTCCACGCCCTTGGCTGCGCGGCTGATTAGAATTAACACAATAACTTAGGAGTCATACATGGGTTCGTTTTCAATTTGGCATTGGCTGATCGTCTTGTTGATCGTCATCATGGTGTTTGGTACCAAGAAGCTGCGTAACCTCGGCGGCGATTTGGGCGGTGCTGTGAAGGGCTTCAAAGACGGCATGAAAGACGGCAGCGCACCTGCCGACGACAAAGCAGCTGCACCCGCTGCCGCTGTGTCTGCTGACAAAAACACCATTGACGTTGAAGTCAAAAACAAGTCTTAATTGCTGATGATCGCTCGCCTTGTTTGATCTTGATTTCTCCAAAATTGCGGTAGTGAGTGCGGTGGCCTTGGTGGTCATCGGGCCAGAAAAGTTGCCGGGCGTTGCCCGCACGATTGGCACGATGATTGGCAAAGCCAAACGCTATGTCTCGGATGTCAAAGCCGAGGTCAATCGCACGATGGAGCTCGACGAGCTCAAGAAGATGAAAGAGACGATGGAGTCTGCCGCCCGCGATGTGGAGCAATCGGTGCACACCGCCAGCAGCGACTTTGAAAAAGACTGGGCCGAAACCACGGCTGGTTTGTCGTCTGACCATTACGAGCCGCTGGCCCCGCCGCCACCGACTTATGAAAATCCAGGCAAAAAATGGCGTCTCAAGCGCGGCTCAACGCCGCATTGGTACAAAGCCCGTCAAGGTGTGCGCACCAAGGCGCAATCTGGCGCTGCCCGTGTGGCGCGTTTTCGCCCTGTGAAGCGTTCTGAACATGTCTGATACCCCCTCAAAAGACGAATTGGCTGGCACCGAGCAGCCGTTTGTGCAGCATTTGATCGAGCTGCGTGACCGCTTGGTCAAGGCCACGATTGCCGTGATGGTGGCTGGCGCTGCGTTGGCCATTTACCCCGGCCCTGCTGAGTTGTATGACTTGTTGGCCGCACCCTTGGTGGCGCAGTTGCCTGCAGGCGCAACGCTGATCGCCACGTCTGTGATCTCCCCATTTTTGGTACCGCTCAAGATTTTGCTGATGACAGCATTCTTGATGGCGCTGCCTGTGGTGCTTTATCAAATGTGGGCGTTTGTCGCGCCAGGCCTGTACTCGCACGAGAAGAAACTGGTCATGCCTTTGGTGGTGTCTAGCACCGTGCTGTTCATGATTGGCGTGGCGTTTTGCTATTTCTTCGTGTTTGGCCAAGTGTTCAAGTTCATCCAAAGCTTTGCGCCCAAAAGCATCACGGCTGCACCTGACATTGAAGCGTATTTGAGCTTTGTCATCAGCATGTTCATTGCCTTTGGCTTGGCTTTTGAAGTGCCCATCGTGGTGATTGTGTTGGCCCGCATGAATGTGGTGACCATCGAAAAGCTCAAAGACTTCCGCTCGTACTTCATTGTGTTGGCCTTCATCATTGCGGCCATCGTGACACCGCCCGATGTGGTGTCGCAGCTGGCGCTGGCTATTCCCATGTGCATCTTGTACGAGATCGGCATTTGGGCGGCGCAACTGTTCATCAAACACACCCAAGCGCCTGACGCGCAATAAGTAGCGCAAACACACCATGAAACGTCAATGGTTGTTGTTCTCTCAAGTGGTCACCGTGTTGGTGGCCATTTGGTTTGTGGTGATGACCTTAAAGCCGGAGTGGATCCATCAGCGTGCATCAGTCGCCACCAACGGCGTGACGTTGATTGAGGCAGCGCCCAACACATCCGGCGCGCCCATGCCCGGCAGCTATAGCCCCGCCGCCAAACTGGCGTCGCCCGCCGTGGTGAGCATTGCCACCACGCAAGTCAATGCCCCCGCAAACCCCCTGCAAAATGACCCGTGGTTTCGCTTCTTTTACGGCGACCGTGAAGACGAAGCACCGCAGCAAGGTTTGGGCAGTGGCGTCATCGTTAGCCCCGAGGGCTACATCCTCACCAACAACCATGTGATTGAAGGTGCGGCAGAAATTCAAGTCACGCTCAGCGACAGCCGCCGCGCGATTGCGCAAGTCATTGGCGCTGACCCCGATACCGACCTCGCCATTTTGCGCATCGACCTTGAGCGCTTACCCGTCATCACGCTGGGCAACTCAGACACCGCCCAAGTGGGTGACCGAGTGTTGGCCATTGGCAATCCATTTGGCGTGGGCCAAACGGTAACCAGCGGTATCGTGTCCGCCTTGGGCCGCAACCAACTGGGCATCAACACCTTTGAGAATTTCATCCAAACCGATGCGGCCATTAACCCCGGCAACTCGGGCGGCGCATTGGTGGATGTCAATGGCAACCTGATTGGCATCAACACGGCAATCTTTTCTCGCTCGGGCGGAAGCATGGGTATTGGCTTTGCCATTCCTGTGTCGACCGCACGCCAAGTGCTGGAAGGCATCGTACGCGATGGCCAAGTGGTACGCGGTTGGGTGGGCATTGAGCCGATGGAGCTCACGGCTGAATTGGCCGAGACATTTGGTTTGCCCAAGCAGTCTGAAGGCGTCATCGTCACCGGTGTGTTGCAAAACGGACCAGCGGCAAATGCCGGTTTGCGCCCCGGCGACTTGCTGCTGAAAGTGGCGGGCCAGCCTGTGAAAAACGTGGGCGAGTTGTTGACGCAGATCGCTTCACTCACACCAGGTAAAGCTGCAAAGCTAGAGGTGATGCGCCGCAGCCAAACCCTCACGTTAGACGTGACGCCCGCTCAGCGCCCTAAACCCAAACTTCAAAAGTAAGGCCGCCACGATGAGCCACACCGTCACCCGCCAAGCCTTGCTGAGTGCCTGTACCGAGTTGTTGCAGCCCGCCCGTTTTAAAGACTACGGCCCCAATGGCTTGCAGGTGGAAGGTGCAGAACACATTCGCCACATCGTGTCTGGCGTGACCGCCAGCCGCGCATTGATTGAAGCCGCGATTGACGCCAAGGCCGACGCCATCTTTGTGCACCACGGTTTATTCTGGCGCGGCCAAGACGGCACGGTGACGGGCTGGATGAAGCAACGCCTGCAATTGCTGCTGGCGCACAACATCAATTTGCTGGCCTACCACTTGCCGCTGGACGCTCACCCCGAGTTGGGCAACAACGCGCAACTGGGCAAGCGTTTGGGCTTGCAAGTGCAAGGTACGTTTGGTGAGCAAGATTTAGGGCTGTGGGGCGCGCGTGCTGATGGTCAAGCGTTTGCGGATGCAAATGCTTTGGCGGCCGTGGTGTCTACAGTTTTGCAACGTGAGCCTGTGGTGGTGCAAACGCCTGCGCGTGAAATTCGCAAAGTATCGTGGTGCACGGGTGGTGCGCAAAGCTACTTTGAAGCAGCCATTGCAGCAGGTGTGGATGCGTTCATCACCGGCGAAATTTCAGAGCCGCAAACGCACTTGGCCCGCGAAACCGGCGTTGCGTTTTTGGCCTGCGGCCATCACGCCACCGAGCGTTATGGTGCGCCTGCCGCTGCAGCTCATGTGGCGGCACAACTGGGCATCACGCACCAGTTCATTGAGATTGATAACCCCGCATGACCATGAAGCCAATGGTCATCACGCTGGGCGATGCCGCGGGCATTGGCCCGGAGATCATCGTCAAAGCATTTCGTGATGCGCCCGAGCAGCTAGAAGGCTGCGTGGTGGTAGGCGATTTGGCGGTGATGCAACGCGCGGCATTGCTGGTAGCCCAGTGTGAATATCACGCGCCACACATGCAGATTCAGCTGGTGCGTGACTTGCACGATGCAGCGCAAGTCAAAGCGCCACACACCATTCCCGTCGTGCAAGTGACGCAGCCTTTGACCACTGACCAGCTTCCCGTCTGGGGGCAAATCAGCGCCACGGCCGGCAAGCTGGCGGCCGACTGCGTGGTGTGGGCGGCCAATGCAGCCCTGCGTGGCGAGGTGTCTGCGGTGGTGACTGCGCCTTTGCATAAAGAAGCTTTGTTTGCAGCGGGTGTGCCGTTTCCGGGTCATACCGAAATGCTGCAAGCCTGCGCAGCAGCGCACGCGGGCGTGGCGGTGGACGATATGCCTGTGCGCATGATGTTGGCCAACCCCGAACTCAAAACCGTGTTGGTCAGCATCCATGTGTCGCTGCGCAAAGCTATTGAAGCTGTGACGGTGGACAATATTTTGCAAACCCTGCGCATCACCCATGCTGCTGAGTTGGCTGCTACAGGCCGTGCGCCGCACATGGCAGTGGCTGGTTTGAACCCGCACGCAGGCGAGGGGGGCTTGATGGGTTGCGAAGAGCTGGACATCATCATTCCCGCCTTGCAGCAAGCGCGGGCTGAGGGTATGCAAGTGAGCGGGCCGTTCGCGCCAGACACCGTGTTCATGCGCGCACGCGCCAAGAACGGCAAAGCGGGTGAGTTTGATGTGGTGATTGCGATGTACCACGACCAAGGCTTGATTCCCGTGAAGTACCTCGGCGTAGAGCAGGGTGTCAACGTGACGCTGGGTTTGCCCCTTGTGCGTACCAGCCCGGACCACGGCACGGCCTTTGATGTGGCCGGTACAGCCAAGGCCGATGCGTCTAGCTTGTTGTCAGCCGTGGCGATGGCGCGGGCCATATGCCACCATTAAAGCAGCTTACTTTTTCAGGCTGTCGCGGATATCGCGCAGCAACAGCACTTCTTCTTTGGGGGCGGCTGCTTCAGGCTCTGTGCTGTCTTTAAGCTTGTTGATCTGTTTGATCATCAAGAAAATGATGAACGCCAAAATCACGAAGTTCACAGCCACAGTGATGAAGTTGCCGTAGGCAAACACAGGCACGCCAGCTTTCTTCATGGCATCCAGCGTCATGGCAGTGCCATCAGGTGCTGCACCCAAGACGAGGAAGAAATTAGAAAAATCGAGATGGCCAATGAATGCCGCCACGATGGGCATGATCAGGTCATTGACAGCTGAATCGACTATTTTTCCGAAAGCGGCGCCGATGATCACGCCCACTGCTAAATCGATGACATTGCCTTTGACGGCAAACGCTTTGAACTCTTTCATCATATCGCTCCTTTGTATATAAAAGTATTCGAATTATGACTGGCTTACCCTTGCCTTTCAGTTAAAGCAATTCGTAAAAATAGGCAGTCTTGGCGGTCAGCTACAATGAATGGTTAGCCCAACCAGTGATGATTGTTTGAGGAATTCCATGAGTGACAACCCAGTAGACACCAATAAACGCACGTGGCTGATTGCCTCGACTTGCGCAGGTGCAGTCGGAGGCTTAGCAGTTGCTACGCCGTTCGTCAGCACGTTCCAGCCCTCTGAAAAAGCAAAAGCTGCAGGCGCCGCTGTCGAAGTCGACATCTCTGCACTCAAGCCAGGCGAGAAAATGACGGTTGAATGGCGCGGTAAGCCCGTTTGGATCGTTAAACGTACGCCTGAACAGCTCGAATCTTTGAACAAGACAGAGTCTCAATTGGCTGATCCCAAATCGGAACGCAAGCCCAGTGAGTTCACGCCCGCATACGCACGTAACCAAGCTCGCTCGATTAAGCCAGAAATTTTTGTCGCTGTTGGCATTTGCACCCATTTGGGTTGCTCGCCTTCGGACAAGTTCCAACCCGGCGCACAACCTTCGTTGCCCGATGATTGGAATGGTGGCTTCTTGTGCCCTTGCCACGGTTCAACGTTTGATATTGCTGGTCGCGTGTTCAAAAACAAGCCTGCACCAGACAATCTCGAAGTCCCGCCACACATGTACCTCTCCGACACAAAGTTGTTGATCGGTGAAGACAAGAAAGCCTGATAGGACACACCATGGCTGAATTTAAAGAAATCTCTGCAGACGCCAGCGCTGGCGCTAAATTGCTGAACTGGGTCGATAACCGCTTCCCAGCTTCAAAAATGTACAAAGAGCATCTCTCTGAGTACTACGCTCCCAAGAACTTCAACTTTTTCTACTTTTTCGGCTCATTGGCACTGCTGGTGTTGGTGATCCAAATCGTGACGGGTATCTTCTTGGTCATGCATTACAAGCCAGATGCCGCTTTGGCTTTTGGCTCTGTTGAATACATCATGCGTGATGTGCCATGGGGCTGGTTGATTCGCTACATGCACTCGACCGGCGCTTCTGCTTTCTTCATTGTGGTTTACATGCACATGTACCGCGGCTTGATCTACGGTTCATACCGCAAGCCGCGTGAGTTGGTTTGGGTGTTCGGCTGCGCCATTTTCTTGTGCTTGATGGCTGAGGCTTTCATGGGTTACTTGTTGCCATGGGGCCAAATGTCCTATTGGGGCGCACAAGTGATCGTGAACTTGTTTGCTGCTGTGCCTTTCGTGGGCCCCGACTTGGCTTTGCTGATTCGTGGTGACTACGTGGTGGGCGATGCCACCTTGAACCGTTTCTTCAGCTTCCACGTGATCGCTGTGCCACTCGTCCTGTTGGGCTTGGTGGTCGCACACATCATCGCGTTGCACGAAGTGGGCTCTAACAACCCTGACGGTGTAGAAATCAAAGGCCCGAATGCACCGAAAGATGCCAACGGTCATCCACTCGATGGCGTGCCTTTCCACCCTTACTACACCGTGCATGACATCTTGGGCGTGAGCGGCTTCTTGTTGGTGTTCAGCGCTGTGATCTTCTTCGCACCTGAATTCGGTGGTTACTTCCTCGAATACAACAACTTCATTCCTGCAGATCCTTTGAAGACACCGTTGCACATTGCGCCAGTGTGGTACTTCACGCCCTTCTATTCGATGTTACGTGCGATCACCAGCGAAATGATGTACGTCTTGATCGCTTGCGTGTTGGCCGGTGCCTACTTCGGTGCCGCCAAAACCAACTTGCCTAAAGTGATCAAAGCGGGTGTGGTGGGCGCGGCTGTGTTCGTGTCCTTGCTCATGCTCTCCATCGACGCCAAATTCTGGGGCGTGGTTGTGATGGGCGGTGCTGTCGTGATCTTGTTCTTCTTGCCATGGTTGGATAACTGTGCCGTGAAATCGATCCGCTACCGTCCTGATTGGCACAAGTACATGTACGGTGTGTTCGTTGTGAACTTCATCGTGTTGGCTTATTTGGGTGTGCAACCGCCATCCGCCATTGGCGAGCGCGTGTCGCAAGCTGGTACCTTGTTCTATTTCGGCTTCTTTTTGTTGATGCCGATGTGGAGTCAAATGGGTGCCACCAAGCCAGTGCCTGACCGCGTGACTTTCACGCCTCACTGAGATTCACGGAGTACATAACCATGAAAAAAATCATTCTCAGCTTGGCATTGGCCCTCGGTGTGGCGGCTGGCGCGCAAGCGTCTGGCGGCGACACCATCGCATGGGACAAAGCGCCTAACAAAACCAACGATCTGGCTGCTTTGCAAAACGGCGCCAAGATTTTTGTCAACCACTGCTTGAATTGCCACTCGGCAGCCTTCATGCGCTACAACCGATTGAAAGACATCGGTTTGACAGAGCAGCAGATCAAAGACAACTTGTTGTTCACGACTGAAAAAGTCGGCGACACCATGAAGTCAAACATTGATCCTAAGCAGGCCAAAGAGTGGTTTGGCGCGTTGCCACCAGACTTGACCGTGATTGCACGTTCACGTGCTGGCCACGGCGGTACAGGTGCGGATTACCTCTACACCTACATGCGCACGTTCTACCGTGACGAAACCAAAGCCACAGGTTGGAACAACTTGGTGTTCCCTAACGTGGGCATGCCTCATGTGTTGTGGGAATTGCAAGGCGTGCGTCGTCCCATTTATGACACGCATGAAGAGCATGGCCACCAAGTCCAAACCTTCAAGGGTTGGGAACAAGTGACCCCAGGCAAGATGACTGCGTTGGAATACGACCAAGCCATGGGTGACCTCGTGGGTTACTTGCAATGGATGGCCGAGCCAGCTCAAAACACACGCGTTCGCATTGGCGTTTGGGTGTTGTTGTTCTTGGTTGGTTTCATGTTCATCGCATGGCGCTTGAATGCTTCCTTCTGGAAAGACATCAAGTAATTTGCGCAAATTCGGCAACAGGCCTTGTGCCTGTTGTCACCTCACGGAGTGACAGGTTAGCCTGCCACTCTTTTTGATTTTTAGGAGCCGCCCATCATGATGGTGCTTTATTCGGGAACTACGTGTCCCTACTCACATCGCTGCCGTTTTGTCTTGTTCGAAAAAGGCATGGACTTTGAAATTCGCGATGTTGATCTTTACAACAAGCCCGAAGACATCAATGTGATGAACCCATACGGTCAAGTGCCAATCTTGGTTGAGCGCGATTTGATTTTGTATGAATCAAACATCATCAACGAATACATCGACGAACGTTTCCCACATCCACAGCTGATGCCCGGCGACCCTGTCGAACGCGCTCGCGTGCGTTTGTTCTTGTTGAACTTCGAAAAAGAGTTGTTCACACACGTGACCACCTTGGAGTCTCGCGCAGCCAAAGCCAATGACAAAGCGCTGGAGAAATCACGTGCTCACATCCGTGACCGTTTGACACAGTTGGCCCCCGTCTTCTTGAAGAACAAGTACATGTTGGGTGAAAACTTCTCCATGCTCGACGTGGCCATTGCACCTTTGTTGTGGCGCTTGGATCACTACGGCATTGACTTGTCGAAGAACGCTGCACCGTTGCTCAAGTACGCCGAGCGCATCTTCTCGCGCCCAGCCTACATCGAGGCATTGACGCCTTCTGAAAAGGTCATGCGCAAGTAATTCGTATGTTGAACGCTCCAGACGCAACTTCCACCCGTCCGTATCTGCTGCGTGCTATGCACGAGTGGTGCACGGACAGTGGTTTCACACCTTATGTGGCTGTCTTCGTTGACGAGACAGTGCAGGTGCCCATGGAGTACGTGAAGAACGGCGAGATTGTGTTGAACGTGGGCTATGACGCCACGGCGGGCATGACACTGGGCAATGAGTTCATCGAATTCAAAGCCCGCTTTGGTGGCGTGCCGCGTGAAATCATCATCCCGATCAACCGTGTGATGGCGATTTATGCGCGCGAAAACGGGCAAGGTATGTCTTTTCCTATGAGTGCAGCTTCTGGTGAAGCGGTGCCCGTGCAAAAGAAATCAACACCTGCGCGTCCAGTGTTGAGTGCTGTTGAAACATTGCACACAGAAAGTGGTTCAGATGATGAGCCGCCTACGCCGACAACACCTTCTGGCCGTCCAGCGCTCACGCGAGTGAAATAACACGCCAAAGTTAGGTTAGAATTCTGCCTGCGCCGCTTTAGCTCAGTTGGTAGAGCACCCGCCTTGTAAGCGGTAGGTCGTCAGTTCGATTCCGACAAGCGGCACCAAAATAAAACCCGTTACGCCTTAGGCGTAGCGGGTTTTTCTTTGCCATATCACTTTGCGATTTAACTAGGTGATTTGACTTTGACGCGAATGCTGTTCACATTCCAGCCCTTGGTCCGCAAATGGGCGCACAAAGCAGGCAATGTTTGGCGTAGTTTAGCGGCTGCGGCGCTATTGGGCACCAGCAAGCACCACGCATCGTCATCCACGCCGCCCGATTGCACCAATGGCCGTAGCGAGGCGGGCAGCAGTGGGGCAATGGCTTTGAGTCTGTTTTGGGTGTCTCGTGCAACAGCTGAAAAATGGGCCAAAGACGGCGCAGAGTTCACCACTTGCTCTAACGTTTGAGATTTGCCACGTGAAAACACCTTGGCTTTGGGGGGCGTGCTGTAACCCAGCGCACGATATGCAGCAAGAGTGTCAGGATGAGGCGTAGAACGGGTGGCCATAGGGCAATTATGAGGCTGCAGACGGTTAAAATTCGCAGCTTCTAACAAGCCTTTCAAAAGGATTTTGCGACCCTTGTTTTCATGTGAAGACAAGACCCTCGCAGTGCGCGCATGGCTCTATCTTTCCTGACTCATATTTTCGGTAGCCGCAATGAGCGTCTACTCAAGCAATACCGTAAAACCGTCGCGCAAATTAATGCGTTAGAGCCTTTGTTGGAGAAGCTCAGCGACGAGGCGTTGCGTGCCAAAACCGATGAATTCAAATCACGCGTATCTAATGGTGAAAACTTAGATGCCCTGTTGCCCGAAGCCTACGCTGTAGTGCGTGAGGCATCGAAGCGAGTCATGAAAATGCGCCACTTCGATGTACAGATGCTGGGCGGTATTTCTTTGCACCATGGCAAGATTTCTGAAATGCGCACCGGTGAAGGTAAAACCCTCACTGCTACATTGCCGGTGTACCTCAATGCCCTCACTGGTAACGGTGTGCATGTGGTGACGGTGAACGATTACTTGGCCAGCCGCGATGCGCAGTGGATGGCCCGCTTGTACAACTGGCTCGGTTTGTCTGTGGGCATCAACTTGCCCAATATGCCCCGCGCTGAAAAACAAGCCGCCTACCGTGCCGACATCACCTACGGCACAAACAACGAATACGGCTTTGACTACTTGCGTGACAACATGGTTTACGAAGCGGCAGACCGTGTGCAACGCAAACTCAACTACGCCATCGTGGACGAGGTGGACTCCATCTTGATCGACGAGGCACGCACACCACTCATCATCAGTGGCCAAGCCGAAGACCACACCGAGTTGTATGTGGCCATCAACCGCGTTGTGCCCATGCTCAAGCGCCAAATTGGTGAAGAAGATCCACGCACAGGCGAAGGCATCATAGAAGCAGGTGACTTCACGGTGGATGAAAAATCACACCAAGTGTTCATGACCGAGCAAGGCCATGAAAACGCAGAACGTTTGCTGAGCGCCAACGGCTTGTTGCCAGAAGGTGCATCGCTGTATGACCCCGCCAACATCAGCCTAATGCACCACGTGTACGCCGCTTTGCGTGCCAACCACCTGTATCACCGCGACCAGCACTACGTGGTGCAAAACGGTGAGATCACCATCGTGGACGAGTTCACTGGTCGTTTGATGTCAGGTCGCCGTTGGAGCGATGGCTTGCACCAAGCGGTGGAAGCCAAAGAAGGTGTGGAGATTCAAGCTGAGAACCAAACACTCGCTTCCATCACGTTCCAAAACTATTTCCGCTTGTACAACAAGCTCGGTGGCATGACCGGTACGGCCGATACCGAAGCCTACGAGTTCCAAGAGATTTACGGTTTGGAAACCGTGGTGATTCCACCCAACCGCATCAGCAAACGCGAAGATCAGTTGGACCGTGTCTACAAAACGACCGCAGAAAAATATGTCGCTGCGATTGACGATATTCGCGAATGCTACGAGCGCGGTCAGCCCGTGTTGGTGGGCACCACCTCGATTGAAAACTCAGAACTGATTGCAGAGATGTTGGACAAGGCCAAGTTGCCTCACCAAGTGCTCAACGCCAAACAGCACGCCAGCGAAGCCACCATCATTGCGCAAGCAGGTCGCGCCAAGATGATCACGATTGCCACGAACATGGCGGGTCGTGGCACCGACATTGTGTTGGGCGGTAACGTTGAGAAGGACATTGCGGAAGTAGAGGCCAATGAGTCATTGGATGTTGCTGAGAAGCAAAAGCAAATCGACGCCTTGCGCGTGCAGTGGACCAAAGACCACGACTACGTGAAGTCACTCGGTGGTTTGCGCATCATCGCGACCGAGCGTCACGAGTCGCGCCGCATTGACAACCAATTGCGTGGCCGTTCAGGCCGTCAAGGTGACCCAGGCTCTTCGCGTTTTTACTTGAGTTTGGATGACTCGCTCATGCGCATCTTTGCGGGTGAGCGTGTCAAAGCCATCATGGATCGTTTGAAGATGCCTGAAGGCGAAGCCATTGAAGCGGGCATCGTCACACGCAGCATCGAGAGTGCGCAGCGCAAAGTCGAAGCGCGCAACTTTGACATCCGTAAGCAATTGCTGGAGTACGACGATGTGTCCAACGACCAACGTCGCGTGATTTACCAACAGCGCAATGACATCTTGGATGCGACTGATTTGACGGCTCAAATCGCCAACTTGCGCGAAGGCAGCTTCACAGACTTGGTGCGTCAATACGTACCAGAAGAATCTGTAGAAGAGCAGTGGGATATTGCTGGTTTGGAGCGTGCTCTGTTGAACGAGTGGCTCATTGAATTGCCATTGCAAGACACAGTGCAAAAAGCCTCTGCCATCACGGATGAAGAAATTCTTGAGCAAGTGGTTGAAGCGGCGCATGCTGCTTTCCAGGCTAAGTTAGACCGCGTGGGCGTGGAGCAATTCACACCGTTCATGCGTGTGGTCTTGCTGCAAAACATCGACAGCCATTGGCGTGAGCATTTGGCGGCGTTGGATTATTTGCGCCAAGGCATTCACTTGCGCGGCTATGCGCAGAAGCAACCCAAGCAAGAGTACAAGCGTGAAGCGTTTGAGTTGTTTGGCCAGTTGCTCGACTTGGTGAAGTTCGAAGTCACCCGCGTCTTGATGACGGTCAAGATTGAATCGAATGAGCAAATCGAACAAGCTGCGACTGAATTGGAAGACCGTGCAGAGAATTTGCACAACGTCACATACACCGCGCCCGATGAATCAGGCCAAGCGGTGACCACCGCCGATGAAGCCACCTTTGCGGCGCAAATGCCGCCTGTCGGCCGCAACGATCCCTGCCCATGTGGCAGCGGTAAGAAATACAAGCAATGTCACGGTAAGTTGGCTTAAACACATGTCCGTTCATCTCAATCCTCCTAATTCCGCAGATTTGCACGCCATTGCAGGCGTGCGCATTGGCGTCACGCAAGCAGGTGTTCGCAAAGCTGGCCGCAAAGATTTGACTGTTGTCTTGATTGACGAAGGCGCATCGGTCAGTGGCGTGTTCACGCAAAACCGTTTTTGCGCAGCACCTGTACAAGTGTGTCGCGAGCATTTGGATTCAGGCCAGGGCATCCGTGCCATGGTGGTGAACACGGGCAATGCCAACGCGGGCACGGGCGAAGAAGGCCTCAAACGCGCACGCGAAACTTGCGTGGCTTTGGCGGAAGCTTTGCATATTTCGCCAAACCAAGTGTTGCCGTTTTCCACAGGCGTGATCATGGAGCCGTTGCCGCACGACCGCATCATTGCGGGGATGCCAGCGGCTATTGCAGCGGCAGGTAAAACTGGTTCTGCACAGCAGTGGGCCGATGCCGCCGAAGGCATCATGACCACCGACACCGTGCCCAAGGCGGCCAGCACGCAAGTGCAAATTGACGGCGCAACAGTGAGCGTCACGGGCATCAGTAAAGGCGCTGGCATGATTCGCCCCAACATGGCCACCATGTTGGGCTATGTGGCCAGCGACGCATGCGTGGCGCCGGTGTTAATGAAAGAGTTGTCGCTGGCTTTGGCCGAAGGTTCATTCAACCGCATCACGGTAGATGGCGACACCTCGACCAACGACTCGTTTGTGGTCATCGCCACCAACAAAGCCAACCACCCGCCCATCACCAGTTTGCAAAGCGCAGAAGGTCAGGCCCTGCTGCAAGCAATGTTGCAAGTGGCGCGTCAACTGGCGCAAGCCATCGTGCGCGATGGTGAAGGCGCCACCAAGTTCATCACGGTTCGCGTGGAAGGTGGCAATACCAGCGCCGAATGTCGCCAAGTGGCCTACGCCATTGCTCACTCACCTTTGGTGAAAACCGCATTCTTTGCCAGCGATCCCAACTTGGGCCGCATCTTGGCGGCAGTGGGCTATGCAGGCATTACCGACCTCGACCAAACTGGCATCGATTTGTATTTGGACGATGTGCATGTGGCCATTCAAGGTGGCCGTCACCCTGAGTACCGTGAAGAAGAGGGGCAACGTGTGATGAAGCAATCCGAAATCACCGTGCGTGTGGTCTTAGGTCGTGGCACTGCCAGCGACACCGTGTGGACGTGTGATTTGAGCCACGACTACGTCAGCATCAACGCCGACTACCGCAGCTGATGACAGACGCACTCCACCCCCTTGAACGCTTGGTGCAACGCGCCGAGTTGTTGATGGCACGCATTGAGCAAGTGCTGCCGCAACCCATGACTGAGCCTGACTGGTCAGCCAGCGTGGCTTTTCGTTATCGCAAGCGCAACAACGGTCGCGGTGGCTTAGAGCCAGTGCGCCATGTGGCCAAACTCGGTTTGGCTGACTTGCAAGAGATCGACGGCCAAAAAGAAAAAATCCAGCGCAACACCGAGCAGTTTGTCAAAGGTTTGCCTGCCAACAATGTGCTGCTCACCGGTGCCCGTGGCACAGGTAAGTCATCGCTCATCAAGGCGTGTTTGAATGAATACGGCTCACAAGGTTTGCGTTTGATTGAGGTCGACAAAGATGACCTGATCGACTTGCCCGACATCATTGAGCTGGTGTCTGAGCGTCCTGAAAAGTTCATGATCTTTTGCGATGACTTGAGCTTTGAAGATGGCGAGCCCGGCTACAAAGCCCTCAAGTCGATCTTGGATGGATCGATTGCAGCAGCCACGCCCAATGTGTTGATTTACGCCACCAGCAACCGTCGCCATTTGTTGCCCGAGTACATGAAGGAAAACCTTACGTACACGCACACCGAAGATGGTGAAGTGCATCCGGGCGAAGGCGTGGAGGAAAAGATTTCTTTGTCCGAGCGTTTTGGTTTGTGGGTGAGTTTTTATCCCTTCAGCCAAGACGAGTACCTGACTATTGCAGCGCAATGGTTGGCCTCATTTGGTGTCAAACCTGCCGAGATTGAGGCTGCCAAGCCTGAGGCTTTGGTGTGGGCTTTGGAGCGTGCTTCACGCAGCGGCCGTGTGGCGTATCAGTTTGCACGCGACTACGCAGGCAAGCACGCTGCGTAAATCACCCACATCAACACGATGACCGAAACACTTGTGCGCGTGGTTGATGCAGACCAACCGCGTTCAGCCGACCGCAGTTTGGTGCAAGTGGCGGTGGGTGTGTTGGTGCGTGCAGACCATGCTTTTTTGCTCACCAGTCGCCCTGACGGCAAAGCGTATGCAGGTTACTGGGAATTTCCGGGCGGCAAGTTGGAAGTGGATGAAACCGTTGAGCAAGCGTTGCGCCGCGAGCTGCAAGAGGAAATTGGTCTCACCATTCAAGACTGCATCTTGTGGAAGACCGAGCGCATCGACTACCCCCATGCCTTGGTGCATCTGAATTTTTGCAAAGTCACGCAATGGACGGGTGAGTTGCAAATGCTGGAATCACAGTCGTTTGCTTGGCAGCAGCTGCCGGTTGAGGTCAAGCCTGTGTTGCCTGGGACACTGCCTGTGTTGCAGTGGTTTGCACGAGAGCGTGGGTTTGTGGGTGACACACACAACAACTAAGCCTGAGCATGAATTGGTAGCCAGTCAAAAAGCGCCTTTGAGTAGGCGCTTTTTTATTGCAAAGGTGTGTTTTCGAAGTCCGCGTCGTCTTGCGGTGTTTGATCGGGCAAGCGGTGTTCTTCGTTGGCCCAAGCGCCTAGGTCAATGTTGCGGCAGCGCTCACCGCAAAAAGGGCGATACACATTGGCCGATTCGTAGCGGCTAGGACCGCCACACTGCGGGCACACAACGATGCGAACCTCAGTGTCACCCATGGCTTAAACGCAAAGAGCCATTTCAAAAGGCACGTCGTCGGTGCTGTGCTGCAAACGGCCATCGCCGTCTTGACGCATCATGCGCACCCAAATCATCAAGCGGTTGCCGCTGATTTCTGGGACGAAACCCAGTGCGGGTTCAATCGCCACGCGCATGAGTTGGAACTTGCCCTGTGCCAACGACTGTTGGAATTGACCACCCATGGCCATCATTTTTTGAGTGGTACCGGTGTCGCGCATCAGCGAGAGCAAGAGGTTCACCGAATCTTTCATGGGCTGAAACACTTCAAACCAACGCAAGATATCCGCGCGACGCACATCCGGACTTTGTTGTTGCCATGCGTGGTACGCAGGCAAATCAAAACAGCAGGTGCCGCCAGGAATGGCCACGCGGTTACGCAAGGCAGAGAGCCATTCGTTTTCGGTGATGTTTTGCCCAATCTTGCCCACAGCGCCGTTGAGCCCGCCGTAGCAATGGTCGATGTTGTCGAGCAACTGTTGCAGCGCCGTTTCAGACACCGAGGGGTTGCCACGCAATGAGTTGAACTGTTGTTTGTGACGCTCTAAGTCTTTGAGCACATCGGACTTGAGGTCTGTGCGTCCACCGGCTTCGACCAACTCAAACAACGTGGTGAGCGCAAAGTGGTTGTCCACCGGATGATCGCGCTGGGTGAGTTCTTCAAAACGCTGAAACAGGTGTTCCAAGCGCAGGTAAGTGCGCACACGTTCGTTGAAGGGATGTTCGTACAGAATCACGCGAAAAAAGCTCAGTGTTGGACTGTTGTAAGTGTGAGGATCATACCCGTTCACAGGGTGTTTCCTTTTGATCTAAGTCGTAGGAATCGGTAGGTTTTCCACGTCAATGCGCAGCGTTTCAAGGCTGATGGTGTCGTTGTTAATCACCCAATCGGCTGCTGCTAATTTCTGAGCGCGCGAGGCTTGTGCCGCAATGATGCTTTGAACGGTTTCGCGGCTCAAACCGTTTCGAGTCATGACCCGTTGGATTTGGGTTGCTTCTGTGCAGTCCACGACCAAAACCCGGTCCACCTGCATGCGCCAACGTGCGCCTGATTCAACCAACAGAGGTACGTCAAACACCAAAGTGTTGTGGCCTTTGGCCAGGGCTTCTTGCGCTTGCCGTTGGGTTTCTTGCGCAACCAAGGGATGGATGATGGCTTCCAGTGCTTGCTTGGCTTGGGGTTGGCTGAACACATGGGCACGCATGCGTTCGCGGTCCAGTGCGCCGTCTGAGGTGATGAAGTTAGGTCCAAAGGTGCGTGCAATGGCAGGCATGGCCGCACCGTGGGCGGCGGTCACGTGGCGTGCAATGGCATCGGCGTCAATCAGAGCCGCGCCACGGGCTTGCAGCATTTGACCGACCGTGCTTTTGCCGCTGCCAATGCCGCCAGTTAAGCCAATGCGAAGTGGAGTGGGCCTAGATGTCATGGTGCTGAGTCTATGCAAAAAATCACCAACCCATCCAGCGTGCAATCACATCAATTCCGATGACGGCAACCGCCAAGCCAGCCATCGCTAAGAAAGGTCCGAAGGGCACATACCCATCGCTGCGCAGCCGATGGGTAAATTTCAAAATCAAGCCCACACTGGCACCGCTGAGGCTGGCCAGCATGACAACGGGCAGCAACGCCAGAGGACCCAACCAAGCACCTAGGCCCGCAAGAAGTTTGAAGTCGCCAGCCCCCATGCCTTGCTTGCCTGTGAGGCGTTCAAACACCGTTGCGATGGACCACAGCGAGGTATACCCAATCACCGCGCCCCAGACGGACTCAGAGAGCCGCAATGGCAACCAACCCAAGGCGCAGGCCATCAGTCCCCCCCATACCAAGGCTTGCGTGAGGTCATCTGGCAACAAGGTGGTTTGCCAGTCAATCACAGACAGTGCCAACAGCGTGGTGATAAAACCAGCCCAGCAAAAGCCTGTCGCGTTGAACCCCCAGTACCAAATACTACTGAGCCAAATCAAAGCGGTGGTGAGTTCGATGACTGGGTATTGCGCGCTGATGTTGTGTCCACAAAAACTGCAGCGGCCTTTGAGCCACACGTAGCTAAGCACTGGGATGTTGTGCCATACCTTGAGTGGTGATTGGCATTGCGGGCAATGCGAGGCGGGCCAGCACAGGTTGTAGGGCTGTGCGTCGCTGACATGGGCGTCGCCCATGATCATGCGTGGTAAGCGATGGATCAACACATTGACAAAGCTACCCACAACCAAGCCCAGCCCAAAGGCGAGAGTCAGGTCCCACGTCATACCACTTGCCCCAGTTGAAAAATCGGAAGATACAAAGCCATGACCAAGCCGCCAATCAATACACCCAGCACCACCATGATGAAAGGCTCTAAGAGTGTAGACAGTCGCGAGACGGTGTTCTCGACTTCACGTTCGTAGTGCTCTGCGGTCTTTTCAAGCATGTGATCAAGTGCCCCAGACTCTTCGCCAATCGCGCACATTTGCACCACCATGGTCGGAAACAAACCTTGGGTGCTTTCAAGCGCTTGCGACAAAGCGCGACCTTGAATGAGCTGCGTTTGAATCGTTTGCGTGGCGTCTTGAAACAACAGATGACCCGTCACGCCTTGCACTGCTTCCAGTGCTTC
This sequence comes from Limnohabitans sp. TS-CS-82, assembly GCF_002943475.1. Taxonomy (NCBI): domain Bacteria; kingdom Pseudomonadati; phylum Pseudomonadota; class Betaproteobacteria; order Burkholderiales; family Comamonadaceae; genus Limnohabitans; species Limnohabitans sp. TS-CS-82. Next base: position 810,970 of record NZ_PTQX01000001.1, on the reverse strand, counting down.
AGTGAGTGGTACGCCAGCGGCAAACAAGGTGGCCAAGGTGCGGGTCCATCGTGCTGTGCAAGCGTGGCGGGTGAGTGGGCCTGCAATCGGGATGCGCAGCAGCAAACTGTGTAAATAACGCTGCCAGTGAATGCGTTGTTTTATCAGCTGCCTCAGCCGCCATGTGCCGATGAGCAAGGCCGGCATCAGCCAAAGCCCGTAGCGCTGAATGCCTTCGCTCAGCGCAATCACCCAACGCGTGAGCCACGGCAGTTCGGCACCGAAAGAGGCAAAGATGTTTTGGAAAGCAGGCACCACAAAAACCAAAATCAAAACCAGCACGATGCTGGCAATGCCCAGCACCGCACTGGGATAGACCAACGCGGAGCGAATGGTGGTGCGCAAGGTCTCTGACTTTTCAAGGTGATGGGCCAAGCGTTCCAGCATGGTGTCGAGCATGCCTGCCAACTCTCCCACGGCGACGAGGTTGCAGTACAGCGCATCAAATTCCGTATGCTGTCGCAACGCTTGGTTCAGTGCCATGCCGCCTTCGATGTGTGCGTGTAGTTCTCGGATGATCGCCTTTAACGTCGTGTTGGTCTCGCCGCGATCCAGAATGCCAAAAGCTTGGAGCAGAGGCACGCCTGCATGCAGCAACGTCGCTAGCTGACGTGTGAATTGGGTGATGTCGCGTGCCGATGCGCGCGGCTTGGTTTGGTGTTGCAACCATATAGGTAGCGAAAACTGACGCTGGATATGTGTGGCGCGAATGCGCTGTTCGCGCAGCAGCACAGCCACTTCATCTTTGCCAGCTGCATGTGTTTCGCCAGTGACGACTTGGCCTTGTCGGTCAACACCACGCCATGCGTAACGTTGCTTAGCCATGGTGGGTCAACGCCAAGACTTCTTCTGTCGAAGTGATGCCTTGTAAGACCTTGAGCCATCCAGCTTGGCGCAAGGTGCGCACGCCTTCTAGCGCGGCCTGCGCAGCCAGTGCTTGGGCATCACTGTCGCGCATGATGAGTGCTTGCATCGCGTCGCTGATGGGCATGACTTGGTACAAACCGGTGCGTCCTTTGTAGCCCTTGTCACATGCCTCACAGCCAACCGCTTTGTAAAGTGCTGGCTGTGTTCGCATGTGAGGTGGAATGGCTTGGTTGTCTCGTTCGTTGAGTTGGCTGAAGAAAAAATCGATTTGCGCTCTATCCAACGGCTGTTTGCAGTGTTCGCATAACCGTCGCACCAAACGCTGCGCGGTAATCAGGCTCACGCTGGCGGCCACATTGAACGCAGCCACCCCCATGTGACGCAAGCGAGCCAAAGTGCCAGGCGCATCGTTCGTGTGCAGGGTGGACAACACCAAGTGACCGGTTTGTGCGGCTTGAATGGCAATTTCTGCTGTTTCTAAATCGCGAATTTCCCCCACCATGATGATGTCTGGGTCTTGCCTCAACAATGCACGCAGCGTCGTGGCAAAGGTCAAACCTGCGCGGTCATTGATATTGACCTGATTGGCGCCGGGCAGGTGAATTTCCGAAGGGTCTTCGACCGTCGAGATATTCACCTCGGTGCGGTTTAGCAACTCAAGGCAGCTGTACAACGAGAGAGTTTTGCCCGAGCCGGTTGGGCCAGTCATCAAAATCAAACCATGGGGTTGACCTAGGGCTTGCACCAGTTTGGCGCGGTCATCTGGTTCATATCCCAGGGCAGCCAAGCCTGGGCGCTCACGGCTGAAATTCAAAATGCGAATCACGATTTTTTCGCCATGCAGCGTTGGTAGTGAGCTCACGCGTAAATCAATGAGTTGTTCAACGTGCGGGTATTGAATGCGTCCGTCTTGCGGCAGGCGTTTTTCGGCAATGTCCATGCGTGCCAACACCTTGATGCGCGACATCACAGCATCCCGCAAAGACAGTGCGGGCGTTGCAGCGATACGCAGCAAACCATCTATGCGAAATCGTGCACGAAAAAAGTCTTCGCCGCTTTCAAAGTGCACATCGGATGCGCCTTGGGCTAAGGCTTGGCGCAGCAAATCATCCAGTGTGTTGGTCGCTGTGTCGGGAGGCGTGGCCATGCAATTCCTCATTTTTTGAATGAGAATTTTTGCCGCTTTACCTTGGTGAAGGGAGGGTCGCCATTACAAAAAGATGGTTGTCTATATATCGCTGCCTATTAGCCAAATACGCCAAATGGCGTATTTTCCAAAGAGATAAATTTAAGTAAACTGCCCAAATCAGCATTGCTGATAAAAATCAACAATAGGAACAACTAACGTGAACAAGACCGAACTCATTGAACACATCGCAGGTAAATCTGATATTTCAAAAGCTGCCGCTACACGCGCACTCGCTTCTATCATTGATGCTGTCAAAAAGACACTCAAAAAAGGCGACACCGTGACTTTGGTTGGTTTTGGTACTTTCAGCGTCAGCAAGCGTGCTGCGCGTACAGGCCGTAACCCACGCACAGGCGCTGCTTTGAAAATCAAAGCTGCTAAGGTGCCACGTTTCAAACCTGGTAAAGGTTTGAAAGATGCTTTGAATTAATATTCAAATCAAATTCATAAAAGCCCGCTTTGTGCGGGCTTTTTAATTTCCGGAAGTTATGTTTAAAATAACTGCTTCATTTAAAACATATTGAACAGGAATATCTCATGGCACGTACCACGGTTGCAAATCAACTCGCCGCTATCCGTAAACAGCGCGAAATCTTGGACAAAAAAGAGCAGGCTTTGAAATCCAAGTCACATGACAAAGTGCTCGCAACAATTGTTGCGTTGGCGAAAGAAGCTGGTTTAACCGCTGCCGATATCACCAAAGCATTGAGCGCTGGCAAGCCTGCCAAGGCAGGCAAAGCTCCTAAAGCCGCCAAAAAAGGTGCGTTGGCGGGTAAGAAAGTGGCTCCTAAATATCGCAACCCAGCCAATCCTGAACAAACTTGGACTGGCCGTGGTGTGTCGCCAACTTGGGTTCAAGCATTGAAAGCTGCTGGCATATTAGATTCAGCGTTGATTGCACAGCCCACTGCTGTTTAATTTATATATGCCGATACTGAATCATGAATCGCTTTAAACACTTGGTTTATGCCTTAGCGCTGGTTGGTTTTGCTGCTTCAGCCAAACCAATTGGCAACTATCCCTCGATTCATTTGAGTGAGTTGCCAGATCCTTTGCGGTCTGTATGGAAAGAACTCAAGCCTGAAATGAATGAAATGAGCCACTGCGCGACTGCCTTTGATAGTCACTCCGATGGCGAAAAAATGGCATTTCGCTGCTCAATTCATATCAAGATGTCGGCCGAGGGTGAGCGCCGTGCCATGCGTTATTGCGAGGAAAAGCGAGCAGAAAAGGGCATCAAAATGCCCTGTAAATTGGTCGAAGAGTAATTAATTTGGTGCGCAGTGTTTAACGCACCAAATTCAACTTTTGCATGATTTGCTGCGTAGCTTGAATAATGGGGGCTGCACAAGCCGCCAGCTTGTCAGGCGCGATCGATTGATGTGCCCACTGATCAGCACGATCTAGGATTAAATAAAAATCGGTCATGCTGCCGATTTCAAAAGCCTCGTCTTTGGCCTTCATGATTTCCAGCAGCGTCAAATAGCCTAAGAAATACAAGGCGAACATCAAAGAAATGGAAGCATTTTGCGACAACTCGTGGTCATCCACGAGTTCCGCAAACATTTCACGAATCGTATCAATCGTGACAATTTCATTCGGGTCGAATTTAAATTCTGCTTTGAAACAATCGCAGGCAATGTCCCATTGCTGAATGCTATCGGTGTAGGGTTTGTCTAAATCGTGCATTCGATGGGCTTTATGAAAAGATTAATTGCGGCGATCAAGCAGCTGTGCCGCCAAAGCATGCATGGCATCGCGATAAGCGCTGGCTGGCAAGATATTCAAAGCGGCAATGGCGCGTTCGGCTTCAGCGCTGGCTGCGGCGCGGGTGGCCTCCAGTGCGCCTGTGCTGCGGACAATGTCTACGATTTCGGCCAAGGCATCCATTTCGCCATTTTCAATGGCGCTTTGAATAGTTTGGCGTTGTGCAGGCGTGCCGCGCTGCATGGCGATGATCAGCGGCAAGGTGTTTTTACCTTCACGCAAATCGTCGCCTAGGTTTTTGCCCAGTTCTTTGGCGTCGCCGTCATAGTCAAGCACATCGTCAATGACTTGGAAGGCGGTGCCCAAGGCTTGGCCATAGTCGGCGCAGGCCGCTTCAACGTCTGGTGAGCATTTAGCCAAGATGGCAGCCAAACGGGTGCTCGCTTCAAATAGCTTGGCTGTTTTGGAGCGAATCACGCGCAGATAGCCAGCTTCGTCCAGCGAGGCGTCGTGCATGTTCATGAGTTGCAGCACTTCGCCTTCGGCGATCACGTTGGTGGCTTCGGCCAGCACTTCCATGACGCGCATCTCACCCGAGTCCACCATCATTTGGAAGGCGCGGGAATATAAAAAGTCGCCCACTAACACGCTGGCGGGGTTGCCAAACGACTCGTTGGCGGTGGGGCGGCCGCGGCGTAGGGTGGATTCATCCACCACATCGTCGTGCAGCAAGGTGGCGGTGTGGATGAACTCCACCACAGCGGCCAAATTGTGGCGCTGGCCGTCGGTGTAGCCCAAGGCACCGGCCATGAGCAAGAGCAGGGCGGGGCGAATGCGCTTGCCACCTGCAGAGATGATGTACTGAGACACGGTGCTCACCAGCGGCACGCCCGAATCCAAGCGTTGCGCGATGACGCGGTCAACTTCTGCCATATCGGCAGCAATCAGGGCTAAGGGATTGGCGGGTGTAGTGGACAAAGTATGACTAGAAGAAATGAGACGAAAAGCGCCTAAACGCTGTTGGATTATAGGGATTGGCAGAACTAGGCCTTTCACTGCTATAATTTCGGGCTCTGCGGAAATCCGTCCGTAGATATCCACATAGATTCTTATCTAGAGGTCTCACATGTACGCGGTCATAAAAACCGGTGGCAAACAGTATCGTGTTGCTGCTGGTGAAAAAATTAAAGTAGAACAGATTGCTGCGGACGTAGGCCAAGAGATTGTGATCGATCAAGTTTTGGCAGTCGGTAACGGCGCTGAACTCAAGGTCGGCACACCCTTGGTGTCCGGTGCAACTGTCACAGTGACAGTTTTGTCTCATGGCAAACACGACAAAGTTCGCATTTTCAAAATGCGTCGTCGTAAGCACTATCAAAAACGCCAAGGGCATCGTCAGCAATTCACTGAATTGCAGATTGCTTCCATCAACGGCTAAGGAGCATTTGACATGGCACAGAAAAAAGGCGGCGGCTCTACGCGCAACGGGCGTGATTCCAAGCCCAAAATGCTCGGTGTGAAGGCTTTCGGCGGTGAGTTGATCTCCGCTGGCTCCATCATCGTGCGTCAACGTGGTACCAAATTCCACCCCGGCGTCAACGTCGGCGTGGGCAAAGACCACACATTGTTCGCATTGGTTGACGGCCACGTCTCGTTCGGCGTTAAAGGCGCTTTGAACAAGCACATGGTCAACATCACACCCGTTTGATTTTTTCAAACTGATTTGTGACAAAGCCCCGACTTGTCGGGGCTTTACTTTTTACACTAGACCCATGAAATTCGTAGACGAAGCCTATATCGACATCGCCGCTGGTGATGGGGGGAACGGCTGCGTCTCCTTCCGTCATGAGAAGTACAAAGAGTTCGGCGGCCCCAACGGTGGCGACGGCGGGCGCGGCGGCCATGTGTTCGCCGTGGCTGACCCCAACCTCAACACCTTGGTCGACTTCCGTTACTCACGTCGCCACGAGGCCAAACGCGGCCAACACGGCATGGGTTCCGACATGTTCGGCCATGCAGGCGACGACATCATTTTGAAAATGCCCGTGGGCACCATCATCACCGACGTCGAAACCGGCGACGTGTTGTTTGAGTTGCTCACTCCGGGCGAAGTCATCACCATCGCCAAGGGCGGTGACGGTGGCTTTGGCAATATGCGTTTCAAAAGCGCGATCAACCGCGCGCCGCGTCAAAAAACTCCGGGCTGGCCCGGTGAGAAGCGCGAACTCAAACTTGAGTTAAAGGTCTTGGCTGACGTCGGTTTGTTGGGCATGCCTAACGCCGGCAAATCCACCCTGATTTCCGCCATTTCCAATGCGCGCCCCAAGATTGCCGACTATCCCTTCACCACCTTGCACCCCAACTTAGGTGTGGTGCGTGTGGCTGCAGAGCAAAGCTTTGTGGTCGCCGATGTGCCGGGTTTGATTGAAGGCGCATCTGACGGTGCGGGCTTGGGCCATCAGTTCTTGCGCCATTTGCAGCGCACACGTTTGTTGCTGCATCTTGTGGACATTGCACCGTTCGATGAAGGCGTGGACCCTGTGGCGCAAGCCAAGGCCATCGTCAACGAACTCAAAAAATACGACAAAGCCTTGTACGACAAGCCGCGTTGGATCGTGCTCAACAAGCTCGACATGGTCGCAGCCGATGAGCGCGAAGCCTTGGTGGCTGACTTCGTCAAGCGTATGAAATACAAAGGTCCAGTGTTCCAAATCTCTGCGCTCACGCGCGAGGGCTGCGAGCACTTGATCAAAGACATTTACAAACACATCAAAGCGCAACAGGTGGCTGAGCAGCCGCCTGAGTATGTTGACCCACGCTTTGTTGAGCCCACGCCTGAATAAGCAGCCATGACGCTTTCCACCTCCACCGTGTTGCGCGATGCACGCCGCATCGTGGTCAAGGTCGGCTCTAGCTTGGTCACCAACGAAGGCCGTGGTTTAGACGAACAAGCCATTGGCGAATGGTGTCGCCAGCTCAGCGCCTTGGTGCGTGATGGCCGCGAAGTCATCATGGTGTCCAGCGGCGCGATTGCCGAAGGTATGAAGCGCTTGGGCTGGACTACCCGCCCGCAAGAATTGAACGAACTGCAAGCTGCTGCTGCGGTGGGGCAAATGGGCTTGGCCCATATGTACGAAACCAAGTTGCGCGAAAACGGTTTGGGCTCAGCCCAGGTCTTGCTCACGCATGCTGATCTTGCTGACCGCGAGCGTTACCTCAATGCCCGTTCCACCTTGTTGACACTGCTCACGCATGGCGTGTTGCCTGTGATCAACGAGAACGACACCGTGGTCAACGACGAAATCAAGTTTGGTGACAACGACACCTTGGGTGCGTTGGTGGCCAACTTGGTCGAAGCCGATGCCCTCATCATCTTGACCGACCAAAAAGGTTTGTACACCGCCGACCCGCGCCGTGACCCCACTGCCACCTTTGTGCACGAAGCACGAGCAGGCGATGCCAAGCTCGAAGAGATGGCGGGTGGCGCAGGCTCCAGCATTGGCAAGGGCGGCATGATCACCAAAATTTTGGCGGCCAAACGCGCCGCAGGTTCGGGTGCATCCACCGTCATTGCATGGGGCCGCGAGCCTGATGCTTTGGTGCGTTTGACCCAAGGCGAAGCCATTGGCACGTTGCTGGTGGCACAAACCCAAAAACAACAAGCCCGCAAGCAGTGGATGGCCGACCATCTGCAACTGCGCGGTTCCGTCACCATCGACGATGGCGCGGTGAGTAAGCTCAAGGGTGATGGTTCAAGCCTCTTGCCCATTGGCATGACCGGTGTGGATGGCGATTTTTCGCGCGGTGAAGTGATTGCGATTTTGGACAGCCAAGGCCAAGAAGTCGCACGCGGCTTGGCCAACTATGCAGCCGCCGAAGCGCGGTTGCTGTGCCGCAAGCCATCTAGCCAAATGTCGGAATTGCTTGGTTACGCCGCAGAGCCAGAGATGGTGCACCGCGACAACTTGGTGCTTTCCAAATAAGAAAAAGCCCACCTAAGTGGGCTTTTTTCATGAGCCTTCGCGATGTCGCAAATCAGCCTGTGGGTCTGGGTCAAAGGTCGCGCCTGGCGGCAACTCCATGTTGATGGCCGGCCCAAATCGCTTGTGGCTGGTAACGTGCTCTTGTTGCTGATGTTGACCTGCACGCAAATAACGGCTGCGGTTATCTTGGCGCGGCAAAAAGCGTGACAACTCGGTCAGTGCCATTTCGTAAACCCCGCGTTTGAACTCGACCACCAAATCGAGCGGCACCCAGTAATCGTTCCAACGCCAAGCGTCAAACTCGGGATGGTCGGTGGCACGCAAATTCAGATGGTGGTCGGGCGCGACCATTTGCAGCAAAAACCAAATTTGCTTTTGGCCTTTGTAAAAACCGCGCGCGTCTCGGCGGATGAACCGGTCTGGCACCTCATAGCGCAACCAATCACGGGTACGGGCAACGATGCGCACATGCTCTTGTCTGAGCCCCACTTCTTCGTGCAATTCACGAATCATGGCCTGCTCTGGTGTTTCACCACGGTCGATGCCGCCTTGCGGAAACTGCCAGCTGTGGGTGCGAATGCGTTTGCCCCAAAAAACCTGATTTTTCTGGTTGAGCAAGATGATGCCGACGTTGGGTCTGAACCCTTCTCGGTCAAGCATAATCGAACCTCAAATTTTTAAACTGAGTCGATTATGCACAGAGCTGCAGCAGTTCACTCAGAATTTGCCCTAATTTCCCTACTAAATTGACGATTCGATTGCACGCATGAAAGCCTCCCAGTTTCTCATCTCCACCCTCAAAGACGCTCCCGCTGATGCCGAAGTGGTCAGCCACAAATTGATGATGCGAGCGGGCTTGATCAAAAAGCTTGGCGCTGGCATTTACAACTACATGCCTATGGGCTTGCGCGTGATCCGCAAGGTCGAGGCCATCGTGCGTGAAGAGATGAACAAAGCGGGCGCGATCGAGCTGACCATGCCCGTGGTTCAACCCGCAGAGCTGTGGCAAGAAACCGGTCGCTTCGACAAGATGGGCCCAGAACTCTTGCGTATCAAAGACCGCCACGGCCGCGACTTTGTGGTGCAACCCACCAGCGAAGAAGTGGTGACCGACATCGCCCGGCAAGAAATTCGCAGCTACAAGCAGCTGCCCAAAAACTTCTACCAAATCCAAACCAAATTCCGCGACGAGCGTCGCCCACGCTTTGGTTTGATGCGTGGCCGCGAATTCATCATGAAAGACGCGTACAGCTTTGACCGCGACCAAGACAGCGCCAAGCAAAGCTACCAAGTCATGGCGGGTGCGTACCGCAATATTTTTGACCGCTTCGGCTTGACCTACCGTGCCGTGGCCGCAGACAGCGGCGCGATTGGTGGCGACTTGAGCGAAGAGTTCCAAGTGATTGCCGCCACCGGCGAAGACGCCATCGTCTATTGCCCCACCAGCACTTACGCCGCCAACATGGAAAAAGCCGAGGCTTTGGCACCTGCGCAAACGCGCGGCGCAGCCGTGCAGCCCCTGACCAAAACGGCCACACCTGGCAAGAGCACTTGCGAAGACGTGGCTGCTTTGTTGAATGTGCCGTTGCACACCACCGTCAAGTCATTGGTGTTGGCCACCGATACCCTCAACGACAAAGGCGAAGTCGTCAAATCACACGTGTGGCTCTTGCTCTTGCGCGGCGATCACGACATGAACGAAGTCAAAGTGGGCAAGCTGCCCGGCTTTGAAGGCGGCTTCCGCTTTGCCACCACCGCTGAGATTGACGACCACTTTGGTTGCAAGCCCGGCTACCTCGGTCCCGTCAACTTAAAGCAACCTTTGAAGATCGTGGCTGACCGTGATGTGGCTGTGATGCCTGATTGGATTTGCGGCGCCAACGAAGTGGACTTCCACATGACCGGCGTGAACTTTGGCCGCGATGTGGCCGAGCCTGATTTTGTGGCCGACATTCGCAACGTGGTGGCGGGTGACGCTTCCCCAGACGGTCAAGGCGTGCTCGCCATTGAGCGCGGCATCGAAGTGGGCCATGTGTTCTACCTCGGCACCAAATACAGCCAAGCCATGAACGCCACGTTCTTGGATGTGAATGGCAAACCCCAGTTCATGGAAATGGGTTGCTACGGCATTGGCGTGACGCGCTTGCCCGCTGCCGCCATTGAGCAAAACCACGACGAGCGCGGCATCATTTGGCCCGATGCGATTGCGCCGTTCACAGTCGTGATTTGCCCCGTCAACATGGACCGTAGCGAAGATGTGAAAGATGCTGCTTACAAGCTCTACGAAGAACTGTTGGCCTTGGGCGTGGACGTCATCTTGGACGACCGTGGCGAGCGCCCCGGCGCGATGTTTGCTGATTGGGAACTGATCGGTGTGCCACACCGCGTGACCATTGGTGACAAGGGTTTGAAAGACGGCGTGGTCGAGTACCAAAATCGCCGCGACACCGAGTCCACCAAAGTGGCTGTGGCCGATGTATTGGCGCACGTAAAGGCCAAGCTCGGTTTGTGATTCTCATGGCCCGCAGCCTGCGTCTTTTCAGTCGTGTGCTGCGCGCGCCAATGGCAACATGGCGGCTCCGTTTGGGGCCGCTTTTGTTTTTGACGTTCATCAGCGCTGTACAAGCGGGTACGCAACGTGAAGAGCCCTTGATCGACTCTGTGCGTACCGCGCTGAGTGCGGCGGTGCATCAGTCTGGCCCACCCACTTTGGTTCATGCTGATGTGAAGGCAGTCAATGCGTTTGGGCAGTGGCTGACACAAAATGAAGCGCGACTCGACAAGCATTTGCAACGTCGTAAGAGCAGCCCCACAGCTGCGAGCGTGGCAAACGTTGCCATTGCAGCTGCCCCAAATAGCTCAAATGTTGCCCCTGACTTCCTAGCGCATGAATTGGCCAACTCTCATTTGCGCCGTGAGTTTTTGCAAACCGTTTGGTACGAAAGTCAGCGCGCTGGCTTGGAGCCATCGCTGGTGCTCGGCCTCATTCAAGTGGAAAGCGGATTTCGTAAATTTGCCATCAGCAGCGCAGGGGCGAGAGGTTTTATGCAGGTCATGCCGTTTTGGACGCGTGTGCTGGCTGACGGGGATGCCAGTGTGCTGTTTCAAGCGCAGACCAATTTGCGCTTTGGCTGCGTCATCTTGCGGCACTACTTGAACGTTGAGAATGGAGACTTATTTTTGGCGCTAGGCCGTTACAACGGCAGCCGTGGGCAAGCGCCATATCCAAATGCTGTGTTGGCAGCGCAAAAGGGGTGGCAATGAAAACGTGGGTACTTGTGTTGGCAACTGTGCTGTTGACAGGTTGCGCCACCAAAGCCTATCGCGCGGTAGAGAGCGAATGTGCACCACAAGCTTGGGCCGACTACCCCGAGAGCAAAGTGCAAGTGGTTCAAACACGTCAGCGCGTGATCCATGTGTCCACCGGCATGCGCAACTGCTTCAGTCGTAGAGATGGCAACCAAGTGCACACCATTTGCAACGACATCACCCGCCCTGAATACATCCCATACCAAGAAACAGTGGTGATTGACCAAAACGAGGCAGTGCGCAAGATGGCCGTTGCGTCGTGTTCAGTCAATTTGTGTGTGCAGCGTTATGGCAATGCCCAGTGCAAAACTGACCAGTTGCTGGTGCCAGTGTCAGCACCGCCTTATAACGATGCACCCTCACCCGTGCCGTTGCCAGACCCAGTGCCCGTGCAATAAAAAAGCCCGCTTTAAGCGGGCTTTGTTCTATCGGTCCGTATCAGACTCGTATCAGACTCAAGGTCAATCAGCCGTTGATGACTTTTTGCAACTCGCCCGACTCATACATTTCCATCATGATGTCTGAGCCACCGATGAACTCGCCCTTGATGTAGAGCTGAGGGATGGTGGGCCAGTTGCTGTATTCCTTGATGCCTTGGCGAATTTCTGCGTCGTCCAGCACGTTCACAGTTTTGATGGCTTTGGGTTCTACGCCGCAAGCTTTGAGCACTTGAATTGCACGGCCCGAAAAGCCACACATGGGGAAGCTGGCGCTGCCTTTCATAAACAGCAACACTTCGTTGCCTTTCACGAGTTCATCAATGCGTTGTTGTGCGTCGCTCATGGGTTCTCTCCAAATAAAGGTTAATTATTTCACTGTTGGCCATTGTCCACCCGAGCAGCGCAGGATTCCCGCAAGGTCAGGACGGCTTTGTACGTTCACAAACCCTTGGTTGCCCAGCAGGGTTTGCACGGCATGGGCTTGGTCGTAACCGTGTTCGAGCAGCAGCCAGCCGTTGGGCCTGAGGTGTTGCGCAGCTTCGCGCACGATGGTGCGAATGTCGTCTAGGCCATCCGCCCCAGAAGCCAGTGCGGACAAAGGCTCATGCTTCAGCGCGGCCAAGTGTTCATCATCGCTGGCCACGTAGGGCGGGTTGGACACGATCGCGTCAAAGGTGTGACCGTTCAAAGGGGCAAGCCACGAACCGTGGTGGAAGTCCACTGGCAATGCCAAGCGTTCGGCGTTTGCGCTGGCCACAGCCAAGGCATCGGCGCTGGCATCCACCGCGCTCACTTGGGCATCAGGGCGTGTGTGTTTGATGGCTAAAGCAATCGCGCCGCTGCCGGTTCCTAGGTCCACCACTTCAGGTGACGAGGTATCGGCGAGGCAAGACATGGCCCACTCCACCAATGTTTCGGTGTCGGCACGTGGGTCGAGCACGCGGTGGTCCACCTGCAGCGTCAAACCAAAAAACTCTTTTTGGCCAGTGATGTAGGCCACGGGTTCGGTGTTGAGGCGGCGTTGTACATGGGTTTCAAAGGTGGTTTGCGCAGTGGCGTCCAGCGTGTCATCGCCATGCGCCAAAAGCCATGCTCGGTCGTGCGGTGAGCGGCCCAAGGCGTGTAACAACAGCACTTGCGCGTCTAGGCGAGGCAGGCCCAAGGTTTGCGCCCATGCAGCGGCTTGCGCCAAGGTCAACACGCTCATGTGTTGCCTTCCAGTGCTGCCAACTGCTCGGCCTCATGCGCGTGTTTCAGCGCCTGCATCGCTTCGCTTAAATCGCCTTCCATGATGAAGTTGAGTTTGTACAGCGTGAGGTTGATGCGGTGGTCACTCCAACGCCCTTGCGGAAAGTTGTAAGTGCGAATTCGGTCGCTGCGGTCGCCGCTGCCAATCAACCCTTTGCGCATGGCCGCATCTTTGGCAGCGCGCTCGGAGCGGTCTTTTTCTTGGATGCGTGCGGTCAACACTTTCAGCGCTTGCGCTTTGTTGCTGTGTTGGCTGCGGCCGTCTTGGCATTCGGCCACGATGCCCGTGGGCAAGTGGGTGATGCGCACGGCAGAGTCTGTTTTGTTGATGTGCTGGCCACCCGCACCGCTGGCGCGGTAGGTGTCGATGCGCAAATCCGACGGATTGATTTTGATGGCCTCGGCTTCGTCCGGCTCGGGTAGCACCGCCACCGTGCACGCGCTGGTGTGGATGCGGCCTTGTGTTTCAGTAGCTGGAACGCGCTGCACGCGGTGGCCGCCTGACTCGAACTTGAGCCAACCATACACGCCGTCGCCACTTGAACCTCCGTCCATGCGCACGACCACTTCTTTGTAGCCGCCCAGTTCGCTTTGTGATTCGCTCACGATCTCGGTGCGCCACCCTTGGCGCTCGGCATAGCGCATGTACATGCGCAGCAAGTCGGCGGCAAACAAGGCAGATTCATCACCGCCCGTGCCTGCGCGGATTTCGATGAAGGCAGGGCGTGCATCGTCTGGATCTTTGGGCAAGAGCATGCGTTGCAGCTCGGCTTCGAGTTGCAACAGTTCGGTTTCGGCGCTGGCAATTTCTTCTTCGGCCATGGCGCGCATGTCGGCGTCATCACCGCCGTCTTGCAGCATCTGCTGTGCGGCTTGCACATCGGCTTCACGTTGTTGGTAGCGGGCGTAGCGGCCGGCAGTGGCGGTCACATCGGTGTGTTCGCGTGACAAAGCTAGGAACTGTGTCATGTCCTTCATGATGTCTTCGCGAGACAGCAAGAAGTCGAGTTCGTTCAAGCGTTGGGCGTGGCGCTCAAGCTGAGCGCGCAGAAAGTCTTTCATGGGGTCAGCGCCTAACGGTTGCCGCGCAAAAAGAAATGCTCAATCGCGTGGCGTGCACGTTCGCGCGATTCCGCATCACCCGCATGCAATTCGGCCATTGCGCCGTGCAGCATTTTTTGGGTCAGTCCGCGTGACAGGCTTTCCAGTACGGCATCCACATCGTCGCCTTTGGCAATCGCTTTACGCGCGCGGGTCAATTCGGCACTGCGCCAATCTTCGGATTGCGCATTGAGTTGCTGAATCAGCGGCACGTTGCTGCGCTGGTCCATCCAGTGTTCAAAGCTTTGCACGCCTGCGTCGATGATGGCTTCGGCTTGTGCCACCGCGGCTTGGCGGTTGGCTTGGCCGGTTTGCACCACGTCGGATAAATCGTCCACGGTGTACAGATACACGTCTTCGAGCGACTTCACCTCTGGCTCGATGTCGCGTGGTACAGCCAAGTCGACCATGAACATGGGGCGGTGTTTGCGTTGCTTGAGTGCGCGCTCGACTGCGCCCAAACCAATCAAGGGTAGGGTGCTGGCGGTGCAGCTGATGACCACATCAAACTCGTGCAGTCGCTGCGGCAAGTCGGCCAAGCGCATGACTTCGCCGCTGAATTGGGTGGCCAGTTTTTCGCCGCGTTCCAGAGTGCGGTTAGCAATGGCAATCGCCTTGGGGTTCTTGGCCGCGAAGTGGGTGGCGCACAGCTCGATCATTTCGCCCGCGCCCACAAACAGCACGCGGGTTTCGCTGAGGTCTTCAAACAGCTGGCTGGCCAAACGAACAGCCGCAGCTGCCATGCTGATGGAATGCGCGCCAATCTCGGTGGAGCTGCGCACTTCTTTGGCCACAGCAAATGAGCGTTGGAAGAGTTGGTTAAGTGTGGTGCCCAGTGCGCCGGCTTCAGAGGCCGCACGCACCGCGTCTTTCATTTGGCCCAAGATTTGCGGCTCGCCCAACACCATGGAGTCGAGGCCGCTGGCCACGCGGAATGCGTGACGGGCCGCATCAGCTTCTAGCAGGGCGTAAGTGTGGTCTTTCAAATCCTCGGCTGACACTCCGCCAGACTGGGCCAACCAAGCCATGGTCTGCTGCATTTGGGTCTCGCCGCCCGCGCAATAAATCTCGGTGCGGTTGCAGGTGGAGAGAATGGCCACCTCGCTGTCGGGTGAAAAAGTGTGGCGCAGGGTGGCGATGGTCGAACCCATTTGTTCGACCGTAAAAGTAAAACGGCCCCGCAAATCAAGCGGGGCTGTCGTGTGATTGAGGCCTAAAGCCCAGACTGCCATAGCGCACATTATAAAATTTACTCACATGGGTCCTTTAGAACAAATCCTTCACACTTTTAACTTCATTGCCCCGGCATGGGGCGTGGCCCTGTTTTGTGTGCTGGTAGCCCGCTTCACCGCCCGCTGGTGGCTGCCCTTAGCCAGCTGGAGCTTGTTGCTACAAACCGTGGTGAGTGGTGTTTTGGGCACAGCCGTCATGGCTGGTGGCCTGGTTTTATGGGGCTTAGACGGAAAAATGGCCACTTATTCGGCTTTGGTCATCGTGTGCGGTACAGCTCAATGGTTGATGTGCAAAGGTTGGCAGCGTTGATGTGAAGCGCTCAAGGTGAGTTGCCTGTATGCACGTTGGCTCCTCTTCGCTTCGCTCAGAATGTCGCTCACCGCGCACACAGGCAACTCGCCTTGAGCTTTGGGTTGTCGAATAACCTTAAAAGCCGATGTCGTACACCCCCAGCCCCAGTAAGTGCACTAAGGCCCTCTCCTCAGAGAACCTAAGCCCCTGCAGTAAAATCGGGCCTTAATTCGCGCCTCAATGCGCCTTAGCGCGCACATCACACCATGAATGCTCCCACCTCGCTGAACCACTTGCTCGCCACGGCTGAAGAAAGCCCGCGACTGCGCGAAATTCCCTACAACTACACATCCTTCTCTGACCGAGAAATCGTGCTCCGTTTGCTCGGTGCAGATGCGTGGGAACTGCTGCTGCGTTTGCGCCAAGAGCGCCGCACCGGCCGCTCGGCCCGCATGTTGTATGAAGTGTTGGGCGACATCTGGGTGGTGCAGCGCAACCCCTACTTGCAAGACGACTTGCTCGACAACCCCAAGCGCCGCGTTCAATTGGTCGAGGCCTTGCATCACCGTTTGGGCGAAGTCGAGCAGCGTCGCACGCCTGATGTCGATGCCGAGCGTGATGTCATGGTGGGCCAACTGTTGCAAGCTGCCAGTCGCGCGATTGAAACTTTCAACAGCCAATTCGAAGCGATTGCCGCACTGCGTAAAAAAGCAGCACGCATGCTCAAGAAGCACACCGCCAACGACAACATCAAGTTCGATGGCCTCTCACGTGTGAGCCACGTGACCGACGCCACCGACTGGCGTGTGGAATACCCCTTCGTGGTGTTGACCCCAGACACCGAAGAAGAAATGGCTGGCTTGGTCAAAGGTTGTATCGATCTTGGCCTCACTATCGTCCCTCGTGGCGGCGGCACAGGCTACACAGGTGGCGCGATTCCGCTCACGTGGAAGAGCGCGGTCATCAACACCGAAAAACTTGAAGCCATGACCGAAGTCGAAATGGTCGACTTGCCTGGCATCGCGCACAAAGTGCCCACGATTTACACCGAAGCCGGTGTGGTTACCCAGCGTGTGGCCGATGCGGCTGAGCGCGGTGGTTTTGTGTTTGCGGTAGATCCCACTTCTGCCGAAGCCTCGTGCATCGGTGGCAACATCGCCATGAACGCAGGCGGCAAAAAAGCCGTGTTGTGGGGCACCGCGCTCGACAACTTGGCCAGCTGGCGCATGGTCACCCCCGATGCTGAGTGGCTCGACGTCATTCGCGTGGACCACAACCTCGGCAAGATTCACGATGCCGAGATGGCCAGCTTCGATTTGAAGTACTACCAAGCCGACGGCAAAACATTCATCCGCCAAGAGCGCCTCGACATTCCCGGCAAGTCTTTCCGCAAAGAAGGCTTGGGCAAAGACGTGACCGATAAGTTCCTCAGCGGTTTGCCCGGCGTGCAAAAAGAAGGCTGCGATGGTTTGATCACCAGCGCACGCTGGATCTTGCACCGCATGCCTGTGCACACACGCACCGTGTGTATGGAGTTCTTCGGCAACGCCAAAGACGCTGTGCCAAGCATCGTAGAAATCAAAGACTACATGTTTGCCGAGCAAAAGCGCAGCGGCGTGTTGCTGGCCGGCCTTGAGCATTTGGACGACCGCTACTTGCGCGCCGTGGGTTATGCCACCAAGAGCAAACGCGGTGGCCTGCCCAAGATGCTGCTGATTGGCGACATCGCCGGCGACGACGCTGACGAAGTGGCGCGCGTCACCTCTGAAGTCTCACGCATGGCCAACACCCGCAGCGGCGAGTGCTTTGTGGCCGTGAGTGCAGAAGCGCGTAAAAAGTTTTGGCTCGATCGCAAGCGCACCGCTGCGATCAGCCGTCACACCAACGCGTTCAAGGTCAACGAAGACGTGGTGATTCCTTTGCCACGTATGGCCGAGTACACCGATGGCATCGAGCGCATCAACATCGAGCTGAGCCTGCGCAACAAGCTCGAACTCTGCGATGCGTTGGAAGACTTCTTCGCCAAAGGTAATTTGCCTTTGGGTAAGTCTGACGATGCAGCCGATATTTCAACGCCCGAATTGCTGGAAGACCGCGTGCAACAAGCCCGCTCGCTTGTGGGTGAAGTGCGTGGCCTGTGGCAGCAGTGGCTCAACGAGTGCGATGCACTGTTCCCACAGTTGCAAGACCATACCTTGCGTGCGAGCTGGAAAACACAAATCCGTGCGCAGTTGCAAAACATCTTCACAGGTGCGCAACTCGCGCCCATCTTGGAAGAGTGCAACGCCATTCACAAACGCGTGCTCAAAGGCCGCGTGTGGGTGGCCCTGCACATGCACGCCGGTGACGGCAACGTGCACACCAATATCCCCGTCAACAGCGACAACTACGCCATGCTGCAAACCGCCCACGAGGCGGTGGCCCGCATCATGGTGTTGGCGCGCTCGTTGGACGGCGTGATTTCTGGCGAGCACGGCATTGGCATCACCAAGCTGGAGTTTTTGACCGACGACGAGCTGAAACCGTTTGCTGACTACAAAGCTAAAGTCGACCCAGAGGGCCGTTTCAACAAAGGCAAATTGCTGCGCAACCAAGATGTGGACACATCCTTGCGCCACGCCGACTTGAGCCAAGCCTACACACCAAGCTTTGGTTTGATGGGTCACGAATCGCTGATCATGCAGCAGTCCGACATTGGTGCGATTGCCGATTCGGTGAAAGACTGTTTGCGTTGCGGCAAGTGCAAGCCCGTGTGCTCGACACACGTGCCACGTGCCAACTTGCTGTACAGCCCACGTAACAAAATTTTGGCTACGTCGCTGCTGGTCGAAGCTTTCTTGTACGAAGAGCAAACCCGCCGTGGTGTGTCCATCAAACATTGGCAAGAGTTTGAAGACGTGGCCGACCACTGCACGGTGTGCCACAAGTGTTTGACGCCTTGCCCTGTCAAGATTGACTTTGGCGATGTGACCATGAACATGCGCAACTTGTTGCGCAAGATGGGCCAGAAAACTTTCCGTCCCGGCAATGCGGCGGCGATGTTCATGCTCAATGCCACCAACCCTGAAACCATTAAGTTCGCTCGTACTGCGATGGTGGGTGTGGGCATGAAGCTGCAACGCTTTGCGCACGATCTTCTCAAAGTGGTGGCGCGCAAACAAACCAAGGCACCACCTGCCACCGTGGGTGCGGCGCCCATCAAAGAGCAGGTGATTCACTTCATCAACAAGAAGATGCCGGGCAACCTGCCTAAGAAGACTGCGCGTGCTTTGCTCGACATCGAGAACAACGATTACGTGCCGATCATTCGCGACCCGAAAACCACCACCTCTGAAACAGAAGCGGTGTTCTATTTCCCCGGTTGCGGCTCTGAGCGTTTGTTCAGCCAAGTGGGCCTCGCCACGCAAGCCATGCTGTGGCACGCCGGTGTGCAAACCGTGTTGCCACCCGGCTACCTATGCTGCGGCTATCCACAAAAAGGTTCGGGCCAGTTTGACAAAGCCGACAAGATCATCACGGATAACCGCGTGCTGTTCCACCGTGTGGCCAACACGCTCAACTACCTCGACATCAAAACCGTGGTAGTGAGCTGCGGCACTTGCTTTGACCAACTGCAAGGCTACGAGTTCGACAAAATTTTCCCTGGCTGCCGCATCGTCGACATCCATGAATATTTGTTGGAGAAGGACATCAAGCTCAGTACGGCTGACCAAGCGGGCTATTTGTTCCACGACCCATGCCACAGCCCCATGAAGCAGCAAGATCCGATGAAAACGGTCAAGGCTTTGCTGGGCGACCAAATCCGCAAGAGCGACCGCTGCTGCGGCGAGTCTGGCACCTTAGGTGTGACGCGTCCTGACATTTCCACCCAAGTGCGCTTCCGCAAAGAAGCCGAGTTGCAAAAAGACGAAGCTGCTCTGCGTGCCATGACAGGCGAGGCAAAAGGCGACATGAAGATCCTCACCAGCTGCCCCAGCTGTTTGCAAGGTCTGAGCCGCTACGGTGACGACTTGCAAAACGGTTTGCTCGAAGCCGACTACATCGTTGTCGAGATGGCACGCAAAATTTTGGGTGAGCAGTGGATGCCCGAATACGTTGCTCAAGCCAATGCCGGTGGCATTGAGCGCGTGCTCGTTTAACTAGGAAAACGCATGGCTGGCTTAGAAAAACACACGCCTACACCCCAAGACATCACGGTGCACGGCGCATCGCGTGTGTTGGAAGTCAGCTTTGCCGACGGCGCGACGTTTCGCATCCCGTTTGAACTGATGCGCGTCTACAGCCCTTCGGCTGAAGTGCAAGGCCATGGCCCTGGCCAAGAGGTGTTGCAAACTGGCAAGCGCTTGGTCGAGCTGGAAGGCTTAGAGCCCATTGGCAACTACGCCATCAAACCCACCTTCAGCGACGGCCATGACAGCGGCTTGTTTACCTGGGAATACCTGTATTTCTTGGGTTCTGAGCAAGACCAGCTGTGGGCTGATTACGAGCGCCGCTTGCAAGCCGCAGGAACCGACCGCGACGCGGCCATGCCTGAAAAAGGCGGCGCGGGTTGTAGCAGCCACGCGCATTGATACCATTACCAATATGAGCAGCACACATTTCGGTTTCAAAACCGTCGACGAAAAAGAAAAAGCCAAACACGTCCGTGGCGTGTTTGACTCGGTCGCGTCCAAGTACGACGTGATGAACGACCTCATGTCCGCCGGTCTGCACCGTGTGTGGAAGCGCTACACCGTCATGGTGGCTGACTTGCGTGAGGGCTCGCAAGTGCTCGATATCGCAGGCGGCACGGGTGACCTGTCGATGGCTTTTGCCAAGAAGGTTGGCAAAACCGGCTGCGTGGTGCACACAGACATCAACGAAGCCATGTTGCGCACAGGCCGCGATCGCTTGCTCGACCATGGCATGGTCTTGCCCACCTTGGTGTGCGATGCCGAAAAACTGCCTTTCCCCGATAACCACTTTGATGTGGTCAGCGTGGCCTTCGGTCTGCGCAACATGACGCACAAAGACGCCGCCCTGCGCGAAATGTGCCGTGTGCTCAAGCCCAACGGCAAGTTGCTGGTGTTGGAGTTTTCCAAAGTGGCCAAGCCGCTGGAGAAAGCCTACGACTGGTACTCCTTCAACATCTTGCCCAAGCTGGGGCAAATGATTGCGGGCGATGCGTCGAGCTACCAATATTTGGCCGAGTCCATTCGCATGCACCCCGGCCAAGAGGAACTGAAATCCCTTATGAAACAAAATGGCTTTGGCCATGTGGACTTTCACAACATGAGCGCCGGCGTTGTGGCGCTTCATGTTGGAATCAAGTGCTGAACGGTTGAGATAACAGGAGACGACACGATGAAAAAACTTTTGACAGCCCTTTTTGTGGTGGCCATGGCATTTGCCACCATGCACGCTGAAGCCGCTAAACGCATGGGCGGCGGCAAATCGATGGGCCAGCAGTCCAGCAATGTGACGCAACGCGAAGCTGCCAAGCCTGCACCTGCTGCCACGCCCAATGCTGCGCCTGCTGCAGCTCCGCAAGCGCCCGCAGCACCAGCTGCTGCGCCTAGCCGCTTTGGTGGCATGGGCGGCATGCTCGGTGGTTTGGCTGCCGGTTTGGGCCTTGCTTGGTTGGCCCACTCCATGGGCTTTGGTGCTGAGTTTGGTCAGTTCTTGATGTTTGGCGTGTTGGCCTTGGTCGTGATGATGGTCATTGGTGCCATCATGCGTCGCCGTCAACAACCTGCAGCCAGCAACACCAGCCCCTACGCCTTTGAAGGCGCTGGCGCACCTGCTAACCCCAGCACACTGCCTCAGTACAACCCCAAGAATGTGGGAAACGACTCGTCAGCCCGCCCCATGGACACGCAAGCCAATTTCACGCCTGCTGCTGGTGGCTCGATGATTGGTTCCGCTTTGGGCGGTAGCCAAACGTGGGGCATCCCTGCTGACTTTGACACCGCAGGCTTTGTCAACGCGGCCAAGCAAAACTTCATGACCTTGCAGCATGCGTGGGACCGTTCCGACATTTCCGCGTTGCGCACCATGATGACCGACAGCATGTTGGACGAAATCAAAGCCCAATTGGCTGAGCGCGAAGCCACAGCCAACGGCCAAGTGAATCACACCGACGTGGTCATGCTCGATGCACACTTGTTGGGCATTGAAGATGTGGGCAACAATTACATGGCCAGCGTGGAGTTCTCGGGCTTGATCCGTGAAGAGCCATCTTCTGGTCCCACACCGTTCCGCGAAGTGTGGAACATGACCAAGCCCAAAGACGGCAGCTTGGGCTGGTTGGTGGCAGGCGTACAAGCCTTGCAATAAACCGGTTAAATCAGGGCGTGCCGAGAAGGGCGCCCAAACAAGGAATAATTGGGGACTATGGCAACACAGTCCCCTTTTTCTTGGTTGGCCGATGCAGCAGACACGCTGCGCACCCAACTCCCCGCAGATTTCGCGCAATCGTTCACCCCGCCCGCTTGGGCTGTGGCTGAAGTGCAGCAGCGTGTAGTGCTCTTGTTGAACCACATCCTCATGCAAGAGCCTGCGGCACGCGACCGCTTGCAACGCCAAAAAGGCCGCCAAGTGCAAGTGTGCTGGCGTGACCAAATGTTTCAATGCGCGTTCACACCTGCAGGCTTGGTGGAGTTCATCACACCCGAAGCCGGCGCTAAAGCCGCCGACCTCGTGCTGCGTGTGAACGAACCTTCACCGTTTGAGTTGGCCAAGACCGTGTTGCAAGGCGAGAAGCCTGCCATTCGCATCGAAGGCGATGTGCAGCTGGCCGCTGAAGTGAATTGGCTGATCGACCACGTGCGCTGGGACCCTGAAGAAGACGTGGCCCGTCTCATGGGTGATGCACCTGCGCACACCCTGGTGCAAACCGCCAAGCGTGCGGTCGATGCACTGCGCAGCTTTGTGCAACAACAAACCCAGAAAGCTGCGCCATGATGACCCGTTTGCTGCGCGGTATTTACATTGTTTTCATCGTCTTGCGTTACGGCTTGGACGAGCTGGTGCTCACCAGTTTCCAAAAGCCGGGCCTGCGTTTGTTGGCCCGCATTGTGTCGGTGGGGCGCGATTTGTCTGCGCCGCGTGGCCAGCGTTTGCGTGAAGCGCTTGAGCACCTCGGGCCCATCTTTGTGAAGTTTGGCCAAGTGCTGTCTACCCGCCGCGATTTGTTGCCACCAGACATTGCTGATGAGTTGGCGTTTTTACAAGACCGCGTGCCGCCGTTTTCTTCAGACGTTGCCGTGGGCACCATCGAGCGCGCCTTTGGCCGCCCGTTGAATGAGATTTTTGTGGAGTTCACGCACAAGCCAGTGGCCAGTGCATCCATTGCACAAGTGCACTTTGCGGTTATCAAAGACAGCAACGGTGTCACACGTGAAGTGGCTGTGAAGGTGCTGCGCCCCGGCATGCTGACAGTGATTGACAAAGACCTGAGCCTCATGCGCATGATGGCTGGCTGGGTCGATCGCCTCAGTGCCGACGGCAAACGCTTGAAGCCCCGCGAAGTGGTGGCCGAGTTTGACAAGTACCTGCATGACGAACTTGATTTCATGCGTGAAGCCTCGAATGCTGCGCAGTTGCGCCGCAACATGGAAGGCCTCAACCTTGTGTTGATTCCTGAAATGATTTGGGACTTTTGCCGTGATGACGTGATCGTGATGGAGCGCATGAAGGGCGTGCCCATCAGCCAAGTGGAGAAGCTGCGTGCGGCGGGCGTGGACATTCCTAAGCTGGCACGCGATGGCGTGACGATCTTCTTTACCCAAGTGTTTCGCGATGGTTTTTTCCATGCCGACATGCACCCCGGCAACATCCAAGTCAGCCTTGAGCCCGCCACCTTTGGCCGCTACATTTCGCTTGACTTTGGCATCGTGGGAACGCTCACGGAAACCGACAAAGAGTATTTGGCGCAAAACTTCACGGCCTTTTTCCGCCGCGACTACAAGCGCGTGGCCGAGCTGCACATCGAGTCGGGCTGGGTTCCCGGTGACACGCGTGTGGATGAGTTGGAGTCCGCCATTCGCGCTGTGTGCGAGCCCTACTTTGACCGACCGCTGAAAGAAATTTCTTTGGGTCTGGTGCTCATGCGTTTGTTCCAGACCTCGCGCCGCTTCAATGTGGAAATTCAGCCGCAGCTGGTGTTGTTGCAAAAAACGCTGCTCAACATCGAAGGCTTGGGCCGTCAGCTCGACCCCAATTTGGATTTGTGGAGCACCGCCAAACCGTTTTTGGAAACGTGGATGCTCGACCAAGTTGGTCCCAAAAAGCTCTGGAAGCAATTGGTGGCCGAAGCGCCGCGCTACGCCAAACTCTTGCCTGAATTGCCGCGTTTGGTGCACGACTTTTTGAAGCATCGCCAAAATAATGACAACGCCCAGTTGCAGTTGCTCATTCAAGAGCAGCGCCGCACCAACCGTTTGCTGCAAGGCATTGCATGGGTGGGCGGTGGTTTTGTGCTCGGCATGTTTGCCATGCAGATGTTTGTGCGTCTGCACCATTACTTTTAATTACTTGCGGAGTTGACCCGTGCTGCTCACACTCGTCATCGTCTATTTGCTGGTCACCATCGCCATTGGTTTGAACTGACCCCCAAGAGTTGGACAAACTTAAAGGGGGTGACATGAGGAAGTACGAAACCGAGTTCAAGCTCAAGGTGGTCAAGAGCTTTTTGAATGGGGACGGCGGAGCGAAGTTGCTGGCCCGGCAGTGGTCAGTGCCTGAGGAGAAGATCCGTACTTGGGTAAGCCACTACCGTCTGCACGGCATTGACGGGCTACGACCCAAGCGCAGCAAGTACAGTGCGCAGTTCAAGTTGCAGGTACTGTCTCATCAGGACCGTGAGCAGCTTTCTTGCCGGCAGGTTGCGGCGGTCTATGACATCCGCAATCCCAACCAAGTCGTGACCTGGCGACGTAAACTTGATGAAGGCGGCGTGCAGGCCTTCGGGACCTGGGAACAAGAGCACTCCAGTATGAAGAATGAACAACGAAGCCCAGTGCCGCCAAGCACGGCCATCACAGATTCGGCGCAGGCCTTACGCGAAGAGAACGAGCGACTACGCGCGGAGGTGGCGTACTTAAAAAAATTGCAAGCCTTGATTCGGTTCAAGATATCAGCTGCGTCGACAAAGCGCGTCTGATTGCCGGATTGAGGCAGCAATATAAATTGGCGGACTTGCTGCGGGTAGCAGGCTTGGCACGTAGTACGTTCTATTACCAGTGCCACGCTGCGCAGCGAGCAAACCCACAAAGCACCATGGAGCCCAAGATCCGCGCCATCTATGAAGAGCACAAGGGTCGCTACGGATACAGAAGAATTACGGCGGCGCTGAGCAATTCAATGGCGGAACCGGTCAACCACAAGTGCGTACAACGGCTGATGCAGAAGATGGGGCTGCGCGCGGTGATCCGGGCGAAGAAGCGCTTTAGGCATGTCTCCGGTATGAGCGATGAGCAAGTGCCGAACGTACTGGAACGCGACTTTTGTGCAACCGCGCCAAACCAGAAATGGGCGACAGACGTCACCGAGTTCAATGTGCATGGTAACAAGCTCTATCTGTCGGCCTGCATGGACCTTTACAACGGCGAGATCGTCGCGCACCAAATGGCCAGACGTCCCGTTTACGAGCTGGTTGCCAGCACTCTGCAGGAAGCGCTTTCGCGGACCGAGTGCACTGCGGGGCTGATCGTTCACTCTGACCAAGGCTGGCACTACAAGATGCAGCCCTATCGAGCGATGCTTGCGCAGCGTGGAGTCAAGCAAAGTATGAGCCGCAAGGGGAACTGCTTTGACAACGCGGTAATTGAAAGCTTCTTCGGCACCCTAAAAGCCGAGTATTTTCATCTTGCACCACCAAATAGCGTTGATGAACTTGAAGCTGGCGTGCATGATTACGTCCGCTACTACAACCATGAGCGCATCAAGCTCAGATTGAAAGGACTCAGCCCGGTGGAGTACCGGCTGAGAAGGACCGCTTAGTTGGCGGAAGCGCAACCGTCCAAGTCTTGGGGGTCAGTTCAAAGTCCATGCCGGGTGCTCGGTTCACCGTGCGTTTCTCGAATACGCAGGCATAAAAAAGCGGCTCACAAGCCGCTTGTCCAACTCACGAGGTCTGTTTAAGCCAATGGCTTCACATGAAAGTGAATCGGCTGTTCATGCGTTTGCGCGTGCTCATGCGGTGCCTCGTGCTCAGCGCAAGGCATATTGCACAAGTCATTGCCATTCACGGGGCAAGCACGGTTGAATGTGACCACGTGGTCCACCTCGGCGCGAATGCCAATCCACTCGCCCAGTTTGTGGTCGTGATGGCTGGGCACATGGGCCATTACTGTCTCGCCTGTTTTCAAGCGCAAGGTGTACAAAAACTCTGAGCCACGGAATGATTTGCGAATGATTTCCGCCTTCACGGGGGCGTCGTCGTCATGCACGATGTCGTCGGCGCGCAGCAGCACATCGCATTCACCTGATGCAAAAGTGCAGGGCAGTGGGCACTCGGCCACATCCATCAAATCGCCCATGGGCGTGTGAACCACCACTTGGTTGTTCACCTCGCGCAGGGTGGCGGGCGTGAAGACGCCGTGGCCAATGAACTCGGCCACAAAGCGGGTGGCAGGGCGGTGGTACAGCGTGTAGGCGTCGTCCCACTGGTGCAAGCGGCCTTCGGACATGACGCCAATCACGTCACCAATCGCAAAGGCTTCCATTTGGTCGTGCGTCACAAACAAGGCTGTGGTTTGCGCTTCTTTCAAAATGCCACGCACTTCCAAAGCCAAGCGTTCGCGCAGTTCCACATCGAGGTTGGAGAACGGTTCGTCCAACAACAACAGTTGTGGCTTAGGCGCCAACGCACGGGCCAAGGCCACGCGCTGTTGTTGGCCACCCGACAATTCGTGTGGAAAACGTTGTGCACTGCTGGCCAAACCCACCAAGGCCAACACCTCGCGCACACGCGCTTCGCGCTCGGCACGGGGTTGCTTGTGCAAGCCAAAGCTCACGTTGTCATGCACGGTCAAATGGGGAAAAAGGGCATAGTCTTGAAACACCATGCCAATGCGGCGCGCTTCGGGTGCCACATGCGCGGAGGCACTGCTGACCACCGATTGGGCCAAACGAATTTCGCCAGCGCTGGCACGCTCTAAACCAGCCACCGCACGCAACAGCGTGGTCTTACCGCAACCCGAGGGGCCAATGAGCACGCCCATTTCGCCCGCGCGCAAGCTCAGCGTGACGCGATCCACCGAAGGACGGGCACGTTCTGTGTAGCTGACTGAGAGCTGGGCGACATCTAAAAACATACCGCCATTGTAGAGACGGCCTTTAACGCCACACGCTGTGCGGCTACCTACAATGCCGCATGGTTTTTAGCTCTCGCTTGTTCTTACGCTGTGTGTTGGCTGTGCTGGCTTTGTTGTTGGCACTGCCAGTGTTGACCGTGCTGTTTTCGTGGGCACAGTGGAACGACGCCTCAGCCAGCATCTTGGCTGAGATGGCCAGCACGGTGCTGCCTGACTATGTGGGCACCTCGCTGCTGCTGTGCGCACTGGTGAGCGTGGGCGTCATCAGCATGGGCACGGTGTCTGCGGCGGCAGTCACGCTATTTGACTTTCCAATGCGCCGCAGCTTGGAATGGGCGCTGCTCTTGCCACTGGCCATGCCCGCGTATGTGGTGGCCTATGCCTACACCGACTACTTGCAATTCAGCGGTCCGCTGCAAACCGGCATTCGTGCGGCGTTTGGCCTTGAGGGTCGCGTGTTTCCCGAAGTGCGCAATGTGTGGGGGGCAGCGTGTGTGTTCACCCTTGCGCTTTATCCGTATGTGTATTTGCTGGCCCGCACGGCTTTGTCTGAACGCGCCAACCATTTGATGGAAGCGGCACGTTTGCTAGGTGCGCCTTTGTCGCGCCGCATCACGCGCGTGGCCTTGCCCTTGGCCCGCCCCGCGATTGCTGCAGGCACCGCATTGGCCTTGATGGAAACCTTGGCTGACTTCGGTGTGTCGAGCTACTTTGGCATTCAAACCTTCACCGCCGGCATTTACAAGGCCTGGCTGGTGATGGACAACCGCATTGCCGCTGCACAGCTGGCCACCTTGCTGCTCATCGTGGTGGTGGCTTTGTTGGCAGCCGAACAGCGTGCGCAATCGCGTTTGCGTTTTTCCAGCGCGCGCGTGGACCGCCATGGCAGCGAATCGCAACCTTTGAAGTTACAAGGCGCAGCTGCCGCTTTTGTGTGGACTTTGTGCGTGTTGCCCGTGTTGTGTGGTTTTGTGCTGCCTGTGTTGTTCATGGTTCGTGCTTTGCTGCAAGGCGATGGCGTGGTGGACTTGCCTTGGGGCCGCTTCATGCAATGGTCACTCACCAGTTTGTCGTTGGGTGGCATGACGGCTTTGCTAGCCGTGGGCGCCGCGTTGCTGCTGGCTGCACAAGCCCGTTTGCACCCCAACTGGCTCACGCGCCAAGCCATGGGCGTGGTGAGCTTGGGCTACGCCGTGCCAGGCGCGGTGATTGTGGTGGGCTTGCTCTTGCCGGTGGGTTGGGTGCAAGCCACGTGGCCGCAATCGGGCGTGGGCTTTTGGCTGACCGCCACGGTGTTGGGTTTGGTGTGGGCGTACTTGGTGCGCTTTGTGGCTGTGGCTTTGCAATCGGTGCAAAGCGGCTACGCGCGTGTGCCTGCTTCACTGGACGACAGTGCGCGCATGTTGGGCACCTCAGGCTTCTCGCTGGTGCGCCGCGTGCATTGGCCTTTGCTCAAAAAACCATTGGCAGCGGCCACACTGCTGGTGCTGGTGGACGTGATGAAAGAGCTGCCCGCCACCTTGGTGCTGCGCCCCTTCAACACCGACACCTTGGCCGTCATGGCCTACCAATTGGCGCGTGATGAACGCTTGGGCGAAGCTGCTTTGCCCTCGTTGGCCTTGGTGCTGGTGGGCTTGCTGCCGGTCATCTTGCTCAGCCGCACCCTGCGCCGCAGCTGACGCTGCGCGGC
This sequence comes from Limnohabitans sp. TS-CS-82, assembly GCF_002943475.1. Classification (NCBI taxonomy): domain Bacteria; kingdom Pseudomonadati; phylum Pseudomonadota; class Betaproteobacteria; order Burkholderiales; family Comamonadaceae; genus Limnohabitans; species Limnohabitans sp. TS-CS-82. The sequence goes on along the minus strand of NZ_PTQX01000001.1, from coordinate 782,576 downwards.
AAAACCTGCACTTTCGGCAGGGGCATTTGATCCAAGTCAAATGATAATGATTCGCATTTGATGTACACTCATCCCAAGCTTTTCTACTTGGAGTCGCCACATGCGTCGCACCCTCACCGTTTTGTCCTTGGCCATTTCTGCCGTATCCGCTGGCTTGTTCAGCGCCTCTGCGTTGGCCGACGAACAGGTCATCAACCTTTACTCAGCCCGCCATTACCCCACCGATGAAGCGCTGTACAGCGACTTCACCAAAGCCACGGGCATCAAAATCAACCGCGTCGATTCGGACGACGCAGGCATCATCGCCCGCCTCAAGGCTGAGGGCACGGCATCACCTGCCGATGTCATCTTGCTGGTGGACGCGGCCCGTTTATGGAAAGGCGAAGTCGACGGCATGTTCTTGCCCGTCAAATCCAAAACCTTGGAAACCGCCATTCCCTCGCAGCTGCGCTCTAAACCCACCGACGACGGTACCGCTTGGTTTGGTTTGTCCACCCGCGCTCGCGTGGTGGTGTACGACAAGCTCAAAGTCAAACGCGAAGACGTGGACACCTACGAAGAACTGGCCGATCCGAAAAACAAAGGCAAGCTGTGCATCCGCTCTGGCTCACACCCCTACAACCTGAGCTTGTTTGGTGCGATGACCGAACACCTTGGCCCAGCCGCCACTGAAACGTGGCTCAAAGGCATGGTCGACAACATGGCGCGCGCGCCCAAAGGTGGGGACACTGACCAAATCAAAGCGGTGGCCAGCGGTGAGTGCGGCATTGCCGTGACCAACACCTACTACTTGGCGCGTTTGATGCGCTCAACCAACCCCGCCGAAAAAGCGGTGGCTGAGCGCGTGGGCGTGGTGTTCCCCAACCAACAAAGCTGGGGCACGCACGTGAACGTGGCCGGCGGTGCAGTGGCGCGTTACACAAAGAACCAAACGAACGCCGTGAAGTTTTTGGAATACCTCGTCAGCCCCGAAGCACAAAACCACTTTGCCAACGGCAACAACGAGTGGCCCGTGGTCAAGGGTATGAAGCTGGACAACCCAGCCCTCAAAGCCATGACCGGCGGCAACTTCAAAAGCGAACTGGTGCCCATCAGCGCCGTGGGCATGAACCAAATCAAGGTGCAACAAATGTTGGACCGCGTGGGTTTCAAGTAAACACCACGCTTGCGTTGCGCAGACGATGCGCAACTTCTCGAACAGCCAGCCACTCACGCCTTCGGGTCGTTGATAGCCAGCCATTGATCAGGCAGCTTGCCTGCCACCTTTTCAATGTTGGAATTTCAAATGAAACACCCCAAAGGCACATCCGTGCGCCAAACTTGTTCGCCCGAACTCGTCGCCAAAACACCCAGCAACTTGCTGCCTTTGGCCGCCTTGATGTTGGCGGGCTCCATGGGCGCGGCGCAACCCGCCCTTGCGCAGAGCGAAGAAAAAACACTCAAGACCGTCACCGTCAAAGACACGCAAGATCCCAACTTGTCCAAGGAAAGCTTGCTGGTCAAACAAACGGGCATTGCCAAAGGTAACCAACAGCTCAAAGACATCCCACAAACCGTGACGGTGATGACTGAGAAGCTGATGGCCGATCGAAACTACGACGACTTTCGTGAAGTGCTCAAGTCCACCGCCGGCGTGACATTTCAAGCGGGCGAAACAGGCGAAGAAGATGTGCGCATGCGCGGCTTTTCACTGGGCCAAGCGGGTGACATTTACGTCGATGGACTGCGCGATGCCCCCTTGACCGAGCGCGACACCTTCAACACCGACCGTGTGGAAGTGCTCAAAGGCTCAGCATCGATGCTGTTTGGCAAAGGCTCCACCGGTGGCGTGGTCAACCAAGTCAACAAGCAGCCCTTCTTGATGGACCAAAACGAAACCAACGTCACCATCGGTAGCGGCCAAATGCGTCGCATCACCGGTGACTTCAACAAACAAACCGGTGCATCCTCAGCCTTTCGTCTGAACGTGATGACACACGAGGCCGACAACTGGGATGCCAAGGTCGACAAGAAAGGCGTGGCTGGTGCATATCGCACAGGCATTGGTGAGCGTGACGAATATTCAGTTGGCCTTTACCACCTAGAAACCGATGGACGCCCGCTGTACAACCACCCTTGGATGATTGGCAACGGCACAAGCACTGCCAGCAGCAATGGATCGGGTGTGATCGTTCCGGTACTGAATGCCAAAAATTATTACGGCCTCACCAGCGATTACTTAAAAACTCAAACCTCGTATCTGACACTCGGCCACACACACCGATTCAACCAAGACAGCGCACTGAAAACCACGGTGCGTTACGGCCACTACGAGCGTGATTTGCTGGCAAGCGCAGTGCGGTTCACAACCGCCACCTCGCTCTCTAGCCTCAATGGCAACACATCACTGTCACGAAGCTTCAAAGCTCGCCGCGGGGAAAGCGATGCGCTACAAGTGCAAAGCGACTACAACAACAACTTTGAATGGATGGGCCGCAAACACGAGCTGATTGCGGGTGTCGATTACACCCAAGACAAGGCCTTGCGCAATAACAGTGCAGCTACCGGGCTACCTAGTGCAGGTCCAACGACTGTCGGCACACCCAACGATGGCGTGTCCATCACCGACAACCGCCAAGTGGCCATGAACCGTTTTGATGCAGAGAACTTTGGGCTTTACACCCAAGACACCATCAGCATCACTCAACAGTTCAAAGTGCTAGGCGGTCTTCGCTTAGACCACTTCAGCGCTAAGTACCTCGACACGAGCAACAACAGCTTTCAGATGAGTGAGAACCTCTGGAGCCCCCGCATGGGTGCAATTTGGCAACCCAACGACAGCGCGACCTACTACACCTCATACGGCACGTCATACAACACATCGGGTGACACCTATCAGTTCGCTTTGGGCAGCTACGCACCAGGATCCAGCAACGCCAAAACTGCCAACACAGCGCCCGAGAAGAGCCGCAACATGGAAGTCGGCAGCAAGTTTGAAATCTTCGAGAAAAAGGGCTTGCTTGGCATAGCGCTCTTTCACTCTGAGAAGTACAACGAACGCAACACCGATGCAGACAGCGCGGCTGCACAACAGCTGCTCTCTGGCAAGCGACACGCCACGGGCATGGAGTTCAACTTCGCAGGACGTCTGACACCCGCTTGGGAAATGTTCTACAACCACACTTGGATTCCTGAAGCCACCATAGACGAGAGCAACATCGTCGCCACCGGCACTGGCGCGCAAGGCAAAGGCGACCGATCGGCACTCACGCCCAAGCACAGCGCCAGCTTGTGGAGTACCTACCGCTTCAACACCACATGGCGCTTGGGCTCGGGCTTGAACTACCGCGGTGAGCAAAACCCAGATGGCGCTCGCACAAAAACAGCGGCCGCCTTCACCACGGTTGACGCGATGGCCGAATGCACCTTGAACGATGCCAACGTGCTCAAGTTCAACATCTCCAACCTCACCAACAAGCTCTACGCCGATTCGCTGTATCGCGGCTTTTATGCCCCCGGCGCACCACGCCGAGTGGAGCTGAGCTGGAAATCCATGTTCTAAAGGAAAGCCCTCATGCTGCTGCACTTGCGTAACGTCCTCACCACCGAGGAACTCCAAACGGCCCAATCTTTGCTGGGCGACGACGCCCCTTGGATGGAAGGGCGCATCAGCGCAGGTTCGCAAGCCGCGACGGTGAAGAACAACTCCCAGCTGTCGCAAAGCAGTGCGCAGGCCAAGCAGTTGCAAGCGCTCATCTTGAGTGCGTTGAAGCGCGATGCTTTGTTTTTCTCTGCGGCCTTGCCACGCAAAATTTTCAACCCGCTGTTCAACCGCTATCGCGGCGACGCCAACCACTTTGGCCCGCACGTCGATGGCGCAGTCATGCATTCGCAAGCCACAGGCGAGTGGGTGCGCACCGATGTGTCGTGCACCGTTTTTCTGAGCGACCCCACGAGCTACGACGGCGGTGAGCTACTGGTGCAAGACACCTATGGCAACCGAGGCGTCAAGCTTGCCGCAGGGGATGCGGTGCTTTACCCCGGTACTAGCGTGCATGAGGTCACGCCCGTCACACGCGGTGAACGTGTGGCGAGTTTTTTCTGGATTGAGAGCATGGTGCGCAGTGACGAACAACGCCGCACCTTGTTTGAACTCGACATGAACTTGCTCAAGCTGCGTGCGCAGCTGGGCGAAACGCCCGAGACCACCTCGCTCACAGGCGTGTATCACAACCTGTTGCGTCAATGGGCCAGCACCTGACCATGCGCATGAACACGCTTAACCCGCACCACATTTCCAACACACGACTGCGCAACACCATCGCAGCCGTGCTGCTGGTACATGTGGCGCTGTTGTGGGTGGCACAAAGCCAGCTAGCTGAATTACCCGCCTCTGATGAATCTGGCCAAGTGGTAATGGCCGATGTCGTGTCTGACATTCCCAACCCTACCCCGCTCACACACGACAAGCAAGCGCCAACAGCGACACCGACACCTACGCCTACGCCAACGAAGAGCGTGACTAAAACCGACACGCTCGCGCTCACACCCAATAGCAGCAACGCCCAAGAAGCCGCTGCCTCTAACGCTGCAGCTGCACCTTCTACCGCATCGGGCAAAACTGGCTCGCCAAGTTTGGTCGAACCTTCTGCTGATGCGGACTATTTAAAAAACCCACCGCCAGGCTACCCGCGCATCAGCCGCCGCAATGGTGAGCAAGGCACGGTCATCGTGCGCGTGTTCATCAGCACGCAAGGCACGCCTGAAAAAGCTGAGGTGCGCACCTCCAGTGGCTTTGCACGTTTAGACCAAGCTGCGCTGGAAGCCGTGCAGCGTTGGCGCTTTATGCCTGGTCGTCGCAATGGCACGCCAGAGGCCATGTGGTTCAACATCCCCGTTCGTTTTATTTTGGAGTAAGTCATGCCCTCATCATTTGGTTTTTCAAATATTTGGCTGCAAGGTGATTGGGTCACGCGCAGCATTTTGTTGCTGTTGCTCGGCATGTCATTGGCCAGTTGGGTGGTGATCGTCATCAAGGCCTTGGACACATGGCGACACAAAGAGAACGCGCTCAACAGCGAACAGTTTTGGCACTGCACCAGCTTGGCTGAAGGCCTGAGTGTGCTGAGCCAACGCCCCAACAACCTGTTTCATCACTTGGCACTGACGGGCCAAGAAGCCACCGAACATCACCAAGCTGCACAAAAACAATTGCATGACCGCTTGGACATCAGCGACTGGCTGACCCGCAGTTTGCGCAACGGCATTGATGACCACACGTCACACTTACAAAACTGGCTCTCAATCTTGGCCTCGATAGGTTCAACCGCGCCATTCGTGGGCTTGTTCGGAACGGTCTGGGGTATTTACCACGCGTTGGTGAACATTGGCACAACGGGCAACGTTGGCATTGATGCAGTTGCAGGCCCCATCGGCGAGACCTTGATCATGACGGCATTGGGTTTGGCCGTAGCGATTCCAGCAGTGCTGGGCTACAACGCCCTGGTGCGAGGCAACAAATTCATCATCGCGCGCATGAACCGTTTTGCACATGATTTGCACGCTTATTTCGTCACAGGCGCACGCGTGCACAGCAGCGCACAAGGAGCCAGCCATGTCGTTTGAAGCCAATGGTGACAGCGATGAGGTGATGAGCGAAATCAACATGACACCTTTGGTGGACGTGATGTTGGTGTTGTTGGTGATCTTCATCATCACCCTTCCCGTGATTCAACACGCCGTCAAGGTAGATCTGCCCAGCGCCAGCAGCGTGCGCAGCAGCCCGCCTCCTAACAATTTGCAACTGTCTGTCGATGCACAAGGCCAATACTTCTTGGGTAAACAAGCCATCAGCGCAGACGCTTTGCAACTGCGCTTGAAAGATGAAGCCAGCAAAGACCCGCAACCACAGCTCTTCATCCGCGGGGACAAGCGTGTTCCTTACGAGTTTGTGGCGCAAGCCATGAGCAGTGCACAACGTGCGGGCATGCAGCGCATTGGTTTTGTCACCACCCAGCCATGAACCAGCCTACTGACTCGAAAACCACGGCATCCGCTGTGGCTGGCACCTCATCTAGCACTGCTGATGGCATTCGGACGCTGGACAGCCAAGAGTTGCTTGGCAAACAAGGTGTGCTCTACATCCGTCATCAAGGTGAGACGTACCGACTGCAAACCACCCGCTTTGGCAAGCTGATCTTGACCAAATAAGGCGCTTGGGCGGCTCTACCCAAGGCTGTCTCAATCGGCCTCATTGAGACAAACAATCGCCGACGCAGAAAATCTTGTCTATCATTCACGTCAATGAGTTTTTCTCATTCGATAGTTTTTATCAACCACCCAAAGGAAACCACATGTCTTTGATCAATACCCAAATCCAACCATTCAAGAACCAAGCTTTCCACAACGGTAAATTCGTTGAAATCACTGAAGCCACCCTCAAAGGCAAGTGGAACGTGTTCATCTTCATGCCAGCCGCTTTCACTTTCAACTGCCCAACAGAAATCGAAGACGCAGCTGACAACTATGCAGCTTTCCAAAAAGCCGGCGCTGAGGTGTACATCATCACCACCGACACTCACTTCTCACACAAAGTGTGGCACGAGACTTCTCCAGCCGTGGGCAAAGCCAAGTTCCCATTGATCGGTGACCCAACACACAAGTTGACACGCGCTTTTGGCGTGCACATCGAAGAAGACGGCCTGGCATTGCGCGGCACTTTCGTGATCAATCCAGAAGGCATGATCAAGACCATGGAAATCCATTCCAACGAAATCGCTCGTGACGTGTCTGAGACATTGCGCAAGTTGACTGCTGCTCAATACACAGCCGCTAACCCAGGCCAAGTGTGCCCAGCGAAGTGGAAAGAAGGCGCGAAGACTTTGGCTCCTTCCATCGACTTGGTCGGCAAGATCTAATTTTTGCCCCCGTTAAACCCTGCTGACGCAGGGCGTTGACCGCAGCGCATTCCGGCCACAAGCTGGCGTGCGTTGTACTCAGCGAATCACCCCCCAACCTTTTAACCCACTAGGACTGCGCCACAAGCGCATGACCTTGAGTTAATGCACCCCGAAATAGGAGAACACCATGCTCGACGACACACTCAAAGCACAACTTCAACAATACCTTGGCATGTTGCGCCAGCCCATCCGCTTGATCGCCTCACTCGACGACAGCGAAACCGGCAAAGACATGGGCGAGTTGCTCAACACCATCGTTAGCTTGTCTGACAAAGTCACCCTCGACACCTCGGGCACTGATGCACGCAAGCCTTCGTTTGCTGTGGTGCGCGAAGGCGAAACACAGGGCGTGCGCTTTGCAGGCTTGCCACTTGGCCATGAGTTCACCTCTTTGGTGTTGGCCCTGTTGTGGACCGGCGGTCACCCACCCAAGGTGGAACAAGATGTGATTGACAGCATCAAGGCCCTTCATTCTGCGGATGGTGGCGACTTCAACTTTGAGGTCTACATGTCTCTGAGCTGCCACAACTGCCCAGACGTGGTGCAAGCCCTCTCGCTCATGGCCATCGTCAACCCCAAGGTCAAGACCGTGGTGATCGAAGGCGGCGCATTCCAGAAGGAAGTGGAAGAGCGCCAAATCATGGCTGTGCCCATGGTGTTCTTGAACGGCCAAGTATTTGGCTCAGGTCGCATGAGCGTGGAAGAAATCGTCGCCAAGCTCGACACCAATGCAGCCGCCCGTGATGCGGTGAAGATGAGCGAGAAAGCCCCTTACGACGTGTTGATCGTGGGCGGTGGCCCAGCAGGTGCAGCTGCCGCTGTGTATGCGGCCCGCAAGGGTATCCGCGTGGGCATTGCCGCTGAGCGCTTCGGCGGTCAGCTGAACGACACCATGTCGATTGAGAACTACATCTCGGTGTTAGAGACCAACGGCCCCAAACTCGCCGCTGACCTCGAAGCCCAAGTGCAGCACTACGGCGTGGACATCATGAACATGCAACGCGCCAGCAAAATTGTGTCTGCTGAAGAAACCGGCGGCATGACAGAAGTGCACTTAGAAAACGGCGGCGTGCTCAAAGCCAAGAGCGTCATCTTGTCCACTGGCGCGCGTTGGCGCAATGTGAACGTGCCCGGCGAGACCGAGTACAAAAACAAAGGCGTGGCCTACTGCCCACACTGCGACGGCCCCTTGTTCAAAGGCAAGCGCGTGTCTGTGATCGGCGGCGGTAACTCAGGCGTGGAAGCTGCCATTGACTTGGCTGGCCTCGTCGAACACGTAACCTTGATTGAATTTGCCGACCAGCTCAAGGCTGATGCTGTGTTGGTCAACAAGCTCAAGAGCTTGCCCAACGTGACCATCCATGCCAACGCGCAAACTACCGAAATCACCGGTGAAGGCGGCAAGGTCAATGGCCTGAGCTACAAAGATCGCGCCACTGACGTCGTGCACCATGTCCCTCTCGAAGGTGTGTTCGTACAAATCGGCTTGGTGCCCAACACCGAGTTCTTGAAAGGCAGCATGGAGCTGAGCAAGTTTGGCGAGATCGTGATCGATGCCAAAGGCCACACCAGCATGCCTGGCGTGTTTGCAGCAGGTGACTGCACGACCGTGCCCTACAAGCAAATCATCATTGCGGCAGGCGAAGGTGCGAAGGCGGCTTTGTCAGCGTTTGATCATTTGATCCGTCAACCCACGACTGCTTAAACCAGCTCATCTGCGCAACGCAGCAAAAGGCAGGTGCTTCGGTACTTGCCTTTTTTTATTGCCGCTCTATATGCGCACCATGCATAGGCTTCGCCTAAATCATGGATAGAAACAATTGGCTGGACTATTTGAATTGCAAGCATCACAGTCTGGAGCAAGCAGTTATTTTTAACCTCAAGGAGACACACATGAGCCAAGCATCAAATACCGGCAAATGCCCATTCCACGCAGCAGGCGGCGCACGCGCACAGCAAGGCGCTCAGTCCAATGCACAGTGGTGGCCCAACCAGCTCAACCTCTCCACCTTGCATCAGCACCAAGCGGTATCCAACCCGATGGATGCAGACTTTGATTACCACGAAGAATTCAAAAAGCTCGACTACGCCGCGCTCAAAAAAGACTTGGCCGAGTTGATGACGCAAAGCCAAGACTGGTGGCCCGCCGACTATGGCCACTACGGCGGCTTGTTCATTCGCTTGGCTTGGCATGCCGCAGGCACTTACCGCACGGCCGACGGGCGTGGCGGCGCAGGCACTGGTAACCAGCGTTTTGCCCCCATCAACAGCTGGCCTGACAACGGCAACCTCGACAAAGGTCGACGCTTGCTGTGGCCCATCAAACAAAAATACGGCAACCAAATTTCATGGGCTGATTTGTTCATCTTGTGCGGCAACGTGGCCATGGAAACCATGGGCTTCAAAACCTTTGGCTTTGGTGGCGGACGCACCGACATTTGGGCCCCCGAAGAAGACGTGTACTGGGGCGCTGAAAAAGAATGGCTGGCCACCAGTGATAAGCCCAACAGCCGCTACAGCGGCGAGCGCCAACTCGAAAACCCACTGGCTGCCGTGCAAATGGGTTTGATCTACGTGAACCCACAAGGACCTGACGGCAAACCCGACCCCGTCGCCTCAGGCAAAGACGTACGCGAAACTTTCGCACGCATGGCCATGAACGACTACGAAACCGTGGCCTTGGTGGCCGGTGGCCACACCTTCGGCAAGATGCATGGCGCTGGCGACGCGGCCAAAGTCGGCCCCGAACCCGAAGCAGCGCCCATGCACGAAATGGGCTTTGGCTGGATCAACAGCCACGGCACAGGCAAGGGTGCAGACACCACCACCAGCGGCTTTGAAGGCGCTTGGAAGCCCAACCCCACGCAATGGGACATGGGCTATTTCAAAGTGTTGTTCAAGTACGAGTGGGAGCAAATGACCACCGCCGCAGGAGCCATCCAATGGCGGGCCAAAAACGTCGATGCAGAGGACATGATTCCCGATGCACACGACCCCAGCAAGAAACACCCGCCTCACATGACCACGGCTGACTTGTCGCTGCGCTTTGACCCCGCGTACGAAAAAATCTCGCGTCACTTTTACGCCAACCCCGATGAGTTTGCCGACGCGTATGCCCGCGCTTGGTTCAAGCTGACCCACCGCGACATGGGACCTAAGTGCCTTTACCTCGGCCCAGAGGTTCCTGCCGAAGACTTGATCTGGCAAGACCCCTTGCCCGCAGTCACGCACACACTCATCGACCACAGCGATGCCACCGACCTCAAAGCCAAAATTTTGGCCAGCGGTTTGACAGTGGCCGAACTGGTGTCCACCGCGTGGGCGTCTGCATCCACCTTCCGCAACAGCGACAAACGCGGCGGAGCCAATGGCGCGCGCATTCGCCTTGCGCCGCAAAAGAACTGGGAGGTCAACCAACCCGAACAATTGGCGCGCGTGCTGGCCACGCTGGATGTCATCCGCAATGGCTTTCACGCCACCCATCGCGGCGGCAAACAAATCTCGATGGCAGACCTCATCGTATTGGCAGGTAACGCTGGCTTAGAAGCAGCCGCCAAAGCCTCGGGTGACGCCATCGAAGTGCCTTTTGCCCCCGGACGCACTGATGCCACAGCAGAGCAAACCGATGTTGAATCATTTGCTGTGTTGGAGCCTCAAGCGGATGGTTTTCGCAACTACCGCCAAAAAGCGTTCCGCGTGTCGCCAGAAGAAATGCTGCTCGACAAAGCGCAGTTGCTTGGCTTATCAGCGCCAGAGATGACGGTACTGGTGGGTGGTCTGCGCGTGCTGGGCGCCAACCATGGCGGCAGCAAACAAGGTGTGTTCACCCACCGAGCAGGGCAGCTAACGCCCGACTTCTTTGTCAACTTGGTCGATATGTCCACGGCATGGCAACCGACAGGCGACAACGCTTTTGAGGGGCGTGACCGCAAAACAGGCAGCGTGAAATGGACTGCCAGCCGTGTGGATTTGGCCTTTGGCTCGAACTCACAGCTGCGCGCCATTGCCGAGGTCTATGCCCAACACGACAACGCGGGCAAGTTTGTCAAAGACTTTGTGGCCGCTTGGACCAAGGTGATGAACTTGGACCGCTTCGACCTGAAGTGAGCCTTGTCTCCTGCGCTGCCTAAACGCGCAAGGGGCTTTTTATTTGGACTCAGACGCTGCGGACTTAATGGTCAGCAGCTCTGGGTCCACTTGGTTTTCTACGCGGTGCGGCTCTTGTACGGGCTTAGGCCCCAAGCCTAAGAAACGCAAACCACCGTCATTCCACAACCAAAACAACAGGTTGACCACGGCCAACACGTAAACCACGTTGCGCAGTAAAAATTTTGATTTCATACATCCACCTTCGTTTTTGAATTGCGCTAGCCTTTGCAAGCGCCGTTGCGCACGCTACACAGGCCGCACGCTCACCTCTGAGCTGCTGACGGCCTCTTGGCCTTGTTCGGTGTCCACCAGCATCGCGCCTGTGGCGTCTACGCCTCTGGCCACGCCATGACGGCCATCACTTAACGTGACATTCAGGTTGTGCAGCGCATCTCGCGCGTTGAAGGCATTTTGCAGAGGTGCAAAGCCTGTGCCCTCAAACGCCAACAAAGTGGCCAGCAAGGGCTCGGCCACCTTCATCAACGCCTTGGGTGCAGTGATGCCGCTTTGCAGGTCTTGCAGGCCCAATGGCGCGGTCGATAAGCCCTCGGCCACCGGTGGGGCGATGTTGATGCCCACACCCACGACGCAATAACGACCTTGCTCTCGTCCTTGGTCTGCGCTGTAGCCCATGCCTGCGGGCAGGGCTGTCTCAATCAAGATGCCGGCCAATTTGCCCCAACCTGTGGGCGTATTTGCGGACATGGACGGGCGCTTCACCCACAAGTCGTTGGGCCACTTCAAGCGCACACCCAGTTCCCCTTGCGGGTCTAGGCTACGCGCCAGCGACAGGCCCACGGCCAGTGACAGGCCCGACCAATCAGCTGGCTTGAGCATGAGCCCCAATGAGAAAGTCAGGGCATGGCCCACTTCGCCGTGCCACGGGCGACCTAGGCGGCCACGGCCAGCGGTTTGGGTTTCGGCCACCAGCAGCACAGGTTCGGTTTGGCCAGCGCGTGCACGGCGCATCAGCTCGGTGTTGGTGGAGTCAATCTCTGGCAGCACCTCAACTGTGATGCCTGGTTGTTTGGCAACCATCGCAAGCCAGAGGTCTTCAGCGGGCCAGATCATGCGGCTCAGGCCTTTTTAGACTTGGCCTTGTCGGCTTTTTTGGCCGATTTCTTTTTGTCGTCTTTATCTTTGGCATTAGCTGGTTTGCTTTTGGGCTTGTCTGCCTTCTTTGCCTTGGACTTTTCGTCCTTCGGGAACTCCGAGGTGGAAGACAACAAAGTGCCGCGGCACTTCTTCGCGCCACACCAGCAGGGGTATTCGAGCTTGAGCTCAGGCGTCATGGGCGCGTCGATGACCAAACCGTAGTCGTAGTTCAGTTCTTCGCCGGCCTTGATGTCGCGAATGGCTTTGATGAACACGCGGCCGTTTTCTTCATCGGGCTCGCAGCTAGGCTTGCATGAGTGGTTGATCCAACGCGACGAGTTGCCGCCGTACTTGGCGTCGATCACATGCTTTTCGTCGATGTGAAAGTAAAACGTGTGGTTGGGGTCTGTGGGATCGTGCGGGTGGCGGCGCAGCGCCTCTTTCCAGCTGATGATCTCGCCCACGTATTCAATGATGGTCTCGCCTTTGGCGAAGTCTGTCAGTGCAAAAACGCCTTTGCCATGCACGCCTGAGCGACGGGTTTGAATGCGACGGCCTTTGATGGGCGCGGGGGTGTTGGCAGGAGATTTTTTAGACACTGATTTTTTCTGTTAACTTTAATACGTACGCATGTGCGTGCGCGCGCATGGGCGCGCGTGCGCACGCGAGAGAACGAATTGTAGTGGTCAGTTTTTAAGGAACTTTGAAATGAGCAAAACCCTCGTGATTGCCGAAAAACCTTCGGTCGCGCAAGACATCGTGCGCGCACTCACGCCTGTGGCGGGGAAGTTCGAAAAACACGACGATCACTTTGAGAGCGACACCTATGTGGTCTCCAGTGCCGTTGGTCATTTGGTGGAAATCCAAGCGCCCGAAGAATTCGACGTCAAGCGCGGCAAGTGGAGCTTTGCCAACCTGCCCGTCATCCCGCCCTTCTTCGACTTGAAACCCGTCGAAAAAACCAAGAGCCGCCTGAACGCGGTGGTGAAGCTGGCCAAACGCAAAGACGTGACCTCCCTTATCAACGCCTGTGACGCGGGCCGCGAAGGTGAATTGATCTTCCGTTTGATCGAGCAGTACGCGGGCGGCAAAAAGCCACTCGACAAACCTGTGAAGCGCCTGTGGTTGCAGTCCATGACGCCGCAAGCCATTCGTGATGGTTTTGACTCTCTACGCACCCAACAACAAATGCAAGGCTTGGCCGACGCCGCACGCAGCCGCTCGGAAGCCGACTGGCTAGTAGGCATCAACGGCACTCGAGCCTTGACTGCGTTCAACTCACGCGAGGGTGGCTTCTTCTTGACCACCGTGGGCCGTGTGCAAACGCCAACGCTGTCGGTGGTGGTAGAGCGCGAAGAACAAATTCGCAAGTTCATCAGCCGCGACTATTGGGAGATTCATGGCAGCTTCCAAGTGGCTGCCGGCGCTTACCCCGCCAAGTGGTTCAACCCCGAGCACAAAAAAGATGCCGAAGACGGCGAGAAAAAACACGACCGCGTCTGGAGCGAAGCCGAGGCCTTGGCCATTGCCGACGCCGTGCGCAACCAACCAGCCACCGTCACCGAAGAGAGCAAGCCCACCACCAAAGCCAGCCCCGGTTTGTTTGACCTGACCTCGCTGCAACGCGAGGCCAACGGCCGCTTTGGTTTCTCGGCCAAAACTACTTTGGCACTAGCGCAAAGCTTGTACGAGCGTCACAAAGCCCTGACCTACCCCCGTACCGACTCACGCCACTTGCCTGAAGACTACGTGCCCGTGGTGAAAGACACGTTCACCATGCTGGCAGACAGCGGCATGAAGCACTTGGAACAACACGCCACCGTGGCGCTGAACAACAACTACGTGCGCAAACTGCCCCGCGTGTTTGACAACAAAAAAGTCAGTGATCACTTTGCGATCATCCCCACCTTGCAAGCGCCCAGCGGTTTGTCTGAAGCCGAGCAAAAGTTGTATGACTTGGTGGTGCGCCGCTTCATGGCGGTGTTCTTCCCCAGCGCCGAATACATGGTGACCACGCGCATCAGCACAGTCAAAGCAGGGGGCAAAGACCACAACTTCCGCACCGAAGGCAAGGTCTTGGTCAACGCCGGTTGGATGGCCGTGTACGGCAAAGACGCCGCACAAGAAGCGTCGGACAACGAAGAAGACGGCAAGACACTCGTCGCTTTGAAAGCAGGCGAGTCGGCCAAGAACGAATCAGCCGACGCCAAAGGCTTGAAAACTCGTCCACCTGCCCGCTACAGCGAAGCCACATTGCTCGGCGCCATGGAAGGTGCTGGCAAGCTGGTGGAAGACGACGAGTTCCGCGAAGCCATGCAAGAAAAAGGCTTGGGCACACCCGCCACGCGCGCGGCCATCATCGAAGGCTTGCTGAATGAGAAGTACATCATCCGCGATGGCCGCGAGATGATTCCCACCGCCAAAGCCTTCCAGCTGTTCACGCTGCTGCGCGGCTTGGGCGTGGAAGAGTTGTCCAAGCCCGAACTCACGGGCGGCTGGGAACACAAGCTCTCGCTCATGGAACACGGCCAACTGAGCCGCGAAGAATTCATGCGCGAAATTGCCGAGATGACTGAGCACATCGTCAAGAAGGCCAAAGAATTTGACCGCGACACTATCCCCGGTGACTATGCCACCTTGCAAACACCTTGCCCCAAGTGCGGCGGCGTGGTGAAAGAAAACTACCGCCGCTATGCCTGCGTGGGCAAAGACGGCAACGCGTCTGACTCTGGCGAAAACGGCGCAGGCTGTGGTTTCTCCATCAGCAAGATTCCGGGTGGACGCACATTTGACGCGGCTGAAGTGGAAGAGTTTTTGACCAACAAAAAGATTGGGCCGCTCGACGGCTTCCGCTCCAAAGCGGGCTGGCCGTTCACTGCCGAAATTGCGCTGAAGTTCAGCGAAGAAGACCAAAACTGGAAACTCGAATTTGATTTTGGTGACGACGGTGCGGACTCCGGCGAAATCGTCGAGTTCAGCGACGCACCTGCTTTGGGCAACTGCCCCAAATGCGGCAGCCCCGTGCACGAACACGGCAGCAACTACGTGTGTAGCAAGGCCGTGCCAACGCACGCACAAGCCACACCGAGCTGCGACTTCAAGAGCGGCAAGATCATCTTGCAGCAACCTGTCGAACGCGAGCAAATGACCAAGCTCTTGAGTGAAGGCAAAACCGATTTGCTGGACAAGTTTGTGTCCATGCGCACACGCCGTTCGTTCAAAGCGTTCTTGCAGTGGGACGCCGAGGCGGGCAAGGTGAACTTTGCGTTTGAACCCCGCGTGAGCAAGTACCCGCCCAAAGGCGGCAAGACACCCACGACCAACGCGCTCATCAAAGCCGCTGGCAAAAAAGTGCCCGCCAAAACTACCAAAGCAACGAAAGCCGCCAAGGTCAAAGCCGAGAAAGTGGCCAAGCCCAAAGTGCCACGCAAAGTCACCGCAGGCTATCTGCCCAGCGCTGACCTAGCCAACGTGATTGGCGCGGAAGCCGTGGCTCGCACAGAGGTGATCAAGAAGCTGTGGGACTACATCAAGGCCAACGGCCTGCAAGACGCCACCAACAAACGCGCGATCAATGCGGACGCCAAACTCAAACCCGTGTTTGGCAAGGACCAAGTGACCATGTTTGAACTGGCGGGCATTGCTGGCAAACACCTGCGACCCATCGGCGAGTAATTGAGCATGACCGTCCACGCCCAACCCATGATTGCCAAGCCACAGGCCATGCACTTTGAGCAAGCTTTGCAACTACAAAGTGGCGCAAGTGTGCGCGACTACACGCTGGCCTACGAGACCTACGGCACGCTCAACGCTGATCGATCGAACGCGGTGCTGGTGTGCCACGCGCTCAACGCATCGCACCACGTGGCGGGCGTGTACGAAGGCCAAGACAAGAGCGAAGGCTGGTGGGACAACATGATTGGCCCAGGCAAGCCTGTGGACACCAACCACTTCTTTGTGATCGGCGTGAACAACCTTGGCTCTTGCTTTGGCTCGACCGGTCCCATGCACACCCACCCCGACACGGGCAAGGTGTACGGCGCGGACTTCCCCGTAGTCACCGTAGAAGACTGGGTGAATGCGCAAGCCTTGTTGCTCGACCGTTTGGGCATCCAGCAACTCGCCGCTGTTTTAGGCGGCAGCTTGGGCGGCATGCAAGCCCTGAGCTGGACGCTGCAATACCCAGGCCGCGTGCGCCATGCCGTGGTGGTGGCGAGTGCGCCCAACCTCACCGCCGAGAACATCGCCTTCAACGAAGTGGCCCGTCGTGCCATCGTCACCGACCCTGACTTTCATGGCGGCCACTTTTATGAGCACGGCGTTGTACCGCAACGCGGTTTGCGCATCGCCCGCATGGTGGGCCACATCACGTACCTGAGCGACGATGTGATGAACGAAAAGTTTGGCCGCGAGCTGCGCGATGCAGTCGTGGGCAGCGCCACGGGCTACAAATACTCCACGCAAGACGTGGAGTTCCAAATCGAAAGCTACTTGCGCTACCAAGGCGACAAGTTCAGCGAGTACTTTGACGCCAACACCTATTTGCTCATCACCCGCGCACTCGACTACTTTGACCCTGCACGCACCTACGGCGGTGATTTGTCAGCAGCGTTTGCACGCACAGCAGCTAAGTTTCTGTTGGTGAGCTTCACCACCGATTGGCGCTTCTCACCCGCACGCAGCCGCGAGATGGTGCAAGCCTTGCTCGACAACCAACGCGATGTGAGCTACGCCGAAATTGACGCGCCACATGGTCACGATGCGTTCTTGCTGGACGACGCTCGCTACATGAATGTGGTGCGCTCGTACTTTGCGCGCATCAACGATGAACTGAGTGCAGGAGTTGCCGCATGACCCACGACAACTTGAAAGCCATTGCCGCCCTCGTGCCCCAAGGCAGCCGCGTGCTTGACTTAGGCTGTGGCGATGGTGCATTGCTGGCCCACTTGCAACAACACAAAGGCTGCAACGGCTATGGTGTGGAGCTAGACGACACCAATGTGCACGCCTGCGTGCAACGCGGCGTGAACGTGCTTCAGCTCAACCTTGATTTGGGCTTAAGCGTGTTTGCCGACCAATCGTTTGATGTGGTGCTGCAAATCGACACCTTGCAACACTTGCGCAACGCCGAAACCATGCTTCGCGAAACCGCACGCGTGGGCAAAACCGGCATCGTCGCCTTCCCCAACTTTGGCCACTGGCCTAACCGCCTGAGCATTCTGCAAGGGCGCATGCCGGTGACCAAGCGCTTGCCCTACCAGTGGTACGACACGCCCAACATCCGCGTGGGCACATTCAAGGACTTTGAGGTGTTGGCCGAGAAGAATGGTTTGCAAGTGACCGATTCATTTGGCTTGCAAGATGGCCAACGTGTGGATACGTGGCCGAACCTCATGGCAGGTACAGCCGTGTTCAAGTTCAACGCATGAACAAGCTCGCGGCCATCGAGGCCACGAGCAACACCGCCATCGTCCAATTGAAAATGCGTCGATAAAGATCGACTTGCAGGTAGTGACCCATACGCGCACCCATCACCGCCCACACCGCGATGCTAGGCAAGTTGATCAGGCTGAACACCAATGATGCGACGACAATTAATACCAGCCCCGCATCTTGCGGCAAGTAATTGCCGAAAAAGCCGAGCGTCATCACCCACGCTTTGGGATTGACCCACTGGAATGCAGCTGCACCCCAAAACCCCAGGGGCGTTGAAACTTCGGCCCTAACCTCATCTGCTGTCGGCGGGCCACTTCTGACGATGCCCCACGCCAAATAAAGCATGTACGCCAAGCCCAGCACTTGCATCACTTGGTAAATCACGGGCACGCGGATGAACAATTCTCCAAGCCCCATGCCAACGGCCATGAGCATGATGAAGTGCCCACATGAAATACCCAGCATGTGTGGCAATGTGGCGCGCGCGCCAAAGTTCACGCCGGAAGCCAGCAGCATCATGTTGTTCGGACCAGGGGTGACAGACGTCACAAATGCAAACACGGCCATGGACGCCCAAAGTTCAAGATGAAGGTCCATGGTGCGTATGCCGTTCTAGGTCAGCGTTAGCAAAGCCAACGCGCCGAGGGCAGCAGTTTCTGCACGCAACACCCGCTCGCCCAAGCTCAAAGCCACGAAGCCTTTGGCACGAGCAGCAGCGTCCTCTGCATCGGTCAGGCCGCCTTCTGGGCCGTTCAGCAAGACCCAAGACTTCTGCGCAACATTTGCACGCATAGCCGTCAAAGGCTGTGTGCTCGCGTGCAACGAGAGCACGCACTGCACCGCATCGACCTGCGCCGTTTGACGCGCCAGCCACGCATCTAAGCGCTCGGGCATGTCAATCACAGGCACGCGGTTGCGGCCGCATTGCTCACTCGCGCTGGCGGCTACGGCTTGCCAATGGGCTTGTTTCTTTTCAGCACGCTCACCCGTGAGGCGAATCACGCTGCGCTCGGTCATCAAGGGGGTGATGCGATGCACGCCCAGCTCGGTGGCTTTTTCCACCAACCAGTCCATGCGCTCGTTGGCGGGCATGCCCACGGCTAGGTGCACTTGGCACGCAGCTTCGCACTCTGCGTCACGGTGCTTACCCACGACCACGCGCACATCGCTGCGGCCCATGTGTTGCACCTCGGCGCTGAACTCGCCACCTTCGCCGTTGAACAAGGTCAGCGTGTGGCCGGGCTGCATGCGCAGCACTTGCACATGGCGGGCAGCAGTCGGGGGCAAGTCCACCACTTGGCCAGACACCAAGGGCAGCGGGCAGTAAAAGCGTGCCATCCTTAGCCCCGCCCGCCGGGCGTGAGGCGCGGAAAGGCCAAGCTGATGGCGGGTTCTGTGCCCTCAATCTTGTCGATCAAACGCAGCAAGGGCGTGAGCTCGCTGTAGCGGCTGGCCGTGGTGCGGATGTAGTTGATGAAGCGCGGCGCATCGGCCAAGTACTTGGGTTTGCCATCGCGCAACGTCAGGCGCGCAAAGATGCCAGCCACTTTGAGATGGCGTTGCAGGCCCATCCACTCTACGGCGCGGTAAAACGCGCCGAAGTCGTTGTGCCAGTCTTCAAAATCCATCAGGCCGAGTTTGCGGGCACGTTCCCAATAGCGGATGGTCACGTCCAGCACCACATCTTCTTCCCACGTCAAAAACGCGTCGCGCATGAGGCTGGCGATGTCGTAGGTGATGGGGCCATAGACCGCGTCTTGAAAGTCGAGCACGCCCAAACGTTGTTCGGTGGGGTCATGCGGCATCATCAAATTGCGCGGCATGAAGTCGCGGTGCACGTAGACACTGGGTGCGGCCAAGTTGCGCTGAATGATGGTTTTGAAAGTTTTGTCCAACATCTCGCGTTGCGCGCTGTCAATTTGCAGCTGGCGGTGTTGGGTGAGGTACCAATCGGGGAACAGCGACAACTCTCGCTGCAGCAAAGCTTCGTCATACGCGGGCAGCACGCTGGGGCGGCTGCTTTGTTGCAGGGTCAGCAAAGCATCGACGGCGCGCATGTAAAGGCCGTGATTGGCTTGCGGGTCGTCACGGTTGATGACGTCCATCATGGTTTGCGAACCGATGTCGTCGAGCAACATGAAGCCTTGCGGCTCATCCCACGCCAAGATGCGCGGGGCATACAGGCCCGCGTCCAGCATCAAACGGGCAATGCGCACAAAGGGTTCGCAGTTTTCTTTGTCGGGCGGTGCGTCCATGACGATGCACGAGCCGTTCGCTGTGTCGACACGGAAATAGCGCCTGAAGCTGGCGTCCGCCGACGCGGCGCGCACGGTGGCGGGCAGCACGCCGTGAGCGCTGGCTTGGGCATTGAGCCATTGGTGGAAGGCTGCTTGACGCTCGGGCTGGGCCCATTCGATGGAAGCAGAGGTATTTGCGCCCGAAGGCTGGAAGTTAGGCTGTGTGCTCATGGATAATCCAAATTCTACAAACCAGCCTTGGGTTGATCTGCGTTCATGTTGTTGCCTCTCATTCACCGCCAAATACGCGCACTGTCGTGGCTCACATTTGGCCTATTGGGCAGCACACTGGCACTGCACGCGCAAACCGTGAGTTCACCGCCTTTGATGCTCAAGCCAAGCAGTTTGTTACAAGAGCTGATCTTGGACGATACGCGCAAACAACTGCCGACGTTCATGCAAAGCGACACGCTGCGTGGCCGCCCAGACCTGCAAACCATCTTAGATGGTCAAGTCGTGATCCGTCGCGGCGACCTGCTCCTCAAAGCTGACAAGGTCGATTACGACCAAGCGGAAGATTTCGCCAAAGCGCGTGGCAACGTTTACATCAACCGTTCTGGCAACGTGTACCAAGGCCCCGCCCTTGACATTCATCTGGATGCCTTTGAAGGCTTCTTCACCCAGCCCAAGTATCAACTGTTGAAAAACAAAGCCTACGGCAAAGCCGAGCGGATCGACTTCATCGACCCCGCCAACACGGTGATGCACAAGGCAGACTTCACCACTTGCCAACGCAAACCAGGTCCAAGCTGGACACCCGATTGGCTTTTCAAAGGCGACAAAATCACACTCGACACCGACCGCAACATCGGCTTGGCTGAAGGGGCGTCATTGCGGTTCAAAGATGTGCCGATTTTGCCAGTGCCCTCAATTGACTTCCCGCTCAGCGATGAGCGTAAATCTGGTTTGCTGCCACCCACCATTGGTGTCGACAACATTGGCGGCTTGGAATACACCCAGCCTTACTACTGGAACTTGGCGCCTAACCGCGACGTCACGTTTTCTCCCACGTATTGGAGTAACCGTGGCCTGCGCCTGAGCACCGAGCTGCGCTACTTAGAAGGTCTGCCACCTCTGCAAGCGCCATTCCAAGGTCAAATGCGCTTTGACTACATGGAAAAAGACGCCTTGCGCGATGGTTCGCGCCGCTGGGGCATGCAGTACTCGCACGTGGGCTTGGTGAACCCTGGTTTTGCAGGTGGCGCATTGGGGCTGAACTTGAACCTCAACCGTGTCAGTGATGACGACTATTGGAAAGATTTCGCCATCATTGGCGGCTCAGGCGTGCAACGTCTGTTGTCAAACGATGCGGGCTTGAATTGGACCAATGGGATTTACACCACGTCGGTGCGCACACAGATGTGGCAAACCTTGCAAGACTTGGCCAATCCCATTGGTAACCGCATCACGCGACCATTCAACCGTGTGCCGCAATTCACCGCACGCATGCAGCGCATCAACGTGGGGGGCTTTGACTTCAGCTTGGACGGTGACTTGACCCGGTTTGAATCTGCACGCGATTACGAATGTTTGAATGGCGCCAGTTACCGATCCGCCTGCGCACCCAATGCAGACCGCGCAGTGGCGTTGGCTCAAATCAGCCGACCATTCAACACCCCCTTTGGTTACCTCACACCCAAACTGCAACTCAACAGCCGCAGTTACCAATTCAGCGGTGGCTTGCCCAACAATCCGTTCTACAGCGGCCACGAAGGCCAAAGTGGCGCCAGCGTCAGCGTGCCGACGTTCAGCCTCGACACCGGAATCGCGTTCGAGAAATCTACACGTCTGTTTGATCGCGCATGGGTTCAAACTTTAGAGCCTCGGGCTTTCTATGTTTACACGCCCTATCGCGATCAGAACTACTTGCCCAACTACGACTCGGGTGGCAACTCGTTCAACTTCGCCAGCATCTTCACCGAGAACGCGTTTGGCGGCTATGACCGCATCTCCGACAGCAAGCTGCTGACCCTAGGCGCCACCTCTCGTTTCATCGACCCGGAAACAGGCGCCGAAGGCGCACGTTTTGGTGTGGCGCAGCGCCTACGTATGAAGGAGCAGAACGTCACCATGCCCGATGACCCCACGGGCAAAACCGGCATCAGCGATCTTTTGGCCGGCGCGTCTGTGGCGCTGAACAGAGCATGGGCCGTCGACACCACCGTTCAGTACAACCAAAAGACAGACAACTTCTTGCGTCGCATGGTCAGCGGTCGTTACAACCCTGGCTCCTACCGCGTCATCAGCGCCGCGTATCGAACCGAAAATACGGAAGCGGGAGCTGCCGCCTCACGTCAAGTGGATGTGGGCTGGCAATGGCCCTTGCACGACCTCTGGGGAGGTTCGGACATCGGTGGTGGCGAAGGACGTGGATTGGGCGAGGGACGCTGGTACAGCGTGGCACGCTTGAACTACAACCCTCTCGATAAAAAGATGGTCGAGTCTGTCATTGGCTTCGAATACGATGCGGGTTGTTGGCTCAGCCGCGTGGTCGCTGAGCGTTTGCAGGTGACGGATGGCTTGGCCCGCCAACGCTTGTTGTTTCAACTTGAATTTGTAGGCTTCTCGCGCATCGGCACCAATGCCATGGGCTCACTGCGCACCAATTTGCCACGGTATCAGCCGTTGCGACAACCTTCTATGACACCCAGCCGCTTCGGCAATTACGATTGATGATGACCATGTTTTCTCTCACCTTACGCTTTGCCCGTCGGTCGTCACTCACCTGGCTGGCGATTGCTTTGGCAAGCTCTGGGGTATGGGCTCAAACGTCCAAAACCAATGCCATATCAGGCCGTGACTTCATTGTGGCGGTTGTCGATGCCCAACCCATCACCAACCACGATGTCAATGTTCGCGCAGCATTGCTTGCACAGCAACTGCGTCAACAGAAGAAAAATGTTCCTGCGCCATCTGAGTTGCTGCAAAACAGCCTTGAGCGCTTGATCACCGAAAAAGCCCTCTTGCAATATGCGAAAGAAGCGGGCGTCACCGTTGAGAATGAAGCGGTCGATCAAGCTGAACAGCGCATGGCCGCACAAAACCAAATGTCTGTTGATGCACTGCACGCAAAATTTCGCGCCGAGGGCACCAGCGTTGCGAGCCTTCGACAAAACATCAAAGATCAAGCAATCCTGCAGCGCCTGACCGAGCGCAACGTACCAAGCCGTATCAAGGTCAGCGAGGTTGAAATCGACCAAGCTGTTCGCGAACGCCAAAATGCCAGCGTCAACACCAACCCTGACATCGAGTTGGGTCACATCTTGGTGGCAGTGTCCGAAAAAGCCAATGATGCAGATGTTGTAGCCCTCCAAAGCAAAGCCCAGACTGCGTTAGCACGCGCCAAACAAGGCGAAGACTTCGGCAAGTTGGCTAAAGAGTTGTCTGACAGTGCAGAGCGTGACAAAGGCGGATTAATGGGCGTGCGCGCAACCAGCCGCTACCCCACCTTGTTTGTGGATGCCACCAAAAACTTGGCCGTGGGTGATGTCACCCTCGTACGCTCAGGCGCCGGCTTTCACATTTTGAAATTAGTAACGAAGCGCGCCAGCAGCGTGGTGACCGTGACGCAAACCCATCCTCGCCACATCCTGCTACGCCCAGGCGGCCAACTGAGCCAAACCACAGCACGCGCCCAATTGGCTGAATACAAACGCCAAATCGAAGCGGGCAAAGCAGACTTTGCCAAGTTGGCTCGTGAACATTCACAAGATGCCAGTGGCCCCGACGGCGGCGACTTGGGTTGGGTCTCGCAAGGCATGTTTGTGCCTGAATTTGAAGAGGTGATGAACAAGTTGCAGCCAGGCCAAATCGCCGACCCCATGGTGTCTCGGTTTGGCGTGCACCTGATTCAAGTGATGGAACGTCGAGAAGCCCCCATCAGCGAGCGCGAGCTGCGCGACATGGCGCGCAACGGCTTGCGTGAGAAAAAGTTTGATGAAACCTACCAACTGTGGGCCCAAGAAGTGCGTGGCCGCGCCTATGTGGAATACCGCGACGCACCGCAATAAGCAGAGCCCACTTTGAAACACATTGCACGCAAGCGCTTCGGCCAACACTTCTTAACCGACGGCGCCATCATTGAAAGCATCGTCGATGCGATCGACCCGCAACCGGGCGACCCCATGGTCGAAATTGGCCCAGGCTTGGCCGCGCTCACACAACCCTTGGTGGAGCGCCTAGGTCGTCTCAATGTCATCGAGTTAGACCGCGATTTGGCCGTGCGCCTGCGCGAGCACCCGCACCTGAACGTGATTGAGTCCGACGTGCTGCGCGTGGACTTCACGCAATTGGCTGCTGACCTCAAGGTACCCAAGCTGCGCGTGGTGGGTAACCTGCCGTACAACATTTCGTCGCCCATCCTGTTCCATCTGCTGGAGCATGTGGCCGTGGTGCAAGACCAGCACTTCATGCTGCAAAAAGAAGTGATTGACCGCATGGTGGCCAAGCCCAGCAGCAGCGACTACAGCCGCTTGAGCGTGATGCTGCAGTGGCGCTACGACATGGAAGACGTGTTGTTTGTGCCGCCCGAATCGTTTGACCCACCTCCGCGCGTGGACAGCGCCGTGGTGCGCATGGTGCCCTTGGCGGAGCCCCCCAAAATTAACGTCAAGCTGATGGAGGAAATGGTGAAAACAGCGTTCAGTCAACGCCGAAAGCTGTTGCGCCACACCTTGGGCCGTTGGTTGGAAGCGCGTCACTTTGCGGGCACCTTCGATGTGCAACGCCGTGCAGAAGAAGTGTCGGTGGCCGAATATGTGGCTCTGGTGCAAAGTCTGTAAAGACCCAAACGCCAAAAACAAAACCCGTCGCAGGTGACTGCTGACGGGTTTTTTGTTGGCGCTGCTACGAAAGCAGCCTGCCAGTTAAGCCGCTGTTTGCCAGTAGCCTGCGTTGAAGGGGCTGCTCATGCGCAAAGCCATGGGCGACACGTCCACCAGTTTGTCGGTTGGCATTTTTTCGCCTTCTTCCAACAACTCAATGCCTTCAGCCGCCACGCCTGGCTTTTCAGCCGACGGGGCACGAGCCACGGAGAATGAGTAGAAGCAACGGAACGCCACTTTGCGGTCAGACCAGTAGTCAGCCGCTTCGCGGAAGATGTCCAACAGCTGTTCGCGGGCTTCTTTGTCAAACTTGGCGTGGGCAGGAATGTGCTCCAACACCAAGATAAAGCCAGGCTGTGGGCCAGACTTGTGCAAGGGGTCGGTCATGCCGTCGTACAAGGAATCAAAGTTCTTGCTAGCCGAGGCAGACAGGTTGAACTCTTTGGAAATGATGTCCAAGATGTCTTGCTTGCTTTGGGCTTGGGCCAGGTTCACATAAAGAAAATGGTGGCCAAGGCCTTGGGCCGCCTCTTGCAAATCAGGCACGCGGAACGCGCGGATGGACTGAACAATATTGGTTTTGATAGTACGCAAAGGCATGAAAATCGCCGTTCTTAAGACTGTTTTAAATACGTTTGATCTTCGGGTTAACCCGAAAATTGAAAGCGCAAGTGTCTTCGAATTGAAACAAAAAAGCAAGGGCCCTCCCATTTCTGGGGGGCCCTTGAAGGGTTATTTAACCTAAAAAGGCTAATTTAAGCTGTAAAAACGCTTATCGAGCTGCGCTGGCATCCGCCACGGTCAACGCGGTCATGTTGACGATGCGACGCACTGTGGTGCTCGCGGTCAGGATGTGCACCGGTTTCGCCGCACCCAGCAACACTGGGCCAATGGCGATATTGCCGCCAGCCGCTGTTTTGAGCAGGTTGTACGCAATGTTGGCAGAGTCTAAGTTAGGCAAAACCAGCAAATTGGCATCACCAATCAGGGTGGTGTCCGCCATTTGAGCGGCACGCACATCGCCGTCCAGCGCCACATCGCCATGCATTTCGCCATCAATTTCAAGCCAAGGTGCCTTTTTCTTGACCAAAGCCAAGGTTTCGCGCATTTTGATGGCCGAAGGCTGGTCGCTGCTGCCAAAGTTGGAATGCGACAACAACGCGGCTTTGGGCTGGATACCAAAACGACGCATTTCTTCAGCAGCCATCACCGTGATTTCGGCCAATTGCTCAGCCGTTGGGTCGTAGTTGATGTGGGTGTCGACCAAGAACACTTGACGATCAGGCAACAACAAGCCGTTCATAGCGGCATAGGTGCTCACGCCTTTGCGGTTGCCGATCACTTGGTCCACATAGTTCAAATGGGTGAGCGGTGTGCTCCAAGTGCCGCAAATCAGGCCATCTACCTCACCTTTGTGCAGCATCATGGTGCCAATCAGCGACAAACGGCGGCGCATGTCAATTTTGGCCAACTGTTCGGTCACGCCTTTGCGGGCGGTCATCTTGTAATAGGTTTGCCAGAAGTCGCGGTAGCGGTGGTCTTGCTCGACGTTCACCACGTCGTAATCCACGCCCTCTTTCAGGCGCAAACCAAATTTTTCAATGCGCTGCGCAATCACGGAAGGACGACCAATCAAGGTGGGCTTCGCCAAACGCTCGTCCACCACGATTTGCACGGCGCGCAACACGCGCTCTTCTTCACCTTCGGCGTAACACACACGCTTTTTAGTCGCGCGCTTGGCGGCGGCATAAATCGGTTTCATGATCGAACCGGACGCATAGACAAAGCCTTGCAGCTTCTCAATGTAGGCCTCCATATCTTGGATCGGACGCGTGGCCACACCGCTGTCTGCGGCGGCTTTGGCCACGGCAGGGGCAATCTTCATCATCAAGCGTGGGTCGAATGGCTTGGGAATGAGGTACTCAGGACCAAAAGCCAACGTCTCGCCCGCATAGGCGGCTGCCACCACTTCGCTTTGCTCGGCTTGTGCCAATTCGGCAATGGCGTACACCGCTGCGATTTCCATCTCATCGGTGATGGTGGATGCGCCTGCATCCAGGGCACCGCGGAAGATGTAGGGGAAACAGAGGACGTTGTTCACTTGGTTGTGATAGTCGCTACGTCCCGTGGCGATGATGGCGTCATCGCGCACGGCCTTCACTTCTTCGGGCGTGATCTCTGGGTTGGGGTTGGCCAAGGCCATGATGATGGGCTTGGCAGCCATCTTCTTGACCATCTCTGGCTTCAGCACGCCGCCAGCGGACAGGCCCAAGAACACATCGGCGCCTTCGATGATGTCGCTCAAAGTGCGCGCATCGGTTTTTTGGGCGTACTGAATCTTGTCTTCGTCCATCAGCTCGGTGCGGCCTTCATAGACCACGCCAGCCAAATCAGTGACATAAATGTTTTTGCGTGGCATGCCCATCTTGAGCAATAAGCCCAAACAAGCCAAAGCGGCAGCACCAGCACCGGAGGTGACCAGTTTGACGTTTTTGATGTCTTTACCTGCCACCTTGAGGCCGTTCAAGATCGCGGCGCCCACGGTGATGGCGGTGCCGTGTTGGTCATCGTGGAAAACTGGGATTTTCATGCGCTCGCGCAACTTGCGCTCGACGTAGAAGCAATCAGGCGCCTTGATGTCTTCGAGGTTGATGCCGCCAAAGGTAGGCTCTAACGATGCAATGATGTCCACCAACTTGTCGAGGTTCTTCTCGTCAATCTCTAAGTCGAACACGTCAATGCCCGCGAACTTCTTGAACAGAACGCCTTTGCCTTCCATCACAGGCTTAGAGGCCAAGGGGCCAATGTCGCCCAAGCCCAGCACGGCCGTGCCGTTGGTAATGACGGCCACCAAGTTGCCGCGGCTGGTGTACTTGAATGCGTTGTTGGGATCTTTGACGATTTCTTCGCAAGGCGCAGCCACGCCGGGCGAATAAGCCAAGGCCAAATCATGTTGGTTCACCAACTGCTTGGTGGCGTGAATCGCCACTTTGCCTGGAGTTGGAAACTCGTGGTATTCGAGAGCGGCACGGCGCAGTTCGGCACGTGCCTCGGCGCTGTTGTGAGAGTGGTTGGAACCCATAGAAATCTCCTTGTTATGCAAAAGGCGGCGCGCTTTGCACAAGTGCGACCGCCTTAGCTTGTGATTTCATTTTAGGCCTGTGTCTAGGGCGGTTTGTCCGTGGATGTGCGTATGCAAGTGGCAATGGTTTTTACTTATTCGCAAAAGCAAACTTTATAGGTCAATAGGGATTTTTCTTGGGCTGCCGCTTGGCTAAGAAATTAACCGCGCATGAACGCTTCAATTTCAGAAGCAATTACAGGCACACCACGAGAAATCAACTCGCAGCCACCCGCAGTGACGATGGCATCGTCCTCAATACGAATGCCAATGTTCCAAAACACCTCGGGCACATCCGGCCCGGGGCGCACATAGAGGCCTGGCTCAATGGTGAGCACCATGCCCTCGCGCAAGATGCGGCTGGGTCGGTTGACGATGGTCTCGCCCGACAACGGGTCTTTGCGCTCGCTGGTTTGGCCCAGTTCGGACGGCTCCACATAGCTGCCGCAGTCGTGCACATCCATGCCCAGCCAATGGCTGGTGCGGTGCATGTAAAACGGGAAGTACGCACGCTTTTCAATCACGTCTTGCGCATTGCCGTGTTTGACTTTGTTCAACAAACCGAGGTCTAACAAGCCTTGCGCCAACACTTTGACGGTCGCTTCGTGCGGGTCCACAAAACGCGCGCCGGCTTTGGTCGCCACCACTGCCGCGTCTTGGCTGGCGAGCACCAAATTGTATAAATCACGCTGCGGGCCGGTGAACTTGCCGTTCGCAGGAAAAGTGCGCGTGATGTCGGAGGCATAGCCATCCAACTCGCAGCCGGCATCAATCAGCACCAACTCGCCATTGCGCACAGGCGCAGCATCGGCGCGGTAGTGCAACACGCAGGCATTGGCGCCCGCGGCCACGATGGAGGTGTAGGCCGGAAACTGCGAGCCGTGCATGCGGAACTCGTGCAGCAGCTCGGCATCTAAGTGGTACTCGCGCACATCTTGGCGCGCACGCAACATGCGCGCACTGGTTTGCATGGCACGGATGTGGGCATGCGCGCTGATGGTGCTGGCGCGGCGCATCACGTCTTGCTCATGCGCGTCTTTGATGAGGCGCATCTCATCCAGCGGGCCGCAAGCATCACGTTGCTCCGCAGGGCATTGCGCACCAAAGCGCACACGGGCGCGCACGGCATTGAGCCAGCCGTCCACACGGGTTTCTAAACCTTTGTGCGTGGCAAATGGATACCAAACGGTGTGTTGGTTCTCCAGCAATTTAGGCAGCTGTTTGTCCAGCTCCGCCACTGACACAGCGGCACTCACGCCCAATCCGGCCACGGCAGCGTCTGGGCCCAAACGGTAACCATCCCAAATTTCGCGCTCCAAATCTTTGGGCTGACAAAACAGCGTGCTGCGCCCTGTGGCGTCGAGCACTAGCCAAGCGTTGGGCTCGGTGAAGCCCGTCAGGTAATAAAAGTAGCTGTCGTGGCGATACGGAAAGTCGCTGTCGCGGTTACGTGCATGTTCGGGTGCGGTGGGAATGATGGCCACGCCACCATCGCCCAACTGGGCGGCCAAACGGGCGCGACGTTCGGCGTAAATCTGGGCGTGTGCAATCGGGTGTGTCATGTCTTATTGTGTGTTCAGGCGGCGTTGAGTTGCGCCAAACGCTCGGGCGTGCCCACATCGGTCCACGCACCTGTGTAGAGCGACGCACTCACCGCGCCATTGTCCATGGCGGCGCGCAACATGGCTGCGAGTGGGGCTTTCACGCCAGCGGGGTTGCCTGCGGGAATAGGGCACCACGCCGCTTCGAAGAAAGCGCGTTTGTACAGAGCAATGGTGCTGAAGGTGTAGCGCGGTGCATCTTGATTTGTTCGTGCTGAAAGTTGATTTGGCGCGGCAGCCGTAGACGTTGACATCGAAGCCGTCAACTTCGGCAAATTCAAAGCCAAGCCCTCAGCAGACAAACCAAAGTCGCCGCCCAAGTTGTGTTCGGGGTTGGGCACCAGCCAAATATGAGCGAGCTGCGGGCTGGCCTCGAAGCGCGCATAGGCCTCGGGCGTAAACACAAAGTCTGGCGCAAACACATCGCCCGCGGCCACCCAAAACACATCGGCCAGTTGGGGCAGGGCGCGGACAATGCCGCCTGCGGTTTCTAGCGCGCCGCCAAAGTCCACGCCTTCTTGCGAATAGTGCAGATGCATGGGCACAAGTCCGGTGCTTTCAAACACATCGCCAAAGTGCTGGGGAATTTGCTCGCCCAACCAGGCGGTGTTGATGACCAAATTTTCTACGCCACCACGCTGCAGGCCTTGCATGGCCCATTGCATCAGGGGTTGGCCGCGAACGGGCAATAACGGCTTAGGGGTGGCATCGGTCAGCGGGCGCATGCGCTCACCACGGCCTGCGGCCAAAAGCAGGGCAGTGGCTGAGCCTGACGCAGAGCCAACAGGCGAAGTTGAAGCGGCTGAAATGGGGTGTTTTGTCATCACGCGGCAGTGTAGCCAGACCACACCACGGGCTATTTGTGAAACATCTGTCGCATGCGGTCAGCCAGCGGTAGGCAGGCTCGCTAAAATCGTGGTTTTCCCTCACACCCCATCGGAGCCGCCTGACATGGCAAATACCCAACAAATGGCCAGCGCAATTCGCGCCTTGGCAATGGACGCTGTACAACAAGCCAATTCAGGTCACCCCGGCGCGCCGATGGGCATGGCCGACATGGCTGTCGCCTTGTGGGGCGAGCACCTGCGTCACAACCCCAAGAATCCCCATTGGTTGAACCGCGACCGCTTTGTGCTGTCCAACGGCCACGGCTCGATGTTGATTTACGCCTTGTTGCACCTCACCGGCTACGACTTGCCGATGGACGAGTTGAAAAACTTCCGCGTGTTGCACAGCAAAACTGCAGGCCACCCCGAAGTGGGCGTGACCCCTGGCGTGGAAACCACCACAGGCCCACTGGGTCAAGGCATCACCAACGCGGTGGGTATGGCACTGGCTGAAAAACTGTTGGCCTCTGAATTCAACCGCGAAGGCCACAACGTAGTCGACCACCACACCTATGCCTTCATGGGCGACGGTTGTTTGATGGAAGGCATCAGCCACGAAGCGTGCTCATTGGCAGGCGCATGGAAGCTCAACAAGCTCATCGCCCTGTACGACGACAACGGCATTTCCATCGACGGCCAAGTGACCCCTTGGTTTGCCGACAACACACCCGAGCGTTTCAAAGCCTACGGCTGGAACGTGATTGGCCCCATCAACGGCCACGACGCCGCTGTGGTGAGCCAAGCCATTGCATCAGCCAAGCTCAGCACTGACAAGCCCACACTGATTGTTTGCAAAACCAGCATCGGCAAAGGCAGCCCCAACCGCGCTGACACGGCCAAAGCCCACGGCGAACCTTTGGGCGCTGAAGAAATTGCATTGACACGCGCAGCCATCGGTTGGAACCACGCCCCCTTCGAGATGCCCAAAGAGGTGTACGCCGATTGGAACGCGGCAACACGCGGCAAGGCTCAAGAAGCTGAATGGAAAGCAACGTTCGCTGCCTACAAAGCCGCACACCCCGCCTTGGCCAAAGAGCTGCTGCGCCGCATGGCCGGCGAGCTGCCCAAAAACTTTGCTCAGACCGTGGTCGACACCGTCATCGGCGCCCACACCAAAGCCGAAACCGTGGCCAGCCGCAAGGCCAGCCAATTGGCCTTGGAAGCCTTCACGGCCGCCTTGCCCGAACTCTTAGGTGGCAGCGCTGACTTGACCGGCTCCAACCTGACCAACACCAAATCCACCCCCAACCTGCGCTTTGACGCAACGGGCCATGTGGTGAAAAACGATGCTGGCCAAGGTGGCCGCCACATCAACTACGGCGTGCGCGAATTCGGCATGGCCGCCATCATGAACGGCGTGGCTTTGCACGGCGGCTTCATTCCCTACGGCGGCACGTTCCTGACCTTTAGCGACTACTCGCGCAACGCCATCCGCATGGCAGCGCTGATGAAGCAACGCGTGGTGCATGTGTTCACCCACGACTCCATTGGCTTGGGCGAAGACGGCCCCACCCACCAGTCCATCGAGCACGCTGCCTCGTTGCGCCTGATTCCTAACCTCGACGTGTGGCGTCCTGCGGACACCGCCGAAACCGCTGTGGCTTGGGCCGTGGCTTTGCAAAACACCAGCCGCCCAACCGCGCTGTTGTTGAGCCGCCAAAACCTGCCTTATTTGCCCAAGGGCGATGCCACTCCGCACAAAACGGCTGGCGACATCTCTGGCCTCGATGCCATCAACAAAGGTGCTTACGTGTTGGCTGAGCCAAGCGAAGTGGGCATCAAGAAAAAGGCGCAAGCCGTCATCTTGGCCACCGGCTCTGAAGTGCAGCTGGCCATGAAAGCGCAAGCCTTGTTGGCCGAGCGCAAGATTGCCGTGCGCGTAGTGTCTGTGCCCAGCACAACCACATTCGACCGCCAAAGCGTGGCCTACAAAGCGGCCGTGTTGCCAGCAGGCGTGCCACGCATTGCGGTGGAAATGGGCTCGACCGACGGCTGGTGGAAATACGGCGTGTCCGCCGTGGTCGGCATCGACACCTACGGCGAATCTGCGCCCGCCCCTGTTTTGTTCAAACACTTCGGTTTCACGCCTGAAAACGTGGCCGACACGGTTCAAGCCGCGCTGCAAAAGCAGGCTTAAACCACACGAGTTTTAAACTTCCTCTTAAGGCTTCACATGACCATCAAATTAGGTATCAACGGCTTCGGCCGTATTGGCCGTTTGGCTTTGCGCGCTGCGCTCAAGCACGGTTACACCGACATCCAAATCGTCGGCATCAACGACCCCAAGCCTGCCGACTACTTGGCCTACATGCTTAAGTACGACAGCGTGCACGGCCGCTTTGATGGCACTGTGGATTTCACCGAAGACGCCCTGATCGTCAACGGCAAAAAAATCAAACTCTCGCACGAGCGCGATGCACACAACCTCAAGTGGGGCGAGATGGGCGTTCACACCGTGCTCGAGTGCACAGGCCACTACTTGACCGAACCCACCAGCCAAATGCACATCGCTGCAGGCGCTAAAAAGGTGGTCATTTCGGCACCCTCCAAAGACAGCATCCCGATGTTTGTTTACGGCGTGAACCACAAAAAATATGCTGGCGAAGCCATCGTCTCTAACGCGTCTTGCACCACCAACTGTTTGGCCCCCGTGGTCAAAGTGTTGAACGACAAGTGGGGTATCAAACGCGGTTTGATGACCACTGTGCACGCAGCCACTGCCAGCCAAATGACGGTGGACGGCTCATCACGCAAAGACTGGCGCGGCGGACGCGGCATCTTGGAAAACATCATTCCTTCCAGCACTGGTGCAGCTAAAGCTGTGGGCGTGGTGATTCCTGAAATCAAGGGCAAGATCACTGGCATGGCCTTCCGCGTGCCCACCTCTGACGTGTCGGTCATTGACCTGACCGTGGAGCTCAACAGCGATGCCAGCTACGCCGAAATTTGCGCTGAAATGAAAGCACAAAGCGAAGGCGCGTTGCAAGGCGTGCTGGGTTACACCGACGAAAAAGTGGTGTCTACCGACTTCCGTGGAGAGCCGTGCGCCAGCGTGTTTGATGCCACCGCAGGCATCGCACTGGACAAGAGCTTCGTCAAAATTGTCGCTTGGTACGACAACGAATGGGGCTATGCCAAGCAGTGCTTGGAAATGGTTCGCGTGGTGGCGAAGAAGAAGTAATTCTTTAAAACCTTGCTACATATAAGTGCCTTCGGGCGCTTTTTCTTTGCCTGCTTTTCTCCCAAGGTAAAAAAAATACATGATTTGTCTTGAAATCATGTAACAAAGTTTCATAGAATTGAGCCATCTAAGGAGACTGACATGACCATCAAAATCGGCATCAACGGCTTTGGCCGCATCGGACGCATGGTGTTTCGCGCCGCCGTTCAAAACTTCCACGACATCGAAGTGGTCGGCATCAACGACTTGCTAGAGCCAGACTACTTGGCCTACATGCTCAAGTTCGACAGCGTGCATGGCCGCTTCCAAGGTGAGGTGTCGGTGGACAACGGCCATTTGGTAGTGAACGGCAAGAAGATTCGACTCACCCAAGAACGCGACCCAGCAGCACTGAAGTGGAACGACATCGGCGCCGATGTGGTGGTTGAAGCCACGGGCTTGTTCCTCGACCAAGAGACCGCCGCAAAACACTTGGCCGCAGGCGCCAAAAAGGTGTTGTTGTCAGCCCCCTCCAAAGACGACACGCCCATGTTTGTGTACGGCGTGAACCACACGACTTACGCGGGCCAGTCCATCATCTCCAACGCATCATGCACGACCAACTGTTTGGCGCCTGTGGCCAAAGTGTTGAACGACAAATGGGGCATCAAGCGCGGCTTGATGACTACGGTGCACGCCACCACCGCCACCCAAAAAACAGTGGACGGCCCGAGCAACAAAGACTGGCGCGGTGGCCGCGGCATTTTGGAAAACATCATTCCTTCCAGCACCGGCGCGGCCAAGGCGGTGGGTGTGGTGATTCCAGAAGTCAAGGGCAAGCTCACAGGCATGGCGTTTCGCGTGCCCACCTCTGATGTGTCAGTGGTCGACCTGACTGTGGAACTGAACAGCGAAGCCACGTACAAAGAAATTTGTGCCGAGATGAAGGCGCAAAGCCTGGGCGCACTCAAGGGCGTGTTGGGTTACACCGAAGAAAAAGTGGTGTCCACCGACTTCCGTGGCGAGCCATGCACCTCGGTGTTTGACGCAGACGCAGGCTTGGCCTTGGACAGCACCTTCATCAAAATCGTCAGCTGGTATGACAACGAATGGGGCTACTCCAACAAGTGTTTGGAGATGGTGCGCGTGATCGCCAAATAAAACACATCGGCACTTGGCGTGCCATGTGGTTTAAACACCGCCAGTGCTTCAAATGCACTGGCGTTTTTTATGGCGCGCTGGATGCGGCGGAAGCTGCAGATGCAGGCTCGCTAGGCGCAACCATTTGTACCGCTGCATCGTGTGACTTGCTGTGTGTCTCTGGCGCTTCGCTGCCAAACAACACCAACAGGCCCAACACCACGAACACGGCCGCGCTGATGCGGTGCACCCAGGTGAGCGGCACCAAACGCGTGATGCGCTCGCCAAACCACACCACGGGCGCGTTCGCCAACATCATGCCCAAGGTGGTGCCAGCCACCACCCACAACCACGACTGGTATTCAGCCGCCAACATCACGGTGGCGATTTGTGTTTTGTCGCCCATCTCGGCCAAGAAGAAGGCAATGACGGTGGTGCCAAACACGCCAAACTTTGGCGTCACATCCGTATCGTCGTCATCCAGTTTGTCTGGCACCAACATCCACGCGGCCATCGCCAAGAACGACACGCCCAAGACCCAGCGCAACACCGTAGGGCCCATCAGGCTGGTCACCCATGCACCCAAACCGCCAGCCAAAGCGTGATTGGCCAACGTGGCCACCAAGATGCCCCACACGATGGGCCATGGTTTGCGAAAACGTGCCGCGAGCACGAGCGATAAAAGTTGCGTCTTGTCGCCCATTTCGGCGAGGGCGACGATGCCCGTTGAGATCAAAAATGCTTCCATCCAGTGATCCTACCGCGCGCGTTTTACGAACCATGCGCACGATTTGGTGCATTTTTTGCTTACATCAGGTGCAACACAGAAAACCGGTGCAAAAACGCACCAAAACAAAACAAAACTCTAAGGACAACTTTATGGATGCACACAAACAGGGCGCGGATGCTTTGTTCATTCTGCTCGGGGCCATCATGGTGCTTGCCATGCATGCAGGTTTCGCATTTTTAGAACTGGGCACGGTTCGTCGCAAAAACCAAGTCAATGCGCTGGTGAAAATTTTGGTGGACTTCTGTGTCTCCACCATCGCCTACTTTGTCGTGGGTTACGGTGTGGCCTATGGTGCGAGCTTCATGATCGGCGCTGAGTCGTTGGCCGACAAAAACGGCTACGAACTGGTGAAGTTCTTTTTCTTGCTGACGTTTGCAGCCGCCATTCCAGCCATCATCTCGGGCGGCATTGCCGAACGCGCCAAGTTTTGGCCACAGCTGATTGCCACAGCCGTCATTGTTGGTTTTGTGTATCCCTTCTTCGAAGGCATTGCTTGGAACCAACATTTCGGTTTTCAGGCGTGGCTCAAAGAGTTAACCGGGGATGAGTTCCACGATTTTGCGGGCTCGGTCGTCGTTCACGCTGTGGGCGGCTGGATTGCTTTGCCTGCCGTGTTGTTGCTCGGTGCACGTAGCAACCGCTACCGCAAAGACGGTGCCATTTCTGCACACCCACCCTCGAGCATTCCGTTTCTCGCTTTGGGGGCATGGATTTTGATCGTGGGCTGGTTTGGCTTCAACGTCATGAGCGCACAAACCTTAGACAAGATTTCTGGCCTCGTGGCCGTGAACTCCTTGATGGCCATGGTGGGCGGCACATTGGTGGCCCTCATCGCGGGTAAGAACGACCCTGGCTTTGTACACAACGGCCCCTTGGCTGGATTGGTCGCCGTGTGCGCAGGCTCTGATTTGATGCACCCCATGGGCGCATTGGTGGTGGGTGCTGTGGCCGGTGGCATTTTTGTGGTGATGTTCACGCTCACTCAGAACAAGTGGCGCATCGACGACGTGTTGGGCGTGTGGCCCTTGCACGGTTTGTGCGGCACATGGGGTGGCATTGCTGCGGGCATCTTCGGCACTCAAGCCTTGGGTGGCTTGGGCGGCATCAACCTGACCGCGCAATTGGCCGGCACCGCACTCGGTGTGACATGGGCTTTGGTTGGCGGTTTTGTGGTCTACGGCGTGTTGAAGATGACGCTGGGTTTGCGCTTGAGCCAAGAAGAAGAATTCGAAGGCGCTGATTTAACGATTCACAAGATCACCGCGTCACCCGATCGCGAAGCCAGTTGGTAGGCCTTGTGAGTTGTGGTTTTTCGGGTGTGAATTAGGCTGAATACAGGTAAACGCTTGGTGATTCAGCCAACTTGTGCCCCATAATGTGCGCAATCTTGTCGGTGCAAGCCACAGGCAAGGTTGTCAATTGGTGATCGGTCAGTTTCGGTTCGGGACTCCATCGCTTTGTTTTTGTGTTTTAAGGAGTCCCTTTCATGGGCAACAAACTGTACGTCGGCAACTTGCCATATTCAGTGCGCGACAGCGATCTCGAGCAGTCATTTGGACAGTTCGGTACTGTGACCAGCGCTAAAGTCATGATGGAGCGCGACACAGGTCGCTCTAAAGGTTTTGGTTTTGTCGAGATGGGCAGCGATGCCGAAGCTCTGGCAGCCGTTGAAGGCATGAACGGCGCACCTTTGGGTGGTCGCAGTCTCGTGGTGAACGAAGCTCGTCCCATGGAGCCACGTCCTCCCCGCTCTGGCGGCGGCGGTTACGGCGGTGGCCGTGAAGGTGGCGGCGGCTATGGTGGTGGCGGTCGCGATGGCGGCGGTGGCTACGGTGGCGGTGGCCGCGAAGGTGGTGGTGGCGGTTTCCGCAGCCCCTACGGCGGCGGCGGTGCTGGCGGCGGTCGTCGTGAAGGCGGCGGTGGCGGTGGCCGTGGCGGTTTCGGTGGTGGCAACAGCTACTGATCGATCTGCTTCACTGCAAATCAAAAGGCTCCCGAGGGAGCCTTTTTTATTTCTTATCTTTGGGTGGTAACAACGTGCCACGCACCCGACCTGTGAGCTGCATCACTTGGTCTAAGTTATCAAAGTCGATGCCGTCTTGAGAGGTGAAGCGATCACCAGCACCACGCACCAACTCAACGGGTAAATGAGAGCGCACCTGCTCGGTGTTTGCGAACAAATGCAAAAAGTTACTACGCAATTCTGTGCGCGGCGTCACCACGCCTTGCACATTGGTGCTGGCTTCGCGCACAACCACAGCTTTGTCAAATAACTGCGCCTCGGAACCATCTGCGTTAATCAATCCACGTGCGGCAACGGCTGTTGTAACACGTCCCTCTGCACCCAAGATGCGAATCCGCGGTTGGTCGATCTCTAGCGTGTCTGTATCAGGAAAGTGGCGTCCCTCGACACCCACGACTTCGCTTTTGAGCTTGCCATTGGCCCCGAATACCTTGACCGAAAAATCACGCATGAAGTAATCGGGCACATGGCGAGGCGCCGCTTCAAGTTCTGCATCGCCCATGGCGGGCGTGCTGCGCACCAGCCAGTAGGTGCTCATGGCCATCACACCCATGAGCAACAAAGGCAGGTAAACCGCCAAGCGATCCCACACACGGCGCATGCGCATGAGCAGCGACACAGGTGCGACACCAGTCATGCGACGTAAGCTCGCAATAACTCGGCGTAACGACCGCTGGCCACCAGCAACAAGTCGCAAAACTCGCGTGCAGCACCATGGCCACCATCACGCACCGTCACATAGTGCGCAATGGCTTTGACTTCGATGTGTGCGTTGTTCGGGGCGCATGCAAATGCGGCACGGGTCATGACCGCCATATCCGGCCAGTCGTCCCCCATGTGTGCCGCTTGCGACCAGTCAAGGCCCAGTTCGTTCAAAATTTCTTGTGCGGCGGGGGCCTTGTCTTCGGTGCCGTAACGCACATGCGTGATGCCCAACGCCTTGAGACGTGCGCGCAAAGGTGCACTGTCGCGCCCAGTGATCACAGCGGGTGTGATGCCTGCTTTTTGCAACATCTTCAAGCCGTGACCATCCAGCGTACAAAAACGTTTGATGGTTTCACCACTTTCGGTAAACAACAAACCGCCATCGGTGAGCACGCCATCCACGTCAAAGAACGCTACGCGCACAGCCTGTGCGCGCAACAACAAAGCAGGGTCAAAGTTCAGCGCAGGTGTGTATGTGCTCATTAGATGACTTTCGCGCGCATCAGGTCGTTGGTATTGATCGCGCCGCACAAGATGCCTTGTTCGTCCACCACCAAAACGCTGGTGATGCGGTACAGCTCCATCAACTCAGCGGCTTCAGCCGCCAACGCGCTGGAGCGCACGGTGCGTGGGTTGGCGTGCATGACTTGTTGCGCGGTGAGTTGGCGCATGTCCGTCCCTGTTTCGATCAAACGGCGCAAGTCACCATCGGTGAAGATGCCCAACACTTTTCGGTTCGCATCCACGATGGCGGAGGCCCCCAAACCTTTGGCGCTCATCTCGCGCATCAAATCGCTGAAGCTGGCTGTTGGCAACACGCTTGGCACAGCATCCCCACTGCGCATGACATCGCTCACATGCGTCAGCAAACGGCGGCCCAAAGCACCGCCGGGATGTGAACGTGCAAAGTCTTCGGCTTTGAAACCACGTGCATCGAGCAAGGCCACAGC
Source organism: Limnohabitans sp. TS-CS-82 (assembly GCF_002943475.1). NCBI lineage: Bacteria > Pseudomonadati > Pseudomonadota > Betaproteobacteria > Burkholderiales > Comamonadaceae > Limnohabitans > Limnohabitans sp. TS-CS-82. The sequence goes on along the minus strand of NZ_PTQX01000001.1, from coordinate 743,461 downwards.
CAAGGCATCGCCCATGGCCATTTGTGCCGTGGTGCTGGCGGTGGGAGCCAAGTTCAGTGGGCAAGCTTCTTTCAACACGCCGGTGTTGAGCACGATGTCGGCGTGACTGGCCAATGTCGATTGCGCGCCGCCTGTGAGGGCCACCAAGGGCACGCCTTGGCGTTTGAGTACGGGAAGAATGGCAGCGAGCTCATCGCTCTCGCCGCTGTTGGAAATGGCAATCACGAGGTCGGTGTCTTTGACCATGCCCAAGTCGCCATGGCTGGCTTCGGCCGGATGCACAAACATAGCGGGTGTGCCTGTGGACGCCAAAGTGGCTGTGATCTTGCGACCCACATGGCCGCTCTTGCCCATACCCATCACGACCACACGGCCTGTGACTTTGAGTATGGCGTGCACAGCCTGCACAAAGCTGGGCGACAAACCATGGCGCAAATGGCGTACGGCCTCTGCCTCAATCTCTAAGGTGTCGTGGGCCAGTTGCAAGATGCGCTGGTCGTCCACCTGCGCTGTTGTGCTGGCGGAATGTGCAGAGTTTTGGGTCATGGTTTGATTTTATCGGTGGGGGCGCTTATTTGCCGATGCAAAAGCTAGAGAAGATCACGCCCAACAAATCGTCCGACGTGAACTCGCCCGTGATGGTGTTGAGCGCGTTTTGGCTCAAGCGCAGTTCTTCAGCCAACAAGTCGAGCGCGGGCACTTGGGCCTGCAAGCTGGCATTGGCCAGCATCAGATGCTCATCGACCTCGTGCAAGGCCTGCACGTGGCGCTCACGGGCCATGAACATGCCTTCGGCGCTGCCACCTTGCCAGCCCACCACGTTCAGCAGTTGTTGGCGCAGGGCAGGCAAGCCATCGCCTGTTTTGGCAGACAAGGTGATGTCTGTGACAGCTGTCACACCCTCTTGGCTAGGCGCCGTGACCGCGGTGCTGTGTGCATCGGCTTTGTTCCACAAATGCAGCACGGGGACATGCGTGTCTAACTTATCTTGCAGGGTTTGTTCGATTTGCGCGTCTGATGTCGCATAAGCTGCGTCGTCTTTGCGCGTCAGGTCGTGCAAAAACAGCACGGCATCGGCTTGGCCAATTTGGTCCCAAGCGCGGGCAATGCCAATGCGCTCAACCTCGTCCACATCGGGGTGTTCGCGCAGACCAGCCGTGTCAACCACATGCAAAGGCACGCCTTGAATCTGGATGGTTTGTTGCACCACATCGCGCGTGGTGCCGGCAATCGGCGTGACGATGGCCAGCTCTGCGCCCGCCAAGGCGTTGAGCAACGAGCTTTTGCCCGCGTTGGGTTGGCCCGCAATCACCACACGGATGCCTTCACGCAGCAACGCGCCTTGTTTGGTTTGCGCCATCACGCGCGTCAAATTTTGTTGGAGTCGTGTGAGCTGGCCTTGGGCATCGGCTTGCTTCAAAAAGTCAATGTCTTCTTCGGGAAAGTCCAGCGTGGCTTCGACCAACATGCGCAGATGAATGAGTGCATCACGCAGTTGATGAATTTCGTTAGAGAACGCACCTGCCAATGATCGGCTCGCGCCACGCGCGGCAGCTTCGGTGCTGGCGTCAATCAAATCGGCCACGGCTTCTGCTTGTGCCAAATCGAGTTTGTGATTCAAAAATGCACGCTGCGTGAATTCACCCGGCTGGGCCAAACGCAAACCGCTCAACAACGGTTTGTTTTGCGCGTTCAGTGTGGCGGCCACGCGCAGGCAACGCGCCAAGATGAGTTGCAACACCACAGGGCCGCCGTGGGCTTGTAGTTCCAACACGTCTTCGCCGGTGTAGCTGTTAGGGCCGGGAAAGTGCAGCGCCAACACATGATCGATAGGCGCGCCCGTTTCATCGGGCAAAGGCAAATAGGTCGCTTCACGCGGCTTCAATGCACGCCCACACAAGGCCAATACCAAACCATTTAAATTTTTGCCACTCACACGCACAATGCCCACCGCTCCTCGACCGGGTGCGGTGGCAATGGCAATGATGGGCGCGTCGTGAAGAGCAAGCATGGCTAGATTGTCCAGAAAAAAACCCGCCAACCATCGAAGGAGGCGGGCTTTTGATTGACCACGGTTCTAAATTAGAACTTGGGCAAGTTGAATTGAGGTGGCACACCCATGCGGATGTTGATGAGCCACTGTTGTGCAATCGACAACACGTTGTTGGTGATCCAGTACAACACCAAACCTGCAGGGAAGAAGAAGAACATCACGCTGAAAGCCAGCGGCATGATCCACATCATCTTGGCTTGCATGGGATCTGGTGGTGCGGGGTTCAATGCGGTTTGCAGCAAGGTGGTCAGCGTCATCACCAAAGGCAAGATAAAGAAAGGATCGGGCGCCGACAAGTCGTGGATCCAACCCACCCAAGGTGCATTGCGAATTTCAACGGTCGACAACAACACCCAGTACAAGGCAATGAACACGGGAATTTGCAACGCGATGGGCAAGCAACCACCCATAGGGTTGACCTTCTCGTCGCGGTAAATCTTCATCATCTCCATTTGCATTTGTTGCGGGTTGTCTTTGAGACGCTCACGCATTTCCATGATTTTTGGATTGATGGCTTTCATCTTGGCCATGCTCTTGTATGCATGAGCATTCAACCAATAGAAGCCTGCTTTGAGCAAGACCACCAAGGCGACGATAGACCAGCCCCAGTTGTTCAAGATGCGGTTGAGTTGATCGAGCAACCAGAACAATGGCTTGGCCAAAATCGTCAACCAGCCGTAGTCTTTGACCAACTCCAGGCCTGGGTACAGCGCCTCCAGTTTGTTTTCTTCTTGTGGGCCAGCGTAGAAAGTCGCAACCACGCTCTTACTTTGACCAGGCTTGATGATTTCCAAGGGAGAAATCGCCGTCACACGGTAGCAGCAATCAGCCATGGTGGAACCAATGTCCACAGCGTCCATTGAGATGTCGCGGCTCAGGCCATTGGGCAAAATCCAAGCGCTCGCAAAGTAATGCTGCACCATGGCGATGTAGCCGGTGTTGGATTGTTTTTCTACATCCACTTTTTTCTTCTTGATGTCGGCAAACTCCACCTTTTGGTACTTCTTGGCCTCTGTGTAAATCGCAGGACCTGTGAAGGTGGAATAGAACGATGACTCGCCTGCAAGCTTGTTACCGTCACGCACCAATTGGAAATACAACTGAGGTGCCACTTCTTGTGTGCCGGTGTTCACGATGTCGTGCTTCACCACCATGTCATACGCACCACGTTTGACGGTGTAGGTCTTAACCAACTTCACACCATTTTGTGCAGCAGACTCAAACGCGATGGACAACTCTTTGTCGCCGTCTTTAAGTTTACGTGAGCCAGGTTTTACCGACATCACCGATTTGTGTGTGGGCAACGCCACACCGGGAACACTAGAGATCAAACCGGTTTGTGCGGTGTAGATGCGCTCTTTGCTGTCATCCAACAACACAATGTTATGACCCGGCTTTTGTTCGTCTTCGTGCTTCAACAGCTCCGCACGAACCAACGTGCCGCCTTCGGTGTCAAAGCTGAGTTTGAACAAGTCTGTTTCAACTTGCACCAACTCTTTGCTTGCCGCGCGTGTTTCAACGGCAGGCACGGCTGCGGCAACTTGTGGTGCGACAGGGGCAGGAACACCTGCCGCTTGTGGCGCCGCTGAAGACGCATCTACAGCCACTTTGGCTTGCTGCGCAGGCGTTGGGAAGAAGGTGGCTTTGTTTCCGTTATGGACTTGCCATTGGTCCCACAGGAGAACCATGGAGAAACCAAAGATCACCCACAAAATGGTGCGGCGAATGTCGTTCATGAAGTTTTCTTTCCGGCGTTGGAAGAGGTCAAAGAGGTAAACAAAGCAGGTGGCACAGAATCATGCCCACCCGCACACCAAGGATGGCAACGTGCCAAACGACGCAGGGTCAAATAACTGCCACGTGCAGCGCCATGAAGCTCTAGGGCTTGCAACGAATACACAGAGCACGTCGGTTCAAACCGGCACGACGAACCAAGCCACGGGCTTAGCAGCAAACGATACCCGCGCACCAGCGTCATCAAAAATGATTGCATCATGCGGCGCTCACATATCCAAACAATTGTTTGAGCTCTTCGCGCACTGCTTGCTTCAAAACATCCGAAGATGCGCTGACAAATTTTTGAGGGCTAAACGTTGCTCGCAAACGAACCACATAAGCTGTCGGCTTTAAGCCTTTTTCAAACTCGTGCGAAACCGCGTGAATTTGACGTCGAATCAAATTGCGTGTGACAGCGCGCTTGGCCCATCGCTTGGGTGTGAGCGCGCCCATCATTAAGACACCATCGACAAACAGGGTCGGGGTTTCTTCAAACCCAGACCCTGTAGAGGCTTTGGCAGGCGGTTGCCACTGATGCAACACAAAATGCGGCGTACGTGCCACAGAACCTGCCGACATGACGACCTGAAATTCTGACCACTGTTTCAGACGTTCCACGGCTCTTGGGTCGCGGGTCTGTACAGCGGTCAAAAATTAGACAGCCAGACGCTTGCGACCTTTGGCGCGACGTGCGTTGATCACTGCGCGGCCACCGCGTGTTTTCATACGGACCAAAAAGCCGTGGGTACGGGCGCGACGGGTTTTAGAAGGCTGGTAAGTGCGTTTCATGATTTTTCCAAAAAGCTAAGCCCTGAGAGATCAGGGAAACCAATGATTATCTCAAACTTTTGGGGCATTTGCAGAATTTTATCCACACTCTTTTTAGCTTTGCTTTTTTAAAGTCTTTCAGATTTACTCACCCTGTGGATAATTTTTTGATAAAGTGCTTGGTTGCCTGCCTTTTTAGGGCAGCTGTCCACAGAAAAATATCTCATGAACTCAGGTCTTCTATCTTCTGCCGCCGATGGCCTACCACCAGGATCTGGTGAAGGTTTGTGGCAGGCCTGCGTCGATCAACTGGCGCAAGAACTACCAGAACAACAGTTCAATACGTGGATCAAACCATTGGTTGCCAACGTCGCTGAAGACTTTAGCAAAGTAGTTATTTTGGTGGGTAACCGCTTCAAATTAGACTGGATTCGTGCCCAATATGCCAACCGAATTGCTGGTTTGTTGCAACAAATGCACGGTCAGCCCATTCAAGTTGAGTTAGCGATCACTCCCAAGGAAAACCCTGTCAGGATTAAACCTGTTTCATTCTCTCAAGAGCTTGAGTCGCTTCCTGAAAGCTTTGTAGGACTGGAAGAAGGTGTTCCCAGCGGGCCACGCACACGCCTCAACACAGCGCTGACCTTTGATACCTTGGTCGAGGGTACAGCCAACCGCATGGCGCGTGCTGCTGCCATGCATGTGGCAACCATGCCCGGTCAGTTATATAACCCCTTGTTCATTTACGGTGGGGTAGGTTTGGGCAAGACACATTTGATGCACGCGGTGGGTAACAAGCTGCTGTCTGAGCGCCCAGATGCCAAAGTTCTCTACATCCATGCAGAACAGTTTGTTTCGGATGTGGTTAAAGCCTATCAGCGCAAAACTTTTGATGAATTCAAAGAGCGTTATCACTCGCTAGATTTGCTTTTGATCGACGATGTGCAGTTTTTTGCCAACAAAGAACGTACCCAAGAAGAGTTTTTCAACGCATTTGAAGCTCTGTTGGCCAAGAAGTCTCACATCATCATGACGAGTGACACATATCCAAAAGGCTTGACAGACATTCACGAGCGCTTGGTGTCGCGGTTTGATGCGGGCTTAACTGTTGCTATCGAACCGCCCGAATTAGAAATGCGTGTGGCAATTTTGATCAGCAAGTCACGCGTTGAAGGCTCTGAAATGCCTGAGGAAGTAGCCTTCTTCGTGGCCAAAAACGTGCGTTCTAACGTGCGTGAGCTTGAAGGCGCACTGCGCAAAATCTTGGCTTATTCACGTTTCAATCAGAAAGAAATTTCGATTCAGCTGGCACGCGATGCCCTGCGCGATTTACTTTCTATTCAGAACCGCCAGATTTCCGTAGAGAACATCCAAAAAACAGTTGCCGACTATTACAAGATCAAAGTGGCTGACATGTACTCTAAGAAGCGCCCTGCATCAATTGCAAGGCCACGCCAGATAGCGATGTATCTAGCGAAAGAGCTCACGCAAAAAAGCCTTCCTGAGATTGGTGAGCTGTTTGGCGGACGTGATCACACCACTGTGCTGCATGCAGTACGCAAAATCACTGCAGAACGGCAGCAAATGGCTGATTTAAATCAACAGCTGCATGTTCTCGAACAAACACTCAAGGGCTAAACAGCTAGAACAACAACCTTGTGGATAGTTTCTGGACAACACCAGAGTTATCCACAGAAAAGTAGGAATTTAAAAGTTATCCCCTTTTGAACGACAGCAGAAAAGCAAGCTTGCCAACACCTTCACGCTGTGTCCAAGTGCTTGAAAAAAAAGAGGAAAATGCTGTTGTCCACAGAAAGATGCTTTACTTATCTACTACTACTAATTTAAATAAAGAAAACAAGAGGAAGAGATGATCGTACTGAAAGCAACACAAGACAAGGTTTTAGCTGTTCTGCAATCTGTTGCAGGTATCGTTGAACGTCGTCACACATTGCCAATCTTGGCAAATGTGTTGATTCGCAAAACAGGTAGTTCGCTACAACTGACCACAAGCGATTTAGAAATTCAAATTCGCACCACTGCAGAACTTGATGGTGATGCAGGTAACTTTACGACTACCGTTGGTGCACGCAAGTTGATTGACATCTTGCGCACCATGCCTTCTGACCAAACCGTCAGTTTGGAATCAAATCAAAACAAATTGATTTTGAAAGGTGGTAAAAGCCGCTTTACTTTGCAAAGCTTGCCTGCTGAAGATTTCCCATTGGTGCAAGAAGCTGCCAACTTTGGTCCTTCTTTCAGCGTGCCGCAAAAGACTTTGAAAGAGTTGTTGCACCAAGTGTCATTCGCCATGGCTGTGCATGACATCCGTTATTACTTGAACGGCATTTTGTTTGTGGCGGAAGGTAAACAACTTAGCTTGGTCGCGACAGATGGTCACCGTTTGGCTTTCTCTTCTGCAACTTTGGATGTGGAAGTGCCGCGCCAAGAAGTCATCTTGCCTCGTAAAACAGTGCTAGAAATGCAGCGCTTGTTGAGCGACAAAGAGGGTGCCATCGAAATGCAATTTGCTGGTAATCAAGCTAAGTTCACATTCGACGGCATGGAATTTGTGACCAAGCTGGTGGAAGGTAAGTTCCCAGACTACAACCGTGTGATTCCAAAGAACCACAAGAACACCATCACTATGGGTCGTACGGCTTTGCTCGCTACCCTGCAGCGCACAGCGATTTTGACCAGCGAAAAGTTCAAAGGCGTGCGCCTGAACTTGGAGCCCGGTGTGTTGCGTGTGGCCTCAAGCAACGCTGAGCAAGAAGAAGCTGTAGACGAACTTGAAATTGATTACAACGGCGACGCCATTGAAATTGGTTTCAACGTCACGTACTTGATCGATGCTTTGACCAATATGGACCAAGACATGGTGCAAGTTGACTTGGCTGATTCCAACAGCTCGGCACTCATCACCATTCCTGAAAACACCACCTTCAAGTATGTGGTGATGCCAATGCGTATTTAACGCATCGTTGTTTACTTTTTTCCTGATTGAAACCGTGGGGTGCTTATGCCTCACGCACGAAGACTTGCTATGACCGAACCCACTCAAACTCCTGAAACCCCAGTGACGCCTCCAGCCGGTGAAGGCTATGGTGAGGGGTCAATTCAAATTTTGGAAGGCCTTGAGGCGGTTCGTAAGCGTCCAGGCATGTATATCGGTGATACATCTGATGGTTCAGGCTTGCACCATTTGGTGTTTGAGGTGGTTGACAATTCAATTGACGAAGCCTTGGCTGGTCATTGCGATGACATCGTGGTCACCATTCACAGTGACAACTCCATCAGCGTGACTGATAACGGCCGTGGTATTCCTACCGGCGTGAAGATGGACGACAAGCACGAGCCCAAGCGCAGTGCCGCTGAAATCGCTCTGACCGAATTGCATGCCGGCGGTAAGTTCAACCAAAACAGCTACAAGGTATCGGGTGGTTTGCACGGCGTGGGTGTGTCTTGTGTGAACGCGCTGTCCAAATCGTTGCGTTTGGTGGTCCGTCGCGAAGGTAAGGTTCACACCTTAGAGTTTTCCAAAGGTTTCGTGCAAAACCGTTTGATTGAAGTGGTGAATGGTGTTGAAGTGTCCCCCATGCGCATCACCGGTGATACCGAAAAGCGCGGAACAGAAGTTCACTTCTTGCCTGACACAGAAATCTTCACGCAAAACACTGACTTTCATTACGAGATTTTGAGCAAGCGTTTGCGCGAACTTAGCTTTTTGAACAATGGTGTGCGTATCCGCTTGTTGGACGAACGTACGGGCAAAGAAGACGACTTTTCTGGTGCAGGTGGTGTGAAGGGCTTTGTGGACTTCATCAACTCAGGCAAGAAGGTATTGCACCCCAATGCGTTTTACGCTGAAGGTGACCGTCCCGCTGAGACCTATGGTGGCATTCCAGGTACCAACATTGGTGTGGAAGTGTCCATGCAGTGGAACGATGGCTACAACGAAAACGTTTTGTGTTTCACCAACAACATTCCACAGCGCGATGGCGGTACCCACTTGACGGGTTTACGCGCTGCTATGACTCGCGTCATCAACAAGTACATCGAAGAAAACGAATTTGCCAAGAAGGCCAAAGTTGAAGTGACGGGTGACGACATGCGCGAAGGTTTGTGCTGCGTGTTGTCGGTCAAAGTCCCTGAGCCGAAGTTCAGCAGCCAAACCAAAGACAAACTTGTGTCTAGCGAAGTGCGTGCGCCTGTGGAAGACATCGTCGCCAAAACACTGACAGACTATTTGCAAGAGCGCCCCAACGACGCCAAAATCATTTGCGGCAAGATTGTTGAAGCCGCCCGTGCACGCGAAGCTGCCCGCAAAGCCCGCGAAATGACACGCCGAAAAGGTGTGTTGGACGGTATGGGCTTGCCAGGCAAGCTGGCCGATTGCCAAGAAAAAGATCCATCGTTGTGCGAAATCTACATCGTGGAGGGTGACTCCGCGGGTGGTTCAGCCAAGCAAGGCCGTGACCGTAAATTCCAAGCCATTCTGCCTTTGCGCGGCAAGATTTTGAACGTTGAAAAAGCACGTTACGAAAAGCTGTTGACCAGCAACGAAATTTTGACGCTCATTACCGCACTGGGCACCGGTATTGGTAAAGCCAGTGCTGAGTCTGGCAAGTCGGCCACGGATGACTTCAATGTCGACAAGCTGCGTTACCACCGCATCATCATCATGACTGACGCTGACGTGGACGGTGCGCACATTCGTACGCTGTTGTTGACCTTCTTCTACCGTCAAATGCCAGAGCTCGTCGAGCGTGGCCACATCTACATTGCACAACCACCTCTGTACAAAGTGAAGGCGGGCAAAGAAGAGCTGTACCTTAAAGACGCCTCTGCTTTGGATGGTTTCTTGCTGCGTATTGCGTTGAAAGACGCAAGCATCACCACAGGCGGTGCCAACTCTCAAGTTTTGAGTGGCGACACCTTGGGCGAATTGGCGCGTAAACACCAAGTGGCTGAATCTGTCATTGCTCGCTTGAGTGGCTTTATGGACGCTGAAGCCTTGCGCGCAATTGCGGATGGTGTGTCTATCAACCTCGACACCGTAGCTGATGCTGAAAAATCTGCTGCCGCCATGCAAGAAAAATTGCGCGAACTCGGCAGCGGTTCAGAAGCCACCGGTGAGTTTGATGTGCGCACCGACAAACCTATTTTGCGCATCAGCCGTCGCCACCACGGCAACGTGAAGAGTAGCGTGATTACTCAAGACTTCGTGCACGGTGCAGATTACGGTGCTTTGGCTGAAGCCGCACAAACCTTCCGCGACTTAGTGGGTGAGGGCTCGAAGGTGCACCGCGGCGAAGGCGAAAAAGCCAAAGAAGAAAAAGTTTCTGACTTCCGTCAAGCCATGAAGTGGTTGATTGGCCAAGCCGAAAACGCCACAGCCCGTCAACGTTACAAGGGCTTGGGCGAAATGAACCCAGCGCAGCTCTGGGAAACTACGATGGACCCCACAGTGCGCCGGTTGCTGCGCGTGCAAATTGACGATGCCATTGAAGCCGATCGTGTGTTCACTATGTTGATGGGCGACGAGGTTGAGCCTCGCCGCAACTTCATCGAAAATAACGCACTGCGCGCTGCCAACATCGATATTTAATCGCGCTTGCCCTTCCAGCGTGAATGCTCTGGGAGGGTTTCCGCGTCAAATACTTTTTGCTGTTCCACGCTCAATTGGTTATAGAACGTACGCGTTGTTTCTGTGCGTTGTTTGATGTGGGCTTGCATGGCGGCCAAATTGGCTTCATGTGCAGCATTCATCTTTTCCATGCGCTCAGGTGTATTCAACTTGGCCAAGGCATCACGGTCTACTGATTGAGCCAATGGCTTTGCAGGGACTTTCATGCCTTGCACAAAAGTGTTCCATGCAGGCTCTTGCGAGGGGGCCAAATGAAGCTTGGCTTTTAATTCGGTTTGACGCTTGTCCCAATGCTTGGTCATGCGCTCGTGCATACGACCCTCGTCGTGATGCACACCCATTTCACCCATCATGGGTTGGGCGTGTGCAGGGACGATAGCGGCAATCGCAGAGCCCGCTAACAAAACAGAGAGTGCAAAACGTGTGCTGTTCAAACGTGTCATAGAAGTTCCTTGAAGTCAGAGGCGAGATGCCTCTGTCAAGTTCGTACTGTGAACCGTCTGTGTAACGCGTCTGTGCGCTGCAGCACAAGTTACGTAAAGTTTTGTAGCTGGCCCTATCCCATTAAGCCTGCACGAAAGTCGTCCACGGCTTGCACCAGTTCCTCGCGGGTGTTCATCACAAACGGGCCGTATTGCGCGATGGGTTCGTTCAACGGTCTGCCGGCAATGACAATGGCGCGCGTGTTGGCTTGGGCACGCAGCACCATGCCATCACCGCCGTTGGCTAGCACGGCCATGCGTTTGATAGGCACCGCCGTGGCTTGGTCTCCATGTACCACGTCTAGTCCACCACGGTACACATACACAAACGCATTGTGTGTGGCGGGCAAGGGTTGCTCGAACACCGTGCCGTCAGTGGCAGGGAAGTGCAGGTCCAAATACAAAGGCTCGGTGTATTCGCGTTGCATGGCCCCCTCTGTGCCGTGTGATTGCCCAGCAATTACGCGCACCAACACACCTTCGCCCGTGGTGATTTCAGGAATTTCTTCACTTTGAATGTCGCGGTACCAAGGTTCGCAGAGTTTGTTTTTGGCGGGCAGGTTCAGCCACAGCTGAAAGCCTTCCATCACACCTTCTTCTTGCTCAGGCATTTCGCTGTGTGTCAGACCACGCCCGGCGGTCATCCATTGCACACCACCGTTTTGCAACAGGCCTTCGTGGCCGCCGCTGTCTTTGTGGCGCATGCGACCCGCAATCATGTAGGTCACGGTCTCAAAGCCACGGTGTGGGTGTTTGGGAAAGCCCGCAATGTAGTCGCCGGGGTTGTCGCTGCCAAACGCATCGAGCATCAGAAATGGGTCAAGGCGTTCTTGCAAATCATGGCTCAGCACACGTGTCAGACGCACACCTGCGCCGTCTTGGGTGTCTTGGCCTTGCACCAAATGCTCGACGCCACGAGCTTCACGCACGGTGCTCATGCGACTTGGTAGCCTTCGTCAGCAATGGCGTGCGCAATATCTTCGCGTGGCTTGCTGCTGTGCACATCGACTTTGCCGGTGCTGCGGTCAATCTCCACCTTGGCGTCTGGGTCTAGGCGTGCAATCGCTTTTTTAACGGCCATTTCGCAATGGCCACAGGTCATGCCTTGGACTTGAAACGTGTTATCCATCATGGGCTCCTTATAAAGATGTAACCTTAACCTATGTCTGAATTGTCCTGCGATATTGGTATTGGTGGAATGACCTGTGCATCGTGCGTGGCCCGTGTGGAGCGCGCGATTGCCAAACTGCCTGGTGTTGAATCGGTCAGCGTCAACTTGGCGACCGAATCGGCGAGGGTTCATTGGGCCGCGTCACAAGCCTCAGAAGACGAGCAAACCCAACAAGCTCGCCTGCGACGCGCGGTGCGTGATGCGGGTTACGAGCCTTTGGCGGCCGAACATTTGGAACAAGCACCAGAAGGTGCGTGGACAGGTTTTATGCCCGTCGCCATGGGTTTGTTGCTCAGCGCGCCGTTGGTCTTACCGATGGTGGGCGATGCCTTGGGTCAGCACTGGATGTTGTCGGCGTTGTGGCAGTTTGTGTTGGCGACGCCTGTGCAGTTCGTGCTGGGTGCACGTTTTTACAAAGCGGGTTGGCATGCCTTGTTGGCGGGCAGCGGCAACATGGATTTGTTGGTGGCCTTGGGTACCACGGCGGGTTGGGCTTTGTCGGTGTGGCTGTGGCTCACAGCGCCTGCGGGTGCGATGGTCCATTTGTATTTCGAAGGCTCGGCGGTGGTCATCACCTTGGTCTTGTTGGGCAAGTGGCTAGAGGCGCGTGCCAAGCGCCAAACCACCGATGCCATTCGCGCCTTGCATGCCTTGCGCCCTGCGCGTGCACGTGTCATCACCTTGGATGGCGAGGTAGAAATTCCCATCGAAGAACTGCTGGTGGGCGACCGCTTGGTGGTCTTGCCCGGTGAACGCTTTGCGGCAGACGGTGTGGTGCTTGAAGGCCAAACCCAAGTAGATGAAGCCATGCTCACGGGTGAGCCTTTGCCCGTGCACAAAGCCCTCGATTCACGCGTGACCGGAGGCAGCATCAACGGCGAAGGACGTGTGGTGGTGCGTGTGAGTGCCACAGGTACTGCCACCGTGTTGGCCAACATCATTCGCTTGGTCGAAGACGCACAAGCTGCTAAGGCCCCAATTCAACGCATGGTCGACCAAGTGTCTGCGGTGTTTGTGCCTGTGGTCTTGGTGCTGGCGTTGGTCACGTTGTTGGCTTGGTGGTTCACAGGCCACAGCCTGGAGGTGTCGCTCATCCATTGCGTGGCGGTGTTGGTCATTGCCTGTCCGTGTGCGTTGGGTTTAGCCACTCCTGCAGCCATCATGGCGGGCACGGGTGTGGCGGCGAAGCACGGCATCCTCATCAAAGATGCGCAAGCTTTAGAAGTGGCGCACAAAGTGGACACCGTGGCATTTGACAAGACGGGCACGCTCACCATTGGCCAGCCGCGCTTGTTGTCTTTGTTGGCGTTGCAAGACTTCGATGCCGCTGATGCGTTAGATGCCACCGCACACATGACGGCTTATGCACAAACCCTGCTCGCGCTGGCTGCTGGGTTGCAAAGCGGCAACGAGCATCCTTTGGCCCATGCGGTGGTGCAAGCAGCCAAAACAAACGGCTTGAGCTATGCCACGCCCGAAGGCGTCAAGGCGGTCGCCGGCTTTGGCAGCGAAGGCGTCGTACAAGGGCGCCACTTGTTGCTGGGCAGCTTGCGATGGATGGATGCTTTGTCTGTGCCCGCTGGTGAATGGCAAGCCCGTGCAGCCGCTTTGCAAGCGCAGGGTGCCACGGTGTCGGTTCTATCTGAACGCACGCCGCAAGGGGTCGTTGCGCTCGCTGTGTTGGCTTTTGGGGATGAGCCTAAGCCGGGCGTGCAAGATGCGTTGGCCAAGTTGCGTGCACGTGGTTTGCGTTTGGTCATGATTTCGGGCGACAACGTGGGTGCCGCCCAAGCCATGGCCGCGCGTTTGGGTTTGCGTGCAGACGAAGTGCATGCCGAGGTCATGCCCGGCGACAAAGCTGCTTTGGTCAAAAGCTTGCAACACAACCCCAACGGTGCGCCCCATGTGGTGGCCTTTGTGGGTGACGGCATCAATGACGCACCGGCCTTGGCCGCCGCCGATGTGGGCCTTGCCATGGCTAACCTCAACGCCGATGGTCAACGCGGAGGTACCGATGTCGCCATGCAAGCCGCTGGCATCACGCTCATGCGTGGGGATGTGGCGTTGGTGGCGGGTGCGTTGGACATCTCGGCCCGCACCGTGGCCAAGATTCGCCAAAACTTGTTTTGGGCGTTTGCCTACAACGCGGCAGGTATTCCGCTCGCCGCCATGGGTTACTTGAGTCCCGTGGTGGCGGGTGCGGCCATGGCGCTGAGTTCGGTGAGCGTGATGACCAACGCCTTGTTGCTCAAGCGCTGGAAGCCTTGATTCGCTTTCGGACGCGGCTTTGCTTGTTGGTATGCGCTTTGGTTTTCGCGTAGAGACCATACATTCTCTGTCGGCCAACACAGCCTAGTAAAATCGCCCGCTGCTAAGCAGGGCGGCGCACAGCCCCTGCGTATCTGTGCCTGTGCACACCCAAAGGTTGGTTTTATGTTGTACCCCCAAGAGTTTGATGTCATCGTGGTTGGCGGTGGACACGCCGGCACCGAGGCCGCGTTGGCCGCGGCACGCATGGGGGCTAAAACTTTACTCTTAAGCCATAACATCGAAACCTTGGGCCAGATGAGTTGCAACCCGTCCATTGGTGGCATTGGCAAAGGCCATTTGGTCAAAGAGGTGGATGCTTTGGGCGGTGCCATGGCCTTGGCCACCGACGAGTCAGGCATTCAGTTCCGTATTCTCAACAGCTCCAAAGGTCCTGCCGTGCGTGCCACCCGCGCGCAAGCTGACCGCATTTTGTACAAAGCCGCCATTCGCCGCATGTTGGAAAACCAGCCCAATTTGTGGCTGTTCCAGCAAGCGGTGGACGACCTGATGGTGGAGGGCGACCGCGTGGTGGGCGCCTGCACCCAAGCGGGCATTCGATTCCGTAGCCGCACCGTGGTGTTGACCGCTGGCACTTTCTTGGACGGCAAGATTCACGTTGGCCTGAACAACTACGCAGGTGGCCGTGCCGGTGACCCGCCTGCACTCAGCTTGTCAGCCCGACTTAAAGAACTCAAGTTGCCGCAGGGTCGTTTGAAAACTGGCACCCCCCCGCGCATTGATGGTCGCACGATTGACTTCAGCCAATGCATCGAGCAACCCGGCGATGGCGTGGCCAACCAAACCGAAAACGGCGCACGCTCCGCGGGCGTGTTGGGTGAAGTACCTGTGTTCAGTTTCATGGGCTGTGCGTCTATGCACCCGCAACACATGCCGTGCTGGATTACCCATACCAACCAGCGTACCCACGACATCATCCGATCTGGCTTTGATCGCAGCCCTATGTTCACCGGCAAGATTGAGGGCGTCGGTCCGCGCTATTGCCCCAGTGTGGAAGACAAGATCAACCGCTTCGCCGACAAAGACAGCCACCAAATCTTTTTAGAGCCCGAAGGCCTGACTACCCACGAGTACTACCCCAACGGCATCAGCACCAGCTTGCCGTTTGACATTCAGTACGACTTGGTTCGTTCGATGAAGGGCTTGGAAAACGCCCACATCATTCGCCCCGGTTACGCCATCGAGTACGACTACTTTGACCCGCGCGAGCTCAAGCGCAGTTTCGAAACCCGCGCCATTGGCGGTTTGTTCTTTGCCGGACAAATCAATGGCACCACCGGTTACGAAGAAGCGGCAGCCCAAGGTTTGTTCGCTGGTATCAATGCCGCCTTGCAATGCCGCAGCTTGGCCGGCGCGCCCAATGACTTTGGCGGTGCATGGACGCCAGGCCGTGACCAAGCCTACTTAGGCGTGCTGGTGGATGACCTGACGACCAAAGGTGTGACCGAGCCGTACCGCATGTTCACCAGCCGCGCTGAGTTCCGGCTGCAGCTGCGCGAAGACAACGCCGATGTGCGCCTGACCGAGGTTGGCCGTCAAATGGGCTTGGTCGATGACGCTCGCTGGGAAGCCTTCAGCCGCAAACAAGAAGCTGTTTCACGTGAAACAGAGCGCCTCAAATCCATTTGGGTGAACCCCCGCAACTTGCCCGCTGCCGAGGCCGAGCGCGTCATGGGCAAGGCCATTGACCGCGAATACAACTTGGCCGATTTGCTCCGTCGCCCCGATGTGAGCTACCAAGGCTTGATGTCTTTGGATAACGCCAAGTACCAAAACCAAGACATCACCGATGGCTTTGCCGGCGACGATGTTTCACGTGAAACCGCCCGAGCCATCATCGAGCAGATTGAAATCGCAGCCAAGTACTCGGGTTACATCGACCGTCAACGCGATGAAGTAGAGCGTGCAGCCCATTACGAAAACCTCAAATTGCCCGACGACTTGGACTACAACCAGGTCACCGCTTTGTCGATCGAGGTGCGTCAGCGCCTGAGCCGCCAGCGCCCAGAAACTTTGGGCCAGGCCTCGCGCATGTCGGGCATCACGCCTGCGGCCATTTCATTGCTACTCATTCACTTGAAGCGTTCGCGCGTCAAAGGCTTTGCCCAAGCGTCGGCGGCCGATGCGAGCGAGGTGAACTGATGCATCCTTTGTCGCCAGCCCTGCAAAAAGGCCTTGATGAATTGAGCTTGTCTTTGTCCGATGCGCAACAAACCCAACTCTTGGTCTACATGGATTTGATTGGCAAATGGACCAAGGTTTACAACCTGACGGCTGTGCGTGATGCCAACGAAATGCTCACACATCATTTGCTGGATAGCTTGGCGGTGGTTGCGCCTCTGCGTCGCGAATTGGCCAAGCTGGTTTTGCCAGAAGGTCAAACCCAGCTCAGTTTGTTGGATGTGGGGGCGGGCGCTGGTTTGCCCGGCATCGTCATCGCCATCACGTGCCCTGAAATCTTGGTGACCTGCGTGGATACGGTGGCCAAAAAAGCTGCCTTCATCCAGCAGGTGGCGGCCACTCTGAAATTGCCCAACCTCAAAGGCCTGCACGCCCGTGTCGAAAGCTTGACTCGGCCCTATGACGTGGTTTGCTCCCGTGCCTTTGCCTCGTTGGTGGACTTCACCGCTTGGTCCAAGTCAGCCTTGGCCAGCCATGGCGTGTGGATGGCCATGAAGGGCAAACACCCTGACCAAGAGCTGGCCGTGTTGCCAGAAAGCGTCAAAGTGTTTCACGTGGAACAGCTCCAAGTTCCCGGTCTGGATGCCGAGCGCTGCATCATCTGGATGCGCGGTTAAACTTCTCTCAGTTTTAAACCTGAGTCTTTTATGTTCGGTATCGCGGACTACGGCGCTTTTGTCGTGGCCATCATTGTCTTTTTAGCCATTCCCGGCCCCGGTAACTTGGCTTTGCTCACCGCAACTGGCAAGGGCGGGGTGCGTTCGGGTTTGGCTGCCACGCTGGGCGTGATCGCGGGTGACCAGGTGTTGCTGTGGCTGGCGGTGGCGGGTTTGTCGGCGGTGCTCATCAATTACCCAGGCTTGTACAGCTCGGTCAAATGGGCGGGTGCTGCTTACTTGTTGGGCTTGGGTTATTCCTTGTTCAACAGCAAGCCGGGTGATGCGCCGGTGCTGAATATGAAGTCCGATCACTACTTTCGCCAAGGGCTGTTCATCACCGTGCTCAACCCCAAAGCGATTGTGTTTTACATGGCCTTCTTTCCGTTGTTCGTGGATCCTGCGGTCCATCAAGGTTTGCTGACCTTTGGTTTCATGGCTGTCACGATTGCTGCGCTGACTTTCTTGTATGGCTTGGTGGTTGTCTTGTTGGCCCATCATTTGGCTGAGCGCGTGCGCGCCAATCCGATGGTGAGTGTGATGCTTAACAAAGTGGCGGGTACTTTGCTCATGGCCTTTGGCCTGAAGCTGGCGTTGTTTCAATAATTTTTCTGTCTCTTTCGAAAGCTCTGTATGGCCAAAATCTTTTGCGTTGCCAATCAAAAAGGTGGCGTTGGCAAGACCACCACCACCGTCAATTTGGCGGCAGGCTTGGCATTCGTCGGGCAGCGCGTGTTGATGGTTGACCTCGACCCACAGGGCAATGCCACCATGAGCTCGGGCGTGGATAAGCGTGAGATGGAGTTGTCGGTGTACGACGTGTTGTTGGAAGAAGCCAGCGTGGCCGAAGCCCGCATTCGCAGCAACTGGGGCACCGATGGCGTGCGCAGCAAAATCCCAACCTACGATGTCCTGGGCGCTAACCGTGACTTGGCGGGTGCCGAAGTTGAGCTGGTGTCGTTGGAGCGTCGCGAGAACCGCCTCAAACAAGCCTTGGCCGCTGTGGATGCAGAGTACGACTTTGTGCTTATTGATTGCCCGCCATCGTTGTCCATGCTCACACTCAACGGCTTGTGCTCTGCGCACGGTGTCATCGTGCCCATGCAGTGCGAATACTTCGCTCTGGAAGGGCTGACCGACTTGGTCAACACCATCAAACAGGTGCACGCCAACCTCAACCGCGACCTCAAAATCATTGGCCTCTTGCGCGTCATGTTTGATCCACGCATCACCTTGCAACAGCAGGTGAGTGACCAACTCAAAGACCACTTTGGTGACAAAGTGTTCAGCGCCGTCATCCCGCGCAATGTGCGCTTGGCCGAGGCGCCCAGTTACGGTTTGCCTGGCGTGGTGTTTGACCCGTCGGCCAAAGGCAGCCACGCGTTTGTCGACTTTGCGCAAGAGATGGTCGAACGCGTCAAATCGTTTTAAGCCCCCGCGTGACAACCCCCGTCCTCATCCTGCCCGGCTGGCACAACAGCGGCCCTAGCCATTGGCAAAGTCTGTGGCAAAACGCGCACGGCTACATCCGTGTCGAACAACACAGCTGGGATTGGCCTTTGCGTGGCGACTGGATGATTCAGCTCGAAGAAGCCGTGCTGGCCAACCCCAACGCCGTGTTGGTGGCCCACAGCCTGGGCTGCGTGTTGGTGGCGGCGTGGGCGTCACACTCGTTGATTGCCCACCAAATCAAAGGCGCGTTGTTGGTTGCACCCGCTGATACTGAGCGTCCCGAGATGCAACAAATGTTGCACAGTTGGAGCCCCATCGTGCGCGAGCGCATGCCGTTTCCATCGGTCGTGGCGACCAGTCGCAACGACCCGTATTGCAGCTTCATGCGCGCCAGTGCCTTGGCCCATGCGTGGGGTTCGCGTTTGGTCGATTGCGGCATGAGCGGTCACATCAATGCCGAATCTAACCTGGGCGATTGGCCCGAAGGCTTTGCCCTGTTGCAAGATTTACTGAAAGAAGAAGTACCCCATGGTCACTAAAAAAACCAAAGGCTTAGGCCGCGGCCTTGAAGCCTTGCTCGGCCCCAAAGTCGACGACAGCGTTGCCGCGCAAATCGCCGCTGCCGACGGCTTGCCCAATGCCTTGCCCTTGAGCCAAATGGTGCCCGGCATGTACCAGCCACGCACGCGCATGGACGAGGGCGCTTTGTATGAACTCGCCGAAAGCATCAAAGCTCAAGGCATCATGCAGCCCATCCTTGTGCGGCAGTTGAACGATGGTCCCAACGCAGGCAAATACGAAATCATCGCGGGTGAACGCCGCAGCCGTGCGGCCAAGTTAGCAGGCCTCGACACCGTGCCCGTGCTCGTGCGCAACGTGCCCAACGAAGCTGCCGCCGCCATGGCGCTGATCGAAAACATCCAGCGCGAAGACCTCAACCCGCTCGAAGAAGCACAAGGCTTACAACGCCTCATCAAAGAGTTTGGCCTCACGCACGAACTGGCAGCGCAAGCGGTGGGCCGCTCACGCAGCGCCGCCAGCAACTTGTTGCGCTTGCTCAACTTGGCCGAGCCCGTGCAGTCCATGCTCATGGCGGGCGACATCGACATGGGTCACGCCCGTGCGTTGTTGGCCTTGGACCGTGGCACGCAAATCACCGCGGCCAATCAAATCAGCGCCAAAAAAATGTCGGTGCGCGAAGCCGAAAGCTTGGTCAAAAAACTCAGTGCCGAATTCAACCTCGTGCCGCAAAAACCCAAGAGCGAAAAATCACGCGACATCAAACGCGTCGAAGAAGAACTTTCTGATCTGCTCACCGCACAAGTTGAAGTGCGCGTCAAAAAACGCGTCAAGCGTCATGGCAGAGTGGAAGAAATGGGTGAGTTGGCAATTCAATTCGGCTCCATCGACGAACTCAACGGCCTCATCGACAAACTTCGCAAACCTTAAAACGGATGCTTCAAACGCTGCACAACCTCTTCTTG
The DNA here is from genome assembly GCF_002943475.1 of Limnohabitans sp. TS-CS-82. Taxonomy (NCBI): domain Bacteria; kingdom Pseudomonadati; phylum Pseudomonadota; class Betaproteobacteria; order Burkholderiales; family Comamonadaceae; genus Limnohabitans; species Limnohabitans sp. TS-CS-82. Next base: position 723,460 of record NZ_PTQX01000001.1, on the reverse strand, counting down.
CCAAAAGCCTTTTTCAAAGGCTCTCCGCTCGAACGCCGTCGCAGCTTGTTGACGTATATGTTGCTCTTGGTGGGCGCTTGCTCACTGCCGTTTTACTTCATTTACCAACCCGATTACGACCATGTCGCCAACTTGGTGGGCACTGCTGGTTACTGGGGTTTGCTGGCGTTGCTCTTGGTGGGCTTGCCTTATTTGTGGATCGCCCACGGCACCTTGTTGTGGTCTATCGGTTATGTGGCCTATCTCGCAGCCATGACCGGCGGCATCAACTCGCCAGTCATGGTGTGGATGACGGCTGCTGTGTTGCCCGCCATTTTGTTGCTTGACCGAACGGCCGCTTTGTTTTGGGTCGTCAGCGTTTTTGTTGCCAATTTGTTGTTGTTGCTCATCAGCCAGCATGGCGTGGTCAACAGCGACATCAACATGGCCAACGACGTCATGGCTTGGACGGTGGCCAGCAAATTTTTGGTCTTGGGCTTAGCGATGTTTGTGGTGTTTGTCACCGACCGCATGCACCGAAGCCAAGTGGCCGACATGGACCAAAGCAATGCCGAGCTAGAACAAACACACCAAGCCCTCCTCCGCGCCCAAGCGCACAAAGATGAATTCATTGCCTCTGTGGGCCACGAATTGCGCACCCCCATGAATGCCATTTTGGGTCTCAACGGCATCTTGCGTACCGAGTTGGCGGCGCGCACGGAAGACGCTGAAGTGGTGGACCACATTCGCCGCTCCACCGAGCAACTGCTGCAAGTCGTCAACGACATTTTGGATTTTTCACAACTCCAAGCCGGTCGACTGGCCTTGCACGAAGAAGAGTTTGGTTTGCGCGAAACCTTGGCCGAGCTACTGGTCTCTTACGAGGCCAAAGCACAAGCCAAAGGTCTGACGCTGAAGTTAGAGGCCAGTGCCGTGCACAACATGTGGGTCAAGGGTGACCGTCGTCGCCTGATTCAGGTGCTGCGCTACTTGCTCGACAACGCCTTCAAGTTCACATCCACGGGAGACATCCATGTGCGCGCCCAGGGCGTGGGTGGTGGCGTGTTGTTTGAGGTGCAAGACTCGGGCATTGGCATTGCCGCCGATCGACAAAAACAAATCTTCAACGGCTTTGAACACGCCGACGTGCAAACCAACCGCCAATACGGCGGCACAGGTTTGGGCTTGTCCATCTGTGAACGCTTAGTCAGCTTGCAAGGCGGCACCATTGGCGTGAGCAGCGTGCAAGGGCAGGGCGCACGTTTTTGGTTTCAGCTGCCCTTGCGTAGCGTGGCAGTTCGGGAGGCCAAAGCGGCCGCAGAAATGGCCCGCATGCTGGTCGACAAAGCGTTGCAAATTTTGCTCGTCGATGACAACGCGGTGAACCTGTTGGTCGCGCGCATGATGCTGAAAAAATGTTTTCCCAAAGCCAACATTGTGGAAGCTAGCAGCGGCCCCATCGCACTCGAAAAACTACGCACCCAATCCTTTGATCTGGTCTTGATGGACATGGTCATGCCCGACATGGATGGCATGCAAGCCACCCAAGCCTTGCGCCATAACTTCCCTGCGCCGGTGTGCCACATGCCAGTCCTGGCCCTCACCGCCAGTGCCAATCCCGTAGATCAAGACCGTTGCCTCGCTTCTGGGATGAACGATGTGTTGCACAAACCTTTGGATGAGCAGCAGCTGATTTCTAAAATTTCAAACGCATTGGCTGTGCATGCCGCGAGAGCGCTCCCATGAAGCCCAGCATGTTCGATCAATTCACCGCATGGGCTGTTCCGCGTTTGCCCCAGCGCTTTCGGGAAGGGCGCTTGCCGTACCTCTTCTTTGTCGCTTGGTTGTTGATCTTTGTCATGGTCATCTTGGCCATCATCACCCCCTATCCCAATGGCGTGCCTGTGCCCCTTGTGTTTGCGGCGGTGGTGTTTGTGTTGGTGGTTTTATTCACCGTGGGTCTACCTTTGCAATGGGCAGTCAACATCGGCCTACTTGCTGCCTTGTTGCAAGTCAGCTATGCCGCGTGGATGTCAGGGGGCATCTTCTCGCCGCGCATGGCGTGGATGACCGCCATTCCGTTGGTGCCGTTCTACGCCGTCAGCCGTTTCTCGGGGTTGGTGTGGTTGATCATTGTGTTGCTTGATGAAGCGGCCATGACCTACGTCACCTGGCAAGCATGGTTGCCCGACAACCCCACGCTGGGCATTGCGCAAGTCATGTCCTCGTTCGCCACGTACACCGTGGTCACGCTGATCGTCATCACCGTTCCATTTTTGTATGACAGCTTGTTTCGTCGCGCCTACGCGGCCAGCTTGCAGCGCAATTTGGAACTTGAAGAAAAGCGCAAAGAGCTGCTGCGCACCGCTGCCTTGCGCGAGCAATTCATCGCCACCGTCAGCCACGAATTGCGCACACCCATGAACGCGATTTTGGGCTTCAACAACATGCTGCTCGCCCGCGTGTCTGGCAACCCGCAAGCGCTCAAAATTTTGAACCACACGCGCCAGTCTGCTGACCATTTGCTCACCGTCATCAACGACGTGCTCGACTACTCGCAGCTGCAAGCGGGCAAGATCAACGTGCAATACGAAACCTTTGCGCTGCGCGACACCGTGCACACCGCGTTTGATTTGTTTGCCCAACGCGTCGAGAGCATGCACCTGCAATACACCTGCACCATCGACGACAACGTGCCGCCCTGGGTGCGCGCCGATCGCCATCGCTTGATGCAAATTTTGGTCAACCTCTTGGGCAACGCCATCAAGTTCACCCACCAAGGCCACGTCACCTTGCACGTGCGCCAAGAGCCTTTGTGTGTGCGCTTCTCGGTGCGCGACAGTGGCATTGGCATTCCTGAAGCGCAGCAGCCCAAAATTTTCCAGCGCTTCGTGCAGGCTGAAGACGACATTCAGTCGCGCTATGGTGGCAACGGTTTGGGCCTGTCCATCACGCAACGCTTGGTCGAGTTGATGGGGGGCCACATCGGCTTTGAAAGCAAACCGAGTGCGGGCTCTTTGTTCTGGTTCACCTTGCCTTTGGTCGAGGTGGCTGCGCCACAGGTCGAAGTGCCCAAGGTCAAAACCCCTGCCACGTCTAGCGAAGCAGCGCAGCGGTTTTTAGTGGTCGACGACCATCCGATTAACCGCTTGCTTGTGCGCCAAATTCTCAAAAACAATTGGAAAAACTGTGAGATTGTCGAAGCCGACAACGGCCTCAAAGCACTAGACGCGCTGCGTCAACACCCCTTCGATGTGGTCCTCATGGACATGGTCATGCCTGAGATGGATGGCATCGAAGCCACCACGGCCTTGCGTCAAACCTTGAGCGCGCCTGCGTGCGACACCCCCGTCTTGGGCCTCACCGCCAACGTCAACCCACAAGACCTAGAGCGCTTCTCTGCGGCGGGCGTGAACGCCGTGGTGCTCAAACCCTTCGATGCCGTCAAAGTCTGCGCCCAAGTGGCGCAGATGCTCACAGAGAAAAAATCTTCCCTGGGTTCATGATGTTGTCTGGGTCTAAGGCCCGCTTGATGGTGCGCATCATGTCCACCGCGCCTTCGCCCGTTTCGGCACGCAAGAAATCCATCTTGTGCAAACCAATGCCGTGCTCACCTGTGCAGGTGCCGCCCAAGCTCAACGCACGCGCCACCAACTTGTGGTTCAGGCTTTCTGCCAGCGCGTGTTCTTGCGGGTTGTTCGGGTCAATCAAATACCCCACATGGAAGTTGCCATCGCCCACGTGGCCCACCAAGAAGTAGGGCAGGCCAGACGCATCCGCCTCGGCCAGTGAATCCAACATGGCATCGGCCAAGCGGCTGATCGGCACACAGGTGTCGGTGGTCACGGCGCGGCAACCGGGGCGGCTTTGAATTGCAGCAAAGTAGGCGTTGTGTCGCGCCGTCCACAAGCGCGTGCGCTCTTCGGGCGTGGTGGCCCATTCAAACGCCACACCGCCGTGCTCGGCAGCAATCTCTTGCACCGTCTCGGCTTGCTCTTTCACACCGGCGGGTGAACCGTGAAACTCCATCAGCAACAAAGGCGTCTCAGCCAAATTCAACTTGGCGTACTGGTTCACGATCTTCACAGAACCACCATCTAACAACTCCACACGCGCGATGGGCACACCCATTTGAATGGTGGTGATCGTCGTGTGCACCGCCGCTTCAATGCTGGGGAACGAACACACCGCCGCCGACACCGCCTCGGGCAGTGGGTAAATGCGCAGTGTGATTTCTGTCATCACACCCAAGGTGCCTTCGCTGCCCACAAACAAGCGCGTTAGGTCGTAGCCCGCGGCCGACTTTTTGGCGCGTGTGCCCGTGCGAATTACCTCGCCACTGGCGGTCACCACCTCTAGCGTCAACACGTTCTCACGCATCGTGCCGTAGCGCACCGCGTTGGTTCCGCTCGCACGCGTGGCGCACATGCCGCCAATCGACGCATCCGCACCGGGGTCAATCGGAAAGAACAAACCTGTGCTCTTGATTTCTTCGTTCAACTGCTTGCGCGTCACGCCCGGTTGCACCGTCACCGTCAAGTCTTCGGCGTTGATGCTCAGCACCTGGTTCATGCGGCTCACGTCCACGCTGATGCCGCCTTGCACGGCCAGCAAGTGGCCTTCGAGCGACGAGCCCACACCAAACGGAATCACTGGCACTTTGTATTGCGCAGCCAACTTCACCGCGTCGGCCACATCTTGCGTGCTTTCGGCAAACACCACCGCAGCAGGCGGCGGCACGTGCGTGAAGGGCGACTCATCGCGCCCGTGCTGCTCACGCACCACCAACGCGGTTGAGCAGTTCGCCCCGAAACGCGCCTGCAAAGCGGCAATCATGTCAGCGGGCACCTCGCGTTGTGCCACGGCGGGCGTGAGGTGTTGGTGGTCGATTGGGGCGTTCATGAGGTGTCTCCTAAGCAATGCCTCATTCTAAGAATGATGTTCCTGTCAGCCAGAGCACCCGTGTGACAGGCAAAATAAGCCAAAAACCAAACAACAGAGGCAAACCACATGGGCAACCGACTCTCACAAATCGCCACCCGCACTGGCGACGCTGGCACCACCGGCCTGGGCAACAACCAACGCGTCTCTAAAAACAGCTTGCGCGTGCACGCCATGGGCGAGGTGGATGAACTCAATTCCAACATCGGCATTTTGTTGTGTGAAGACATGCCGCAAGACGTGCGCCACGTGCTGGTTGAGATCCAGCACCAGCTGTTCAACCTCGGTGGCGAGCTGTCCATTCCTGGTTTTGAGTTGCTCAAAGAAGAAGCCGTGCAGGCCCTGGACACCGCGCTCGAAACCTACAACGCCAAACTGCCCAAGCTCGAAGAATTCATCTTGCCCGCAGGCACACGCGGCGCCTCATTGGCCCATGTGTGTCGCACCGTGGCTCGCCGAGCCGAGCGTGCGGTCGTGGCCCTCGGCAACGAAGAAGCCATTCGCGAAGCTCCTCGCCAATACCTCAACCGCTTGAGCGATCTCATGTTTGTTTTGGCCCGCGTGCTCAACCGCATGAATGGCGGTGACGACGTGTATTGGAAAAGCGAACGAATGAAGCGCAACGACGCTTAAAAAGTCGCACTCACTTTCATTGAAAGCACCGGTCAAAACCTCCAAAAACCCCAATTAAATCAGGCTTAATACGCCAATTGGCGTATGTACGAAATCGGGAAAACCCCAGACAATCATTTTTGTCTATTTTGGCGTTTAAGCGCCAGTTTCTGTGGTTCTTCCGGTTTTTACGCTTGTGGTAAGCGCAACTGCCGAATTCAATTTTGGTGGTTTTTGATGGTTTCAATTCTCAACCAACGCCCTGTGCGTTGGCACTTGGTAATTTTGGCGTTTGCAACAGCGGCGGTGTGCCTGCAAGCCCACGCGCAAACCGACAAAGACAAAGCGCCTAGCAAACCCAAATACGGTGTTAACAAACCCTTGGGCGAAACCTACGCCGCCGTCAACAGCGTTGCTGGCGAACAAACCCGCCTCGTTCTCTACCGCGCCCCCTTAGACACCCGCAAAGCCACAGACAAACCCACCGACCAAGTGGGCGTTGTCTCGGTGTACCTGAACGACCGCTACCACGCCTCTTTGCAAAAAGAAGCCTTCTCGGTCGTCTGCCTCGTCGGTAAAAAGGCCGAGGTCCGCACCCGCTTTTTGCCTGACGTCATAGCCGACATCAACCCTGAGCTTGACACCCGTCACACCGTGGCCATGAAAGGCGGCCAGTCCGTGTACCTGCGCGTGGCGGAAATGGCCGGTCAAAAAAGCCGCATCGACGTCGTCACCCCTCAAACCGCCGCCGCTGAGCTGGCCAACGCCAAACAGCAAATGCACACCCTCAGCCGCGTGTCCGGCGTGCAGCCCTGCCGCGAAGCCGAAGACACCCGCATCGTGTTTGATCCCAACGTCATCACCTTTGGCTCTGACGCCATCTTTGAACTCAAGAAAACTGAAATTCACGCCATCAGCGTCGAAGGCCGACAAGAGCTCAAAAACATCATTCAAAAAATCAACGTCAAGTACAAAACCTTTGCTGACGTCAAAGTGCACGTCGTGGGCTTTGCTGATGACGAGTCCAACGAAACCCTCAACCGCCGCATTTCACAAGACCGCGCCAAAACCGTCCGCGCCTTTTTTAAAGCCCAAGGCCTGCGCACGACTGCCCTCACGTACGAGGGCCGTGGCTCCGACGACAAGCAAAAAGCTCAGCTCTTTGGGCTCTCTCCCCGTCGCGTCGAAATCGAGGTTGCGGTAGACATTCATTAACAATACTTAATACTTTGTGGTGCTTTAAGTTGCAAAAATACCGGAACTGTTAACCCATTTCCATAACTTGTTAAAAAATGTAGTGCAAAATAGCCTCATTTTTTAGTAACAGCAACTTCAAAAGAGTACTTATGAATTCTATTAATGCCCGCTTATTCAGCAGCTCCCGCGCTGCCGCCCTTGCAGCAGCCTTTGCGCTGTTGGGCGTGTGTGCGGCCCACGCACAAGTCGCCCCCACCAGCGCCTACGCTGACCCTGAAACCGCAGGCAGCGTCACCGAGCCCCAGGGCGAAGGCTATGTGGCGCCACAAAAACTCAACCCAAAACTGGCCCGCGTCACCCTGTACCGTCCAGCCCAAGGCTTTGCCACAGGCGTGGCCCACCTCGAAGTCAACGGCCACTATCACACCTCTTTGCAGCTTGGCGGTTACACCGAAGTCTGCGTTGAGCCAGCCGACTTCCAGCTCGCCGCGCACATGGTGCAAGCCGGCGGTGAACTCAAAAACTTCCAAGACGCCACCACCACACTCAAACCACAAGCTGCCCAAAACTTGTATGTGCGCGTCTTTGAATACGGCGATGGCCGCGCCACCCTCACCCCCATCAAAGCTGAGCTGGCACACGCCGAACTCAAAGACACCCGCCGCCAAATCCACGCTGCCACTCGCGTCGCCGAAGCCAAAGAGTGTGTCGAACCCGAGCCACGTCAAGCCCCCGCGCCACGCATCGTGAAAAAAGAAAGCATCGTCCTCAGCGCTGATGCCTTGTTCGCATTTGGCAAAGCGGATGTCAAAGGCATCTCCGCCCAAGGCCGTGATTCGCTGGACGAACTCATCGGTCGTCTGCAAAAACAATACGGCAGCGACGACAACGCTCTCATCCAAATCACCGGCCATGCCGACCCACTGGGCAACCCAGCCGCCAACAAGCGCCTGTCTGAAGCCCGCGCGCTTGCTATTCGCAGCTACTTCATCCAAGGCGGCATGAGCGCCAAACGCATCACCGGCGAAGGCATGGGCGACACACAGCCCGTCATCACCACCTGTGGCAAAACCGCCACCCCCGAATCCATCGAATGCAACAAACCTAACCGCCGTGTGGTGGTCAGCGTTCAAGTCACAGCCCGCTAATTTAAGAAATACACATCATGGCTAAAAACATCAAAGTCCTCGTCAACACAGGCAACGAAGAAACCAACAAAACATTTGACGTGGCATCAGGCAGCGGCAAATCAGGCAAGCCCACCACCATCAAAGCCGTCAAAGGCGCGCGCTACCACCTCGAAGACCCAGCCGCCAAAAACGTCGGCCCCGAAAACATTCGCAGCAAACGCGTGGGCAAAAACTTGCACGTCATGTTGGACGGCAGCAGTGAAGCCGACCTCATCATCGAGGGCTACTACGACGACGCCATGCTTACCGAAAACAACCGTGGCCTCTATGGCCGCGCAGAAGACGGCAAGCTGTATGAATACATTCCCGAAGACCCAACCGCTTCAGGCCTGCCCATCAACTTGGCCGAAGGCGGCAAGCCCGTCAGCCAAGTGTTGGGTGGCGGTCAAGTGGGCGAAGACTTTGCACTGAGCGGTGTCCTTCTGGCAGCAGCAGGCGGCGGCTTTAGCGCACTCACGGCTGGTGCAGCTGCAGTGGGTGCTGCCGCAGTCGCGGGCGGCGGTGGTGGCGGTGGTGGTGCAGCAGCGGTCACAGACCCTGCAGCCACAGCACTCGCCTCTATTAAAGCTGCAGCAGAAAACAACACCGCCACCAGCGGTAACCTCGCGGCCAGCGTGTTCACCGCAGCCGGCATCACCGGCGTAGACGCCAATAACTTGGCCGCCATCCAAAGCGCCCTCGACAGCGCCGCCCTCAACGGCGCAGCCGCTGACACCAAAGCCGAAGTGCAAGCCATCGTCGATGCCTACAAAGCCATCAAAGACAACGCCGACACAGCCGCTACCACCAACGCCACCCAAGCGCAATACGCCGCCGTGGGCGTGACCGGCATCGACAACGCTGCTAAAACAAATCTGTTGGGCGACGTGGTCGACACCAAAGCATTTGCTGATGTGGACACCGTGCCCGAACTGCAAACCTTGGCCACTGCCGCCGCTGCCGTTATCACTGGCGCAGCCGCTGGCACCCAGCCAACAAAGGCACAGCTCGAAGCCCTCGGCATCACCGGCGTAACCGATGCCAACCTGTCTGCCATCCAAGCCGCCATTGCCGCCACCCCTGACGACGGCACAGGCGTTGACACCCTCACCGAACTGCAAGCCGTGGCCAACACCGGCGCCACCAATGCAGCCAACGCTGCAGCGGCCCTCAGCGCCATCGCTGCTGCTGCGCAGGCCAACAACGCCACCGATGCCAACGTGGCCACCAGCGTGTTTGCCACGGCAGGCGTCACCGGCGTGGACAGCACCAACGTGGCCGCCATTCAAAGTGCCCTTAACAGCGCAGCCGTCATTGGCACATCAGCCGACACATTGGCCGAAGTGCAAGCCATCGTCGACGCATACAACGCCGTCAAAGCCAACGCCGACGGCACGGCCAACAACAACGCCACCAACCCCACCCAAGCACAATACGCCGCCATTGGCGTGACAGGCGTCGACAGCAATGTCAAAGCCAGCCTGCTGGGCGACGTGGTCGACAGCAAGCCCTTCACTGCCGTGGACACAGTCCCAGAACTGCAAGCCCTGGCCGATGCAGCCGCTGCGGTGATGACCGGCGCAGCCGGTGGCACCGCTCCCACCAAAGCCCAGCTCGAAGCCCTCGGCATCACAGGCGTGACCGACGCCAACTTGGCCGAAGTCCAAGCCACCATCGCCCGCACCGCCGACGACGGCATTGGTGTGGACACCTTGGCCGAGCTGCAAGCCGTGGTCACCATCGGTGCAGACGCCGCAGCTGCGGCTGCCGCTGCAGCCGTTGCCGCCGCACTCGCCGCCATCTCAGCTGCCGCCCAAGCCAACGACGCAAGCAACACCAACGTCGCCGCCGGCGTGTTTGCCACCGCTGGCGTGACCGGCGTAGACAGCACCAACGTCGCCGCCATTCAAAGCGCCCTCAACAGCGCTGCCGTGAACGGGTCAGCCACAGACACACTCGTTGAAATTCAAAACATCGTCAACGCCTACAACGCCATTCGCGAAAACGCTGACGGCACCGCAGCTAACTACGCCAACAACCCCACCCAAGCACAGTACGCCCTTATCGGTGTCACCGGCGTAGACAGCGCCGCTAAAGAAAGCTTGCTCGGCGACGTGGTCGACAGCAAACCCTTCACCGCTGTGGACAGCGTGCCCGAAGTGCAAGCCTTGGCCGATGCAGCCGCTGCCGTCATCGCAGGTGCTACGGGCGGCACAGCCCCCACACAAGCGCAGCTCAATGCGCTGGGCATCACCGGCGTCACACCCGCCAACTTGGCCGCTGTACAAGCCGCCATCGCAGCCAACGGCAGCGGTGCCGCGGGTGTCGACACCCTCACCGAACTGCAAACCGTGGTCACTAACGCCGCTGCAGCAGCAGCGGCACTCGACGCCATCAAAACCGCCGCCGAAAACAACTCTGCTGGCACCACCCCCACCGTTGCCGACTTTGCCGCCGCTGGCATCACCGGTGTGGACAGCACCAACTTTGCTGCCATCAACAGCGCCCTCAACAGCGCCGCTGTGAATGGCGCAGCCGCTGACACCAAGCCCGAAGTGCAAGCCATCGTCGATGCGTACAACGCCATCAAAGCCAATGCCGACGGCACGGCTAACAACAACGCCACCAACCCCACTGCTGCGCAATACACCGCCATTGGTGTGACCGGTGTCAACAGCGCCGAAAAAGAAAGCTTGCTGGGCGACGTGGTCGATGCCAAGCCATTCACTGCTGTTGATACGGTTGCCGAAGTGCAAGCTTTGGCTGACGCCGCCGCCGCCGTGATGACTGGTGCCACCGGTGGCACAGCCCCCACACAAAGCCAGCTCGAAGCCCTCGGCATCACCGGCGTCACACCCGCCAACTTGGCTGCTGTGCAAGCCGCCATCGCTGCCAACGGCAGCGGTGCTGCAGGTGTAGACACACTCACCGAACTGCAAACCGTCGTCACCAACGCCGCTGCCGCTGCTGCACTCGACGCCATCAAAACTGCCGCAGAAAACAACTCTGCAGGCACCACGCCCAGCCTGGCCGACTTTGCCACCGCTGGCATTACCGGCGTAGACGCGAATAACTTTGCCGCCATCAACAGCGCCCTCAACAGTGCCGCTGTGAATGGCGCCGCCGCTGACACCAAACCCGAAGTGCAAGCCATCGTCGATGCGTACAACGCCATCAAGGCCAACGCCGATACCGCATCCACCGCCAACGCTACGCAAGCGCAATACGCCGCCGTGGGCGTGACCGGCATCGACAATGCCGCCAAAACCAATCTGTTGGGCGACGTGGTCGACGCCAAAGCATTTGCTGACGTGGACACTGTGCCCGAACTGCAAGCCTTAGCCAACGCCGCAGCAGCCGTCATCACAGGCGCAACCGGTGGCACAGCCCCTACACAAACCCAGTTAGAAGCCCTCGGCATCACTGGCGTCACGTCTGCCAACTTGGCCGCTGTGGTCGCTGCCATTGCAGCCACGGGCAACGGTGGCACAGGCGTCGACACCTTGGGTGAATTGCAAACCGTCGTCACCAACGCGGCCAACGCCGCTGCTGCCGCAGCTGCGCTCAGCGCCATCGCTGCTGCTGCGCAAGCCAACGACGCGACCGACACCAACGTGGCCACCACCGTGTTTGCCACCGCAGGTGTGACCGGCGTGGACGCCAACAATGTGGCCGCCATTCAAAGCGCCCTCAACAGCGCCGCTGTGTTGGGCACATCGGCAGACACACTGGGCGCAGTGCAAGCCATCGTCGACGCGTACAACGCCATCAAAGCCAACGCTGACAACGCCACTGCCGCCAACGCCACCGATGCCCAATACGCCGCCATCGGCGTAACGGGTGTGGACAGCGCCGTGAAGACAAGCCTGCTCGGCGACGCCATCGACGGCAAAGCCTTTGCCGATGTCGACACCGTGGCCGAAGTGCAAGCCTTGGCCGACGCGGCCGCTGCCGTCATGTCGGGTGCTGCTGGCAGCACCGCCCCCACCCAAGCACAACTTGCAGCCTTGGGCATCACCGGCGTCACGCCCGCCAATTTGGCTGCTGTGCAAGCCGCCATCGCCGCCACCACCGACAACGGCACAGGCGTCGACACCCTGAGCGAACTGCAAACCGTCGTCACCAACGCGGTCAACGCAGCAGCCGCCACCACCGCCGCGCTCGACACCATCAAAGCCGCCGCCGAAGCCAACAGCGCTACCAGCGGCAATTTGGCCGCCAGCGTGTTTGCCACCGCCGGTGTGACCGGTGTGGACGGCACCAACCTCAGCGCCATTCAAAGCGCCCTCGACAGCGCCGCTGTCAACGGCATTGCGGCTGACACCACTGCCGAAGTGCAAGCCATCGTTGACGCGTACAAAGTCATCAAAGACAACGCCGACACAGCTGGCACCACCAACGCCACCGCCGCGCAATACACCGCCGTGGGCGTGACCGGCATCGACAACGCTGCCAAAGCCAGCCTGCTGGGCGACGTGGTCGACACCAAAGCATTTGCTGATGTGGACACAGTGCTCGAACTGCAAACCTTGGCAACAGCCGCCGCTGCCGTCATCACCGGCGCAGCCGCTGGCACCGCGCCAACAAAAGCCCAACTCGAAGCCCTCGGCATCACCGGCGTGACCGACGCCAACCTGTCAGCCATCCAAGCCGCCATCGCTGCCACCGCAGACGACGGCACAGGCGTCGACACCCTGAGCGAACTGCAAGCCGTGGCCAACACAGGCGCCACCAACGCAGCCAACGCCGCAGCAATCACCGCCGCACTCAGCACCATCGCTGCCGCTGCCCAAGCCAACAACGCCACCAACACCAACGTGCCTGCCAGCGTGTTTGCCACAGCCGGCGTGACCGGTGTCGATGCCAACAACATCGCCGCCATCCAAAGCGCCTTGAACGACGCCGACGTGCAAAGCGGCCAAGCCGACACCACCGCCAAAGTGCAAGCCGTGGTCGACGCTTACAACGCCATCAAAGCCAACGCCGACACAGCTGGCACCAACAACGCCACGCAAGCGCAATACGCCGCCATCGGCATCAACGGCATCGACAGCGCCGCCAAAACCAGCTTGTTGGGCGACGTGGTCGACACCAAAGCATTTGCCGATGTCGACACGGTCGCTAAAGTGCAAGCCTTGGCTGACTTGGCCGCCCTCGTTATCAACAGTGCAGGCACAGGCACAGCCCCAACAAAGGCACAGCTCGAATCCCTCGGCATTACCGGCGTAACAGACGCCAACCTGTCAGCCATCCAAGCCGCCATCGCCGCCACCGCAGACGACGGCACAGGTGTCGACACCTTGGCCGAACTGCAAGCCGTGGCCAACACAGGCGCTACCAACGCAGCCAACGCTGCGGCTGCCGCAGCCGCCCTCAGCACCATCGCCGCTGCTGCCCAAGCCAACGACGCCACCAACACCAACGTAGCCGCCAGCGTGTTTGCCACCGCAGGCGTCACCGGTGTGGACAGCACCAACGTGGCCGCCATTCAAAGCGCGCTCAACAGCGCCGCCGTGGTGGGCACATCCGTCGACACATTGGGCGAAGTGCAAGCCGTGGTCGACGCTTACAAAGCCATCTTGGCCGAAGCCAACGACACCGCCAACACAGCAGGCAACGGCACACCCGACGCCAACCCCGCCAGCAACCCCACTGCTGCGCAATATGCAGCCATTGGTGTCAACCTCGGCTCTGCCCCCACCGACGCAGCCACCGACCCCGAAACCTTGGCCCTGCTCAACGCCATCGTGGGCGGAAAACAAGCGGCTGATGTGGGCACCGTGGCCGACGTGCAAGCCTTGGCCACCATCGCCAACGCCATTCAGCTCAAAGCCGCAGGCGGCACACCCAACCCTGCGCTGACCATTGCCGACCTGCAAAAAATTGGCCTCGACACCACCGGCGTCAGCACCGACAACCTGCCCACCCTCTTGGCCGCCATCGCGCTCAAAAGCGACACCGGCAGCGAAACCGACACCTTGGAAAAGCTGCAAGCCCTCATCACTTCGCTCGACAAAGTGGCCCCTGTTGCCGTCAACGACACCAGCTCGGCCACCGAAAACACGGTCACACAAACAGGCAACGTCAGCACCAACGACACCTCAAAGGACACCACAGAAACCTACACGCTGGTCAGCAATGCAGCCGGCACACACGGCACCCTCACGCTGGGCACCGATGGCGCCTACACCTACACCTATGGCGCGGGCATTCACGCCATCACAGCCAACGTGACCGACACCTTCACCTACCGCGTCACCGACGCGGCGGGCAACACCAGCACAGCCACCTTGGCGGTCACCGTCACGCCCGTCAACGACGCCGCCACCTTCAGTGGCGACATCAGCAAAGCCACCTCTGAAACCGACGTGGCCCAAACCATCACCGGCCAACTCAACGTGGCCGATGTCGACAGCGCCACCACCGTGGTGGCGCAAACCAACGTGGCAGGCAGCGCAGGTTTGGGCAAATTCACCATCACCACCGCAGGCGCTTGGACCTACGTGATGGACAACGCCCAAAACCAACTCAAGCCAACTGACGTCATCACCGACAGCTTGACCGTCAGCACCGCCGACGGCACCACACAAACCATCAGCGTGGTCATCACGGGCACCAACGACGCCCCCATCATCGCCAACGCCTTGGCCGACACCACGGCCACCGCCACGGTGGCCATCACCAACTACGTGGTGCCTGCCAACGCTTTCAGCGACGTGGACAGCACCTCACTCACCTACACCGCCACCTTGGCAGATGGCTCGGCACTCTCCACCGTGGGCCTGAGTTTTGATGCCGCCACACGTACGGTCAGCGGCACGCCCAGTGCGGGCACAGCGGGCAGCACCTTGAGCGTGAAAGTGACAGCCAGCGACGGCAGCCTGAGCGACTTCGACACCTTTGACATCACCGTGGCCTCCCCTGACAGCATCGCTCCCACCCTGCTCAGCAGCTCCCCCGCCGACAACGGCACCGTGGCCTACGCCAACGTGGCCAACGACCTGACCCTGACTTTCAGCGAAGCTGTTCAAAAAGGCACGGGCCTCATAGAGCTGTACAACGTCAGCAACACCTTGGTCGAGAGCTTTGACGTAGCCAGCAGCACCTTGGTGACCGGCTGGAACGGCAGCACCCTGACCATCAACCCCACGGCCAACTTGGCCGCAGGCACCGGCTACTACCTCAAAGTGGCCACCACAGCCATCAAAGACTTGGCCAACAACGCCTATGCAGGCATCACAGACGCGACCACGCTGAACTTCACCGTGTCAGCGGGCACTGGCTCGGTGATTGACCTCGGCACCAGCGGCCAACTGATTGCCCCTGTGCAAGTGGAAGGCAAGTGGTACTACTTCTGGGACCGTTCGGGTGATGGCACGAGTGCCAACACCGGCAGTTTGAACGGTGGCCGTGACGCGACGACACACGATACTTTGGATGGCATCTTCCAATACGACATCAACGGCAACCTCAACCCCAACCCAGGAACCAATACCGATGATGTGTACCGCTACGCCACCCTAAATGGTGTCATGGTGGCATTGCCTACGGCCAACGGTGGCATGAGCTTCCCGCAAGGTTACGCTATACAGAATGGTACGGCTGCAATAGGGTACGGCACGACCAATAACTCTAGCTACGATGAGCTCTTGGCCATCTGGGATACGACAAACGGCACAGGCACTACCGCTGCCGGCGATAGCGGTACACCTACTGGCTGGCAGGATGGTGGGTATTTATCCGCCACATTGTCACCCACTGGGCATGCTGCGGTTCGTACAGGGAGCGCCAGTATTGGCGGCACTGTCCAAGATTTGGCTGAAACTGCTCAGTACTACGTTGCGCTTGAAGTGGTCAAAGCCAACACCGCCCCCGTATTGGACGCAGCACAAACGCCCACATTGACCAGCTTGTCGCCTTCTGCCGCAGCGCCAGTCAACGGCAACACCACGGCGGGTGACTTGGTCAGCAGCTTGGTCGTCGGCATCAGCGACACCGATGCAGGCGCCCTCAAAGGCATCGCCATCACCGGTGTGCACACAGGCGGCACGCTGTACTACTCGCTGGACGGCGGCACCACCTGGTTGACACCTGCCACCACGCTGAGCGACACCAACGCTTTGTTGTTGGCCGCAGACACCAACACCCGCGTGTTCTACAAAGCCAACGGCACCAGCGGCACCATCGCCGACGCCATCACCTTCCGCGGCTGGGACGAGACGCAGCACATCACCGAAGGTGTGTTCACCAGCACCGTGGCCAACGGCGGCAAGTCCGAGTTCAGCACGGCCACCGACACGGTGGGGGTGTTTGCTTCGCTGCCTATGGGCACGACGCTCAGCTTGGGCACCGTCAGCGGCTTGAACCTGAACCTGATTAACAAGGTCACAGGTTCCGACGGCAAGGTGTATTACTTTGTGGACACGAGCGGAGACGGTACCTCTAGCTATTTGGATGCAGTCAGTCACGACCAGCTCGACACCTTGTTCAACGCAGGTTCGGACACCACAGGTCTGTCCGCAGCCACGGTTGGCGTGGACACCGAGCGCAGCGTGATTGTGAACGGCTACACCTTGGTGCTGCCCAACCTTGCAGAACTCACCAGCACGACCATCACATGGCCTGCCTCGCCGACCTGGACCAATATTTACCGTTACTGGACGTCCACATTGACGACTGCGGGCTACCACAACACGGTAGGTCATAACCGCAGCGGAACTTACAGCGACATTGACACAGTCGCAGGCGGTCAGGTGTTTGTGGTGCAGGTGCTGGTCCCCGTCGCCCCCGTGGTGCTGGACCTGAACCGCGATGGCACGTTCAGCTACACCCAAGTGGCGATGGACGTGAACGGCAGCAACCACTTGTCACTCACCCAATGGGCGGGCGCACAAGACGGCGTGTTGGTGTGGGACAAGCTGGGCGATGGCGTGGTGCACGACAACAGCCAGTACGCGTTTGGCCAGTACGCCACATCGACCCGCGTGGACGCCGCAGGCCACAACCGCGTGGCTTCAGACTTGGAAGGTTTGTCTGACGCGTTCGACACCAACCACGACGGCGTGTTCAACGCCGCCGACGCGAAGTTTGCCGAGTTCAAGGTGTGGCAAGACGTCAACCAAAACGGCGTGAGCGACGCAGGCGAAGTGCGCAGCTTGGCCGATTGGGGCATCACCAACATCAACTTGGTGAGCGACGGCGTGCAGCGCACCCCCGTGGCAGGCGTGACCGAAGTGGGTCAAAGCACCGCAGCCATGGCCGATGGCTCGAGCATGCAAGTGGCCGATGCGCTGTTTGCCTACAACGCGTTGGACTACACCCTGACGGGCGCAGCTTCTGGCGATACCTTGAACCTGTTGGGCAGCAACATGACGCTCGACCTGTCCAGCGTTGCGGCTGTGCACAGCAACGTGACCGCCATCGACCTGACGGGCAGCGCGGTGAACGGCACAACGGGTGCCAACACCTTGAAGCTGAACTTGGCCGATGTGTTGACCTTGCCTTTGGCTTCCTCGGCTGTGAACGGTGTGCACAAGCTCACCCTCACCGGCGACGCCAACGACACAGTAGAGCTCGACTTGTCACAGTGGGCCAACACCGGCAACACAGTGACAGAAGGCGACCACACCTACGCGGTGTACAACGCGTCTTCCGCAGCAGCAGCGCAGCTGTTGATTGACCAGCACATGGTGTTGGCTAATCACGGTTAATTACTAGGCTTTCAACGCAACAAACCCCACGCCTCACAAGGGCGTGGGGTTTTGTTTTGTGTGATTGGGGGTTGCGCAGATTGGTGGGGATTGCACGGAGGATAGGCACGATATTTAGCTTGAAGGTGTGTATAAGTTTTGATACACTGAGGAGGCCCTGATGATTGAAAAACCGATTGACTGGCGTGGTTCTTCGTTAAAAGACATCAAGAGCGATGACATCTTTACGCCAGACGCGCGCCGCGAGGCTGGACGGCAGCTGAGCCAAGTTCAGGCTGGGTTAGACCCTGATGATTGGAAACCTTTTGACGTGGTGGGTGCGGGCACAAAAGAGATTCGCATCAGCTTGAACGACGGATGGTTTCGTGTGATGTATGTCGCCAAATTTCCCGAGGCGGTTTATGTGTTGCACTGCTTTAAGAAAAAGACAAGCGCGACGAGCAAGCAAGACAAAGAGATTACTGCCGCACGTTACAAAGCGGTGGTTCAGGAACGGAGTAAAAAATGAAAAGCAATACTAAATCAATGCACAAAACACCAGTTGGCGGTAATGTATTTGCCGACTTGGGTTTTGATGCCAAAGAGGCGGCTTTGTTGAAAGCTGAGTCGAACCGTGTGATTTCGGAAAAGCTGGCCATCAAAGAATCGTTGATGAGCGAGCTGGCGGTGTGGATGAATGAGCAGCATTTAAAACAATCCGATGCCGCACAAATTTTGGGTGTGACGCGTCCCCGCGTGTCGGATGTGATGAATAAGAAAACTGTGAAGTTCACGATTGACGCGTTGGTCGATATGCTGGCGCGAACCGGCAAGCATGTGCAGTTGTCGGTTAGTTGAACAAATGAACTCATCGAAAGCGTCGGTATCAAAGCCAGCTACCTTGTCGGCTTCCGTTCGATTGACGAAATCCGAAATCGACTCACTAAGGCAAAAAAAGAAGTCGATATCCGAATACGTTCAAAAGGAATTCAAAGCGTCTTTGGGCGCTAAGCTGAAATTGCTGCAACAAGCGGCTTAAGTTTTAAAAGTATTTGAACCCCACGCCTCACAAGGAGCGTGGGGTTTTGTTTTGTGTGATTGAGGGTTGCGCAGATTGGTGGGGATAGGGTGGAGGATGAGCGTTTTCTAAGAAACCTAAGATACGCCAATGGCGTATAGAATGGAGTTGTGTGGAATTCATCGAAACCCCCACGTTCACGCGCACGATTACGGCGCTGCTATCAGACGATGCTTATGCACAAATGCAGCTGACATTGGTTGCAAATCCAGCGGCGGGTGATTTGATTCGCGGCGGTGGTGGTATTCGTAAGTTGCGATATGCAACGCAGGGCCGCGGTAAGAGCGGTGGTGTGAGAGTGATTTATTACTGGCTCAAAGATGAGTTTCAGATTTACATGTTGGTGGCATACCCCAAGTCAGCCAAGGACACATTGACCGACAAAGAGGTGGCACTGTTGTATGAATTGGTGAAGGAGTTGTGAAAATGGAAAAAGCATTGTTCGACGATTTGGTGCAGAGTTTGAAAGAGGCGAAAGCGATTTCAAAAGGTCAAGCTAAGGCCTCACGCCGCTTTGATATTGACAACCCCGATGTACGTTTGGTGCGTGAGCAAGTGGGTTTGTCGCAGTCCGAGTTTGCGCAAATGATGCGCGTGAGTGTGAAGACGCTTCAAAACTGGGAGCAGCACCGCCGCAACCCAACTGGCCCTGCTGCCGCGCTGTTAAAGATAGTGTCGACATCTCCTGAGCTTGCAATGCGTTCGCTTCACGCTTAATGTTGTTTTGCTCAACACCGACCAACACATGGTGCTGGCTAACCACGGTTAATCGCTAACTAGCAACACCCGCGCTTCGTGCGCGGTGCTGAACGCACACAGACCCCACGCCTCACAAGGGCGTGGGGTTTTGTTTTGTGTGATTGGCGCTGATGCACAGTTTTATGAGGCAAAAGTAAAGTTTGATAGCTCTCAAATGAGGGGCGTTGAATATAGCTTTAAAGACATATAAAATGTTTTGGACTGTTTTGTTTCACAGCGCGTTTGATGCCGAGTTTTCGGCGCTCACTGAAGGTTTGCAGGACGAGTTGCTGGCGCATGCAAATTTGCTGGCAACGTTTGGGCCGCAGCTAGGTAGACCAACGGTGGATACGTTGAAGGGTTCGAAGCACGCAAACATGAAGGAGTTGCGTTTTTCGTGGAACGGCGAGGTCTGGCGCGTTGCGTTCGCCTTCGACCCACAGCGTCACGCGGTGTTGTTGGTGGGCGGCGACAAAGGTGGTGCAGACCAGCGGCGGTTTTATAAACGCTTGTTGTCAGTTGCTGATACGCGCTATGACGAACATTTGAATATGAAAGGGTTTTGAAGATGGCAAGAAAACTAACGGATGTGATGGCTGCATTGCCTGCAGCACGTAGGCAGCGCGTGACGAAACGTGCCATGGAATTGGCAACGTTGAAAGATTTGCGTATTGCATCGCAACAAACCCAAGCCGACCTAGCCGCTTCGTTGGGGGTGGGACAGGTGACGATTTCCAGATTAGAAAAACGCAGCGATATGTTGCTGTCTACATTGCGCCATTACGTGGAGGGGATGGGCGGCACGTTGCAATTAGTGGCGCAGTTTCCAAACCGACCACCGGTCGTGATTGAGCATCTCGGCGCAGATAACCACGGTTAAGCACTAGGCTTCCAACGCGCAAACCCCACGCCTCACAAAGGCGTGGGGTTTTGTTTTCTGTGAATGTATTTAGACGCGAATGTGTTCGCGCGCAAGTGCTTTGAGTTGGTCATGTATTTCGTGGGCGATTCACACGACGAGCAAACCGCCTTGGCTCGCACGCGCACCGAGCATTGGGTGGAGGTGGGGGCACTCAACACCACACAGTTGGCCAAGCGCATTGATGCCGATAGGTGCTGCGTTTGCCCGGCACGGTGTTTTGCTATGCGCCCGAGGACGATTACCCCTTCCTCAAATACGATGCCAAAACAGCCAAAGGCACCGACATCCAGCCGGTGCGTGTGATGCAAGGTGGCGAGCCTGTACGCGTGGTGGCCAAGCGAGGCTGGCGCTTTGAATTGCAAGATGACCTCAAAGGCAAAAGCCTGGCACCCGACCAAGTGCGCATCAAACGTGTAGGCAAAAACTTGACCCTCATGTTCGATGGCAGTCAACGCGCCGATGTGGTGATTGAAGACTACTACGCGGAAAACACAGACAAGGACAAAGACAACGGCATGCCCAAGCTGGTGGGCACTGCCGAGAACGGCGGCATGTACGAATACGTGCCGCAAGACCCAGCCGTCAGCAGCATGCCCGCCGAGCTCAAAGACGGCAACACCCCTGTCATCGTGTCGCTAGGCGGCGGCCCATTGGGCGATGACTTTGTGTTGTCGGCTTTGCCATTGGTGGCGGCCGCTGGTGGTGTGAGTGGTTGGCTTGTGGCTGGGGGTGTTGCTGCTGCGGCTGCAGCGGGGGGCGGCGGCGGCGGCGGGGCTGCAATTGTCAAGGTAAGCGCTCCAACAGTCTCAATTGAAGCTGATTTAAACAACGACGGATATGTCAACAAAAAAGAATTTGACTTACTAGCGGACAAAACAAAATTCACAGTTAAAACAACGATTCCAACAACGGCAATTGTTGGAGACACAATCATCGTGACAGATGGCACGACAGAATTCAAACACGTACTAACAGCGACAGACATCACTAATAAATTCGTAACTGATGCGTTTGTAAAGCCCACAGAAGGAAATAGCATCAATGTGACCGCAAAAATGACGAATGCGGCAGGTGCTAGTAGTGACACTGCGACGGATACGGCAAAACTGGATACGAGTGCGTTTATTGAACCGGTAAATCCAGACCCGTTCAATCCAGTCGATGCCAGCAAAAGTGGTTTGCGCGTCACTATCAATTCTGATGACAACAACGACGGCTATTTGAGTAATTACGATTTGGGTACAGCAGATCTAGTCACGGTAACGGTTGCACTCACCAAAGACGCGGCAGTAGGGGACGTGCTGACGGTAACGGCTACAGGCAACACCACACGCACGATCACACTCACTGCCGAGGATATCGCCGCAAAACAAGTGGTTCTCAAAGGTCTAACTGCCCCAGGTGAAGGTAGCGCGATTGATGTGACGGCAACCATTCAAGATGCTGCTGGTAATAAAAGCCCATCGCCAGCCACAGACAGTGCAACTGTTAATACAGCGATGCCGGGTGTATTGATTACCAATGATGAGAACAATGACGGCTACATCAATAAGGCAGAGTCAGACAAGGCAAGCCGCGTCAGTGTGCGCATTGAAGTTCCTAAATTGGCGCAAGTAGGCCAAACAGTGACGGTGACAGACGGTATCTCGACGCCGGTGCTGCATGTACTGACAGACGCAGACATAGCTTCCAAATCATTCACCTTAGTTAACGCGTTTCCAAAACCCGTCGAGGGAAGCAGCATCGAGATCAAGGCGATGTTTGGTGAGACGACGGGAATAGATAGTGCGAGACTAGATACAGGTGCAAGCAATGCCGATGCTGGGCTAGGTGTACGCATCACAACGGATGCAAACGATGATGCCTTTGTAAACGCCAAAGAGGTAGGCGATTCGACTACGTTTACGAGTCGCGTGATGTTTGATAAAACCAAGGTTGCAGCGGGCGACTCGATTGTGATCACAGTCCAAAATGGCACGGATACACCTGTCGTTGTGACGCATGTGTTGACAACAGCTGACTTGCAGACCAACGAGAGTGGCAAGGGTTTTGTAGACGTCACATTTATCAAGCCAAGCTCAGAGCTAAAGCAAACTGTGTCGGTAAATTTTGTCGATGTTTTGGGTAATGTTGCGACGGACGCAAAGCCTATCGACAGTGCCACGCTGGACGTGACGCCCCCAAATAATGAAGATGTTGATTTGGGAGTGCGCATCATCACAGATGCAGGTAATACGGGCGGTGATGGCGTGGCGAGTGGCGCTGAGTTGACTGCTCAGGGTGACGTGAATAATTTCATCAGTCGGGCAACGTTTGATAAAACAAAAGCAATTGCTGGCCACAAAATTGTGTTCACGGCAAAGAATGGCATAGACGCGGACATTGTGTGGACACACATTTTGACGACAACCGACTTGGCCACGAATGACGGCACAGGTAAAGGCTTTGTTGATCACTCATTTGCAAAGCCGTTGAATGGTCAAACGCAAACTGTCACCGCTATGTATGCCGATGCAGCTGGAAACATGGATAGCACGAACCCGCCTACAGATCTTGCATCGCTGGATGATGCAGCACCGAACGGTGGGGCAGCCCCCATTGTTCGTGTCACAACCGATGGTGCTAATAACGGCACGGATGATGGCTTTGTGAATACGCCGGAATTAAATGGTGCCACGCTCTACAACGTCGAAGCATCTTTTGATTCGTCCACAGTCGCAGTGGGTGATAAGGTTATCTTCACGGTGGCAGGAACTCCAGATGTCACAGTGACGATAGATCAAGCCATGAAGAACGTAGGTAAGGCCACGACGAGCTTTACGGCACCAACTGCCAATGGCGCTATTTTTACAGTCAGTGCGGTCATCAAGGATGCATTGAGTAACGCCACAGCGCAAGGTACTGACTCTGCAACGCGTAACTTCTTGGTGGCTGTAAATGACTCGAATAATGTGACGGCGTTACCAAGTGGCAATCCTGTTGATCCAATCCTTGGTAATGTGATTACAGACGATAGTGATCCGCAGTATCTAAATGATGGCATAAATAAAACTCCAACAAACAGCTTAGAGGTGTTTGTTACTGGCGTTAAGTTTGGGGTAGCGACCACCTTCACTGCACTTAGTGCCTCGCCACTTAATGGTGATTACGGTGATCTGAAAATAAGCGCAGATGGTTCGTACGCATATCAACTTAACCCTTTAAAGGCGAAGGCACTGAAAGCCGGAGAGGAAAAGCTTGAAGTTTTTACCTATGAGGTTAAAGATGTCGCAGGTAACATCAGCACAGCTCAATTGACTATAAAAGTAGTTGGTGTTAACGACGTTGCTGTCATTACAAGTGAGTCGAGTTATTCGATGGTAGGTCGAACAGACAGCACATGGGATGCCCTTGTTAAGGTGTCTGATGATGATACGGGCGAAGGCGTATTTTTGAATCCGCCAACATCTGGAGCGCCTATTCATTTGCATTATGGCGACGTAACCATGGTGAACGATATAGGTCAGAGTAGCGATCATCAATCGGCATACAAGGTAAGTTATACAAAAACTGATTCATCTCAAAATTCCGCCGTCATTCGTCATGATTTGTTTACGCTTCAATCAAGTGACAAAACAGCAAGTGCAACACTTGATTTTGTTTTAGATTCGGTCACTTCACCAGGAGCCACAACACAAGAGTTCCACACGAATTCCACTGTAGGACTCAAAATTACATCGGCTACTGGTACAACAAAAGACACTCTGGTGTTGGATGGTCAAATGACGTTTGATTTCACGGGTATCAACACCAACACGCAAACGCCATCGGTGCGTTTGAACTTGTGGTCGGGTGGTCGCATTGAGGCGGATGCACAACGCGCCGAAGCGTTGACGCAAAGCAGCGAATACCAAGAGGCACTGACACGCGATGACGTGGCCTTGCTGTCGGCCGAGGCTTACATCAACTGGGCGCGTGCCTTGGACATGTTGGCGTTGGCAACCAAAAATTTTGAGTCGCATCGCATCACGCTCAATGACATTCAAAAGATTGTGGATGTGGACACGGGCCGCCGCATCGACTTAGAGCAAGCGCAAGTGCGCATGGACAACGCGGCATTGATCAAGCTGCAACGTCAAACCGAGTTGTATCAAGCGCGTCAACGCTTGAGCCGTTTTTGGCAAGGCAGTTTGCCGTCTAAGCCTTTGGGATTATCAGAGGCGGTGGGGCCAACGGGGCGTTTGGGGGTTGTGCCGCAAACGATGGATCAAGTGATGGATGCTGTGTCTGACGATCTGCCCGCGATTGCCCAGCAAAAAGCGCAGGTGCAAGCGGCTGAGGCGGCAGTGAACATGGCGCGTGGCCAGTATTGGCCGACGGTGGATTTGACGTCGACGCGTCAGCTGAACCCGATCGTGACTGGTTTTACAACGACCTATAAAGAAGACACCTTCACCCAAGTGCAAGTCAACATGCCGCTGTACAGCGGTGGTGCCACGTCGGCGGGCGTACGCACGGCAGTGGGTCAACTCACCGCTGCACAAAACGGGCTGGAAGAAGCGCGTTTGTTGGCGCGCGAAAAAGCGGGCTTGTCTTACCAAGAGTGGGTGAATGCACAAGGCCGCGCGATTCAAGGCGAAAGCCAAGCGCGTGTGGGCGACAAGGTGGTGGAAGGCTACCGCTTGCAGTTCCGTTTGGCACGTCGCCAGTTGTTGGATTTATTGAATATTCAAGCCGAAGCGTTCAGCTACCAAAGTGCTGCCACGACGGCGTTTTATGACGAACAAATTGCCCGTGCCCGACTGTTGGCGTCCATGGGCGATTTGGCAAAAAGGTTTTAAGCGATGAGAACTCCTGAGCAAGCGGATGGTTCCGCGGATGCGCTGTTGGTGTGCTTGGCTTTGGTGGCCAAACAACTGGGACAGCCTTTGCATGTACCCGCGATGCGCCAAGGTTTTGCCTTGGATGATGCAGGGCGCATTCCTTTAGAGGCATACCCAGATTTGGCACATCAACACGGTCTGTTGGCCGGTTGGTCGCGTAAACCTTTGGCCGAAATCCCCAGCTATGTGATGCCCGTTTTGGTGTCGTTGGTCGATGGCCGTGCGTGCGTGTTGCGTGCGATTGAGGGCAACACCGCTGTGGTGTGGTGGGCCGAGTCGGGTGCACAAGATGACCGTGTGTCGTTAGAGCAGTTGCAAGGTTTGTCGCGTGACGAGGTGTTGGTGGTCAAGCTGCCACCTAAGCGCAGTGACCAAACGCTCGCGCCCATGCAAGGTGCCGCGTTCAGTTGGTTTTGGGGCACGTTGTGGCGCTTCCGTCACTTCTACGTGGAGTCGATGGTGGCAACGGTGGTGGCCAACATCCTCACTTTGGCGAGTGTATTTTTCACGATGAACGTGTATGACCGCGTAGTGCCTACACAAGCGTATGCCTCGTTGTGGACTTTGGCGATTGGTACCACGGTGGCCATCGTGATGGAGTTCATCATGCGTTGGCTCAAAGCGCGTTTGGTGGATTTGGGCGGCAAGAAGGCCGACCTCGCCATCAACGCCACGTTACTGCGCGAAGTCATGGGCATTCGTTTAGAGAACCGTCCGCAATCGGTGGGCGTGTTTGCCAGCTCTATGCGTGACTTTGAATCGCTGCGCGATTTCTTTTCATCCGCATCGCTGGTGGTGTTGGCGGATATGCCGTTTGTGTTGTTGTTCTTGGCCTTGATTGCCATGGTCAGCGGCCCCTTGGCTTGGATTCCAGGCTTGGCTGTGCCTGTGCTGTTGATTCAAGGTCTCTGGGCGCAAAAGCCTTTGATGACCGCCATGCGCGCCAACATGAAAGAGTCGGGCGACAAGCAAAGTGTGTTGGTCGAATCGGTGCTGAACTTGGAATTGCTCAAAGCGCACAACGCCGAAAACTATCTGCAACGCCGTTGGGAAGCGTCTAACAAAGCCGGTTCGGATTCCTACAAAGAAATTCGCGCCATCACCAACTGGATCATGGGTTGCACCACAGCCGTGACGCAGCTCGTCACGGTTTTCATGGTGGTAGCGGGTGTGTACATGATTCACGCCAACTTGCTGACATTGGGTGGCTTGATTGCTTCTGTCATCTTGGCGGGCCGTGCGTTGGGGCCTTTGGGGGGTGTGATGTCTTTGGCATCGCGTTACCAACAGGCGGCCTCAGCGTTGGAAACCTTGGATGGTTTGATGAAGCGGCCCCGCGACCGCATTGCGGGCCGTACGTATGTGGTGCCTGAGCACATTGCTGGCGGCTTAGAGGCGCAGGCGCTGGAGTTTGGTTATCCCGGTGAGCATGCCATTCCTGTGATCAAACGCTTGTCGATCAAGATTGAGCCTGGCCAACACGTGGCCTTGCTGGGGCGTGTGGGCAGCGGCAAGAGCACCTTGTTGCGACTGATGGCTGGCCTGTACACGCCGCTGGGTGGCAGTGTGCGTTTGGATGGTGTGGAGTTGCAGCAAATCGAACCTGCCGAGGTGCGCAGCTGCATGGGTTATGTGGGGCAAGACCCGCAACTGTTCATGGGTACCTTGCGCGAGAACATGGTGTTGTCTGAAACATGGATCAGCGACACCAAGATCATTGAGGTGCTGAAGTCATTGAACTTGTACGAGATGGTGGCCGCACACCCACGTGGTTTGGACATGCCCATTACCGAAGCCGGTGGCGGTTTGTCGGGCGGGCAGCGTCAGTTGTTCTCCATCGCACGCATGATGTTGCGCGACCCGCAGTTGGTCTACATGGATGAACCCACCGCCAATATGGACGGGAACACCGAAGCACATGTGATTGCAGTGCTCAAAGCGTGGCTCAAGGGCCGCACCTTGTTGATGTCCACACACCGCCCTCAGCTCTTAGAGTGGGCCGATGTGGTGGCTGTCATCGAAGGCGGTCAGTGCGTGATGGTGGGGCCCAAACAAGAAATGATTGAAAAGCTGTCGCGTGGCATTGACGTGAAAGCGGCAGGAGCATCGGCATGAAAGAAAAAGTAATGGCGCATTGGACGCAAGCGAAAACCTTGTGGGCCAAGCTCAAAGAGCTGTGGCAAGACGACAAACAAGCCGCAGGCTTTGGCATTCGCACCGTGGAAGATGACGAGCGTGAGGCCAGCCGTTTGTTGGTATGGGTCACCGCAGGTACGTTGTTCATGGGTTTGATGTGGGCCGGATTTTTCAGCTTGGACGAAATCACACGTGGTCAAGGAAAAATCATTCCTTCCAGCCGTGAGCAAGTGATTCAAAGTTTGGACTCGGGCGTGCTGCGCGAGATGTTGGTGCGCGAAGGTGACATGGTTGAAAAAGACCAAGTGCTGTTGCAAATGGACGATGCACGTTCAGGCGCTGGATACCGTGAAGCGAATGAAAAATATTTGTCTTTGTTAGCCATTGCTGCGCGTTTGCGTGCTGAGGCCAACAACACAGCTCTGGTGTTTCCACCCGAGCTCAAAGATGAACAAGCTTTGGTGATGCAAGAAACACAAGCCTACAAAGCGCGCAAGCAAGCGTTGATGGAATCGCTGCAAGCGGTGGATGCATCGTTGTCCGCCATCACCCGAGAAATCACGTTGACCGAGCCTTTGGTCAAAGGTGGGGTGATGTCGGAGGTGGAGTTGCTGCGTTTGAAGCGTCAACAAGCCGACCTCATGGGCCAACGCGCAGAGCGTAAAAACCGCTACCTCACCGATGCGAACAATGAGTTGACACGCGTGTCATCTGACCTTTCGCAAACCAAAGAGAATGCGTCGGCACGTGAAGACGCCTACTTGCACACCACCATCAAATCGCCCATGAAGGGCGTGGTGAAAAACGTGCAGGTCACCACCGTGGGTGGTGTGATTCAAGCGGGCCAACCGATTTTAGAAATCGTCCCAACCGAGGACGAGATGATGGTCGAGGCCTATGTCAAACCATCAGAAGTTGCTTTCTTGAAAGTGGGCCAAAAAGCGGTGGTCAAGCTCACCTCGTATGACTTCAACAAGTATGGCGGTTTAGATGGCGAGTTGGAGCACCTGAGCCCCGACACCATGAAGGACGAGCGCCAACAACGCAAGCCAGGCGGCACACCAGCCGACATGGAAGAGGGCTACTACCGCATCTTGGTGCGCATCAAAGATGCCAACTTGGTACGCAAGGGCATGAAGCTCGAGCCCACGCCCGGCATGACAGCCAGTGTGGAAATTCGCACAGGCCAAAAGACGGTGCTTGAATACCTGTTCCGTCCTTTGCAAAACGTGTCGCAAGCTTTGCGCGAACGTTAAACGCTTTAACATGGCGGCTCACTCACAGAGCCGACACATGCAACGACGCGAATTCAACCAACACCTGCAACGCAGCGCCATCGCTTTGGCGCTGGCACCTTGGCTGAGCGCCGTTGCTGCACCCGCAGACAAACCTCGCGTTTGGCACACCAACCCATTTGCGTTGGGTGTGGCCAGTGGTCGACCACGTGCAGATTCGATGGTGTTGTGGACGCGTTTGTTGTTCAGCGAGGAAGACCGCGCTGCAGGCGCAGATGCGCTGCGCGTGACTGTGGAAGTGTTTGCCGATGCCGCACTCAAACGTCGCGTACAAACAACCGAGGCCATCACCAACGAAGCACGCGCGCACAGCGTGCATGTGCATTTGCAAAACTTGCAACCCAGCACAGACTACTGGTATCGCTTCACCCAAGGCAATGCATACAGCACCGTGGGCCACACACGCACCGCACCTGCATTGAATGCGGATGTGCGCGAATTACGCGTGGCGCTGTCATCGTGCCAACACTACGAGCAAGGCCAATACATTGCGCATGCCGAGATTGCCAAAGAAAAACTCGACTTTGTGCTGTTCATGGGTGACTACATCTACGAGAGCAGCAACCCGCAATACGCCATTCGCAAACACAACGGCGAAGAGCCTAAAACACTGGCGCAATACCGCGAGCGTTACGAGCAATACAAACGTGACCCTATGTTGCAAGCCGCGCACGCAGCCCACCCATGGGTGTTGATGTGGGATGACCACGAGGTGGTCAACGATTACGCCAACGACCAAGACCGCCAGCACACAGACCCCAAGCAAGTGTTGCTGCGTCGTGCAGCGGCGTACCAAGCGTACTTTGAGCATCAACCTGTGTTGTTGGGACCAGACAAAGACAATCCCGCCAACATGCGTTTGTACGACCACCTCAGCTGGGGCAAATTGGCTGATGTGTGGACGCTTGATTGCCGCCAATACCGCAGCGCACAAGCTTGTCGTGACCCTGTGCGAGGCGGCGGCCGCATGGTGGTGCAGTGTGATGAGCTGGCAGACCCCGCACGCAGCATGTTGGGGGCCGAGCAAGCGCGTTGGTTCACCGAAGGTTTAAGCCACTCCAAACGCCAATGGAAATTGGTGGCACAGGCTACGCAAATCAGCTCCACCAGCGTGCCTACGCCAGTAGGCCGCAGCTATTGGAACGACGCATGGGATGGTTACCCCGAAGCACGCAAGCGTTTGTTGCAAACAGTAGTGGACGCCAAGCTCAGCAACGTGGTCACCCTTGGTGGCGATGTGCATTGCAACGTAGCTGCCAACTTGCGACTCGACCCCAACAACCCTCAGTCACCTATCGTGGCCAGCGAGTTTGTGACCACCTCCATCA
This sequence comes from Limnohabitans sp. TS-CS-82, assembly GCF_002943475.1. Lineage (NCBI taxonomy): Bacteria > Pseudomonadati > Pseudomonadota > Betaproteobacteria > Burkholderiales > Comamonadaceae > Limnohabitans > Limnohabitans sp. TS-CS-82. The sequence continues at coordinate 693,514 of NZ_PTQX01000001.1, read as the reverse complement.
CCTCGCGTGGCTTGGGCGACAAACCTGCTGCGCTGATTCGCGACAGCAACGTCGACTTGTTGCACTACCGCTCAGACGAGCGCGGTTACAGCTTGATCACTGTCACGCCCCAAGAAGTGCGCTGCGATTTCAGGACCACCAAGTTTCCGGCAGGCAGCGAAGCGGGGTTGAAAACGCAGGCGACATATGTGGTGAAAAACGGCAAGGCGGGGCCGCAAGCGATTTGATGTTTAAGCTGTGAGCACACCACGGTCCAGTGTGTAACTGCGGTCACTCACCCACTGTGCGAAGTGCGTGTTTTGCTCAGACAGCAAGACGCTCATACCTTGGCGTTTGAGCGCCAAAATCATCTCGCCCATTTGTTCCACGATGACGGGGGCTACGCCCTCGGATGGTTCATCCAGCAACACCATCAACGGGTTGCCCATGAGGGTGCGCGCGACGGTGAGCATTTGTTGCTCACCCCCACTCATGTGGCTGGCGGGGCGTTGCTGCATGTCGGCCAGGTTGGGGAACAGTGCAAATATTTGTTCGAGAGACCATGACTGCGGCATCTGCTGTTGATGCGCAGCATCAGCCGACATGAGGGTCGATTGACTTGGCAAATGGCGAGCCGCTTGTACGCCCAGTTGCAAATTTTCCAGCACGGTCAGGTCAGTGAAAATGCGACGGTCTTCGGGCACATAGCCTAGACCTAAGCGTGCGGCTTGGTAGGGCTCAGCATGCGAAATGTCGTGGCCCGCAAACACCACGCTGCCCGTGCGTTGAGGCATGAGTCCCATGATGGCTTTGAGCGTGCTCGATTTGCCAGCACCGTTGCGCCCAATGAGCGCTACAACTTCGCCGCGTTGCACATGTAAATCCGCATTGAACACCACTTGTGCTGCACCGTACCAAGCGTTCAAGCCTTGCACTGAAAGCAGAGCTGTCGCGCCGTTAGTAGTCAGGGGTGTTGATGAACCATCATTCGCAGTGGCGTGAATGGGTGTGTCTGCTGGCATTGCCTGCGCGGTGCGCGAAGTACCAAACGTCTTGCCACTGCCAAAGTACACCGACTGCACCTGTGCGTCTGTTTGCACCTGCTCAGGCGTGCCTTGTGCGATGAGCGCGCCACGCGCCATCACCAGCACACGATCGGCGTGTTCAAACACCACGTCCATGCTGTGCTCGGTAAACAGCACGGCCACGCCGCGTTGGTTGACCAAGCTACGCGTGAGTGCCATCAAGGCGTGTCGTTCATCGGGGGCCATGCCTGCCGTGGGTTCGTCCATCAGCAGCAAACGCGGTTCGTTGGCCAAAGCCATGGCCAGCTCAAGGCGCTTCACATCACCGTAGGCGAGTGCGCTGCATGGGCGGTCGGCCTGTGTGTCTAGCTGCACTTGCTCAAGAAGTTGCAGCGCATCTGCACGGCGATAGTGTGTGGCGCGTTGCCAAGGCGAGAGAGATTTTCCATCAGCAGATAGCAAAGCCATTTGCACGTTCTCAGCCACGGTGAGCGAGCCAAAAGTTTGTGCCATTTGAAATGTGCGGCTCACGCCCATGCGCCACAACGCGTGTGGCTTGCGCCCCAGCAGCGACACACCATCTAAGGTGATGCTGCCGCTGTCAGGTGCGAGCTGGCCGTTGACCAAATTGAAGGTAGTGGATTTGCCTGCACCGTTGGGGCCGATGAGGGCCAGCAGTTCGCCGGCTTGCAAATTGAACGACACATCGTTCACAGCTTGGTTGCCGCCGAAGGCTTTGTGCAAGTGTTGAACGTCTAGCAATGCGCTACCACTTTGTGTGATGGGGTGTGCTGTTGCCTCTGCGTTTGCCTGATGCGTGTGTGTGCTCATGCCTCACCTCTCACATGAGATGTGCGCACACGCAGCCACAGCGCCTGCACCGACCCCGCAATGCCCTGCGGAAACACCAGCACCAACAGCAACATGCTCGCACCCAGCACTGCACGCCAATAGTCTGTGCTGCGGGCCAAACTGTCTTGCAGTGCCGTAAACGTGACTGCGCCCACCAGTGGCCCGACGAGCGTGTGCACACCACCCAGCATGACCATGACCAAACCATCGACCGACTTGCTCACGCCCAACACATCGGGTGAGATGCTGCCTTTAGAGAATGCAAACAACGCCCCCGCCAAACCCGCAAAGCCAGCGGCCAGCACAAAGCCCAGCCATTGCACACGCGCCACGTTCAGGCCCATGGCTTCAGCACGGCCCACCGAGTCGCGGCTGGCACGCAGTGCGTAGCCCAGCGGCGACATCAACACGCGGCGCAACGCCATCACGCTGAATGCGACGAGCGCAAGCGTGAGCCAGTAGTAAGAAGATTTGTCTTGCAACCAATCGCTAGGCCACACACCCGTGATGCCGTTGCTGCCACCCGTGAAGTCGTCCCACTGAAAACAGATGGACCACACAATTTGTGCAAACGCCAACGTGAGCATGGCCAAGTACACGCCCGACAAACGCACGGCAAACCACGCAATGGGTGCCGCCACCAAGGCGCTGACGATGGGAGCCAACAACAAGGCCGCTTCGCTAGGCATGCCCGCACGCAACACCAGCAGCGCGGCTGCATACGCACCCACACCAAAGTAAGCCGCATGACCAAACGAATGCATGCCCGCAGGCCCCATGATGAAGTGCAAGCTGGCTGCAAACAATGCGGCGCTTAACAAATCAATGCCCAACACCAAGGTGTAGGGAGATTCAGTGGTGAACAACGGCAGTGCAAGTAGCGCAGCGCCCATGCACAGCCACACCCACTGCGAGCGAACATTGCCCAATACAAACGGCGCTTCTTGCTCGGTGCTGATGCGCGGCGCACTCTGTGGCTTGCCCAGCAAGCCCCAAGGCCTCACCATCAACACCGCAGCCATCACCAAAAATTCGGCCACGAGCGTGAGTTTGGAAAACGCAAACGACACGCCCCAAATGTCTACTGTGCCCACCGCAATGCACAGTGCTTTGATTTCAGCAATCAACAAAGCCGCCACAAATGCGCCGGGGATAGAACCCATGCCGCCCACGACGACGACCACAAACGCATCGCCAATGGTGGCCATGTCCAACCCCAAATGCGCGGGCTCGCGGGGCAGTTGCAGTGCGCCGCCCAAGCCAGCCAATGCGCAACCCAGTGCAAACACAGCAGTGAACAAGTGGCGCGGGTTCACACCCAAAGCGCCCAACATTTCGCGGTCTTGCGTGGCGGCGCGTACCAACACACCAAAGCGTGTGCGTTGCAAGCACCACCACAACACGGCCAACACCAGTGGGCCGATGGCGATCAAAAACAAGTCATAGGTGGGAAAGCGGCGGCCCAAAATATCCACCGCGCCACTCAGGCCTGGTGCGCGTGGCCCCAGCAAATCTTCAGCGCCCCATAGCCACAGCGTACCGTCTTGAATAACCAGCACCAAGGCAAAGGTGGCGAGCAACTGAAACAACTCAGGCGCTTTGTAAATGCGGCGGAGCAACAGCACTTCCACCAATGCGCCCAACACGCCGGTGACGAGCGCCGCGCATAGCAACAACAAAAAATAGGCGGCGGTTTGGCTGGCAGCGTCACCCAGCACCACGCTCAAAGCGGCTGACACAGACGGCGCAGCATGCGACACGAGTGAGTAAGCCACATACACACCCAGCATGAAGAACGAGCCATGCGCAAAGTTGACGATGCGCGTCACCCCAAAGATGAGCGACAAACCCGCCGCCACCAAGAACAAAGACGAGGCAGCGGCCAGCCCGTTGAGGGCTTGTACGAAGAGGCTGGCGGCGTCCATCAAGGTGTGTGGCTTTGAAATTAAAACGCCCGCAAGAGGCGGGCGTTGTGTTTGGGTTCGAGTGGCGTTTAGTTGCTCGGTCTGAGTTTTTTCACAACGTCATCGCTGGGTTGCACGCTGGCTCCGTCGATGTAGCGGTAGTCTACCAACACGCCTTTGCCATTGTCGTTTTTGGTGCGACCCAAAAACGCGCCCATGGTGGACTGGTTGTCTTGTTTGCGGAACATCACGGGGCCATAGGGCGTGCTGAATTTCAAACCGCTGAATGCAGTGACCAGTTTTTCAGTCTCGGTGCTCTTGGCCTTGGTGATACCTGCGGCCAAAGCGTGAATCATGCTGTAGCCCACGACCGAGCCCAAGCGGGGGTGGTCGTTGAACTTGCGGTGGTAGGCCAAGTAGAAGGCTTTGTGTTCAGGCGTTTGCACGCCGTACCAAGGGTAGCCTGTGACGATCCAACCATTGGGCGTTTCATCTTTGAGGGGTTCTAAATACTCGGGCTCGCCTGTCAAAAGGCTCACCACTTCACGGCCTTGGAAAAGTCCGCGCGTGTTGCCCTCGCGCACAAACTTGGCAAGGTCAGTGGCAAATAGCACGTTGAAGATGGCGTCGGGCTTAGCGTCGGCAATGGCTTGCGTCACCGAGCCTGCGTCAATCTTGCCGAGGGCCGGCGCTTGCTCGGCCACAAACTCCACATCAGGTTGTGCGGCTTTGAGCAGTTGCTTGAACGTGGCGGCAGCCGATTGGCCGTATTCGTAGTTGGGGTACACCACGGCCCAGCGCTTTTTCTTGAGCTTGGCGGCTTCGGGTACGAGCATGGCCACTTGCATGTAGGTGCTCGCGCGCAGGCGGTAGGTGTAGCGGTTGCCGTTTTGCCAAACCATTTTGTCGGTCAGCGGCTCGCCCGCGAGGAAGAACACTTTGCGTTGCTTGGCAAAGTCGCCCAGTGCCAAACCAATGTGCGACAGGAAAGCGCCCGAGAGCACATCCACTTTTTCGCGGCTCAACAGCTCTTCGGCGGCGCGCACAGCGTCGCCGGGCGAAGCGTTGTCGTCACGGGTGATGAGTTGCAGCTGCTTGCCGTTCACGCCACCGGCGGCGTTGATTTCTTCCACCGCCAATTCCATGCCCTTTTTATAGGGGTCGAGGAAAGCGGGCTGAGCTTTGTAGCTGTTGATCTCGCCAATCTTGATGACGTTTTGGGCGTAGGCAGGTAATGCGGCAACGCTCAAGGCGAGGGCTGCGGTGCGCAGGGCGGAGCAAAGAGTGGTGTTCACGAAAGTGGCCTTTGAAAGCGGTCGCGGGCTTTGAAAGCCCGCGTGAAAAACTGTGAAGACTGGATTGTCTTGTAAAAGGCAAAGCCCATTGCATACGAACTGCATCAAAAAGCCCCGCAAACTTCGCAGCTTGCGGGGCTCTTGGATGGAGCCGCCAACGTGTTCGGCACACGGCCCAAGCGTGGCGTGTTGATGGGGCTGTTAGGCCTCCAAACGCGCAGCCAAAGCGGCTTTGGTCGCGGTCATTTCAGCGGGCAAGTGGTAAGCCAACTGGGTGAACAATTCCTCATGCAGTTTCAACTCGTCCACCCAAGCAGCTTTGTCGATGCTGGTGACAGTTTTGAATTGGTCAGCGGTGAAGTTCAAACCAGTCCAGTTGATTTCTTCATATGTGGGGCTCACGCCGAACACGTTTTCTTTGCCTTTGACTTGGCCTTCGATGCGGTCAATCATCCACTTCAAAACGCGCATGTTTTCGCCGTAGCCAGGCCACACAAATTTGCCGTCGTCGCCCTTGCGGAACCAGTTGACGCAGTAAATGGATGGCACTTTGGCGCCACTGGCCTTGAGCTTGTCGCCCATGTTGAGCCAGTGCTGAAAGTAGTCGCTCATGTTGTAGCCCATGAACGGCAACATGGCGAAGGGGTCGCGGCGCACCACGCCTTGTTGGCCAGCGGCCGCAGCGGTGGTCTCAGAGCCCATGGTCGCAGCCATGTAAACGCCTTCTGTCCAGTTGCGTGCTTCGGTGACCAAAGGCACGGTGGTGGAGCGGCGGCCGCCGAAGATGAACGCGTCAATGGCTACGCCATCGGCGTCGTCCCATTGGTGGTCCAAGGCGGGGTTGTTGGTGGCTGCCACAGTGAAGCGGGCGTTGGGGTGAGCGGCTTTGGCGCCAGTCTCTTTAGCGATGGCTGGTGTCCAGTCTTTGCCTTGCCAGTCGATCAAGTGGTCGGGCATGCTGCCGGTGTCTTTTTCCATGCCTTCCCACCACACATCGCCATCGTCGGTCAGCGCCACGTTGGTGAAGATGACGTTCTTGTCCAAGCTGGCCATGCAGTTGGGGTTGGTGTGGAAGTTGGTGCCGGGGGCCACGCCAAAGTAGCCAGCCTCTGGGTTGATGGCGTACAACTTGCCGTCTGAGTGCGGCTTGATCCAAGCGATGTCGTCACCGATGGTGGTGACTTTCCAGCCGTCGAAACCTTCGGGTGGCACGAGCATGGAGAAGTTGGTTTTGCCACAAGCGCTGGGGAACGCGGCTGCCACATGGTACTTCTTGCCTTGGGGGTTGGTCACGCCCAAGATGAGCATGTGCTCGGCGAGCCAGCCTTGGTCACGGCCCATGTTCGAGGCAATGCGCAAGGCAAAGCACTTTTTGCCCAACAACGCGTTGCCACCGTAGCCAGAGCCGTAAGACCAAATTTCGCGGGTCTCTGGGAAATGCACGATGTACTTGGTTTTGCTGCAAGGCCACTTCACGTCGGCTTGACCAGCTGCCAAAGGTGCGCCCACGGTGTGCACGCAGGGCACGAAGGGGCCGTCGGTACCGATCACGTCGTACACGGCTTTGCCCATGCGGGTCATGATTTTTTGGTTCACTGCCACATAGGCGCTGTCAGACAACTCGATGCCCACGTGTGCAATGTGCGAGCCCATGGGGCCCATGCTGAATGGCACCACATACATGGTGCGGCCTTTCATGCAGCCGTCGAACAAGGGGTTCAAGGTGGCGCGCATTTCGGCAGGGGCCATCCAATTGTTGGTGGGGCCAGCGTTTTCTTTTTTCTCTGAACAGATGTAAGTGCGGTCTTCCACGCGGGCCACGTCTGAGGGGTCAGAGCAAGCCAAGAAAGAGTTGGGGCGCTTCGCGGGGTTGAGCTTTTTGAAAGTGCCGGCATCCACCAGTTGTTGGCAGAGGCGGTTGTATTCTTCGTCGCTGCCGTCACACCAGTACACGGTGTCTGGCTTGCACAAAGCGGCCATCTCGCTGACCCAAGCCACCAGCTTGGGGTTTTTTACATATGCGGGTGCATGGATGTTCATGAAAAGCTCCTAAGTCAAAAAATTGAGGTCAGAGCCTTGTCGCCTTTTGCGCGAGGCTCTGACCTCAATCCATTGCCATTGGCCTATGCCAAAGCAGTGTCTATTTTATGAAACTCTGCCCTTCTCGTAGCTTGCAAAACCCTTATGAGTTACCAGAAAACACCAGAAAGCATTACTTTTCAACCCTTTTTATGTAATTTTTAGGGTAAGGCCCTAGGGGGAAGTTACAAGCCGTAAAAGCAAAAAAGCGCCCGATAGGCGCTTTTTCAAAATGACACAAACGGCTGAGCCGAGTGGATGTCCAAGCGGTCAAGCCATGAACATGGCGATGAAGATCATCAAAAACATGAGCACACCGCCCGCCAGTGGCAAAACGATCGGCATCATGGGCACGATGGATTCAACAACGTCTTGCTCGGCGCCGTGTGCGTGGTGGTGTTCGGACATGTCTTGACTCCTGAATATAAAAATTACTTGCAGAAATTTTAGGGGACGAATGCCATCGGGCTGTCTTGGCAGAGACAGGGTAAACCCGTTTCTGCCGCGGGGTTAGGCCGGCAGGGCCACCACGCGCAAGACCTCGTCGCCATAGGCTTCAAGCTTTTTGGCGCCGATGCCGGCAATGCCTTGCAGGGCTTCTAAATCGTGCGGCTCCGCCTGCGCAATCGCGGCCAGCGTGGCGTCATGGAAGATGACGTAAGCGGGCAGGTTGTGCGAACGCGCCACTTCGGCACGCCAAGCCTTGAGCGCGTCGTAGCGTTGCTGGCCCGCATCGTCCAGCGCGATGGGTGCTGGCTTGGAGGCACCGCTGGCGCTGCGTTTGCCTTTGCGGTCGGCGGGCGTCGACACCGAGGCGCGCAGGCGCACCGTGACGTCGCCCTTGAGCACAGCCCGCGAGGCCTCGGTCAAATACAAAGTGTTGAAGGCTTGCGCGTCCACACCCAACGCGCCCAGCGCGATGAGCTGGCGCAGCACACCGCGCAACTGCACTTCGCTGAAATGCGCGCCGATGCCAAAAGTGCTGAGTTTGTCGTGACCGTATTGGCTCACTTTTTCGGTGGCTTTGCCACGCAAGATGTCCATCATGTGGCCCGCGCCAAACGACATGCCGCTTTGCTGCTTCACGCGATAAATGGTGGACAGCAACATGCGGGCGGCTTCTGTGCCGTCCCAAATGTCTGGGGGTTGCAGGCAGTTGTCGCAGTTGCCACAGGTGAGTCTTACCTGTCCGTCTTCGGCGGATTTGTAGGTCTCATCGAAATACCCCAGCAACCGCACGCGCCGGCAGTCGGTCGCCTCGGCCAAAGCCAGCAGTGCATCCAACTTGCCGCGCATGGCTTGTTTGAAGTCTTCGGCGGCCGGGCTTTCGTCAATCATGCGGCGTTGGTTCACCACGTCGTTCAGGCCGTAGGCCATCCACGCGTGGGCGGCTTGGCCATCGCGCCCGCCACGGCCGGTTTCTTGGTAATAACCTTCGATGTTTTTAGGCATGTCCAAGTGCGCCACAAAGCGCACATCGGGTTTGTCGATACCCATGCCAAACGCGATGGTGGCAACCATCACCAAACCTTCTTCACGCAAAAAGCGGTTCTGGTGCTTTTGGCGAATGGCGCTGTCTAGCCCCGCGTGATACGGCAGCGCGGCAATGCCTGCATCGCACAAGTTCTTGGCCACTTCTTCCACACGCTTGCGCGATTGGCAATAAACAATGCCGCTGTCTTGCCAATCTGGCCCTGTGTGTTCGCGTTGGATGAAGCGCAGCAGTTGCAGTGAGGCGTCTTTTTTCTCGACGATGGTGTAGCGGATGTTCGGGCGGTCAAAGCTGCTGACGAACTGCTGTGCGTCTTCGAGCTGCAAGCGCTCCACGATGTCGGCACGCGTCAGCGCATCGGCGGTGGCAGTCAGCGCCATGCGCGGCACGCCCGCGTAGCGCTCGTGCAATACCGTCAACGCTCGGTATTCGGGGCGGAAATCGTGGCCCCATTGGCTCACGCAATGCGCTTCGTCAATGGCAAATAGGCTGAGCTGGCCTTGCTCGTGCAGCATGTCGAGCTGCGCCAAAAAGCGCGGCGTGGTGATGCGTTCGGGCGCGGCGTACAGCAGGGTGATGTCGCCACGGCGCAGGCGTTGTTCTACCGCGTTGGCCTCTTCGCCGCTGAGGCTGGAGTTTAAAAACGCTGCTTCAACGCCCGCCTCATGAAGCGCGCCCACTTGGTCGTGCATGAGCGCGATGAGCGGCGACACCACGATGGTGATGCCGTGCCCCGCACGCTGGCGGGCAATGGCTGGAATTTGGTAACAGAGTGATTTGCCGCCGCCCGTGGGCATGAGCACCAGCGCATCGCCACCACCGCACACGTGGTTGACGATGGCTTCTTGGGGGCCGCGAAAGGCGTTGTAGCCAAAGACTTCGCGCAGGATGTCTTGGGGGTTCACAGGTGTTTGCACAGCAGCTTCCGGCTTGCGCAGACATAGCTGGCGTGTGGATAAAGGGGTGTGAACGAGTGCATGAACCAACTATTGTCTCTGCTTCTTACAATGGCAGGATGACTCAAGCCTACACACGCGCAAAAGAATTACCCGCCATCTTGGCCAAACGCATCGCCATCCTCGACGGCGCGATGGGCACCATGATTCAGCGTTTCAAGCTCGATGAAGCGCAATACCGCGGTGAGCGATTCAAAGACTTCCACAAAGACGTGAAGGGCAACAACGAGTTGCTCAGCCTCACCCGCCCCGACGTGATTCGTGACATCCATGAGCGTTACCTCGCCGCTGGCGCTGACTTGATCGAGACCAACACCTTTGGCGCGACCACCATTGCGCAGGCCGATTACGACATGGCCGACTTGGCCTACGAGATGAACCTGGCCTCGGCCCGCATCGCTCGCGAAGCCTGCGACAAATACAGCACGCCAGACAAGCCCCGCTTTGTGGCGGGCGCCGTGGGCCCCACACCCAAAACCGCCAGCATCAGCCCCGATGTGAACGACGCAGGCGCACGCAACGTGAACTTTGAAGAACTGCGTGCCGCCTATTACGACCAAGTCAAAGCCTTGGTCGAAGGCGGCTCAGATGTGCTGTTGGTCGAAACCATCTTTGACACGCTCAACGCCAAAGCAGCGCTGTTTGCGATTGAAGAGTTTTTTGAAGCCTCGGGCGAGCGCCTGCCCATCATCATCAGCGGCACCGTGACTGACGCTTCTGGCCGCATCTTGAGTGGTCAAACCGTGACGGCGTTTTGGCACAGCGTGCGCCATTCGCAGCCGCTGGCCATTGGCCTGAACTGCGCCTTGGGTGCGACGCTGATGCGGCCTTATATCCAAGAGCTCAACAAAGTGGCGGGTGACACTTTCATCAGCTGCTACCCCAATGCTGGCCTGCCCAACCCCATGAGCGACACCGGCTTTGACGAAACACCGGATGTGACCAGCCGTTTGTTGCACGAGTTTGCGGCCGAAGGCTTGGTGAACATCGTGGGCGGCTGCTGCGGCACCACGCCCGAGCACATCGCGGCGATTGGCCAAGCGGTGGCTGACCAAAAGGCACGCGCGTTGAGCGCGGGACCTTTTTATCGCGAAGCTGCCTGATTGATTTTGAATTGCCACTCACAAGAAATGTGAGTGGCAGGCTGGCGGCATACGCCAACAGGCGGATTTACAGCGCGGGCTGAAATTATGAAAATTGACGTAATTGATAGAAATGTTACGTCATGCCTGAAACCTCGTTCATCCAAACCCCTGCGGGCCGCCACCTCAAAAGCCGCGTGGATGCCGTCATGGCCATCTACAAAGAACACGGACATGTGAACCGTTCGCTCATCTCTGAAAAATTGGAGTTGAGCAAGCTGCAGTCCAGTCAATTGTTGCGCGAGTTCTTAAGCGCCCACGCGCCTGTACTGGAGTGGGACAACTTCAAAAACGGCTACAAAGCCCACGGCAAGTTCAAGGTTCACTGAGCAGGCTTGCGCCACAACACACGCACCAATTCGTAGCGCGTGTCGCCCGCATCAGCGGGTGCATTTGCCATCGGTGTCGCCCGCACCAGCAGCTTGTATTGCACACCCGGCGTGAATGTGAAGCCCTCAATCGGGCTGTAAAAGTTTGACCACGTCAGCGCGTTCCCCTCTTTCACTTGCAAGCAGCGCATGGGCGCAATCCCCATGCACGCCACATCGTGCGCCGCCACGGTGAGGGTGATGTCTTTGGCGAGCGCGTTGTTTTGTTGGGATGGACATTCGCCGTCAGACACCCAACTTGCCCCTGCGTCTTTCATCATGCAGCGGTTGGCAAACGTTTGGGTTTGTTGCGGCAACTGGCCGCAGACCGGCGCGTATTCGCGGGTGCAGATGCCGGCGTTAGCTTGGATAGAGATGAAAAGCAACGAGCTTAGAAATAAGCGGATGAACATAAATGGTGTTTTAAAACGAAGCCAACATCAATAACGCAACGCTCGTTAGAAAGGTGGACAAAATGATTAAAAATAGAAGCATTACCTATTCCCGCCTACTAGCCAGCGAGAACTCCTTTTGGATAAGAAACAACTCTCCGAAATCGACATCTGCGAAAAGTTCATCAGCCCCGCCATAGTGCGCTCGGGCTGGAACATTCACGACCAGATCTTTCGCGAATATCCGTTGCGCGTAGGCCGCGTGACGGTGCGGGGCAACAAATCACACCGCGACCAAAGCACCGTGCTGCGCGCCGACTATGCGTTGTTCTACAAATCCAACATCCCCATCGCGGTGGTCGAGGCTAAAGACAACAACAAGGCCATGGGCGCAGGCATGGCCCAAGCCATCAACTACGCCGACTTGCTGGGTGTGCCGTTTAGCTTTGCCAGCAATGGCGATGGCTTTGTGTTTCGTGATGCCACCTTGGCCGATGGCGTGCTGGAGAAAAACCTCACACTCGACGAATTCCCATCGCCCCAAGAGCTGTGGGAGCGCTATTGCGCTTGGAAAGGCTGGACGCCCGAAGTTCGCCAAGTGACCGAGTTTGACTACGCCCCCAGCAAAACCCCGCGCTACTACCAAATGAACGCCATCAACCGCACGGTTGAAGCCATTGCCCAAGGGCAAAAACGCGCCATGCTCGTCATGGCCACTGGCACAGGCAAGACGTACACCGCGTTTCAAATCATCTGGCGCTTGTGGAAAAGCGGTGCAAAAAAACGCATCTTGTTTTTGGCCGACCGCAACATCTTGATTGACCAAACCATGGTCAATGACTTCCGCCCGTTCAAAGGCGCAATGGCCAAACTCAGCCCCAACGCCAAAGGCGTGGAGCGCGTGGATGCCCAAGGCAAAGTCACCGTGGAGGACGTAGACCTCGCGGTCAACAAAACCACCAAGCTCGTTGATAAAAGCTACGAAATTTATTTGTCGCTCTACCAAGCCGTCACAGGCACGGAAGAAGAGCGCAACATTTACAAACAGTTCTCGCCCGACTTCTTTGACCTCATCGTCATTGACGAGTGCCACCGTGGCAGTGCCGACGAAGACTCGGCTTGGCGCGAAATCTTGCGCTACTTTGGAAGCGCCGCCCATGTGGGCCTAACCGCCACACCCAAAGAAACCAAAGACGTTTCAAACAGCGACTACTTTGGCGAACCCATCTACACCTACAGCCTCAAGCAAGGCATTGAAGACGGCTACCTAGCTCCCTACAAAGTAGTGCGCGTCGATTTAGACAAAGACACCTTTGGCTGGCGCCCCACCCAAGGCATGACCGACAAGTTTGGCCATGTGGTGGAAGACCGCGTTTACAACGCCAGCGACATGAACCGCAAACTCGTGCTCGAAAAGCGCGACCAAGTGGTAGCCGCCAAAATTACCGAATACCTCAAGGCCACCGACCGCTACGCCAAAACCATTGTGTTTTGTGAAGACATCGACCACGCCTCGCGCATGCGCCAAGCCCTGAGCAACGCCAACGCCGACATTTGCAAAGACAACCCCAAATACGTAGTGCAAATTACCGGCGACAACGCCGAAGGCAAGCTAGAGCTAGACAACTTCATCGACCCCGAAAAAACCTACCCCGTCATCGCCACCACATCCAAGCTGATGAGCACCGGCGTAGACGCACAAACTTGCAAGCTCATCGTGCTGGACCAAAACATCAAGTCCATGACCTTGTTCAAGCAAATCATTGGTCGGGGCACGCGCTTGCGCGAAGACTTGGGCAAAACGTGGTTCACCATTATTGACTTCAAGCGCGCCACCGATAACTTTGCTGACCCCAAGTTTGACGGCGAGCCCGTGCAAATTTACGAACCTACGCCCGACCAACCCGTTGCTCCGCCCGACCAACCGGGTGATACGCCTTTCCCAGGCAACCCTCCCAGCGGCACACCCGCAGGCGAAGACGGTGGCATTTTTGCCCCTGGCGGTGGCAATGGCGGCACAGACACCGGCGAGCCTAAAAAATACGTGCTCGGCAATGTGTCTGTCTCGGTCGCGCGTGAGCGTGTGCAGTATCTCAACGCCGATGGCAAGCTCATCACCGAAAGCCTGCGCGACTACACCCGCATCAACCTGGTGAAGCAATACGACTCGCTCGACAAGTTTTTGCAAGCGTGGAACCACGCTGAACGCAAAGCCGTGTTGATGGAAGAGCTAGAACGACAAGGCGTGTTCATTGATGCCTTAGCTGCCGAGGTGGGCCAAGACCTAGACCCGTTTGATTTGCTGCTGCACGTCGCCTACAACCAGCCGACCCTCACTCGCCGCGAGCGCGCCAACCGCGTAAAAAAGCGCAACGTCTTCACCCAATACGGCGCAGTAGCCCGCAAAGTGATGGACGCGTTGATCGACAAATATGCCGACGAAGGTATTGCGACAATCGAGAGCAACGAAGTTTTGAAGGTGCAACCCTTCACCGACTTTGGCAGCCCGGTTGAACTCATCAAAAGTTTTGGCGGTCGCCCCCAATATTTAAGCGCCATTCAAACCTTGGAGCGTGAGCTCTACATTTCTTAAAAGCGCAAGCTTTGCATCCAAGTCAGTTATTCAATGTCAAACCTATCCAGCGTCATCAAATCCATCCAAGACATCATGCGCCAAGACAGTGGCGTGGATGGCGACGCGCAGCGCATCTCGCAACTCACTTGGCTCTTGTTCCTCAAAGTGTTTGACGCACTCGAAGAAGAGCTGGAGCTGACCCGCGACGACTACAAAAGCCCCATCCCCGAAGCCATGCGCTGGCGCAACTGGGCCACGGACGCCGAAGGCATCACCGGTGATGCCCTGCTGGACTTTGTGAACAACCAGCTCTTTGCCACCCTCAAAAGCCTAAGCGGTGACGCCCAGCGCAACCCCCGTGGCTATGTGGTGCGCGGCGTGTTTGAAGACGCCTACAACTACATGAAAAGCGGCCAGCTGCTGCGCCAGGTCATCAACAAACTCAACGCGATCGACTTCAACCGCCAGGCCGAGCGCCACCAGTTCAACGACCTCTACGAAAAAATCCTCAAAGACCTGCAAAGCGCAGGTAACGCGGGCGAGTTCTACACGCCCCGCGCCGTGACGCAGTTCATGGTGGACATGGTCAACCCCCAGCTGGGCGAGCGCGTGATGGACCCGGCCACCGGCACAGGCGGATTTTTGGTCTGCGCCATCGAACACCTGCGCAAACAAGTGCACAACACCGACGAAGAAGCCACGTTGCAAAACAGCATCTTGGGCGTTGAGAAAAAACAAATGCCCCACATGCTGTGCGTGACCAACCTCATGCTGCACGGCATCGAAGTGCCCAGCCTTGTCCGCCACGACAACACCCTGAGCCGTCCGCTGCGCGACTACACCCCAGCCGACCGGGTAGACGTGATCTTGACCAACCCGCCCTTTGGCGGCATTGAAGAGCCGGGCATCGAACAAGGCTTTCCGGCCGATGTGCGCACCAAAGAAACGGCAGATTTGTTTTTGGTGCTCATCAAACACATCCTCAAAACCAATGGCCGCGCCGCACTGGTGCTGCCCGACGGCACGCTGTTTGGCGAAGGCGTCAAGACCCGCATCAAAGAACAACTGCTGGCCGAATGCAATCTGCACACCATCGTGCGCCTGCCCAATGGCGTGTTTGCGCCCTACACCGGCATCAAAACCAACCTGCTGTTCTTCACCAAGGGCAAGCCCACTGAACACGTTTGGTACTACGAGCACCCCTACCCAACGGGCGTGAAGAACTACAACAAAACCAAGCCCATCCGCATCGAAGAATTCGACGCCGAAAAAGCCTGGTGGGGCACAGAGGCCGATGGTTTTGCCGCCCGTGTGGAAAACGAACGTGCATGGAAGGTGAGCATCGACCAGATCAAAGCCGCCAACTACAACCTCGACCAAAAGAACCCCCACGCCGCCGAAGTGGTGAACCACGACCCCGAGCAACTACTGGCTGACTACGCCCGCCTGCAAACTGAGGCGCAAAGCCTGCGCGACCAACTCAAAAGCATCCTCGCCCAATCGCTGGGAGCCCCAGCGTGAGCGCAGTGCTGACGGTGCAAGAGCCCAGCGCCAAATACTTGGTGAATTTGCAGCCGCCGCTGGTGCGGCACTTCGACTTGATCGCCCAAGCCCCCGGCGGCGTGACCCGCCTGCGCGAACTCATCTTGACGCTGGCCGTGCAAGGCAAGCTGGTGCCGCAAGAACCGAGCGATGAACCGGCGAGTGAACTGCTCAAGAAGATCAGGACTGAGAAAGACCGACTGATTGCGGAAGGCAAGATCAAACGGGACAAGCCGTGGGCTGAAATCCTTGAAAGCGAAAGCACAGCGCACATACCGAATAGTTGGACCCTAGCGCGCCTTGGAACTGTCGTTAACGTTAGCACTGGAAAATTAGATGCGAACGCAGCTGTTCAAGGTGGCCGATACCCTTTTTTTACTTGTTCGGTAACTCCATTAGAAATCGATTCATATTCTTTCGATTGCAAAGCAGTGCTTTTGGCCGGCAATGGTGACTTCAACTTAAAAAGGTATGAAGGGAAATTTGATGCGTATCAGCGGACATACGTCATTGAGCCCATACTTTGGGACCTGCAGTATCTTTATTTTTTGCTAAGCCAAAACATTAGCATCATCACTAAAAATAATCGTGGTTCCGCGATTCCATATTTGAAGCTAGGGGACATCACAGAGCCTGTAATTGCGATTCCTCCGCTGGCCGAACAATCCCGCATCGTCACCCGCGTCGAAGAACTGATGCAACTTTGCGACGCACTCGAAGTCAGCGGCCAGCTCGAAACGCAACAACACGCCCAACTCGTGGGCACCCTGCTGGGCACGCTCACCCAAAGCGAAACGCCCGAGGAACTGGCGGATAACTGGCAACGCATCGCCACCCACTTCGACCTGCTGCTCGACCGCCCCGAAGCCGTAGACGCCCTCGAACAAACCATCCTCCAACTCGCAGTGCGCGGCCTCCTCGTCCCCCAAGACCCCACCGACGAACCCGCCAGCGTCCTCCTGCAAAAAATCCGCACCGAAAAAGACCACCTCATCGCCCAAGGCAAGATCAAACGCGACAAACCCCTGCCACCCATCACCGACCAAGAAAAACCGTTTGAGTTGCCGTACGGGTGGGAGCTTGCAAGGTTTGGAGATTTGGCACAGATCTCCAGTGGTGTGACTTTGGGTAGAAAGACTCCTCTTTCAAAGCCGCTGTTGTTTCCGTATTTGCGCGTTGCGAATGTGCAGCGATGGTTTTTAAACCTGCAGTTAATGAAGGACGTTTTGATTGACGAGGCGGAGCTGCCACGCTTTCAAGTCTGCGCAGGTGATTTGTTGATCACAGAAGGGGGTGATTGGGACAAGGTTGGTCGCACTGCAATTTGGCGCGATGAACTATCAACTTGCTTGCATCAAAACCATGTTTTCAAAGCCAGAGGGCTCACTGCCGAATGGTGCCCAGAGTGGGCGGAGCTTTATTTGAACTCCGACGTTGCAAGAAGCTACTTCGCTGCATCTGCCAAGCAAACGACGAACCTCGCATCTATCAATATGACTGAGCTGAAGCATTGCGTCTTTCCATTGCCGCCGTTGAAAGA
Source organism: Limnohabitans sp. TS-CS-82 (assembly GCF_002943475.1). Lineage (NCBI taxonomy): Bacteria > Pseudomonadati > Pseudomonadota > Betaproteobacteria > Burkholderiales > Comamonadaceae > Limnohabitans > Limnohabitans sp. TS-CS-82. Next base: position 676,373 of record NZ_PTQX01000001.1, on the reverse strand, counting down.
ACAATCTCGCATCGTCACCCGCGTCAACGAACTCCGAGGCCTTTGCGCCGATCTGCGCGAACGTCTTGAATCTGTCCAGATTGCGCAGATTCAGCTAACCAACACTTTGATGGCTTCATAAAACCACACTCAAAGATAAGAAAAAGGGAGAAGACAATGGCAATGGCAAGGCTCGAATTGCATTATTTTTTGCGTGACGAATCTCATGCAATGAATGCATTGGTGCGTAACAAATGTGAGTCTGAAGCACTGGCAGCATTTGCACAAATTGCGCAGCTTTTCGGTGTGAATGTTGAGCTGGAGTCTGCCGCACTTCGTGAGGGTGGGCTGCGGGAGGTTTGGCGCGTCCTCGGAAATAACGGAAATCAGTTGTCTCTGATAGTTGCGGTCATCGCATTGGTGTTTTCAAGAGTTCCCGTGTCTGATTCGGAAATGGATGCTTTGAACAAAGAAGTTCAGAAGCTGACCATTGAAGAAAAAAGGCTGTCCATACAAAAGCTAAAGCACGAAATTGGTAATGGTGATATCAAAAATGGCACTGCTGGTGATGCCGCGAGTTTGATAGATGGCGATGTGAAAGTAATGACTCGTCGGTCCAATTTTTATCGGCAACTTTTGGGATATGACAAGGTCACTGCCATGAGTTTGGGCGAAATACCCGATGGCGCAGATCATCCCTTAATCGAACACCGGGTTGAAAGGAGCGCATTTCCGAAGTTTGTGCTGCTGACAGACAAGTTGCCCGTGGAGGTGGTTGACCCTGCACAGCTAGAAATCATTGCGCCGGTATTGAAAGAAGGCAATTACCAATGGAAGGGCGCGTACCTCGGCGAACGCATCACCTTTGCTATGGGGGATGAAGTATTCAAGTCGGATGTTTTGACAGGAAAAGTGAGCTTTCAGCACGGGAGCACTATTGAGTGCGTACTGAATATTCACCGCAAAGTGGATGAAATTGGTGAAGCTGTTATTACAGGCTATTCAGTAACTACAGTGCTGTCGAAATCAGATGGTGGACCTGGGCAAGAGACTCCCCAAGGCAAACGACATCGCTTTGGGAAACGGCAATCTGAAGGGCAAGGTAAGTTGTTTGGCCAGCCCTAATAGTCGCATAAAGTTGATTAAAGTTGATTTTTTGACTGCTTGATGCATAATCCAGCCCCTATGCAAAAAGTTATCCACAGCGAAAACATCAAGCAAGCGTTGCAACGACGGGGCTGGAAGCAAAAAGATTTGGCCACTGCCCTTGGCGTGACAGCGCAGTCAGTCACCAACTGGCTCAGGGGTTCAGACTTTCCGCGCCCCGACAAACTGCTCAAGCTCGCAACCACTTTGCAAATGGGATTTGCAGATTTGGTCAAGCTCGAAGCCGCAGGCCAGCCAGTGGTGGCGTTTCGTAAAAAAGCAGGTACCAAAACAACCGATGGCCACATCAGCAAAGCCATGGTGATGGGCGAGTTGCTAAAAGCACTGGTGCCTTTTTTGCCAGAGCTGCCCGTACTGCGCTTGCAGCTACAACAGCCCAGCACCGATTACGAGCAGCTACAAACATTGGCTAGCCAAGTGCGCCATCGTTTGGGCTTGGGCGAGCAAGCCGCAATTTCATACAAAGATTTGCTGAGTGAGTTTGACAACAACGGCGCAGTTGTGGCTCCAGTGTTGTGGGGACAAAAGCAAAACCACAAAAATGCGCTGCACATCTTGCTGCCGCAAGAACGGGTGACCTTCATCTTCCTCAACTTAGACACACACCAAGAAGACTTCAAGTTTTGGATGGCGCACGAACTGGCGCACGTGTACACGCCAGAGCTTGCAGGCAAGAACGAGGGTGAAGATTTTGCCGATGCGTTTGCAGGTGCTTTGCTGTTCCCTAAAGCCGTGGCGCAAAAAACGTATGAAGAGGCCAGCACGGGTAACAAGACAGCCGAGAAAAAACTGTTAGAGGCGCAAGCACAGGCGTATGGCATTTCTCTCTACAGTGTGTTTTCCGAAGTCAATCGCTACGCCAAATCGCAAGGGCTCACGTTGCTAAAACACACAGATGCACAAATTCACGCGATACGCTCCATGCAGCGTGGCGGCACTGTGAGCGAATCATTGTTTGCACCCATACCCGCCGAGCCCAGTGCTTATGTGGCAGCAGTGAAGAACGTGTTTAGAAGCTCGTTCTTTGAATCGCTGCAACGCATGATTAAAAGCAAGCAAACAGGGCCCGGCTATATCCAGCAGGTGATGGACATACCCATGCAAGACGCGATAGCACTGCATGGAGAGTTGAGCCGTTGACAACCCTGGTACTGCTCGATACCAACACATATTTACGACTCGCCAAGCGAGTGCGGCCTTTTGTGGGTCTTGAATTCGGGCAGGTGCCATATTTGCTGGCCATTCACAAAGTGACCGAGGACGAGGTGCACCGCAGCGCGCACCTCAAGTTTAAAAACCCGTGGTTTGATGGCCCAGAGTTTGCCGAGGAGCGTTTGGCCAAACAGGTGCGATTGACCAAAGATGAAAAGGCTCAGATTGAGGCCGCGCGAAGTGTGCTGATGGGCTGGGTGCAAATGGATGTGAGCAGGTTCACGTCGTTTGGCCGATCACCGCCAGGCTATGCCGATTGTTGGTTGTTAGCGTTTGGGCAGGTCAGGCCTGCTGTTGTGGTGACAGATGATTTGGGCATGCACGAGCTGGCCAAAGACTTTAAAGACATCAAGGTTTGGCACGGATACGAGCTGTTAGCCAAGCTCAAGACGGCTAAGGTTGTAGACGATGCGTTGGTTCGAGACATTTACGAAGCACTTGAAGCCAATGGTGATACAACCAAGACTTGGCAAGAAGCAAAACACAAGGTTTTCAAAAAAATCTTCGGTCCAGCGCCTGCTGCGTGAGCGGTTAAAATACAGCCATCCCCAAGGAGCGTTGCAGCTTCACCCGTCCTCTAGGACTCGCGCGTGAAGTCAGGCTTGGGGCCGAATCTTTTGCAACGACGCTCACCTGTATTGATAGCCCCCAGGTGAGTACCCCCATGAATTCCACTGCAGTTCCCCCCATGAAGCTGTCTGGCCTTGAGCCAGTGTCTATTGGCGAGGGCAGTTTGTTCGTCAACGTTGGCGAGCGCACCAACGTCACTGGCTCCAAAGCCTTTGCGCGCATGATTTTGAACGGTGAGTACGAGCAAGCCTTGGTCGTGGCGCGTCAGCAAGTGGAAAACGGCGCACAGGTGATTGACGTCAACATGGACGAAGCCATGTTGGACAGCCAAGCCGCCATGGTGCGTTTCCTCAACCTGATGGCAGGCGAGCCCGACATTGCGCGCGTACCGGTGATGGTGGACTCGTCCAAGTGGTCGGTCATCGAAGCGGGCTTGCGTTGTATTCAAGGCAAGGGCATCGTGAATTCGATCAGCATGAAAGAAGGCTTGGACGAGTTCAAGCGTCAAGCCACCTTGGTCAAGCGCTACGGCGCGGCTGCGGTGGTGATGGCGTTTGACGAGAAAGGCCAAGCCGACACCTACGCACGCAAGATTGAAATTTGCGAACGCGCTTACCGCGTGTTGGTCGACGAAGTGGGCTTCCCACCCGAAGACATCATCTTCGACCCCAACATCTTCGCCATTGCCACCGGCATTGAAGAGCACGACAACTACGCGGTGGACTTCATCGAAGCCACGCGTTGGATCAAACAGAACCTGCCCGGCGCAAAGGTGAGCGGCGGCGTGTCGAACGTGAGCTTTTCATTCCGCGGCAACGACCCCGTGCGCGAAGCCATTCACACCGTGTTTCTGTACCACGCCATCAAAGCAGGCATGGACATGGGCATCGTCAACGCGGGCATGGTGGGCGTGTATGACGACCTCGAGCCCGTTCTGCGCGAGCGCGTGGAAGACGTGGTGCTCAACCGAATTCCCAAATACAAAGAAGGCGAAGCGCACCTGACCCCAGGTGAGCGCCTGATTGAAGTGGCCGAAACTGCCAAAGGCGCGGCCAAAGACGACAGCCAGAAATTGGCGTGGCGCGGCACTGCTGATGCGCCCGTGACGGTGGCACACCGCCTGAGCCACGCGCTGGTGCACGGCATCACCGACTTCATCAACGACGACACCGAAGAGGCCTACCGCGAAATTTTGGCTAAAGGCGGCCGCCCGCTGCACGTGATTGAAGGTCCGTTGATGGACGGCATGAACGTGGTGGGTGATTTGTTTGGCCAAGGCAAGATGTTCTTGCCGCAGGTGGTTAAAAGCGCCCGCGTGATGAAGCAAGCCGTGGCGCATTTGCTGCCCTACATCGAAGCCGAAAAACTGGCGCAAGAAGCCGCCGGAGAAGACGTCAAAGCCAAGGGCAAGATGGTCATCGCCACGGTCAAGGGCGACGTGCACGACATTGGCAAAAACATCGTCACCGTGGTCTTGCAGTGCAACAACTACGAAGTGGTGAACATGGGCGTGATGGTGCCGTGCCATGAAATTTTGGCCAAGGCCAAAGAAGAAAATGCAGACATCATTGGCTTGTCGGGCCTCATCACCCCGTCGCTAGAAGAAATGCAATACGTGGCCAGCGAGATGGAAAAAGACCCGTATTTCCGTGACCGCCAAACGCCGTTGCTGATTGGCGGCGCCACCTGCAGCCGCGTGCACACCGCCGTGAAAATTGCCCCCAACTACAGCGGCCCTGTGGTGTACGTGCCCGATGCCTCACGCAGCGTGAGCGTGGCGCAAGGATTGTTGTCAGACCAAGCCGCTAAATACATTGCCGAGCTGAACGCCGACTACGCCAATGTGCGCGAGCAACACGCCAACAAAAAGCAAACGCCGCTGGTCACCTTGGCGCAAGCGCGTGCCAATGCCACGCCTGTGAGCTTTGAGAAATACAAACCCGCCAAGCCCAAGTTCATTGGCCGTCGCGTGTTTAAAAACTTCGACCTCGCCGAGCTTGAGAAATACATCGACTGGGCGCCTTTCTTCCAAACTTGGGATTTGGCGGGCCCATTCCCTGCCATCTTGGAAGACGCCGTCGTGGGGGTGGAAGCCAAGAAGGTGTATGCCGACGGCCAAGCGATGTTGAAAAAAATCATCGCCAACCGCTGGCTCACAGCCAACGCGGTGGTGGGCTTGTACCCCGCGCAGCGCGTGGGTGACGACATTGTTTTGTACGCCGACGAAACCCGCCAACAACAGGTGATGACATGGCACGGCTTGCGCCAACAAACCGAAAAGCCCACCCGCGATGATGTGCGCAACCCCAACCGCTGCTTGGCCGACTTTGTGGCCGACCAAACCCAAGCCGCTGACTACGTGGGATTGTTTGCGGTGACCGCAGGCCTAGGCGCAGAAAAGCAAGAAAAGCGTTTCATCGAAGCGCACGACGACTACTCCGCCATTTTGTTCAAAGCCTTGGCCGACCGTTTGGCCGAAGCCTTTGCCGAGTGCATGCACCACCGCGTGCGCACCGACTTGTGGGGCTATGCCGCAGACGAAGCGCTGAGCAACGAAGACTTGATCAAAGAAAAATACCAAGGCATTCGCCCCGCTCCTGGCTACCCTGCGTGCCCGGACCACAGTGCGAAGCAAGACATGTTTGCTTTGCTGCAGTGCGGCGACATCGACATGGGCCTGACCAGCAGCTTGGCCATGACACCCGCAGCCAGCGTGAGTGGTTTTTACTTGGCCCACCCCGAGGCAACCTACTTCAACGTGGGCCGCATTGGTGAAGACCAAGTGCACGACTTGGCGCAACGCCAAGGTGTGGCGGTGAAAGATTTAGAGCGGTTGCTGGCGCCTAACTTGTAAAAGTAAAAAGGCTCCGTTTGCACGGAGCCTTTTTTGTTTGCGCTGCTTGTGAAGTTGCAGCGTGATGCATAAATTTTTAGCGAGTCATTTCAGCGCTCGGCTCACCAGCGCAACAAGCGCGAGCCCAGCAAAGCGCCAACACCCGCCATCACGGCCATACCCGCCACATACCAAACCGCCAAAAACGCGTAAGCAGTTTCGGGGCAGTGCAGTGAGTACACCAAGCCCGCGATCGCGCCGGCCATTAAGCCAGCACTTGCGCCCGCCAATGCTGGGCGCGTAGGGGCCATGCTGCGCAGCATCCACAACAAAGCCGCCAACAACGGCACGGACAGCGCTGCAATGCTGGCGCTGCACACTTGCCAAGAGCTGCCCAGCATGAGTTGCATACCCGTGTCTGCATCCACAGACGCCACTTGCATCAAGGCCAGCAGGGCCATGCCCACCAGTGCGGCAGCGACGCCCCACACGCCTCGGCCAGCGGCAACGCCGGGGCGAGCCAAGTGCATCACCACAGGCACTGCGAATGTGCAGGTGAGCAGCAGCCACATCACCTTCACCCAAAACGCTTGGGTTTGGGCGAGGGCATTGAGCTCGGGGTTCAAACCCCACAGCGTCAGCACCAGTGCCAAGCTGATGGCTATGCCAGCAGCAGTGGCTTGTACGCAGCGGCGCAAGGGCGAGACAGTGGGTGTGGCGCTAGCTTCAGTCGCCAGCATGGCAATGAGATCGTTGGTTTTCATGGTGTGACTCCAAACTTTTGGGCCAAGGCTTTGAGCCCGCGGTGGATGTTGACTTTGACAGCTGCCTCGCTTTGCCCCGTGAGTTGCGCTGCCTCAGCAATCGACAAGCCTTGCAGCTTGGTGTGCTCGATGGGCAGGCGTTGTTTGTCGGGCAGTTCAGACAACAGCTGGTGCACATCGCGCGAGGCATCGCGTGCCTCGTTGTCGTTGTCGACCCACAGTTGTTCTGCCCAGTCGTCGATGTCGTCATGCTTGCTTTCGCGGCGCGAATGAGCGCGCAAGTGGTCAATCAACTTGTAGCGCGCAATCGCATACACCCAAGCCGTCAGCGGTTGATCGCTTTGGTAGGTATGTTGCTTTTGATGAATGGCAAACAAGGTTTCTTGCACGAGGTCCTCGATGTCTTGTGGCCGTGAATACAAACGACGCTTCAGAAACGCACGCAAATGCCCACTGATGGCTGACAGCGCTTTTTCGTAGCTGGGCGCGTGGCCTGCTAGCGCTTGCATCCAGGTGGCGTGCAGTGAGGTTTCTAAGGTTTGTAAATCCACGGTCACGTTAGTTCGTCAGCGGGAGAGGAAAAGTTACAGAAAACTTTTTATAAATATTTGTAACCAATTTGTTTGCGGCGGCGAATTACCCAAAGACCGCTGGTCATGATTATCAACTCACCTTTCAAAGGACTCTCATCATGAAAAAACAACAACTCCTCTCTTTGGCTTTGGGCTCTGCATTCGCTGTGGCCGCTATCAGCCCCGCTATCGCAGCCAACCCATTTGAAGCAAGCAAGCTCGATAGCGGCTACCAATTGGCCCAAGCCGACATGAAGCAAAAAGACGGCAAATGCGGCGAAGCCAAGTGCGGTGCTGACAAGAAAAAAGAGGCCTCATGCGGTGGCGACAAAAAGAAAGATGCGTCTTGCGGCGGTAAGAAGTAATTCAGCAACCTTGCGTGGAGTGACGCCATCATGAACCGACCCCTCTCAGGCGCAGGCCTTGGCTTTCGCCGCGAATTGATAGAGCCGCTGAAACACAGCGTGCCAAACGTCATCGACTTCTTTGAAGTTGCGCCCGAAAACTGGGCTGGCTTGGGAGGCCGGTCGGCCAAAGACTTGCGTCACTTCACCGAACGCTACCCGTTTGTGTGCCACGGCTTGTCCCTCTCATTGGGTGGGCCTGCACCGTTGGACACACAACTGCTACACAAAACCAAAGCCTTCATGAAGGCGCATGGCATGCAGCTGTTCACCGAGCATTTGTCTTGGTGTTCTGATGAATCGCACCTGTACGACTTGCTGCCCATCCCCTGTACCCAAGAGGCGGTGATGTGGACAGCCAAGCGCATCAAGCAAGCGCAAGACATTTTGGAAATGCGCATTGGCATTGAAAACGCATCCACCTACATTGCCCCACCCGGCGCGGAAATGAGCGAAGCCGAATTTGTGGCGGCAGTGGTGAGAGAGGCAGACTGCTTGCTGCATTTGGATGTGAACAATATTTACGTCAACAGCCAAAATTTTGGCTTTGACGCCCTGGACTACCTCAACACCCTGCCGCTAGAGCGTACGTGCTATGTGCATGTGGCCGGCCACTATGTAGAGCCCGATGGCTTGCTGATCGACACACACGGCGCAGAGGTGGTTGACCCCGTGTGGCATTTGCTGCTGGCCGCTTATGAGCGCATGGGTGGCGATGTGCCCACCTGCTTAGAGCGCGATTTCAATTTGCCCAGCTTGAACGAACTGACGGTTGAAGTCATGCAAATTGCACGGTTGCAGGCGCAAGCGCCACGCATGAAGAAAGTGGCGTGATGACGACTTTGCGCAGAAGCTTTCAGCAAGACATGGCGTGCCACTTGCGCGACCCGCATCACACCATGCGCCCCGCAGGCGTGCCCGCACGGCGCATGGCGGTGTACAACGAGATGCTGTTTAACAACGTGTGCGGCTTCATCGACACGTGCATGCCGCTCAGCCGTAAGTTGTTGGGTGACACCGCATGGCGACGTTTGTGGCGCACTTTCTACCGCGACTGGCCTTTGCACACACCGTGGTTTCGAGACATTTCGCGCGAGTTTGTGCGCTATCTCCAAGAGGGCCAACCTAAGCAACCGTTACCGCGTTGGTTGCCTGACTTGGCGCATTACGAATGGGCCGAACTGGCGGTGGATGTGATGGACGTGACGCGCCTAGCGGCCAACATACAAGGCGACCTGATGGCAGAGATCGTGGTGCTCAACCCTGCACGCATGAACTTGCACTATGACTGGGCTGTGCATCGCATTGGTGAGCAACACAAACCACGCAAACCTTTGGACACGCATTTGGTGGTGTACCGCGATGCAGACGATGCGGTGCAGTTCACCGAGGTGAATGCCGCCACCGCACATGTGCTGGCGCTGCTAGACGCGCAGCCCATGAGCGGTACGCAAGCGATGCAACACATCGCTGAACAAATGCGACATCCGCAGCCCGAACTGCTGATGGCATTTGGGGTCACCTTGCTCAAGCAACTACAAGAACAAGACATTATTTTGGGAACACAACCATGAGCCAAAACATCCATCACGTGTGCATGAAAACACGCCTCAATCAATGCCTTGGCACGTTCGACGCGTTGGGTTTGTGGGTAGGTCTGTTCAGCCTGCGCTTGATTCTGGGTTGGGATTTCTTTGAATCAGGTTTAGAAAAATTCAACGGCGAAAACTGGTTTGCAGACATACAAGATCAGTTTCCGTTTCCTTTCAACCTCGTGCCGCCCAACATCAGCTGGCAAATGGCCACGTGGTTTGAGCTGCTAGGTGGCATCGCTTTGGTCATCGGGCTTGGCACTCGCTTTTTCTCGGTGTCCTTGTGGGTGCTGAGTGTGGTCGCCATTGCCAGCGTGCACTGGCCCGAGGCATGGCGCACTTTGGCTGAGCTGGCGCAAGGCTACGTGTTCACCGACAAAGGCTTTGGCAACTTCAAGTACCCCGTGGTGCTGATGGGCATGTTGTGGACCCTGCTGTGGATGGGCCCCGGTCGACTGTCGCTGGACGACGTGTTGCGTCGCCGCTGTGTCAGCTGAGCATGCTGTTGCCCACCACTTGCAGCACACCAAGGCTGGCAGACACAGCAGTGGCCAATGATGCGAAGACTGAAATTTATCGAGAGACGCCTACGTGATTTGTGAGGTCTTGGGGTAACTATCAAAAAGACTTTAATTTGCAAATTCGTTTCATCATGTTCTGTGCGCAGGTGTCGAAGTAGTCGCCTAGGGCCAAGCGTTGGCCCGTTGATAGGACGCTTACTTTATGAAACATCACACCTTGCATGGGACGGGCTTGGCCCTGCGCCCCGCATTGTTAGCGCCGCTGAAAAATCGTGCGCCAGACAATTTGCAATTTTTAGAACTCACCCCACCCGATTGGATCGGCGTGTCGGCGCGTATCTGTAAAGACTTGCAGCAACTCACCCAGCACTACCCTTGCGTGTGTTTGAGCCAAAGCTTGTCATTGGGCGGGCCCGGCGCGTTAGACAAACATGTGTTGCGCGATTTGCGCAGCTTCATTGCCGAGCACGGCGTTCAGGTTTTTTCCGAAGCCTTGGCTTGGAGCGCAGACGATGCGCCCTTGTTCATCAACCTGCCCATTCCCAGCACACGTGCTGCTGTGGCTTGGACGGCCGCGCGCATTGCCCAAGTGCAAGACGCACTCGGTTTGCGCATTGGCATTCGCAACGTGGTGCATCGCATGACGCCGGCACACGTGGACATGAACGAGGCTGAGTTCATTTCGGCTGTGGTGTCAGCATCGGGTTGCAGCTTGCATTTGGATTTGCATGCGCTTGCTGCAAATGCGTTGCACTTTGGCTTTGACCCGCATGCGTTTTTGCAAGCCCTGCCACTGAGCCACATCGACTATGTGCGTGTGGGCCGCGAATACCCCTTGCTGGGTGATGTGCTGGCGCGCACCCACCGGCGCGTGGCGCGCTGTGTAGACGATGTGATGCAACTGAACTTAGAGGCCCTGACATGTTGAACGATTTCCGACAATTTCAATTCGCACTGGCGCGCCATTTGCGCGACCCCCTAGGCGTATCGGCACCTGCTGGTGTGTCTTTGGCCGATGCAGCGGCTTGCACGCAAGACATGGTGACGCATGTGAGCGAGGTCTTGGCGCCTGCGTTTCCCGTGACGTGCGCGTTGTTGGGTGATGACATGTGGGAGCATGCCGTGCGCCTCTTCCTCAAAGACGCACAACCGCATACGCCTTGGGCTAGCACCACTCAGCGGGCTTTTGTGGACCACGTGTGTGAAAGCCCAGACATGCAACGCTTGCCCGCGTGGCTGCAAGACTTGGCACACTTCGAATGGTTACAAAACGCCGTCAACACCACGCCAGTAAGCTGGCCCGCGTGTGACGTCGATGCGAATGTGATGCACCACGCCGTGGTGCTCAATCCCACCCATGTGGAGGCGGCGTATGAGTGGCCTGTTCACAGCATTGACACCGATCACCAGCCCGATGACATGCAAAGCACCTACGTGTCCATGTTGCGCGACAAGGACGACACGCTGCACGTGTTGGAAAGCAGCGTCTTTCGTGGTCAGCTGATTGACTTATTGCGTGATGGGCAAAGCGGTGAACAAGCCTTCATGGTGTTGGCCATGTGGTTGTCGCACCCCGAACCTGAAGCCTTTGTGCGTGAAGGTGCAGAAGTGATGGCGCAGCTGCAACGCGAAGGCATTGTGTTGGGTGCTCGCGTGTGAGGCGTGGTCAGTGACTGACCAACACACGCCGGTATTGCAACGCTTCGGCCACATGCGCCACTTGCACCGAGGTGCTGTCGGCCAAGTCTGCAATGGTGCGTGCCACGCGCAGCGCGCGGTGTGTGCTGCGGCTTGACCAACCCAGCTTGGTCGCTGCGTTTTGTAAAAACGTGGCCGCTGCTGCATCGAGCTGCAGGTGAGCTTCCAAAGCTTGGCCCTGCAAACCTTGGTTGGGTGTGCCTTGTCGCGCGAGTGCTTTGGCATGCGCCGCCAAGCAGCGTGCACGCACGGTGGCGGTGGATTCACCCGGCACGCTGTGCATCAACACCTCGGTGGCCAGTGTGGGCACTTCCACTTGCAAGTCGATGCGGTCTAGCAAAGGGCCGCTGAGCTTGCCTTGGTAACGCGACACTTGGTCGGGTGTGCAACGACAAGCTTTCATGCTGGAACCCAAGTAGCCGCAAGGGCAGGGGTTCATCGCTGCAATCAATTGAAAACGCGCAGGAAACTTGGCCTGAGTAGCCGCACGCGAGATGGTGATGTGGCCGTTCTCCAAAGGCTCGCGTAAAGCTTCCAGCGCGCTGCGCTTGACTTCAGCAAGCTCGTCCAGAAACAGAACGCCGTTGTGCGCCAAAGAAATCTCACCTGGACGCGGTGGCGTGCCACCGCCCACCAATGCCACAGACGTTGCTGTGTGATGCGGGCTGCGCGTGGGCCGCTGCATCCATTGGTTCAATTCAAAGCGCCCCGCCAAGCTAGCGACGGCGGCGCTCTCCAGTGCGTCGTCCAGTGTCATGTCGGGCAGCAAGGCCGCAAACCGTTGCGCCAACATCGACTTGCCTGTGCCGGGTGGGCCGACTAATAAGAGAGAGTGTCCGCCAGCAGCTGCAATCTCTAGGGCCCGACGTGGACCGGCTTGACCTTTGACATCGACCAAGTCAGGGCCGTGTGGGATGGCTGGTGCACTCAGCACCGGTGCTTCAATGCGACACCAGCCGTCGGTGGTGTGTACGGGCAGCGAGCCTTTCAACTCGGGTTTGGCAAAGTGCGCGACCACATCGCTCAGGTGTTGGGCGCGGTAGACCTCGGCTGTGGGGACAAGCGCAGCTTCTTCGGCACTGCCCGGCGGCAACACCAAACGTGTGCGCACCCCTGCACCACGCAAAGCCAGCCCCATGGCCAACGCACCACGCACGGGGCGTAGCTCGCCAGACAGCGACAACTCACCTGCAAATTCGTATGACGCCAATGCTGCTTCATCCAATTGCCCATGGGCTGCCAAGATGCCCAGCGCAATGGGCAAATCAAAGCGGCCCGAGTCTTTGGGTAGATCGGCAGGCGCCAAATTCACCGTGATCCTTTTGTTACTAGGAAAGTCCAGCCCTGCGTTTTGAATGGCGCATCGCACACGTTCGCGCGCTTCTTTGACTTCGGTATCTGCCAAGCCCACCAAGGTGAAACTGGGTAAACCGTTTGCTAAATGCACCTCAACGGTCACCGCGGGTGCTTGCAAACCCAAAAGTGCGCGGCTGTGAATTAACGAAAGCGTCATAAATCTTCTCTTTTTGAGTGATTAGCCCCATTGCAGGGCGTGTAAGGCAAAGTGATGCACCAACTGTGTGCGTGAAAATGGTTCGGTAGCCAGACTACTGCATCACTTTGGGTCTTAGTTCTAGTAAAGGGATCACTTTTGTGGATTTCAACGCTGGCACGGACCCTGCTAAGTAGGTGTATCCCTCTTTATTTTTCAACGGAGAAAACTATGAACCTCAAGTCCAAAATCGTGTTGGCCCTCTTGGCCACATCTTCTGCAGCGTTTGCACAAACTGCACCTGTAGCGCCTGAAGTGACTTACAACGTGGGCGTGGTCAGCCAATACCGCTATCGCGGCATCGCTCAAACAAAAGGTGATGCAGCTTTGCAAGGCGGCGTGGACTATGCAAATGCCAATGGTTTTTACTTGGGCGCTTGGGGTTCAACCATCAAGTGGATCAAGGATGCTGGCTCTGATGCCAAAGGCCCAGTTGAGTTAGATCTTTACGGTGGTTATAAATTTGAAGCAGCAGGCGTTGCCTATGACGTTGGCTATTTGCGCTATGAGTATGTGAACAACACATACAACAAAGTTTCAGGCGCAGTGAATGCAAACACTGATGAAGTCTATGGTGCCGCTACCTACGGTGTTGTGACCGCTAAATACTCTTACGCATTTTCTGATTTGTTTGGCACAGCCAACTCAAAAGGCAGCGCCTACTGGGACTTGAGCGCCAACTTCGACTTGGGCAATGGTTATACATTGACACCTCATGCAGGTCGACAAGTCATTAAGAACTCACCAAATAGCTATACCGACATTGCATTAACGCTCGGCAAAGATTTGGGTGATGGTTTGTCTGCTAGCGTTTCAGCGATCAGCACGAGTGTTAAAGATAACGCTTATTACACATCAACAGCAACTAGCTACAACACCGCTAAGAACGCCTTGGTCGTCGGCGTCAAGTACAGCTTCTAAACAAAGCTAACTGTCTTCTCTAGGAGCAACCATGAAACTCATCACCGCCATCATCAAACCCTTTAAGTTGGACGAGGTCCGCGAGGCCCTTTCCCAAATCGGGGTGCAAGGTATCACTGTCACTGAAGTCAAAGGCTTCGGCCGTCAAAAAGGCCATACCGAGTTGTATCGCGGTGCTGAGTACGTGGTTGACTTCTTGCCAAAGGTCAAGATCGAAGCTGCGGTTGACGCTGAACACGTCGAGCGCGCGATCGAAGCCATCGAAGGTTCTGCACGCACCGGAAAAATCGGCGACGGCAAGATTTTTGTTTACGACCTCGAACAAGTCGTCCGCATCCGCACCGGCGAGACCGGTCCAGAAGCGCTTTAAGAAAGAAGACCATCATGAAAAAATTTCTAAGTTCTCTCACACTCGGGTTGGGGCTTTTGCTCTGCGGTGCTGTGGCAATGGCCGCTGATGCGGTTGTGCCAGTTCCTAACAAAGGTGATACCGCCTTTATGACGATTGCGACTGTGTTGGTTATCTTGATGACCATTCCAGGTTTGGCTTTGTTCTACGGCGGTTTGGTGCGTAGCAAAAACATGTTGTCTGTGTTGATGCAAGTCTTCGTGGTCAGCTCACTCATTTATGTGTTGTGGGTCATCTACGGTTACTCGGTGGCATTCACAGGCGGCTCTCCATTCTTTGGTGGCTTCGATAAGTTGTTCTTCCAAGGCATCACACCTGACTCTGTGGGCGCGACCTTCAGCAAAGGCGTTGTGATTCCTGAGTTCACTTTCGCTGCTTTCCAAGCCACCTTCGCGGCCATCACTTGCGCCTTGATCGTGGGTGCGTTTGCTGAGCGTGTGCGCTTCTCTGCCGTGTTGTTGTTCTCTGCCATTTGGTTCACGTTCAGCTACTTGCCAGTGGCCCACATGGTTTGGTACTGGGACGGCCCAGACGCGATCACCGACGCTGCAACTTTGGAAACTGTGACTGCCGCTGCTGGCTGGTTGTGGGCCAAGGGTGCTCTGGACTTCGCTGGTGGTACTGTGGTGCACATCAACGCTGCGGTGGCTGGTTTGGTTGGCGCATATGTGATCGGCAAGCGTACGGGCTACGGCAAAGAGTCAATGGCGCCTCACAGCTTGACATTGACCATGGTTGGCGCATCTTTGTTGTGGGTGGGTTGGTTCGGTTTCAACGCCGGCTCTAACCTCGAAGCCAACGGTGTGGCTGCACTCGCTTTCGTGAACACTTTGGTGGCGACTGCTGCTGCGACTCTGGCTTGGATTGCTGGTGAAGCATTGGCCAAAGGCAAGGCCTCGATGTTGGGCGCAGCCTCTGGTGCAGTGGCTGGCTTGGTGGCGATTACCCCAGCGTGCGGTTTCGTGGGCCCTATGGGTGCCATCGTGATCGGTGCTGCAGGCGGCTTCCTCTGCTTGTGGGGTGTGAACGGTCTGAAACGCCTGTTGGGCGCTGACGACTCACTCGATGTGTTTGGTGTGCACGGCGTGGGCGGTATCGTGGGTGCGTTGTTGACTGGCGTGTTTGCAGCTCCTTCGCTCGGCGGCACAGGCATCTTTGATTACGTGGCCAACGCTGCCAGCGCTGACTACTCAATCGGCGGCCAAGTGTTGATTCAGCTCGAAGCTGTGGTGACCACCATTGTTTGGTCTGGCGTGGTTTCATTCATCGCCTTCAAACTGGTTGACATGGTTCTGGGTCTGCGTGTGACGGAAGAAGAAGAGCGCGAAGGCCTCGACATCAGCTCGCACGGCGAAACTGCCTACCACCGTTAATTTTTCAAGTACTTCAAGTTTTCCTTGGACTTCACAGCCCGCACCTGAGAAATCAGGGCGGGCTTTTTTATTTTTAAACGGGGCTGTGCAAAAAATTCAAAACCCCTGTCAGGCCCAGCGGCTACCATGACAGCCATGCCAGATACCTTGCAACACACCCTTCAGCATTTCACCGACCGCATTCTTGAGGCGACCAAAACTGGCCAGCCTTTGCGCTTGCGTGGCGGCGGCACCAAAGACTTTTTAGGTCAATCCTTGCAAGGCGAGGTGCTGGACACCACGGCCTACAGCGGCATCTTGAGCTATGAGCCGAGCGAGCTGGTCATCACCGTGCGCTGCGGTACACCGTTGGCCGACGTAGAAGCCGCCTTGGCGCAAAAAGGACAGTGCTTTCCTTTTGAGCCGCCGCACTTCGGCGCGGGCGCGACGATTGGCGGCATGGTGGCCGCAGGTTTGAGCGGCCCCGCCCGAGCCAGTGTGGGCACAGTCCGTGACTTTGTGCTGGGCGCACGCGTCATCAACGGTAAAGGCGAGCACCTGACCTTTGGCGGCCAAGTGATGAAGAACGTGGCCGGCTACGACGTGTCACGTTTGTTGGCCGGTAGCTGGGGTCAGCTGGGCCTGATCACTGAAGTGTCTTTGAAAGTCTTGCCTGTCGCCCCAGGCGAAGCCACGTTGGTGTGTGCGGGTGTGTCGCAAGCACAAGCTTTGAAACTCATCAACCAATGGGGCGGCCAGCCGCTGCCCTTGAACGCGAGCGCATGGGTGCACGACACCACGGCATCGCCCGCGCAAGACTATTTCTTTGTCCGCCTGCGCGGCGCAGTGGCCGCGGTAGACGCAGCCATCGTCAAGATGAGTGCGGAGGTGAAAGCACTTGGCGCACACGTGAGCATCTTGGACCAAGCGCAAGCTGCAGCCGACTGGCAAGCCAGTGGCGAACAAACTCTAGATTTCTTCAAAGCGCCCACCGAGCAAGATTGCTTGTGGCGCCTCAGCGTGCCGCAAACCGCGCCCGAGTTGGACGTGCGCGTCAATGGCGCTGCGTGCGCGCAATACGTTGAATGGCACGGCGCACAGCGCTGGCTGTGGGCCCCCGCCTCGGCGGCGACTCAAGTGCGCGAAGCGGCGGTGAAGGCAGGTGGCCACGCCACCTTGTTCCGCACCAGTGCTGCCAGTCAACAAACTTTGGGCGATGTGGACAAGCAAGCCGGCGTGTACACCCCACTCAACGCAGTGCAACAACGCATTCAAAACGAACTCAAAAAACAGTTTGATCCAGCGGGTGTCTTGAACCCCGGTCGCGCTTAATACACAGACTCAGGCCCACACATGCAAACCAACCTGGCCCCCCAATACGTCGGCACGCCCGAAGGCGAACAAGCCGAAGCCATTTTGCGCAAGTGCGTGCACTGCGGTTTTTGCACAGCGACGTGCCCCACGTATCAACTGCTGGGCGACGAGCTAGACGGCCCGCGTGGCCGCATCTATTTGATGAAGCAAGTGTTCGAGGGTGCCAAGCCCACGCGCAAAACCCAGCAGCACTTGGACCGCTGCTTGACCTGCCGCAACTGCGAAAGCACTTGCCCCAGTGGCGTGCAATACGGCCACTTGGTGGACGTGGGCCGCAAAGTGGTGGATGCGCAAGTGCAGCGCCCCATGGGTGAGCGCATCATGCGTTGGGCTTTGAAAGAAGGCTTGCCTTCGCCCCTCTTTGCACCCGCCATGAAATTGGGCCAAGCGGTGCGCGGCATTCTGCCCGCCAAGCTCAAAGCCAAAGTGCCTGCGCCTCAAACGGCTGAGCGCAACGGTGTGGTGTGGCCCACCCAAACGCATGCACGCAAAGTGCTGATGCTCGCTGGCTGTGTGCAACCCGCCATGCTGCCCAACATCAACACCGCCACCGCGCGTGTGTTGGATGCGGCTGGTATTCAAACCATCGTCGCGCCTAAGGCCGGTTGCTGTGGTGCAGTGAAATTCCACTTGAACGACCAAGACGGTAGCCTGGTGCAAATTCGCGCCAACATCGACGCTTGGTGGCCGTTCGTCGAACAAGGCGTGGAAGCCATCGTGATGAACGCCTCAGGCTGCGGCGTGATGGTGAAGGACTACGGCCACGTACTGAAAGACGATGTCGTTTACGCCACCAAAGCCAAACGCATCAGCGAACTCACGCAAGACTTGAGTGAGTTGTTGCCCGAGTTGGTGCCCGTGCTCAAGCCCAAGTTGAAAGCCCATGTGTTGGCCAACGCGGGCATGCAAGCGTTCCACCCGCCGTGCACATTGCAGCACGGCCAGCAGCTCAAAGGCGGTGTTGAAAAGCACTTGGCTGAGCTGGGCTTTGCCATTCAAGTGACCAACATTGAAGCGCATTTGTGCTGCGGCTCAGCAGGCACTTACAGCGTGCTCAATCCCGAAATCAGCACCACCTTGCGTGACCGCAAGCTGGGTCACTTAGATGCGCTGAAACCCAAAGCCATTCTGAGCGCCAACGTGGGCTGCATCACCCATTTGCAAAGCGGCACCAATGTGCCAGTCAAGCATTGGGTGGAAGTGTTGGATGAGGCGTTGAACTAAGCGCTGAGTTCAACGAGTGTCAGGCCGCCAATGCCGCCTCAATGTCAGTGGTCAACTTGGCTGGCGCATCCATCGACGCATAGCGCTTGAGCACGCGCCCGTCTTTGCCCACCAAAAACTTGGTGAAGTTCCACTTGATGGCTTCGCTGCCCAACAACCCTGGCGCTTCTGATTTGAGCCACTTGAACAAGGGGTGTGCAGCGTCGCCGTTCACATCTACTTTCTCCATCATCGCAAAGCTCACGCCGTAGTTGCGTTGGCAAAACGCGCCGATCTCGGCGTTGCTGCCCGCGTCTTGCGCGCCAAACTGGTTACACGGAAAACCGATGACGGCTAAGCCTTTTTCGCCATAGGTTTTGTGTAGCGCTTCTAAGCCTTCAAATTGCGGTGTGAAACCACAAGCGCTGGCCGTGTTGACGACCAGCAGCACTTGCCCTTGGAGGTCTGCGAATGACAACGGTGTGCCGTCAATGCGGTTGGCGGTGAAGTCTTTGAGAGCTGTCATGTGGTGAGCCTTTCTATGCAGAGCCGCAACATGTGTTGCATCAAGCGTGTGTTTTGTCGGTGTGCGCTTGTGATGCCAACAACGCAGCCAACACAATCATGCCGCCTCCTAGGCCCACGCGCCACGTGAGCGCGGATGCCCCTAGTGCCACCGAGGACACACTGGCAAACACCACCTCTGACATCATCACCATCGCCGTGGTGTGTGCGCTCAAACGCGCGGCGCCGTATTGCAGTGCGAAGTTAGACACCAAAAACGCAAAGCTCAGGCCCGCAACCCAGGGTGTCCATAACGCCAGGTGTGTCACAGCGCTGTTGCCCATCCACGAGGCAAGCCAAGTTGCCAAGGCGAAAGTGCTGGCGCTTTCAGTTGGCATAGCCACCCTTTCAGGAATCACCCCAGCAAACGTTGCTAGGGTCGCACACACAACAGCCATCAATGCACCACCACCAAACATGGCCACCATGCGCGATGACTCAGGCGTGTGCTGCAAACGCAGCAGCCAAATGTTGGTGAGCGCAAAACAAAAGCCAGCAAGTAAAGCCAACACGTCAGGTAAATCTTGCGGCAGCGGCCAAGGCGATTCCGGCGTTTTGAGCACCAACAACACGCCCACAAGAGCCAGCGACAAACGCATCAACGCACCGCGTGTGGGACGCTCACCCAGCATCCACCACGCCAGCAGCAACGACCACGTGGGCATGAGATAAAACAGCAACACCACGCGCACCACATCGCCTGTGGTGACGGCCCAGTTAAAGCCAATGTTGGTGAGGCCAGATGCGGCCATGAGCCACCAAAGTTGGGGGTAATGATGGAAGTGTCGCCAGCCTTGTGGGCTGATAAAAGTCAGCACCAAGGTGGCCAATGCAAAAACAGCGGCAGTGGCCCACAAGGGGTGCAAGCCATCGGCATCAAGCTGGCGCAAAGGCCACCAAGACAAGCCCCACACCAATGCGTTGAGAGCCAAAGCCAACACGGCCAGCATGGGGCGTGTGGTCAAAAGTTAACCGTGCAAGTCGTCGTTGCGTGCAATGTGCATCAAACGCGCGAGTTCTTCGCGGTGGTGCAAGTGGTTGTGCTCATGCCAGAGTTTGATGAGCCACATCACATAACCGACCAACGCTCCAAAAGCAGTGATGGCACCAAAGGCGCTCAAGCCCATGCCGGTGCTGAAGGTGTACAAAAAGCCCAGACCCAAAATGCACAGCTGTTCGTTCAGGTTTTGCACCGCAATCGAGCGGCCAGCGCCCATGAGGTTGTGGCCACGGTGCTGCAGCAGCGCGTTCATGGGCACGACCAAGAAGCCACCCAAGCCGCCCAACACAATGAGGAAGGGCACAGCCAGCCACAGGTTGTCGATGAAGTTCATCGCCACCACAAAGCAGCCCATGGCAATGCCCAAAGGCATGAGGCGTGTGGCGTGGTCTAGCTTCATCTTCATCGACGCCACCACCGCGCCCACGGCGGTGCCGATGGCGACCACGCCGACCAAACTGGATGCCTGTGTGGTGGTGTAACCCAAAGCAGCTGCACTCCAAGCGAGCACGATGTAGCGCAAGTTGCCGCTCACGCCCCAGAACAAGGTGGTGGTGGCCAAAGAAATTTGGCCCAGCTTGTCTTGCCACAAGCGTTGGTTGCAATGCCAGAAGTCGGGCACCAGTGCGAACAAATTGCGCGCCATGGTTTTCTCAGGGTCGAGGCGCATCGGAATGAGCGCGGCACCTGTGTACGGAATGCGTTTGTTGAACCAGGCGGCCAAGGCATACAAGGGAATCAACAAACAAATGGCGGCTTCGGCGGAAGAGTCGACGCCTGTGGTGACGAAGGGCAGATCAAACGACAACAACCAAGCCGACAAGTTCGGACCGACCAGTTGGCCACCCAACAGCACGCCCAAGATGATGGAGGTGATGGTGAGACCTTCAATCCAACCATTGGCTTTGACCAATTGCGATGCGGGCAGCAGCTCAGTCAAGATGCCGTACTTCGCGGGTGAGTAGGCTGCAGCGCCCAAACCCACCACCGCATAAGCAAGCAAGGGATGCACGCCGAACAACATCATCAAACAGCCCACTACTTTGATGGTGTTGCTCATCAGCATGACTTCGCCCTTGGGACGTGAGTCGGCAAACGCGCCGACAAACGGCGCGAGCACCACGTAGAACAGAGCAAACATAGGCACCAGAGCGGCGCGCTGCCATTCGGCGGCGCCATCTGATTTCAGTAATTCGACGGCTGTGACAAACAGTGCGTTGTCGGCCAACGAACTGAAAAATTGGGCCGACATGATCGTATAAAAACCGCGCTTCATGGATAGGTCTGACAGACGTGCAGAGGGCTGCCGGCCTGTTGATTCTTCTTTCTTTTTTAACTACCCAAGGTTATATCACGCGGGTGCCACAATATTGACCATGCCCCGCCCGATTCAAGCCTTTGTTCACACCGACGCTTTGCGTCATAACTTGACACGCATGCGTGCCGCAGCACCCGACGCCCGTGTGTGGGCCGTGGTCAAAGCCAACGCGTATGGCCATGGCATTGAGCGGGTGTTTGAAGGTTTGCGTGGCGCCGATGGCTTCGCCTTGTTGGACCTCGATGAAGCGCAGCGCTTGCGCAGCTTGGGCTGGCGCGGTCCGGTGCTGTTGCTAGAAGGCGTGTTTGAGATGCGCGACCTAGAGCTGTGCTCACGCTTAGACCTGTGGCACACCGTGCATTGCGACGAACAAATAGACATGCTCAGTCGTCACAAGACGCAAGTGCCGCACCGAATATTCCTCAAAATGAACAGCGGTATGAACCGCTTGGGTTTCACACCCACGCGTTTTCGTTCGGCATGGACACGGCTGAACCAGTTGCCACAAGTAGATGAGATTTCTCTCATCACCCATTTCAGTGATGCGGATGGACCCAAAGGTATTGCGCAGCAAATTGCCACATTTAACAAAACCACCGAAGACCTGCCCGGCGAGCGCAGCACTTGCAACAGCGCAGGCTTGTTGCGCCATACCCATGATGATGTGACTGTGGCTGCTGATTGGGTACGTCCCGGTATTGCGCTCTATGGCAGTGCGCCGGATTTTCCCGAGCGCAACATCGCGCAATGGGATTTACAACCCACCATGAGTTTGCGCAGCCGCATCATTGGCACACAAGACTTGCAAGCGGGCGACACGGTGGGCTATGGCTCCTCGTTCACCGCAGATACTGCGATGCGCATCGGCATCGTGGCCTGCGGTTATGCCGACGGCTATCCGCGCCACTGCCCCACAGGCACGCCGGTGTTGGTCGATGGTGTGCGCACACGCACCTTGGGCCGCGTGAGCATGGACATGATTGCGGTGGACCTGACCCCTTGCGATGCCGCAGGTCATGCGGCGGGTTTTGGCAGCGAAGTCACGCTGTGGGGGAAGGCCAGTAACGGTGTGGTGTTGCCAATTGACGACGTGGCCCAAGCCGCAGGCACGGTAGGCTACGAGCTGATGTGCGCGGTGTCGGGCCGCGTGGGATTCACGCAGGACTAAAGTGGCGCTCAGGGCTTGTTGAACAACGGGTGCAAATTGTTGTGAACGGCATTGAACACCTCATGCCCTTCATCAATTTGCAAGGTGATCCCAATGGGGCGTTCGGCAAACACGTCTGCGAAATGGGCTTGGGTCGCGGCTAACAGTGATTGACCAACCTGTTCAATCATCTCGGGTGTGCGGCCTTTGGCGATGCGAAAGTTCAAATACACATAGGCATAGTCGCCGCTGCCATCGGCAATGACTGCGTGCGTTGTTGCAAATGCCAACACGCGCGTAGCGCCGATGGGGAACACGGCTTTGCCATCCGGATGTTTGGCTGACAACATGGTGTTGCTCAAAGTTTGGCAAAGCTCAGCCATGTTGGTTTCGGCATCGAGTTGCGGGGTGTATTGAATGATGAGGTGAGGCATGTGCCAAGTGTCTCGCAGCTTTTACGTCGTGTGAGCATTTAAAAATAATAGAACTTAAATACTAAAATGAAATATTAAAAATTCATGTCTGTGCCTGTACGTTGTTATGAAAAATCTCAGCATCAAACTGCAACTGTCGTTGAGTGCCATCGCCGTGGGCTTTATCCTTTTATTGGCGCAGCTGGGGCTTCAGTTTTATGTGCTGCGCGCAGACATCGTCCAACGCATTGAGAAAAATGAATTTCGCCAGCTAAGCGACTTTGCCAATAATTTGGATGAGCGGTTGCAAGACAGTGTGGCCATGCTCGCGAGCGTTGGCCTGAATGTGCCTGCGGAGCAGATCGGCGATCTGCCTAAGTTAGAGCGATTTCTGCAACGCGAGCATGCCTTGTTGAATGTCTATGACGACCTCTACATCTTTGATGCCAACGGCATTTTGCAAGTAGATTGGCCTGTCAAACCCGGGCGCCGTTCTTTGGATATGTCTGCGCGTGACTACATCCAAGGGGTGATTCAGACCCGTGTGCCTGTCATCTCCAAGCCCATCCTTGGTAAAGCGACCAAGCAACCCATCGTGGTGGTGGCCGCGCCGATCTTGGACAAACAAAACCGATTGGTGGGCATTTTGGGTGGGGTACTCAATTTGTACAAACCCAATTTGCTGGGCTCAATCGCGACCCAGAAAAATGGTGAAACGGGTTACTACTACTTGGTCACCAAAGACCGCATGCGTATTGCGCATCCTGATGCGAGCTTGATTTTTAAACCCGTGCCAGAGGGTAGCGGCAATATTCCTTTTGAAAATGCCATCAAAGGATTTGAAGGCACGCAGGAGGGCTACACCACGCGTGGTTTGAAAGGTTTGTTCACGTTTAAACGCTTGCAAGCCACAGATTGGATCGTGGCATCGGTGATTCCATCCGAAGAAGCTTTTGCCCCGATTGAGGCGTTGTACCAACGCATGCTCATCGTGACGGCGCTGTTGATGCTGACGATGGTCCCGCTGTTGTGGGGGTTTGTTGCCAAATTGGTGCAGCCCTTAGGTCAACTGGCCTATGCGATGCATGACAAGGCAGAGCAAATGCGCAAGGGCTTGCAGGTAACGCCGATTGCAGAAATGGGTGGGCAAGAAATTAAGACGGTGGTGCTTGCCTTCAATGCGTTCATGGAAGCGAGGCAGCGCGCTGAAAATGAGCTCTCACTCGCGCGCGATGCCGCGCAGTCGGCCAATGAATCCAAGAGCAATTTTTTGGCAAACATGAGCCATGAAATCCGCACACCGATGAATGGCATCTTGGGCATGACGGAGCTGTGCTTGCAAACACGCATGACCACGGAGCAACGCAGTTATTTGGAGATGGTGTCGGCTTCAGCCAACTCCTTGTTGGTCGTCATCAACGATATCTTGGACTTTTCCAAAATCGAGGCACAAAAACTCTACTTGGATCCGCATGAATTTTCACTGCATGCGCTGATTCGTCAGGCCTCGCGAACCCTGTCGTTGCGTGCATCAGAAAAAGAACTGGAACTCGTGTGCGATGTGGCCGTCGATGTGCCAGACATGGTGGTGGGTGATCCCTTGCGCCTGCAGCAGGTGGTCAGTAACTTGTTGGGGAACGCCATCAAGTTCACTGCGCAAGGTGAAATTGTGTTGACAGTGGCGTGTCGACAAAACGCCTCAACGCCAGAAAGTATTGGTTTGTTTTTTCAGGTCAAAGACACAGGAATTGGCATTTCACACGACAAGCAAGCCTTCATTTTTGATGTGTTCACGCAAGCAGATTCCAGCACCGCACGCCGCTTTGGCGGATCAGGTTTGGGCTTGGCCATCAGCCGCAATTTGGTCCAAATGATGGGCGGCGAGATTGATGTGAGCAGCGAGGTTGGCAAGGGCAGCACCTTCAGCTTCACCGTACAGCTGCAACGCGCACAGTCCTCCCACATGACGGCAAACCAAATTTCGCCCAGTCTGCAAGGTCAGACGGTACTGGTGGTCGATGACACGGCCAGCAACCGCCATATGATGACCAAGCGTTTGACGTGTGCTGGTTTGCATGTCGTCGCCACAGACAGCGCTGCACATGCATTGCATTCCCCCCAATTGACGCAGGCCGCCCTGGCATTGGTGGATGTGAACATGCCCGACATTGATGGGTACGACTTGGTCAAGCAGCTGCGTCAAATCAAAACAGCCGCACAACTGCCCATCCTCATGATGGGCACCTTGAGTGAGCAAATCAGCCAAGAGCAGTTGGACCAGTTTGATATCCAAGGCTTCTTGGTCAAGCCCATCGATTCTTATGAATTGGTGGCATCGCTGAACCGTGTGTCTGCGGTGAATGTCGTGCACGATGAACCGGTTCGCGCACCACGAGACGCGGCTGCGCTGACTGCTACACGGCAAGTGTTGCTGGTGGAGGACACACCGATCAACCAAACCTTGCAGTCCATTTTGCTCAACCGCATGGGTTATGAAGTGACGCTGGCGAACAATGGCCTAGAAGGCTTAGAAGCGTTCAACACGCAAGCGTTCGATTTGATCTTGATGGACATTCAAATGCCAGAAATGGGGGGCATTGAAGCCACCCAATTGATGCGTGAACAAGAGCAGCTGCGACAGTTGAAACGCACCCCCATCATTGCGGTGACGGCGAATGCGCTCAAAGGCGATCGTGAGCGGTATTTTGAGGCGGGCATGGACGGCTATGTGTCCAAGCCGCTGTCTATGGACTCGCTCAAAACTGAAATGGAGCGCGTGCTCGCGCAAGCCAAGTTTTCGTTAGAGATGGATTGAATTTTGGGTTTTACGACCACTGGCTATTTATCCAGTAATATTGGCGCATGGCCAAAGAAAAAACCCAATACACCTGCACCGACTGCGGCGGCATCACCGCCAAGTGGTTGGGCAAATGCCCAAGCTGCAACGCGTGGAACACGCTGATTGAAACCGCGGTCGACAGTAGCGGTCCTGCCAAAAACCGCTATGCAGGCATGGCTGCTCTGGCACCTGCGTCCGAAGTGGCCATCCTCTCCGACATCGAAGCCCAAGACGTGGCGCGCACGCCCACTGGCCAAGAAGAACTTGACCGCGTGTTGGGCGGCGGCATGGTGGAAGGCGGTGTGGTGCTGATTGGCGGCGACCCTGGCATTGGCAAATCCACCTTGATCTTGCAAGCGATGGATGGCTTGCAACGCAGCGGCATGAGCACCTTGTATGTGACGGGCGAAGAATCTGCCTCGCAAGTGGCTTTGCGCTCGCGCCGTTTGGGGCTGGACCACAGCCAAGTGCAAGTGGTGGCCGAAACGCAGCTTGAAAAAATATTGTCCACCGTGGACAAACTGCAACCCGCCGTGGTGGTGATGGACTCCATCCAAACGGTTTATTCCGACCAGCTCACCAGTGCCCCCGGCTCGGTGGCGCAGGTGCGCGAATGTGCGTCACACCTCACACGCATGGCCAAGTCCACAGGCACGGCAGTGGTGTTGGTGGGCCACGTCACCAAAGAGGGTGCATTGGCTGGCCCTCGTGTGCTGGAGCACATGGTGGACACGGTGCTGTACTTTGAAGGCGACACACATTCGACGTACCGACTTGTGCGTGCCATCAAAAACCGCTTTGGTGCGGTGAACGAAATTGGCGTGTTCGCCATGACCGAAAAAGGCTTGAAGGGCGTGAGCAACCCCAGTGCTATTTTCTTGAGCCAACACTCCGAGCCGGTGCCCGGCAGTTGTGTGCTGGTGACGCTGGAGGGCACGCGCCCCATGCTGGTGGAGATTCAAGCCTTGGTGGACAGCGGCGGCCCGTCACCGCGCCGCTTGAGCGTTGGATTGGACCGCGACCGCTTGGCCATGTTGCTGGCTGTGTTGCATCGCCATGCAGGCGTGGCATGCATGGACCAAGATGTGTTTGTCAACGCTGTAGGAGGTGTGCGCATCAGCGAGCCTGCGGCTGACTTGGCCGTGTTGTTGTCCATCCAAAGCAGCTTGCGCGGCAAGCCGCTGCCACAAGGCTTCATCGCTTTTGGCGAAGTGGGTTTGGCGGGTGAGGTGCGCCCTGCACCGCGCGGTCAAGAGCGTTTGAAAGAAGCGGCCAAGTTAGGCTTTACCGTGGCCGTCATTCCAAAAGCCAACGCACCTAAAAAGCCCATTCCCGGCATGACGGTGCATGCGGTGGAACGGGTGGATGAGGCGATGAGCTTGGTGCGTGAATTGGGTTAAAGCCCACGCTTAAGCAAATGTGTCTTTCATCAAGGTGTTGAACCACACGCCCATTTGCGTGTAATTGCGCGATGAAATACTGGCCGACTCCACCGCTGCACCGCCTGAAGTTTGCCCCCCATTGCTGGCCACTTTGATTTGCCCGAGCGAGGTGTCGTACTGGTAAACCGCTGTTAGCCACGAGGCGGTATTCGACGTGATGGGCGAGTAGCAGGCCGAGTTCGCCACAGGCGCAGCATCAGGCGAGCCACCGCCGAGCAGGCGAATAATGGCGTCTGCGCAAATCTTGCCTTCTTGGTTGCCCACATGTCCGGCTTTGGGTAAGCCGCATTGGGCTGCATCGCCAATCACATGCACGCCCAGTGCTGCGGTGGACTCATAGCTGAGTGGGTTGACCATTGCCCAACGTCTATCTAAGGAGTTGTTAAGTCCCGCTGTAGCAAACCAACCCGAAGTGTCGTTCGCGTCCAAGCTGCCTGCGCCAATGCCTGCCGCACGGTGAGCTGGGATTGGATTGACCACGCGTGCGTTGATGGTTTGTGTGGCACCGCTGCCAATGGCGTAGGTCACCACCTTGGTGTCGGAGTTGATTTGGATATTGCGTGCATTGCTTTGGTAAGAGATGACACCTGCATGCACAAAGTCAAACGCATTTTGAAAAGTGCCGCTCTCCGCCTGAATATTGGCGTTTTCATCCAAGACAACCACGCGGCAGTTGCTGCGGCCTGTGCGCTTGAGTAAGTCAGCCACCACACACGCCCGCTCGTAAGGGCCGGGTGGGCAACGGTAAGGTGCCAGAGGAATCGTCATAACAAACGTGTCGCCGTTGGCCATGCCCGCAATCTGGTTGGCCAACAAGGTGGTTTGTGCACCCGCCCGCCAAGCGTGAGGGGTTTTGGTGTCGTAGTCGCTCACGCGCAGGCCGTAGGCCGCCATGAACTCCACGCCGGGAGCCACCACCACACGGTCATACGACAGAGGTGTGCCATTCGCCAGCAACACTTGTTTGTTGACCGTGTCCAAGCTGACCACGCGGTCTTGCACCAAGCTCACGCCATAGGAAGAGGCCAGCACATCGCGTTTGTAGTCCAACGAGGCCATGGTTCGTTGTTGCGTCAGCACCAAGTTGCTCATGATGTTGGAGGTGTAGCTGGCATCGGTGTCGATCAAAGTTACATTCAGCTGCGCACCGCCCCAGAGACGTAAATATTTAGCCGCTGCTGCGCCCGCCATGCCGCCGCCAATCACAACCACATGGCCAGAAATACCGGTTTGTGCCAAAGCCAAGGACACATTGGAGCTCACCTCGTGTTCAAAGTCTTCGTCGTTGTCATTGTCCGCATGGGCCAACCAGGGCGACAAGCTTGCGGCACTCAGACCCAAAGCCGTCAAAAGCCAGTTGCGGCGAGAAGTAGGTGTGAATGGAGTGTTCATAGGTGTCGTCCTCATTGCTGCAGGTATTGAATGATGGTCTGCAGTTGTGCGCGGGTGTAACCCTGTGCATGTGCGGCCATGATGTTGCTGGGGCCCGTTTGGGTGAGGTACTCCAGCACCTCGTCGGCTTCGCCGCCGCGGATGCGATCAAACCCGCCATAGCCGCCTGTGCCGTGGCATTGGAAACAGTTAGAGGCCAGCAAGCGCCCCGTGGTGTTGGTAGCTTGGGTGACGACTGTTTTGCCGCCATAACCACGCGAGGCACGAGATGTGTCGTCGCGATGACGCTCGAAGTGCGACTTGGCTTGCGCTTCGCTACGTGTGAACCCCTGTGGAAGTCGGCTTGATACATCGTTATCGGTGGTCGATGCGCTGGATAAATCAAGGTTTGAGCCGTTGCGTAAACGGCGACGAGATTCAGCGGTGATGCTGATGGCGTTGGTTTCTGGATCACCATCGCTGTCTAGTGTTTGTAGTGTTCGCAAAATGCGCACCACGCGCGCATCACTGCTTGAGCTGGCGCCTGTTACCAAATCAAGTGGTGTGACTTTGTCGCCGCTAGGACTAACGCTACCCAGCACTAAATTGCCGATTTTGAGTGTGACGCGGTCCCCCGAGCGGTAATAAAAATTGCCGTTGTCGTCGGTTGTTCCGCTGTAGCTTGGGCCTTCAAACTCTAGTCCTGCAACCGGCGAGTCAATGAACGTAGCCACTTGCATACCCGCAGATGCGGCGGTACTACCGCCGCCACCACCGCAGGCCGTCAGCAGCAAGGCTGCCAACACAGTGACGGCAAGCCGGCAAGGTTTTGAGAACGCATGTGACATCTGAACTCCATCGCAAAAAAGATTGAAATGAAGTTTGACGTGTGCACATTAAGGCAGCCTTAAGACACCTCCGTGTGCACCTTAAGAAAACCCTAAGAAGTGCTCATTAGCATTGGTTTTGAAAGGCATAAAACCATGCTCCCAAAGTTCTTCGCACTGTTGTTATTTGTCTCCCTCAACGCCTTGGCCGCCTCGCCCGCCGAGCTGTTAGCTGGCTACACCGCGCAATCGGGCCAGCCTGCCAATGCCGCAAAGGGCGAAACGTTTTTCAAAGCCAGCCACGGCCAAGAGTGGCAATGCACCAGCTGCCATGGCAAATCACCCATGACGGGTGGGCGTCACGCCAGCACCGACAAGGCCATAGAACCCCTCGCACCTGCGGCCAACGCCAAGCGTTTCACCGACAGTGCCAAAGCCGAAAAGTGGTTTCGCCGCAATTGCAAAGATGTGCTCGCACGTGAATGCACGGCAGCCGAAAAAGCCGATGTGTTGGCTTGGCTTATCAGTGTGCGTTGATTGGAGATCGCAATGAATTCAACTCTTTCAAATTCAGGTCGCGCTTTACTCGTGGCAGTTTGGTTAGCAACTACCAGCGCATGGGCTGACAGCTACAAGGGCCCCACACCGCCTGAGGTGTACACCCAAGAGTGCGGCAGCTGTCATTTGGCATTTCCGCCCAACTTGTTGCCCAAGGCGTCTTGGCAGCGCGTGATGAATGGCCTCGACAAACACTATGGCAGCGACGCTTCGTTAGACGCAGCCGCACAGAAGCAAATCGACACCTGGCTACAAACCTATGGCGGTCAAGGCAAGCGTGCGCGTGAAGAGCCGCCACAAGACCGCATCACCCGCTCGGCTTGGTTTGAGCGCAAGCACCGCGAGGTGAGTGCAGCCACGTTCAAACGTGCGTCCATCAAAAGCCCGGCCAATTGCACGGCCTGCCACCGCGATGCGGCCCAAGGTGACTTTGAAGAAGATCGTGTGAGGATTCCTAAATGAAGCCCGTGGTGGATTTAGGCACACGCATGGCCCATGCCAGCATGGCTTTGGCGTTTCTCATTTCTTATGTCACGTCAGAGTCTGAGTATTGGCGCTTGGTGCATGTGTATAGCGGCTACAGCTTGGCTGCGGTATTGGCATTTCGTTGGGTGTGGGGTTGGGTGGGGCCTGTGTCTGCACGTTGGGGTTTGCTGCTGCGACGCGTGGCGATGTGGCGTGTGTGGCTGAGCAAACTCAAGCAAGGTGAATGGCTCACCCGCAACTTTTGGGTGGGTGCCAGCAGTTGGGTGCTGAGCGCTGCGGTGCTGTGTATTTACGCGTTTTGCGCCGTAGCCATTGTCAGCGGGTGGGCTACCTACAATGAACTT
Source organism: Limnohabitans sp. TS-CS-82 (assembly GCF_002943475.1). Taxonomy (NCBI): domain Bacteria; kingdom Pseudomonadati; phylum Pseudomonadota; class Betaproteobacteria; order Burkholderiales; family Comamonadaceae; genus Limnohabitans; species Limnohabitans sp. TS-CS-82. Next base: position 645,941 of record NZ_PTQX01000001.1, on the reverse strand, counting down.
TTAGGCGATGGTTGGTTGAACGATGCCCTGCAAGAACTGCACGAAGGTTTGGGCAACGCGGCCATGGCTGTGGTGTGTGTGCATGTGGGGTTGGTGGTGATGTTGCGCGTGTGGCGCGGCCCACAAGCTCTGCGACCGATGTGGCGAGGCTATGCGAATACTTCTGGCCGAGGATGATGAGCTGCTAGGCAGCGGCTTGCGTGCGGGCCTAGACCAGCGCGGGTTCCAGGTGGACTGGGTGCGCGATGGTGTGGCCGCCGAGCGTGAGCTGTTGGGTGCACAACACCAAGCCGCCGTGCTGGACATTGGCTTGCCGCGCCAAGACGGCTTGGCTGTGTTGAAGGCCGTGCGTGCGCGTGGCGTTGACACCCCCGTGCTGGTGCTGACAGCGCGCGACGCGGTGGCCCAACGCATTGAGGGGCTCAACCTGGGCGCCGACGACTATGTGGTCAAGCCTGTGGATTTGGATGAGCTGGCCGCCCGTCTGCATGCTTTGGTGCGCCGTGCGCACGGCAAAACACAAACGCTGTTGCAAGTACGTGACGTGGTGATGGACCCCAGCGCACGTCAAGTCAGCCGAAGCGGCGAGGCTATCAGTCTGTCTACGCGTGAGTTTGATTTGCTGCAAGCCCTGTTGCTCAATGCAGGGCGCGTGTTGTCGCGTGAGCAGTTGGAGCAGCACCTGTACCGCTGGGGCCACGAGGTGGAGAGCAACACCATCGAAGTTCACATTCACCACCTGCGCCGCAAGATGGGCGCGGGGCTGATCGACACCGTGCGCGGTGTGGGTTACATCGTCATGCCTTGATACGCGGACTCGCACCATGTCTCAGAAATTTTCTTTGCAACAACGCTTGCTCACTCGCACTTTAGGCGCGGTGTTGGTGGTGTGGTTTGCCACAGCTGCGTTTGTGTGGTTTGAAGCGCAGCACGAAGTGGATGAACTGCTGGATGCCCACTTAGCCCAATCGGCCGCTTTGTTGGTGGTGCAACAAAATGCCACACCAGAAGACGATGAGCCCTTGCTGGATGCGCCCACCTTGCACAAATACGCACACCGCGTGGCCTACCAAGTGTTTGACGAAGACCGTTTGGTCATGCATTCGCCCAATGTGGCGCACACGCCCATGGCCCAGCACAAACAAGGCTTTCAAACGCTGACCTTGGCCGATGGCAAATCGTGGCGCATCTTTGCTGCCCCAGGTCGTGACCGCGATGTGCAAATTTATGTGGCCGAGCGGGTAGACAGCCGTGACGAAATTTTGCGCGCCATGATGATGGGCTTTTTGCCGCCGCTCACTATTGCCTTGCCTTTGCTGCTGATCGGTTTGTGGTGGAACGTGCGATCGGGTTTGCAGCCTTTGCAGCGCCTGCGCCAAGCGCTGTTGAAGCGCGACACCCAAACCCTCACGCCCGTCAACTTGCCTGAGACGCCGCAAGAGGTGCAACCCATGCTGGATGCGCTCAACGACTTGTTGCAGCGGTTGGCCCAGCGCATGGAAACCGAGCGCCGCTTTACGGCCGATGCCGCCCACGAATTACGCACACCCATCGCGGCCATTCGAGCGCAAGCGCAAGTGGCATTGAGCGCGGCCATAGATGACCGTGTCCGTCAGCAAGCCTTGCAAGACACCTTGATGGGTTGCGATCGTGCGTCGCGTGTGGTCGAGCAGTTGCTCACCTTGGCCCGAGTCGAGGGGCCGCAAGATGTGGCTTCGGAGCCTTTCCGTCTAGACCAACTGGCGCAACAAGTCATGGCCGATCTCACGCCCGACGCCTTGCGACGTGGACAAACGCTTGAATTGCTGGCGCCTGAGCCGCTGCAAGTCAATGGCCAAAGCACACTGTGGCAGATCTTGTTGCGTAATCTGATCGACAACGCTTTGCGTTACAGCCCCGACGGGTCGGTGGTACGCATCGAGGCACAGCGCCTAGACCCACGCCATGTGCAAGTGACCGTGCAAGACAGCGGCCCAGGCCTGGCAAGCGCGGACATGGCCCGTTTGGGCGAGCGGTTCTTTCGCGTGTTGGGCAATTCGGCCACGGGCAGCGGCTTGGGCTGGTCCATCGTGCGTCACATCGCCAGCTTGCAGCACGTCGATGTGCAGGTGGGCAAGTCGGCAGACCTGGGTGGTTTGCAAGTCACCCTGCGTTACCCGCACGCGTAAAAACTTTGCGCCGAGCCTGAGACAATAGGCGCATGAACTTTCAAAGATATTTGGTGCCTATTGGCACAGTGGGCTTTACCGCGTGGGCCTGGCAAAGCTGGGGTTGGATGGGGATTGCCATGGTGGTGACCGGTGGCGTCATGTGGCTGCTGCTGTATTTCACGCGCTTGGTGCAAATCATGAAGCGTGCGAGCAACCGCCCAATTGGCTTTGTGGACAGCGCCGTCATGCTCAATGCCAAGCTCAAAGCGGGCGTAAGCCTGATGCACGTCATCGCCATGACCCGCGCTTTGGGACAACTTGAAACCGAAAAGGGCGCCCAGCCCGAGGTGTTCAGCTGGCGCGATGGCAGCCAATCGGTGGTGCGCTGCGTGTTTGTGCAAGGCAAGCTGCAAAGCTGGACCTTGGACCGCCCGTTTCAAGCCACGGACGTCGAGCCCGTGAGCCACGCAGCCAACGACTAACCACCGAATGAGCGGTCTTTAGGCCCGCTAAAATGAGCCATTACGCCAAAACTGGCGACCACAACAACATCAGTCCAAAGGAAATCCCATGAGCGTCGTGATCCCATCATCCATGTCTGACCGTGACGGCAAAATTTGGATGGACGGCCAGATGGTCGATTGGCGCGATGCCAAGATCCATGTGCTGAGCCACACCTTGCATTACGGTTGCGGCGCCTTTGAAGGCGTGCGCGCATACAAAACCGAGCAAGGCACCGCCATCTTCCGTCTGCAAGAGCACACCGACCGCCTGTTCAACAGCGCCAAAATTTTGCGCATGAACATCCCGTTCACCAAAGAACAAGTCAACCAAGCGCAATGCGATGTGGTGCGTGAGAACAAGCTCGAAAGCGGTTACCTGCGCCCTCTGACTTGGATTGGCGACAAAAAGCTGGGCGTTTCGCCCAAAGGCAACACCATCCACTTGATGGTCGCGGCTTGGACTTGGGGTGCGTACCTCGGCGAAGAAGGTATGAAGCGTGGCATCCGCGTGAAGACCTCTAGCTACACCCGCCACCACGTCAACATCACCATGACGCAAGCCAAGGCAGTGAGCAACTACACCAACTCCATCTTGGCCAACATGGAAGTGACCGACGAAGGTTACGACGAAGCCCTGTTGCTGGACACCTCAGGCTTTGTGTCTGAAGGCGCTGGCGAAAACATCTTCGTCGTCAAAGACGGCGTGATCTACACCCCCGACTTGTCGGCTGGCGCTTTGAACGGCATCACCCGCAACACCGTGTTCCATATTGCCAAAGATTTGGGCCTCGAAATCGTACAAAAGCGCATCACCCGCGACGAGGTGTACATCGCCGACGAGGCGTTCTTCACAGGTACGGCCGCTGAAGTCACACCCATTCGCGAACTCGACCGCATCCAATTGGGTGAGGGCAGCCGCGGCCCGATCACTGAAAAAATTCAAACAGCGTTCTTTGACATCGTCAACGGCCGCAATCCCAAGTACGCACATTGGTTGACAAAGGTTTAAGAAAATGAGTAACCCAGTTGAACTCTTGGCCAAAGACCTCAATGGCAACGGCGGCGTGTACTGCCCCAGCGCCAAGGCCGACATGAAACTCTGGAACAGCCACCCCAAGGTGTACTTGGATGTGGCCAGCACGGGCGTTGCCAAGTGCCCTTACTGCGGCACCGAGTACAAACTCAAAGCCGGCGAGCACGTTGGCCACGGCCACTAAAAACGCGCTCATCATTGCGCCTCAATGGATTGGGGATGCGGTGATGACCGAACCCTTGCTGCGCCGCTTGGCTGCGCGCGGCGAGCGACTTACCGTCGCTGCCTTGCCTTGGATTGCACCGGTTTACCGTGTGATGCCAGGCGTGGCCGAAGTGATTGAGATGCCGTTCAAACACGGCGGCTTGCAGCTGATGGGGCGCATCAAACTCGCTAATCAGTTGCGTGGCAAGTTTGACGTGGCCTATGTGTGTCCCAACTCCCTCAAGAGCGCCATGCTGCCATGGATGGCAGGCATCGCCAAGCGCGTTGGCTACACCGGCGAAATGCGCTTTGGTTTGTTGACCGACCGCCTAGACAACCCTGATACCGAAGAACGCCCGCCCATGGTGGAGTGGTATGCGGCTTTGAGCCTGGTGGGCCAAACCCGCACCGGCCCCATGAAGCTCGTGGGCGATTTGCGCCCCGTGCTCAAAGCGGGTGTGGGTTTGTTAGATGAAGCGCTAGAAGAGCTGGCCACCAACATGCCCACGCTCCCCACCCTCGCCAAACACAGCTATGTGGTGTTTGCGCCGGGTGCTGAATACGGCCCTGCCAAGCGTTGGCCTGCCAAACACTTTGCCGAGTTGGCGAGCAAGATTGATCGGCCCGTGTTTTTGTTGGGCTCGGGCAAAGAGTTTGACATTTGCCAAGAGATTGCGACGACAGCCAACGCCGCCAAACCCGGCCACTGTTTTAACTTGGCCGGTCAAACCAACCTGATGCAAGCCTTCGCATTGATTGCCTATGCACACCGTGTGGTGAGCAACGATTCAGGAATGATGCATGTGGCCGCAGCTTTTGGCGTGCCACAAGTGGCGGTGTTTGGCTCATCCAGTCCTGAACACACACCACCCTTGAACGAGCGTGCACGCGTGGTGTGGTTGCGTGTGGATAAAAACTACCAACCGCCACTTGCATGTTCGCCTTGCTACGAGCGCACGTGCCCGTTGGGTCATATGCGTTGTTTAGAAGACGTGTCGGCCGAGCGCGTGTATCGCTTGCTTTGAGATCCGCCCAATCAATTCTTGTGCCGTTGGCACATCTGTAATCAATCCTACGCACTCGCCCACCGTGGCGTGTGCACGTGTGAAGTCACCCGCTTTCACGCCGGCGTCATAGGCAGCGCGAGCTGCATCTGGGTTCGCTTTTAAGCCAGCGATGTCGTTTTCAAGTGCGCGGTGCAAGTCGTTGCGAATGGCGCGGAAGTCATACGGGGCTGGCCAATTTTTGCGGCGCAAGATGTCAAACACCTCGCTGCGTGCGGTGCCGTCGCCGCTGGTGTGTGTGGCTTGGTTTTTTGCACCGGTGGCTGCCAAACTCTCAGTTGTGGCCCATAAACGTGAACCCACCAACGCACCATCTGCACCCAGCATTAAGGCCGCAGCTAAACCTCGACCATCGGCCACGCCGCCTGCGGCAAGTAGCAAGGTGTTGGGCGAGTGTGTGGCCAAGTAGTCGGCAATCTCAGGCACCAAAGTGAAGGTGCTGCGGCCTTCGAGTGCATTCGCACCGTGACCGCCTGCTTCACCGCCTTGCGCCACGATGACCGCCGCACCTGCTTCAATGGCTTGTGGCACTTGGTCTAAGCGTTGCACTTGGCAAATCAGCTGAGCACCCGCTTCAGCAATACGAACCGCGTAAGGGCGAGGGTCACCAAACGACAGCATGATGGCGCAAGGTTTTTGGGTGAGTATCCAGTCAAGTGCCTCGGTGTTTTCATCCAACTTCCAAGTGATGAAGCCGCAGCCCAAGCGTGCGTGGTTAGCGGTGTCATTTTTAAGAAGCTCATTCGCGAGCATGTATTCGCGTTGTGTCCATGCGAGGTCGCCATAGCCGCCGCCCACCAAACCCAGCGCACCTGCTTGCGCACAAGCGGCTGCCAATGCGCCACCCGTGGCGAGTGCCATAGGCGCTAAAGCAATTGGGGTACTCAGTTGAAAACGTTGGGTGAATCGGGTGTTCAGGGCAGCATGTGTCATGCCCAATATTGTGACGCGATTAGTCAGCCGGCAGCATCACCACAAACTGCGCGCCACCACCTTCGCGGTCTTGGCACTGCACGTGGCCACCATGGCGCTGCACGATGGCGCGCACCAGCGACAAACCCAGGCCCACACCGCCTTCGCGCTCACTTGCGCCGGGCAAGCGGTAGAAGGGCTCGAAGATGCGTTCGCGTAAATCGGGGGGCACACCTGGGCCACGGTCGCACACGCACAGGCGCACCCAGTGGCAGTTATTCTCCGTCAAGCTAGACAGTTGCACCTCAATGTCTGAAGTGCCATAGCGCCGCGCATTCTCTAGCAAGTTGCGCAAGAGGCGGCGCAGCAGTTTGGCCACGCCCGGTACCACGATGCTGTGCGGTTCAAAGCCCAGTTCTAAGTGGGCATCGACACGGGCGCATTCTTCGCTGGCAAGGCCGGTCAAATCTACGGCTTCCACAGTGCCTAGGTCGGCTTCTTTGGCATCGAGTCGGCTGGCCAACAAGATTTCGTCAATCAGTTGGTCAAGCTCGCCTACGCTGCGTGAAATCTCGGCCTTCATAGCCGGCGAGGGTGAATCGCCCATCAGCTCCAGCCCCATGCGAATGCGCGTGAGCGGCGAACGCAGCTCATGCGAAGCATTGGCCAACAACGACTTGTGAGACGTGACGAGTTGTTCGACGTGTTCGGCGGCGTGGTTAAAGCGTTGCGCGAGATAAGCCACTTCGTCATTGCCTTGCTCGGCCACGCGGGCCGACAAGTTACCGGTGCCCCATTGCTCCACGCCCTTTTGCAAATTTTCTAAACGACGTGTCAGACGGCGCACGATGGGGTAGGTGCCCAGTGCAACGGCCAGCGCCACGAGACCCAAGGTCCATGCAAATCCAAACGGGGGGCGCGACCAGAAGCTGTGCGGTGGGCGTGGCAGATGCACATGCATCAACTCGCCGTTGTGCATGCGCACCATGAACTCAGGGCCCGAGCCAAAGTGACCGGGTGGGTGGCGCATGTCAGGGCCCATGAGTGGACGTGCCTCGATAGGCAAGCCATCCGGTGGGCGCAAGCGCGCACGGCCTTGACCGACCAGTTCACCCTCGGCATTGCGCACCAGCACTTCGCGCAAGGGCGGCTCCGCCGTCATACGCATGACCCAGCCGGTGAGCAGTGTCAGTACAGCCACGGCCAACACCACCGCCAACCAAATACGCACATACAAAGGCAGATGAAAGGAACGTGTCGATGGCATAGCGCTCAGTCTTGTTGTTTGGCAAACACATAACCCACACCGCGCACAGTGAGGATGCGTTTGGGTGCTTTGGCATCGTCTTCGATGGCGGCACGAATGCGGCCCATGTGCACGTCGATGGAGCGGTCAAAGGCTTCGAGTTCTTTGCCGCGCACGGCTTCCATGATTTGGTCGCGCGACAGCACGCGGCCCGCGCGTTCAGCCAGCACCCACAGCAAATCAAATTGGTAAGAGGTGAGGTCGCACACTTGGTGGCGCACGCTGACGGTGCGGGCATCGCGGTCCAGTTCTAGCGAGCCGAACTTCAAGGTCTGGTGCGTGTCGGCCGCAGCTTCACCGGGGGAATGACGGCGTAACACTGCGCGAATGCGGGCCAGCAATTCACGCGGTTCAAAAGGTTTGGGCAAGTAGTCGTCGGCGCCTAGCTCTAAGCCCACGATGCGGTCCATCGGGTCACCTTTGGCGGTGAGCATGAGCACAGGGGTTTGTGCCAAAGCACCTGGCAGGGCGCGTATGCGTTTGCATACCTCCAGGCCATCGATGTCGGGCAGCATCAAATCGAGCAGCACCATGTCGGGGGCGATGTCTTGCAGGGTCTTGAGGCCATTCAAGCCATTGGCCGCGTGCTGCACCGAGAAGCCAGATTGTTCAAGGTACTCGCTCACCATGTGGGCGAGGCGGTGGTCGTCTTCAATCAAAAGCAAGGTATTCATGGTGTGTTCATCATGCCTTGCCAAGTGTGTGCTTGTCTAAAGAAACGGTAAAGACGAGGTAAATCATGGTTTCACAGGCAAGACGCGCGAAGCCAGCCACACCAGCAGCAGCACGGGGACTCCCAACCAAGCGGTGCCATGGAAGAAGGCCTCGTACCCATGCGCATCCACATACACGCCCGAGAAGCCAGCCAGCCACTTGGGTGCGAGCAACATCATGGAACTGAACAGCGCGTATTGCGTGGCCGAGTAATTCACATTCGTCAGGCTAGACAAATACGCAATGAACGCGGCAGACGCAATGCCGCTGGCCAAGTTGTCCGCTGAAATCACCCACACCAAGGCGGTCAGGTCGTGGCCGCGTGTGGCCAGCCACGCAAACAACAAATTGGTGAATGCACTCAGCACGGCTCCCAACATGAGGATGCGCATCACACCCAAACGCATGGACAGCACGCCACCGATGAAGGCACCAGCCAAAGTCATGATGACGCCAAACACTTTGGTGACGGCTGCCACTTCGTCTTTGGTGTAGCCCATGTCCACATAAAACGGATTGGCCATGATGCCCATCACCACATCGCTGATGCGGTACACCGCAATCAAACCCAGAATCAGCGCAGCTTGCCAGCGGTAGCGGCGAATGAACTCGGCAAAGGGCTCAATCAATGCGCCGCGCAACCACTCGGCCGCGTTGCGCGCGGGTGGCATGTCACGTGGTGCAGGTTCGGGCGATAGCATGACGGTCAACACGCCGAGGCTCATCGACGCCGCCATCACAAGGTAGGCCGTTTGCCACGCGGCGTGGAGGTAGGTCGTTTCGTCAGCCCCTGCCACGCGTGCTGCCACCCACAGCACGCCCGCACCCGCCCAAATCATGGCGAGGCGATAGCCGGTTTGGTAGGTGGCCGCCAAGGCCGCTTGGTGTTGTGCATCGGCCGATTCAATGCGAAAGGCATCCAGCGCAATGTCTTGCGTGGCCGAACCAAACGCCACCACCAAGGCGCACCACACCACAGGTTCAAGCGCCACTTGTGGGTCGAGCAAGGCCATGCCGACCAAGCCTGCCACCACCGTGGCTTGCGCTAACAGCAGCCAGCTGCGGCGACGGCCCAACCAGCGGGTGAGCAGTGGCAAAGGCATGCGGTCCACCAAGGGCGACCACACCCACTTGAAGCCATAGGCCAAACCCACCCAGCTTAAAAATCCAATCGTGCTGCGGTCAATCCCCGCTTCGCGCAGACGAAAACTAAACGTGCCCAGCACCAGCAAAAGCGGCAAGCCCGCAGAAAAACCCAGGCACAACATGCGCCATGAGGCAGGCTCTAAGTAGACGTGAAGCGCGGCGAGCCAGCCGAGTTTTTTAACTTCAGTGGCCGACGAGGTTGCTGGACTTGTTGTATCGTTCATGCCTCTATTTTCAGGCTTTCGCAAAGAGACTTTTTCATGCTCACCAAACGCGCTTTTCTTTACGGTTGTGTTGGCTGCGCTTGCGGCCTTGGCAGCGGTGTGCTGCTGGCGCGTGATGGCGTGGAAGTCAGCAGAGAATCCTCTGTGTTTGCTGGCCTTGTGCCTGCAGCAGAGGTTGAGCAGTCGGCGCATAGGCAATACGCCGACATGATGAAAGAAGCCGCCAGCAAGAACGCGCTCGGGCCTGACAACCACCCACAAGTGATGCGTTTGCGTCGCATCGCCAAAGAGTTGATCCCGCACAGCTTTGACTGGAACCCTCGCGCCAAAGAGTGGAAGTGGGAAGTCAACCTTGTGGGCTCCAACCAAATCAACGCGTTTTGCATGCCCGGCGGCAAGATTGCTTTTTACAGCGGCATCCTCACACAACTGCAACTCACCGACGACGAAGTGGCCATGGTCATGGGCCATGAAATTGCCCACGCTTTGCGTGAGCACGCGCGTGAGCGTATGGGCAAAGCCGCAGCCACCAATGGTGTTGCCACCATTGGCAGCACGGTAGCTTCGGTATTTTTTGGTGTGAGTCCACAGCTCACCGACTTGGTGGCCAAGCAGGGCGCGAACCTGCTCAACCTCAAATTCAGCCGCGATGATGAAACCGAGGCCGATTTGGTGGGCATGGAAATCGCCGCACGTGCAGGCTATGACCCTCGCGCGGGCGTGACCTTGTGGCAAAAAATGAGCGCGGCCAACAAAGGTGCACCACCCCAGTGGCTCAGCACCCACCCCTCAGGCAATACGCGCATTGAAGAAATTCAAACCAACTTGCCCAAGGTGATGCCGCTTTATGAGCGCAGCAAATAAGGAGCTCAGATGAAACACCTCAACCATTGCGGGCTTGTGACAGGCTTGTTGTTTCTGGCTACCCAAGCCTATGCCGACCCCTATATGGGTGCTGAATACCAGCGTTTGTCTGGCACGCGTAGCGCCCAGGCGTACAGCACCAGCCAAATCAATGTGGTGGTTGGCTATGAGTGGCCTTTGGCGGCAGACGTCAAACACAGCGTGGAGTACACAGGACCCATCAGCAGCAGCACGGGGCAGTTGGGTTCCCAAAATGTGGAAACCACATTGATGAGCTTTGGCTACAAGTTCACCTACAGCGGTGTGTATGGCAAGGCCGCCTATGTCAAATTGGATCGCGACGACGCAGATTTAGAACAAGCCAAAGACCGCGCCATGCTGTACAGCATTGGCTATGAGCACGCGTTGGATGACACCACCACGCTGCGTATTTCTCGCGACAGATTGCGTTCCAATGCCATTTCTGTCACGGGTTTTAGCGTGGCAGCGCTGTTTCTTTTTTAAGGTACCACACGGGCGTGATACACCTGCGGGACTACGCCTGTGGGCGTATAGATTTTTCGAACTATAAAAATTACCATCGCTGCAGTTTTGTTACTTTGCAGCCGCCGTGATTTCCAAACTTTCCACCCAACGTACGCCATCGCCAACACGGTCTACCGAACCTACGTGTCCGCGTCTTGACCGCCTTCATACGCATCAGTTGCGTGCTGAGCGTCTCAATTACGTGGCCATTGTGTTGGGTGCACTGGTCGCTTTGTATGTTGCGGTGACCATCATCCGCCCGCTGTTTGCCAGCACGCGCCCTGGAAAAATCACGCAAGACTTTGGCTGTATCTCTAAGTCAACCGTGAGCGACTGCTCTGCAAGCAGCCACTAATAAATCAAATCATCGGCAGAGATAGGCAGCATCACCCGAAACGTGGTGCCCGTTGTGGCGCTAGTTTCAAAACTGATCGTGCCTTGATGTGATTCCACAATCGTGCGACTCAGCCACAGACCAATGCCCATGCCGTCGTCTTTGTTGGTGCGCAGCAGTTCAAAAACCGATGCCGCAATGTCGGGTGCAATGCCCGATCCGTTGTCTGTCACGGTCAGTTCTGCTGCCTCACCTTGCAAGCGTGTGTAAACCGTGATGTTTTTTTGTTGTGTGCCGCTGTTGGTAAATGCATCAATCGCGTTGTTGATGAGGTTGAGTAATACCTGTTGCAGCTGAGACTTGTCGCCAGCGATGGTGAGCTCCCTCGGGTGCAACATCAGTTGGAGAGCGATGTGGTTGCTGGAGATTTTGGCTTTGCAAATCAGCAGCACCTCATTGACCAGCTCATTCAAATTAAATGGCGTAATAGATTTACGGCCGCTACCAAACATGTTGCGTAACGTCTTGATGATGGTGGCGGCGCGTTGGTTGTCGTGCATCAAATCACGCATCGCTTCTTTGGCAGTAACGCCGCTGTTGGTGCCGTCGTCAATCAATGCGGAATCAATCACTTCGGCATTGAGCTGAATGGCCGTCAATGGTTGGTTGAGCTCGTGTGCCAAGCTGGCAACCAAGGCACCCATGCCTGCCGTTTTGTTGAACAGCGCCAATTGCCGAATGATTTCTTCACGCTCTTGCAGCAGCTGCTTCAGCTCTAGGCTGGTTTTGCGCATGCCATCTGCGCGCTCGTTGGTGACGGCCAGCTCATGTGTCATGGCCATTTTTTTTCGTTCTGCGATCTCTAAAAAAATCCGCAAAAACGCGACGTTGCTCAAAGTGATGGCTGTGAATTGACCTGCCACCATGATGGCTTGGTCCCATGTGGGCGCATAAATGTCATGAATGTCGCCAAGCATGGCGACACCGAAAGTACGGATGGCCAAGGTGGTGGACAGCGTCAAGCCTGCCCACATCAACAGCTGCGCACCGAATGACGTGCGTTGTGTGCTGAGTTTTTTTCCAATCCGAAAGTAGTCAAAGCACAGCAAGGCATAAAAACCATTGAACAGCATCAAGGCTTCCCACTCGGCTTGGTGAAAATAAATCAGATAACAAAAGACTGCAAAGTAAGCCGTGTTCGCCACCACATAAACGCGATGGGCGCTTTGTTGTGGCGTCGGTAGCAGGTACATGCGCAAAGCCACCATGCGCCCCCAGTTGCCAATCAGCATCAAGAGTTGAGCGACGTAAAAAAACACCACATCTGGCACGGTGTCACGTATCGCCAGCAACACCACGGCCACGCCGCTGATCATGCCGGACGCACACCACAGCTTGACTTGAAAACTTCGGTACTCCAACAGTGCAAGCCAAATAGCGCCGTGCAGCATCAAGTACACGAAGCAGATCATGAAGATCGTGGTTTGTGTATCAAGGTGCATAGGTGTTCGACTTAGGTGCCGCCCACATAAGGGTTTGTTTTGCGCTCACGACCAAACGTGCTTTCAGGCCCGTGTCCAGGAATGAACACCGTGTCGTCCCCCATGGGCCACAGACGCTGCGTGATGCTGTTGATCAAGTCGTCGTGGTTGCCCTGTGGAAAATCTGTGCGACCAATGCTGCCGGCAAATAACACGTCACCCACAAACGCACGCTTGATCTCGGGTGAGTAAAACACCACGTGGCCAGGCGTGTGGCCGGGGCAATGGCGCACTTGCAAAGTGTGTTTGCCCAGTGTCACCGTATCGCCATCATGCAACCAACGCGTGGGTGTGAAAGGGCGAGAAGGAGGAAAGTGATAGTTGGCAGCCGCTTGTGCCAAACCATCAATCCAAAACTGATCGCCCGTGTGTGGGCCGATGATGGGCAGATTCAGTTTCTCGGCCAAGTCGGCGGTGCCGCCGGCGTGATCGATGTGCGCGTGAGTGATCCAAATTTGTTCGAGGGTCACGCCCAGCTCTTTGCAGGCGGCTTCCAACACAGGCAGATCACCACCGGGGTCGATGATGGCGGCTTTCATGGTTTCATCGCACCAGACGATGGAGCAATTTTGTTGGAAGGGGGTGACGGGAACGGTTTCGTACTGCAGCATGCCGCAAATGGTAGCGGTTAAATCTGCGGCGATTTAAAAACAGACTTCAATGAAGCCTCATATTGCGCAGCCAGCTTGAGCAAGGCCTTCATGCGACTGTTGCTGTCGTTTGCTAGCTTGGCTTTGTCTTGGGTGATGAGTTCAATCGCTTCTAAAACAGCGCTGCCAAACTCGTTGAAAGAAGTGCCACAGGCGTCGGTCAAGTCGCACAAGTAGCCACGCTTGTACATCTGACGTGCAGACTGGCCTTCCAAAATAGCAGGTGCCAAGATCAAGCGAAACGGAAAGTGCTGCTTGAACAACGCCGTGTCCGACATTTGGTCGTTATGAACACGTGTGGGGCTGAGCAAGAGCTTGGGTGGCGTGTGAATGGTGGATTCAAACACCCAGCGAAATCGCTCTAAAAAATCGGAGGTGGCATTCAACTCAATTTCAGAGACCGAGGTCGGCACAATCACCAAGTCGTATTCAAATAAAAGTTCAGCAGTCATGGAGTCACTCCATGTCAAATCTGAAATCACGATGTCATTCGAGTAACACAACCTGCGCAGCTTTAGCTTGGCCTCATGGACGGGGCGTGTGCCACCAATTTCAAGTGGCAAAGGCTCGTGGTGAATGTCAATGCCAATGGGCGGTGCACCCTCTAGCCATTTGCTGGATGAGCCATGCAAGTCGAAATCGAGCAGGGCCACTTTACGCCCCTGCCGGCAAAGATAGGCCGCCAAGTTGGCGGATACGGTGCTTTTGCCCACGCCACCTTTTTGACTGGTGATGAGAATTTTGAATTCAGCCATGATGGCTCCTGGAATCGATGCTAATGACTTTGTTAGAGCTCATGGATTTCACGAGGTGTTCGCGTTGCAGGCTGATCCATTGCATCGGACTCATGTTGTGATGCAACATGAAAACGCGATGCAATTCTTCATTCGACATTTTGGAGCGTTGAACCAACACGCCCCAGCCAATGCGGTCGTGCAGATGCTCTAGCAGCCATTGGCAGAGCTCATCTAATTGTTGCTTCTCGTTTAGGCGCACCCTGTCGAGTAGCGATTGAACAGCGGTCATGCTTCAACTTATCTACGTGGGGCGTGGATGCTAATTGGCGCGTGCTTCAGTGTGAATACGCCTGCGGGTGTATGCCCTAGGCACAGTTGAAATCACGTTTGAAAATAGGCATTAAAAAACGTTCCTATTTTTTAAAAAATAGGGCGTATTTAATTTCTTCAGGTTAATTTTTCACAAAGGCATGAAATTGAATTTTGTTCAACAAGTCGTTTGCCTTGAACGGTTTTGACAAGTGGTCATTCATGCCGGCGTCGAGGCAGGCTTGACGATCTTCGTCCAAAGCCCCCGCCGAAACGCCAATGATTTTGATGGGTGATTTGGCGACTTGGCGCAGCACTTGCGTCAGCTCAATGCCATCCATGTCGGGCATGCGCACATCGGCCAGCAGCAGATCGTAATGCTGGGCATTGAGTTTGTTCAGCGCCGTGTGCCCATCGGTGGCGAAGTCCACTTGCATGCCATTGCTTTTGAGCAAGCGGTACATGGCATCGCGCACGGCATCGTCGTCATCCACGATCAACACGCGAAGGCTGGTGAGGTCGCGGCGGGTTGCGTATGTATCAGCAGGTGCGTGCTGCACAGAGGTGCCCACCTGCTTTGACACGACAGCGGTGAACCAAAACGTTGAACCCTCTCCAGGCGCTGACGTGACCCCTGCGTCGCCATGCATCAATTGCGCCAATTGCCTACAAATCGGTAGACCCAAGCCGGTGCCGTTCGTGTGCGATGTCTTGCTGTGCTCGCCTTGCACAAAACGCTCAAACACACGCTCACACATTTCAGGGCTCAAGCCTGGTCCCGAGTCCTGCACAGAAAATTTCAAGGTCACTTCGGTGGCGCTGCTTGCGACTTCTGCCACGTGAAGACGCACAAAACCTTGGTCTGTGAACTTCACCGCATTGCTGACTAAGTTCAGCAGAGCTTGTGTCAGTCGTGGCGCATCGCCCAGCGACCGTGTTTGTGCATCGAGCTCAAACACCACCGAATAATTCAAGCCTTTGGTTTGTGCCGTGGGTGCCACAAGGTCGGTCACTGCTTGGGTGACTTCGCTCAGCACAAACGCGTCGGTTTTGATACTCAGCTTGCCTGATTCAATTTTTGAAAAATCCAGAATGTCGTTGATGAGGTGCAGCAACAGGTCACCCGATGTGCGTGCTTTTTCTAGCAGCTCGCGTTGTTCGGTGCGATCGGCACTCTGTATGGCCTGTTCCATGTATGTCAACAAGGCCGTCATGGGGGTGCGCACCTCATGGCTGATGTGTGCCACAAATTCACTTTTTGCTTGGTTGGCTTTTTCTGCAGTCTCAAGTGCAGCTTTGAGTTGGTCTTCATACAGCTTGCGTGCGCTGATGTCGCGTGTGACACCCAAAATTTCAATCAACGTGCCATCGGCCTCTGTCAGTGGAAACGCCAGCACTTCGGTCCAAAACGTCGAACCATCTTTGCGGTAGTACTCCATGTTGCCTTTGAAGTTGGGCAACGTTTCGCCCTTTTGTGCCGCCGTCAGTAAGTCAACAAAATATTGACCAGACACGGCTTGCGATGAAGGTGTCAAGGTTTGGTCCAAAGGCTGCACCATGGCCTCTTCAGGCGTGAGCCCACGCAGCTGAAATACCGCAGGGCTGATGTAAGTGATGGCACCGTCTAGGCTCATGGTCCAAATCACATCGTTGGCATAGTCCGCCAACAAACGGTGGCGCTGTTCAGCCAAATGGTGCGAACGATGGTCAAGATGCAAAGTGCTTGGCATGCGGTGTGGTCCAGAGAAAGTGGCGGCAGTTTAATTTGAACGCAAGGCGTGCGCGAGGAAATCAATCAACACCGACACACGGTGTGGGATGTACCGGTTGCTGGGCAGCACGGCATAAATGCCCAGTGGCACAGGCTCAAACTTTGTTAACACCGCGACCACACTGCCGTTGTCTAAATAGGGTTGCGCCATGAAGTCAGGTGGACGTGTGATGCCCAGGCCTTGCGCCGCGGCTTGCAGCAAAGCTTCGCCGTTGTTGGCTGCTAGGCGAGGGCGAATGGGCACATTCACATCGCCGTCTTTTGAGCGGTAGCCCCACGAGGTCGATTGAAAGTCTTGCGAATACACCAAGCACGCGTGCTGCGTCAAATCGCGTGGGTGTTTGGGGCGGCTGTGTTCTGCCAAGTATTGTGGCGAGGCCACGGTGAGCAAACGCGACTCACCCAATTTGCGCACGATGTCGCCTGGCTCTAAACGGCTGGTGATGCGAATCGACACATCAATGCCTTCTTCAATCAGCTTGCTGCGCCGGTCTGAAAAATCCATCACCAATTCAATGTGCGAATGCGTTTGCGCAAACTCCAGCAGTGCAGGCATGAGGCGCTGCAAACCAAAACTCAACGGCAAGCCCAAACGGATGCGACCACGCGGCTCGGTTTTTTCTTCCAGCAAGCTCGACTCGGCGGCGTCCACCATGTTCAAGATGACGCGACATTTTTCAAGGTAAGCAGAGCCAGCGGTGGTGAGCGTGAGGCTGCGCGTGCTGCGCGTCATCAGCTTGATGCCCAGTTGTGTTTCGAGCGCCGAGATTTGTCGGGTCACAACCGAGCGCGCCACATCCAGTTGGTCCGCCACGGCGGTGAAGCTGCCGGTTTCTGCCACCCGCACAAAAAGTTGCATTGCATTGAGTTTGTCCATTGTTGCTAATTTTGCAACAAATAATTGAGGATTGGGTGCTTTTTCTATTCACGAATCATTTCTACATTACGTGCTCCAAACCCAATCACTCGTATGCAGACCTTTCGCAATGTCCTCTTTGTGCCGCACGGCGCTCCCACCTTTGCCCTGAACCCAGGTGCGGCGGGCGCAGCCATGTCGGAGATGGTGCAAAAGCTGCCCACCCCGCGTGCCATCGTGGTGGTGAGCCCGCATTGGGACACCCGCATCCCCACCGTCAGCGTGGCCACGCAGCTGGAAACCATCCACGACTTTCATGGCTTCCCCGAAGCGTTGTACAAAATTCAATACCCAGCCACGGGCTGCCCAGAAGTGGCCAAAGAAGTCGCCACTGCCTTGCGCAACGCAGGCATGGACGTGGACGACAGCAGCCAGCACGGCTTGGACCACGGCGCGTGGCAACCCTTGCGCCAAATGTTCCCCGATGCCGATGTGCCCATCGTGCCCTTGTCCATGCAAACCCATGCAGGACCCGAGCACGCGTTTCGCGTGGGCCAAGCCCTGTCAGGGTTGGCTGCGAAAAACATTTGGGTGATTGCCTCCGGCAACATCACGCACAACTTGCGCGACTGGCATGTGGCCGCATCGACCCACGGCCAAACCCCTGCCTATGTGCACCAGTTTGCCGATTGGGTGGCTGAGAAATTAAGCGCCCATGATGTGAGCGCTTTGCTCAACTACCGCCAACTGTCCGCCGAAGGCCGACAAGCCCATCCGAGTGAAGACCATTTGTTGCCGCTGTACGTGGCGCTGGGTGCCGCAGGTGTTGGCGCTACGCCCCAAGCCTTTTACCGTGGTGTGAGTGACTACGTCATCGCCATGGACGGCTATGCCTTTGTGAATTGAGGAACCGCACATGAACACGACTTACACCACCACTGCCAAACTGTTCCATTGGGGCATGGCACTTGTTTTTGCAGGCCTCATCGCTTTGGGCTTTGTGATGACCGACATGCCTTTGTCGCCAGAAAAGTTGCAGTACTACTCTTGGCACAAATGGGCCGGCGTGAGCGTGTTCGTGCTCGTGTGGTTGCGCTTGGTGTGGCGCGTGCTCAACCCGCCGCCTGCTTACCCCAGCACCATGTCGCCGCTGGTCAAAGCCGTGGCGCATCTGGGCCATGCCGCTTTGTACGGTTTGATGATCGTCATTCCCGTGTCGGGCTGGTTGATGAGTTCTGCCAAAGGCGTGCCTACCGTTTGGTTTGGCGTGCTGCCCTTGCCCGACTTGTTAGAGAAAGACAAAGAGCTGGGCCACTTGCTACGTGAAGTGCACGAGGCGCTGAACTTTGTGCTGCTGTTCTTGTTGGCAGGCCATGTGGCCGCAGCCCTGAAACACCACTGGATAGACAAAGACGATATTTTGAAACGCATGCTGCCCACACGCAGCACACCGAAGGACAACACATGAAACACCTCTCGACCTTTTTACTCAGCACCGTGTTGACCATGGGCGTGGCAATGACCGCCAGCGCCGTGGAATACAAAACCATCCAGCCCGAGAAAAGCAAAGTCACGTTTCAATACAAACAAATGGGCGTGGCCATGGATGGTCGCTTCAATAAGTTTGTAGCCCAGCTCAGCTTTGATCCTGCCAAGCCTGCTGCCGCCAAGGCAGACATCGAGATTGACCTCGCCAGCATTGACGCGGGCTCAAGCGACGCCGATGACGAAGTGGTGGGCAAGACTTGGTTCAACGTCAAAGCGTTTCCTAAGGCCACGTTTGTTGCCAAACATATCAAAGCCAACGGCGCGAATCAGTTTGACGTGACAGGCGTGCTCACCATCAAAGGTAAAAGCCAAGACATCAAATTTCCGCTCAAGCTGGTTGCACAAGGCAACGCAGGTGTGTTCACCGGTGGCTTTGTCATGCGCCGCGCAGACTTTGCGATTGGCGAAGGCATGTGGGCTAAGTTTGATGTGGTGGCCAACGACATCCAAGTTAATTTTCAACTCTCCGCCATTTCTGGCAAATAACTTTTCAAAAGGAACTTTCAAATGAAATCAATCAAACGCATCGCCGCCGCTTTGGCATTCACTGGCGCATTGGCATCTGCCGTGGCCGCACCTGTGACTTACGGCGTGGACGGCACACACACCTTCCCACGTTTCTCGTACTCACACTTTGGCTACTCCACACAGTTGAGCAGCTTCAGCAAAACCACTGGCAAAGTGGTGTTTGATGCAGAAGCCAAAAAAGGCTCGGTGGACATCGTCATCGACATGAAATCGGTCAGCACTGGCTTTGCTGATTTCAACGAACACATCCAAGGCGAAGACTTCTTGGACACCGCTAAGTTTCCACAAGCCACCTTCAAATCCACCAAGGTGATCTTTGAAGGCGACAAGCCGCAACTCATCGAAGGCCAGCTCACCATCAAAGGCGTGACCAAGCCTGTGACACTGACCGTTACCAGCTTCCAAGCCATGCCTCACCCCATGATGAAAAAGCCAGCCTTGGGCGCCAACGCGTTCACCGTGATCAAGCGCAGCGAATTCAACGCTGGCAAGTTCGCACCTTATGTGGGTGACGACGTGCGCATCGACATCGCTATTGAAGCCATGGCTCAGTAATCAGCTGTACTCAATGCAAAAGGCCCGCTCAGGAATGAGCGGGCCTTTTACAGTTCAAAGCAGCAATAGGTGACAGGCTGTCGAAATTGCCGTTCTCTCAATAGAGTCTAGAGATTTGGGGGAATGCCAGTTTTTAACCCACACCGTTACCGCAGTAACGTTCATGGCAAGCGTAGATGTAATCGACACTCACGCTCAGCAGTGGAAAAACTAGTTTGCAAACTAACATTTGATTTACTTGTTAAGAATTGAAAAAAGCAAGATCAATGTAAATCCACCAGTTATTAGCAGCGAAGTTCCATAGCTGGATGTTTTCGCCACAGTGTTTAGTTTGTCAACCTTATGGAATAGCTGTTGGTATGACAGCTTCATAGTGATAAATGCCAGTGTGAAAGTAACGGAGGCAATGACAATACCCATTAACAAACCACTTCTTGAGGCGTAGTGACTGCCCCCGCCCATAAGGGCTAATTCGAAAAGGGGTAGCGCTAGCAACAAGAAAAAATTTGCGAAGGTATTCTTGTTAATTTCTTGTTCTTCCTCGCTTGCAACACCATAAGTTCTTGCGCCAATCTCTTCGTTAGGAAGTTCTGCTAAACCAGCCACATTCACTCCACGCTGAGCTAGCAACTCAAGTGCAATTTTGTGTGCTTCTCGAGTAAGCATGGAGTGGCTGATTTTATAAACCAGCTCATCACTCTCTAGTTGATTCAAATTTTCATACAAGCTATCAGTCATATTTATTTTTCAAATAAAAATTAGATGGATGTTAGAAACTTTGAACTAGCGGTGTTGATTTGCTAGCAGAGTAAAGCAAAGATTTACGCAAAACTTCTGCTGCTTTGTGTTGATTGTGTAATGCGGCAATGTCCTCAGCTGTTGAGCCGCTTTCTAACTTAATTGCAGGGTTAGCACCATTTTTTAACAGTAACTCGATTAGATCAATGCGGCCGTTTCTTGCAGCATAAAACAATGGCGTTGCACCTTTATTGTCTGTTGTGTTTACATCGACACCTTTGCTAAGTAACTCACGTACACCTTCATAGTCCCCGTCTGCTGAAAGCAGAAATATCCTTGCAAGTCCCACGCCGCCTTTAATTAAAAAGTAAGGAATAGCAATCATCGCAACGACAGGTAGAAACGTCATCAATAAACGCCATGTGTTACTAATCTTCAAAGCGTTGCACCTAGTGCCAATCGCCACCATCAGCAACGCCAAGGGCAGCCACATAAAAAGATTGTTTTGTGAAATTATCAGTAACGGTAGCAAAATACAAATTGCTCCTAGGAACTGAAGTCGAGTTGAGGTAAACACCTGAAATTTGAATACAACGAGTGCAAACGGAGCACCCATTAATAAGAATACGATCAAGCCAGCCATTACCAGTCCTTAGTGCGTCACGGTTTCTGCATCAACCAAAATATCAACAACGTAAGCATGTCCCTGTTTTTTAGCAATGTCACGTGCTGTGTTGCCTTTTGTCGTCATCGCGTTTGGATTTGCACCATTTACTAACAGAAGCCGTACGGTAGAGCGTTTGTCATTTTTTGCCGCAAGCATCAGTGCAGTTTCGCCCGACTTTCCCGCTTCGTTTACATCACGACCTTGCTTAATTAGTTTTTCAACTTCTATGTCGTCGCCTTCAGCTGCTGCAAGCATGAGTGCAGTGAGCTGCTGTTTTTCGATTTGCTTGGTTGTATTTCTTTTACCCAGCCAACTTTTGAACGGCTTCCAGACCATAAAGTAAATAATTGCAGCGACGCCTATGATTGTTCCTTGCGCCCCTCCAATCACAGCGGCCTCTAATAAATTGCCATCCCTTGCTGTGGCTAAAAAAGGCGTCAATGCTGCCAAAAGAAATAAAGCAGACTTGTTGTTCTTTGCTGTGATGAAAGGCAATTTACTGAAGAGCGTCATGCGTTATGTCCTTCAGATCATTTTCGTCGAGTTCTTGATGAGCTGCAATGCTGTGTCGTTGAACTTGTGAAGGACTGGCTTAGTTTCCACTTGAGTAAACCATTGCCAACCGTCGGGTGAATGTAAAAGGTTGTCAGGAACAGTGAATGCCGTTTCATTCTTGTACAAATCCCACAATGCTAAAAGCTGCTTAAGTGACGTGTCCATCGCTAGTTCCGAAAAAATTTTATCATTTCAATCATTCTATTGAACCTCACCCAAGCCAGCCAATACTTAAATTAAACTTTTCACTCCAGCCAATCGTTACAGCTGTAACGCTCAACTATCTGCCAGACCAGACCAGACCAGACCAGACCAGACCAGACCAGCGCTGTGCAACGCTAAAACGACTTGGGCTGTACAGACTAGCTGACGCGGCATTCAAACGCAGGTCGGCTGTTATCGTGCAAAACCTTAACTTAAGGGTTTCGACCGTTACCGCAGTAACGCTCAAGGGCAAGCGTAGATTTAATCGACACTCACGCCCAGCACCAGCCAAAAAATAGTCGGCAAACTAGATCTTCTAAGTCCACAAAGCAAAACGCACGATGTTTAGATCGTGCGTTTTTATGTGGAGGGGCAGAGTGAATTCAGCTCAACACTCATCCGTCCCATGCCCCGGCGCAGCCTGCGTTGGCACATGGTGACGCAAACCCACTTGCTGGTTGTGCTCATCCACAAACACGAGTTGTGGTTCATGGGTGGCCACTTGGTCTTCGTGAACTTGAGCGAATGACGCAATGATCAACAAGTCGCCCACGCTGGCGCGACGTGCGGCAGAGCCGTTGACCGAAATCATGCCCGAACCACGTTCACCTTTGATGGCGTAAGTGATGAAGCGCTCGCCGTTGTTGATGTTCCAGATGTGGACTTGTTCGTTCTCACAAATGTTGGCTGCGTCCAGCAGGTTTTCGTCGATGGCGCAGGAGCCTTCGTAGTGGAGTTCGCACTGTGTGGTGGCAACGCGGTGGATCTTCGATTTGAGGAGGGTGCGGAACATGGTGAGAACGATTTAAAAACTAAGCAATGCCCTAATCATAAAGCGCAATGGCCCAAGAGCCGCGCTGCACCTAAGCCCGCCACGCGGCCACTGGCTAAACATGCGCTCAGTAGGTAGCCGCCCGTGGGGGCTTCCCAGTCCAGCATTTCACCGGCTACAAACAGGCCGGGCAGGGCGCTGGCCATCAGGTGCGCGTCCAGTGCTTCTAGGCGCACACCGCCTGCGCTGCTGATCGCTTCGTCCATGGGGCGGGTGGCCGCCAGCGTGATGGGCAGATGCTTGATGGCCGCTGCCAGTTGCGCGGGGTTGTGCATGGCGTCTTTGCTCAGCACTTCGTGCAGCAGGCCCAAATGCAAGGCCGTGAGGTTGAGGCGGCTTTTCAAATGGCTGCTGAGCGAGCGCGTGCCACGCGGGTGCGACACCTCGGCCAACACGCGCTCTGGCGTGAAGTCGGGCTTGAGATCCAAGTGCAAGGTGGCTGTGCCGCTGCGTGCCATTTCGTCGCGCAACAATGCAGAGGCGGCGTAAACCAAATTGCCTTCCACGCCCGTGGCCGTGACCACAAACTCGCCGCGACGGCTGAAAGTGTTGCCCACGCTGTCGGTGAACGACAAAGCCACAGACTTGAGCGGTGTGCCCGCAAACTGGCCTGACAAGTGGCTGCTCCAGCCGGTGTGGCCATCGCGGCCTTGCACATCAAAGCCGCAGTTGCTGGGGCGCAGCGGCGATACGTCAATGCCCAAGGCACTCACCCACGGTTGCCATGCGCCGTCCGACCCGAGCTTGGCCCAACTGCCACCGCCCAGTGCCAACAGCACGGCATCGGCCTGCGCCGTCTGTGCCCCTTGCGGCGTGTCAAAGCTCAATGTGAATTTTTTGTCCGCGTGTTGCAACGCACCGTTCCAACGGTGGCGCATGTGAAAGGTCACGGGCACGCCCTGTGTGGGATGGCGCAAGCGATGCAGCCACGCGCGCAGCAGCGGTGCGGCTTTCATGTCGGTGGGGAAAATGCGCTGCGAGCTGCCAACAAACGTGTCCAAGCCTAGGCCCTTGACCCATTCGCAAATGGCAGTGGCATCGAATGTTTTGAGCCAAGCAGCGCAAGCCTCACTGCGCTCAGCGTAGCGGGTGGTGAAGATGTCAAAAGGCTCGGCATGCGTGAGGTTGAGCCCACCCAAGCCTGCCAGCAAAAACTTGCGGCCCACCGAAGGCATGGCGTCATACACATGCACGTTTACGCCTGCAGCGCTGAGCATTTCAGCGGCCATCAGGCCGGCGGGGCCTGCGCCAATGACGGCGATTTTTTGGTTTGTATTTGTAGTCACACCCTAAGTGTAGGCGGCGAATACCCTGCATCGTGAGCGAAAATCAACGCATGACTGGTTGGCACGCACATCTCAAACTCGACTACACCCTTAGCGCGGAGCGCACGGTGGCCAAGTTCGAACACGAGGGCCCGCTGCGTGTGTTGCAAAGCCTCTACCCCGAAGGTGATGCGGTGTGCCACAACGTGCTGGTGCACCCGCCCAGTGGTTTGGTAGGCGGCGACGTGTTGGACATTCAGCTGAACTTGGGCGCTGGCACACATGCGTTGTTGACCACGCCAGGGGCGACACGTTTTTACAGAAGCGAACAAGGCTTGGCCACGCAACAAGTCAAAGCGCATGTGTGTGAGGGCGCACGCTTAGAGTGGCTGCCACTTGAGACCATTGCCTACAACGGCTGTCACGGGTTGAACCATGCGGTGTTTGATTTAGCTCCCTCCGCAGAGATGATGGCATGGGACATCACGGCGCTGGGTTTGCCGAATGCAAAATTGCCTTTTGAGCGTGGCCAGTTGCAGCAGCACATGGAGGTGTCGGGTGTGTGGCTAGAGCGCGGTTTGATTGACGCGCAAGACGCACGTTTGATGGATGGCCCTTTGGGTTTGGCCAAGCAGCGATGCATGGCCACTTTGGTGTTTGCGTGTGGGGCCGATTTGCCGCGTGACCGGCGTGATTTCGCGCTGACCTTGGCGCGTGAACTGACCGAAGTTGCACCTGCGGGCTTGGTGGCGGGTGTCACATCGCCGCATCCGCGTGTGGTGGTGTTGCGTACCTTGTCGCCGTTGGTGGAGCCTGCGCAGAATTTGTTGCGTGGGGTTTGGGCTTCGTGGCGACGCGGCATGTGGGGCATGTCGGATGTGCCGCCGCGTATTTGGTCTATGTAGGTTTTTAGATAGCAACCAACTGATGCACGTTATCCCGCTGCATATCCGAGCCCAATCCGCGCGCAATCACCTCGCCGCGTTCCATCACCAAGTAGTCATCAGCCAGCTCTTCAGCAAAGTCGTAATACTGTTCGCACAGCAAAATGGCCATGTCGCCACGACTGGCCAACATGCGAATGACGCGGCCAATGTCTTTGATGATGCTCGGCTGAATACCTTCTGTCGGCTCATCCAACACCAACAACTTGGGGCCTGATGCCAATGCCCTTGCAATGGCCAGTTGCTGTTGTTGACCGCCTGACAAATCACCGCCGCGGCGA
Organism: Limnohabitans sp. TS-CS-82; assembly: GCF_002943475.1. Lineage (NCBI taxonomy): Bacteria > Pseudomonadati > Pseudomonadota > Betaproteobacteria > Burkholderiales > Comamonadaceae > Limnohabitans > Limnohabitans sp. TS-CS-82. The sequence goes on along the minus strand of NZ_PTQX01000001.1, from coordinate 620,981 downwards.
TGCAGCATTTGTTTCAGCACAGGGAACAGTTCAAACAACTCAGCCGGAATGTCTGTACCTGCGGGTTGCGTGGCGAGGCCCATGCGCAAGTTGTCTTCGACGGTCAGGCGCGCAAAAATTTCGCGGCCTTGTGGCACATAGCCAATGCCTGCGCGTGCACGTTCGTAAGGCGCGGCACGCTCGATGGATTGACCGTTGAAGGTGATGCTGCCATCACGAATGGGCACGGCGCCCATCAGTGATTTGAGCAGTGTGGTTTTGCCCACGCCGTTGCGACCCAACAGCACAGTGATGCGGCCTAGGTTGGCCTCAAAGCTCACATCGCGCAGGATGTGTGAGCCGCCGTAGAACTGGTTGATGTGGGTGGCTTGAAGAATAGGTGTGTCGTGTGTTTGCATAGTCAACATCAGAGTTAGCGGCCTAGGTACACCTCAATCACGCGCTCGTCGGCTTGCACTTGTGCCAACGTGCCTTGTGCCAACACCGAGCCGTCGCACAGCACGGTGACGATGTCGGAGATGGTGTTGATGAAGCTCATGTCGTGCTCCACCACCATCAGCGAGTGCTTGCCTTTGAGGGTCAAGAAAAGTTCTGCGGTGCGCTCGGTTTCAAAGTCGGTCATGCCAGCCACGGGCTCGTCGAGCAGCAAGAGTTTGGGGTCTTGCATCAGTAGCATGCCAATCTCCAGCCATTGTTTCTGGCCATGGCTCAGGTTGCCGGCTTGGTCGTTGACGCTGTCTTCTAGGTGAATGGTGTGCAGCACTTCGCTCAGGCGGTCGCGTTGCGTGCCGTTGAGTTTGAAGAACATGGAGGCTGCCACACCCTTGTGGGTTTTCAAAGCCAGCTCTAGGTTTTCAAACACGCTTAGGTGCTCGAATACGGTTGGTTTTTGAAACTTGCGGCCAATGCCCAGCTGTGCAATTTCGGGTTCGTTGTGGCGCAGCAAGTCGATGGTGCTGCCAAAGAACACTTGACCCGAATCGGGTTTGGTTTTGCCGGTGATGATGTCCATCATCGTGGTCTTGCCCGCGCCGTTGGGGCCGATGATGCAGCGTAGCTCACCCGGCGCAATGTCGAGCGACAAACCGTTGATGGCTTTGAAACCATCAAAGCTCACATGCACATCTTCCAAATACAAGATGCGGCCATGCGTCAGGTCCAAGCTGCCGGGTTCGTGCACGCGGCCATAGCCTGCGCTGCGGTCACCAGAGGTGACATCGCTCACCGCACGCGCTTGGTGTGTGGCCAAGCGCTTCGTGCCTTCTTCAAACAGATCGGGGGTCATACGCGCTCCTCTGCTTTTGTTTTGGCGCTGAGTTTTTGTATCAGGCCCACCACGCCTTGCGGCATGTACAGCGTCACGCCGATGAACAACGCGCCCAAGAAGTACAACCAAAATTCAGGTGCTGTCACCGTCAACCAGCTCTTCATGCCGTTGACCAAAAACGCACCCACGATGGGGCCAATCAGCGACGCACGTCCACCGACTGCGGCCCACACCGCGATTTCGATGGAGTTGGCGGTGCTCATTTCGCTGGGGTTGATGATGCCCACTTGCGGCACATACAAAGCACCGGCAATGCCGCACATCACGGCCGAGATGACCCAGATGGTGAGCTTGTAGGGCAGGGGCGAGTAGCCCGAAAACATCACGCGACTTTCGGCATCGCGAATGGCTTGCAGCACGCGGCCAAATTTGCTTTGCACCAACCAGCGCGCAAACAAATAGCTCATCAGCAAGGCCCAGCCGGTCAGTACAAACAAAGTCATGCGCATGGCCGGTGTGGCAATGGGCAAGTCCAAGATGCGTTTGAAATCGGTGAAGCCGTTGTTGCCGCCAAACCCCGTTTCGTTGCGGAAGAACAGCAGCATGGCCGCAAACGTCATGGCCTGCGTGATGATGGAGAAGTACACGCCTTTGATGCGCGAGCGAAACGCGAAGTAGCCAAACACAAAGGCCAACACACCGGGCACCAGCACCACCATCAGCAGCGTGGCAACAAAGCTGTCGCTGAAGGTCCAATGCCAAGGCAAAGTTTTCCAATCGAGGAACACCATGAAGTCGGGCAGGTTGCTTTTGTAGTTGCCATCGGTGCCAATTTGTCGCATCAGGTACATGCCCATCACGTAGCCACCCAACGCAAAGAACAAACCGTGACCGAGCGACAAAATGCCGGTGTAACCCCAAATCAAATCCATCGCGAGCGCACAGATGGCGTAGCACATGATCTTGCCCACCAAGGCCACGGCATAGTCGCTCATGTGGAACACGCTGTCTGCGGGCACCCACAGGTTGAGTACGGGCACCACGGCGCAGACGGTGATGAAGGCCGCCAAGAAAAGAATCCAGCCTTTGGTGCCCAACAGGGCAGGCGCTTCGGGTAGTTGCAAAGTAGAAGTGTTGTGTGTCATGTCATGCTTCCGCACTGCGGCCTTTCATGGCAAAGATGCCTTGCGGACGTTTTTGGATGAACACGATGATGAACACCAACACCGCAATCTTGGCCAGCACGGCACCGGCCACGCCTTCGAGCAATTTGTTCATCAAGCCCAAACCCATCGCTGCGTACACCGTGCCGGCCAGTTGGCCCACGCCACCCAGCACCACCACCATGAAGGCGTCAACGATGTAACTTTGGCCGAGGTCTGGCCCCACGTTGCCAATTTGGCTCAGCGCACAACCGGCCAAGCCCGCAATGCCGCAACCAAGTGAGAACGCATAGGTGTCAATGCGTGCGGTGTTCACACCCAAGGCCGACGCCATGGGACGGTTTTGGGTGACGCCGCGCACAAACAAACCCAAACGTGTTTTGCTGATCAACAGCGTCATGCCCACCAACACAAACACCGCAAAGCCAATGATGATCAAACGGTTGTAGGGCAGCGAGAGGTTGGCCAGCAGTTGCACGCCACCGCTCATCCATGACGGGTTTTCCACGCCCACGTTTTGCGCACCAAAAATACTGCGCACGCCTTGCATCAACACCAAGCTGATGCCCCAAGTGGCTAGCAGTGTTTCGAGTGGGCGGCCATACAAGTGTCGGAGTACCAAGCGCTCTAGCACTGCCCCCACCAAAGCGGCGGCAAGAAAAGAAGCAGGAATGGCCACCAACAAATACGCGTCAAACATGCCAGGTAAATACTGGCGGAACAAGCCTTGCACCACGTAGGTGGCGTAGGCACCAATCATCATCAGCTCGCCGTGCGCCATGTTGATCACACCCATCAAGCCGTAGGTGATGGCCAAGCCTAAAGCCACCAGCAACAAGATTGAGCCTAAGCTTATGCCCGTGAACAAGGCACCAAGTTTTTCGCCCCAGTTCAATGCGGCTTGAATGGTGAGCAGTGAGGTTTGCAACTGCGCACGCACTTGCTTGTCTTCTTCTTGGCTTAGTCGTTGATTGAGCAAAAGTTGGGTATCGGGGGTTTGGCTGTCGGCCAAAGTTTTGGCCGAAACCATGCGTTCGTCAGCCTTGTCGCTGTTTAACAAAATCGCAGCGCGTGCCAACAGCATTTGTTTTCTCACGCCTTCGTCGGATTCACTTGCGAGTGCTTTTTCAAGCATGGCCAATTTGGTTGGGTCGGGTTCTTTCAGCACCGACTTGGCCGCTTGCACACGCAACGCTGCGTCTGGGCTGAGTAATTGCAAGGCAGACAAAGCGGCGTCAATTTCGCCGCGCATGCGGTTGTTGTTGATCACGTCTTCTGCGGTATCGGTCAGGGCGGTGGCGTCACCACTCACGGGGTCGGTGGCGTCACCACTCACGGGGTCGGTGGCTTTGCCATCGCGCACCACCAGCACCTGTGTGCCATTCACTTTCACGGCGTCATCGGCCATGGCTTGTAAGAAGGCAGCGGTTTGTGCGTCGGGTGAGGCCAGTGCTTTTTGCAGAGCGCTCACGCGTGCATCGGTGTCGCCCAGTGTGAGTGCGCGTGTTTGCTCCAAGGTCAGCGCCCATGCGCTGGATTGACCGAGCAAGGCAATGGCTAATCCGCAAGTGATGCGCACAACGAGACCGCGACATGCTGCGCTGCGCTGTTGCAGCGTGGGCATGCGCGTCAAAATAGAAAAACAAGTCATCCAAATTCCCATAAAAAAGGGGAGGGCAGTGCCCTCCCCCAAGTCGATCCCTCGGAGAAAGGTTTACTTCTTTACTGGCTCATCAGGCTTGGATGCGTTGCCTTCTATGAAGGGGCTCCATGGCTTGGCTTTCACAGGGCCTGGTGTTTTCCAAACCACGTTGAACTGGCCATCGGCCTTGATCTCGCCGATGAACACCGACTTGTGCAAGTGGTGGTTTTTCTCATCCATCTTGCTGACGATGCCGCTGGGTGCCTTGAAGGTTTGGCCAGCCATGGCGGCAATCACTTTGTCGGTGTCGGTGGACTTGGCTTTTTCAACCGCTTGCTTCCACATGTTGATGCCGATGTAGGTGGCTTCCATCGGGTCGTTGGTCAAAGGCTTGTCTTTGTGGCCAGCGATGTTTTTGGCCTTGGCATAGGCAGACCACTTCTTGATGAACTCGTCGTTGGCTGGGGTCTTGATGCTCATGAAGTAGTTCCATGCAGCCAAGTGACCGACCAAAGGCTTGGTGTCCACGCCGCGCAGTTCTTCTTCACCCACCGAGAAGGCAACCACGGGCACGTCTTTGGCTTTCAAGCCAGCGTTGCCGAGTTCTTTGTAGAACGGCACGTTAGAGTCACCGTTGATGGTGGACACCACGGCAGTTTTGCCGCCAGCAGAAAACTTCTTGATGTCAGCCACGATGGTTTGGTAATCGCTGTGGCCAAACGGTGTGTACTTCTCGTCGATGTCTTTGTCGGCCACGCCTTTGCTCTTGAGGTAAGCGCGCAAGATCTTGTTGGTGGTGCGTGGGTACACATAGTCGGTACCGAGTAAGACCCAACGCTTGGCAGCGCCGCCGTCTTTGCTCATCAAATAATCCACGGCAGGGATGGCTTGTTGGTTGGGCGCAGCACCGGTGTAGAACACGTTTTTGCTGAGCTCTTCACCTTCGTATTGCACGGGGTAGAACAGCAAGCCATTCATTTCTTCCACAACGGGCAACACGGATTTGCGAGACACCGATGTCCAGCAACCGAAGATGACAGACACTTTGTCTTGACCAATGAGTTGTTTGGTTTTCTCAGCAAACAAAGGCCAGTTCGATGCGGGGTCCACCACGACGGGTTCGAGCTTCTTGCCCAACACGCCGCCCTTGGCGTTGATTTCGTCGATGGCCATGAGCACGGTGTCTTTCAACACAGTTTCGGAAATGGCCATGGTGCCGGACAAGCTGTGCAGCACGCCCACTTTGATGGTGTCAGCGGCCAGCGCTTGTGGCGCAATCACAAATGAGCCAACGGACAGTGCCGCAGCAGCGGCCAAAGCCTTCAGGTTTCCTCGACGATTCATCATGGGGGTTCACTCCAAAAATTAAGGGTTGGTTCGGCGCTCGCGGTAACGGTGCGCTTCACAACAACCATCGCAAAGCCTGTGCCAACGTGCGTTTCTCCTAGGCGAAAAATGTCTTCGCTATAAGAAACATTTCAAGCATGGCGTCCATGCACCAAGACAGTTCAATTCAAGGGCAATGCACCAATGTGGCGCGACTTGCGGTGCGCTTATGCGTGCACCAAGACGGGTTTCGTGCACCAAAGCATGCACTTGGTGCGTGTGGCTCAGCGCAAAAGAGGGCACGCAAGTTGCATAGTCAAAACCACTATGGAACTCACCCCCCGCGAAAAAGACAAGCTCTTGATCTTCACTGCCGCCTTGTTGGCCGAACGTCGACAAGCCCGTGGCTTGAAGCTCAACTACCCCGAGGCCGTGGCCCTCATCAGCGCTGCCGTGATGGAAGGCGCACGCGACGGTCAAACCGTGGCGCAACTCATGAGCGCAGGCCGCAACGTGCTGACCCGTGCCGACGTGATGGACGGCGTGGCCGAAATGATTCCTGACATCCAAGTCGAAGCCACTTTCCCCGACGGCACCAAGCTCGTCACTGTGCATCAACCCATTGTTTGAAACGCTATGAAAAAATTTCTCTCTCTTTTTGTTTTGTTGCCCACGCTTGTGTTGGCCCACGAAGGCCACGGCATAGAAGGCGCTTCGCACTACCACGCCACCGATGTGTGGGGCTTTGTGTCCATCGCTGTCGCGGCTGCGGTGGTGTGGTGGTTCACTGGTCGCGACAAATAAAGCGGGGCGCACATGACACCCGGTGAACTGTTGATTGACGAGGGTGAACACACCCTCAACCCAGGCCGACGCACGCACACGCTGGTCGTGCAAAACGCCAGCGACCGCCCCATTCAAGTGGGCTCGCACTACCACTTTGCTGAAACCAACGGCGGCTTGAGCTTTGATCGTGAAGCCGCACACGGCATGCGCTTGAACATTGCCTCTGGCACGGCGGTGCGTTTTGAGCCGGGCCAGCAACGCACGGTCGAGTTGGTGGACCTGAGCGGCGATCGCCAAGTGTTTGGTTTTCGTGGCTTAGTGAATGGTGCGGTGGACGTGCCAAACAAAGGAAACATCTGATGGCAACCATCGGCAAACGCGCCTACGCAGAAATGTTTGGCCCCACCGTGGGCGACCGCCTGCGCTTGGCAGACACCAACTTGGTCATTGAAGTCGAACATGACTTCACACTCAAAGCCGGTGGTTACGGCGAAGAAGTGAAGTTCGGCGGCGGCAAAACCATCCGCGATGGCATGGCGCAATCGCAGCGCACGCGCGACGGTGTAGGCACTGGTCCGCAAGCGGGCGGTGCGGTAGACACCGTGATGACCAACGCTCTCATCATCGACCACTGGGGCATTGTCAAAGCCGACATTGGTTTGAAAGGTGGCCGCATCGTGGCCATTGGCAAAGCGGGCAACCCCGACACACAACCGGGTGTGGACATCGTCATTGGCCCTGGCACCGAGGTCATCAGCTGCGAAGGCAACATCGTCACCGCAGGTGGTGTGGACACGCACATTCACTTCATCGCGCCCCAGCAAATTGAAGAAGCCTTGACGAGCGGTGTGACCACCATGCTAGGCGGCGGCACAGGCCCCGCCACGGGCACGTTTGCCACCACCTGCACACCCGGCGCTTGGAACATCGAACGCATGTTGCAAGCGGCCGATGCTTTCCCGATGAACCTCGGTTTCTTGGGCAAAGGCAATGCCGCGTTGCCCGATTCGCTGCACGAGCAAATCAATGCAGGTGCGATTGGTTTGAAGCTGCACGAAGATTGGGGCACCACGCCCGCCGCGATTGACAACTGTTTGAACGTGGCCGAAGCCACCGACACACAAGTGGCCATCCACACCGACACGCTCAATGAGAGTGGCTTTGTGGAAGACACGGTGGCCGCGTTCAAAGGCCGCACCATTCACACCTTCCACACAGAAGGTGCGGGTGGTGGGCACGCGCCCGATATTTTGAAAGTAGTGGGCGAGGCCAATGTGTTGCCCAGCTCCACCAACCCCACGCGCCCGTACACGGTGAACACACTCGACGAGCATGTGGACATGCTGATGGTGTGCCACCACCTTGACCCCGCCATCGCCGAAGACTTGGCCTTTGCCGAAAGCCGCATTCGCCGCGAGACCATTGCCGCCGAAGACATCTTGCACGACCTAGGCGCCATCAGCATGATGAGCAGCGACAGCCAAGCCATGGGGCGTGTGGGGGAAGTGATTATTCGCACTTGGCAAACCGCACACAAGATGAAAGCGCAGCGCGGCTTGTTGCCTGGTGACACTGACCGACACGACAACTTTCGCGTCAAACGCTACATCGCCAAGTACACCATCAACCCTTCTATTGCACACGGCATCAGCCACGAAGTGGGTAGCGTGGAAGTGGGCAAGTGGGCCGATCTCGTGGTGTGGAAGCCTGCGTTCTTTGGCATCAAGCCCAGCATCATTTTGAAAGGTGGCTTCATCGCCATGGCCGCGATGGGCGACCCGAATGCGTCCATCCCAACCCCGCAGCCCGTGCACTACCGCCCCATGTTTGGCGCGTATGGCGGTGCACTGCACCGTGGCTCGCTCACCTTCGTGTCGCAAGCTGGCATGGCCGCAGGCATTGGGCAAAAATTTGGTTTGCACAAAACACTCAGTGCCGTGAAGAACATTCGCAGCGTTGGAAAACGTGACATGATTCACAACGACTACGCGCCGCACATGGAAGTGGATGCACAAACCTATGCAGTGCGCGCCGATGGACAGTTGCTCACCTGCGAACCCGCGGTGAGCTTGCCCATGACCCAACGCTATTTCTTGTTCTAAATTTCTCTGATGCTTACCTGTTCTAAATTAATCGCGAGCGGCCAAGGCTTGGCTGCTGCACTGGTCAAACGCGCCGCCACGGTGGAGCTGGACTGGGACGTACGCCAAAAAAGCCGCTTTGATGCGACCGATTCCACAGAGCGCGCCATTGGCGTATTTTTGCCACGCGGCACCTTGGTGCGCGGCGGTGATGTGCTGGTGCTCGAAGACGGCTCGCTCGTGCGCGTGCAAGCGGCGCCACAAGAAGTGCTGCGTATCACCGCGTGTGCCGAGCACGGTTCGGCCTTTGATTTGACGCGTGCGGCGTATCACCTAGGCAACCGCCATGTGCCGATTGAGCTGCAACCCGACCATTTGAAAATTGAGCCCGACCACGTGCTGGCCGATATGCTGCGCGCCATGCACATGACGGTGGTGACCGTGCATGAAGCCTTTGAACCAGAAGGTGGTGCGTACAGCAGCCACGGGCATGCGCAAGGGCATGGGCATTCGCACGATCATGGCCATGTGCATGGACCTCATTGCAAACATGACCACTGATGTTGCATCGGTAGCGATGACTGAAGCCACGAACTTGCCCGCAGCGACGCCTGCGCTGTTGCAACTCATCTGGCTTGCGTCACCCGCCTTGCCAATTGGTGGCTTCTCGTACTCCGAAGGTTTAGAAGCCGCCATCGACCACGGGCTGGTGCACGACGAACACACGGCGGCAGATTGGTTGGTTGATCAACTCCACCTCACGCAATCACGTGGCGACATGGCAGTGCTCGGTCAAATGATCACGGCATGGCAAGCTCGCGATGACGCACGCCTAGAGGCCTTGAGTCAGTGGGTGCATGCCACCCGCGAGAGCGCTGAGTTGCGTTTGCAGAGTGAACAAATGGGCCGCTCCATGTTGGAGTGGCTGCGCAACCAAGACGCCATCGATGCAGACACCATTGCGATGTGTAACCGCTGGGTGCCCACCTACCCACTGATGTTTGCGTTGGCTTTGTCGCGCACGGGCGCATCGTTAGAGCAATGCTTGCAAGCCTATGCCTTTGGGTGGGCTGAGAACATGGTGCAAGCCGCCATCAAGTCGGTGCCGCTCGGGCAAAACTCAGGACAACGTATCTTGACGAAGCTCGCGCAACACATCGCCCCCGCCGTCAGCCATGCCATGCAAGTGAACGACGACACGCGCCAAGCTTTTTCTCCCATGCTGGCCATTCTTTCGGCCCAACACGAAACCCAATACTCACGACTGTTCAGATCATGAAGCACTTACACGCCATCGCCAATCGCACCAAAAAATTACCACCTCTGCGCGTGGGCATCGGCGGGCCTGTGGGCTCTGGCAAAACGACCCTGCTGGAAATGCTCTGCAAAGCCATGCGCGACAAATACGACCTCGTTGCCATCACCAACGACATTTACACCAAAGAAGATCAACGCTTGCTCACCATCAGTGGTGCATTGCCCGCAGAGCGCATCATGGGCGTGGAAACCGGCGGCTGCCCACACACGGCCATTCGCGAAGATGCGTCCATCAACCTCGAAGCGATTGACCGCATGTTGGTCGACTTTCCCGATGCCGATGTGGTGTTCATTGAGAGTGGTGGCGACAACTTGGCTGCCACTTTCAGCCCCGAGCTGAGTGACTTGACGATCTATGTGATCGACGTGGCGGCTGGCGAAAAAATTCCACGCAAAGGCGGACCGGGTATTACCAAGAGCGACTTGTTCATCATCAACAAAACCGATCTCGCTCCTTACGTGGGCGCTGACCTGTCAGTGATGGAAGCCGACACCATCCGCATGCGCACCAACGCGAGCGGTTTGAAACCTTTTGTCATGACCAACTTGCGTACCTTGGATGGTTTGCAAGACGTGGTCAAGTTCATCGAGACCAAGGGGATGTTGGTTTAAATCAAACCTTCATACGCGATGGTGATGGGCGCATGGTCTGAAAATTTTTCGCCCTTGTAGATCGCTTCGGTGCGGGCCTTGGCTGCGATCGCTGGCGTGGCCAAGTGGTAGTCCAAACGCCAACCCACGTTGTTGGCATAGGCTTGGCCGCGGTTGCTCCACCAGGTGTAGCAAGCGTCGGTGGTGTCGGGCTGCAGGTGGCGATACACGTCCACCACGCCGCCTTCGGTGGTGAGTTGTGTCATCCACGCGCGCTCTTCGGGCAAGAAACCGCTGTTCTTTTTGTTGCCCTTCCAGTTTTTCAAGTCGGCTTCGTTGTGCGCGATGTTGATGTCGCCGCACAGCACAAACTCGCGCTCTTGTTTCAAGGCGTTGAGGTGCGGATACATCGCGGCCAAGAAACGAAACTTGGCGTCTTGGCGCTCAGGGCCAGACGAGCCACTGGGAAAGTAGCTGCTGATGATCGACAGCTTTTGTGTGGGTGTGTCAAAACGCAGCTCGACGTAGCGGCCTTCGGCATCGAATTCGCCGCCATCAAACCCAATGATCACGTCGCTGGGCTCGTGCTTGGTGTACACGCCCACGCCCGAGTAGCCTTTTTTCTCTGCATAGTGAAAGTGGCCTTTCAAACCTGCCAAGGTGTCGAAGCTGCCTTCGACATCGGGGGCCTGGGCTTTGATTTCTTGGACGCAAATACAATCAGGGCTGGCTTTTTCGAGCCAAGCTTCCACGCCCTTGCGGGCGGCCGAACGAATGCCGTTGAGGTTGAGGCTGGTTAGTTTGAACAAGGAATTTCCCCATGAGTCAGAGTGTGTCTGCCAACGATGCGTTGGCGCAAGAATTTGTGCAATTTTCGCTGGATTGTGGCGTGTTGAAATTTGGGGAGTTCAAAACCAAGGCGGGCCGCATGAGCCCTTACTTTTTCAACGCCGGTTTGTTTGACGATGGTGCCAAGCTTGGCAAACTGGCCAGTTTTTATGCGCAATGCATTGTCAACAGCGGCATCGAGTTCGACATGATTTTTGGCCCCGCCTACAAAGGCATTCCTTTGGGCGCAGCCGTGTCGATTGAGTTGGCACGCTTAGGACGCAACGTGCCGTTTGCCTACAACCGCAAAGAAGCCAAAGACCATGGCGAAGGCGGCAGCTTGGTGGGCGCACCGCTCAAAGGCCGCGTGTTGATCGTGGACGATGTGATGAGCGCGGGCACGGCTGCACGTGAATCGATCGCCCTCATCAAAGCAGCAGGTGCCACACCGCACGCCGTGGCGATTGCGTTGGACCGCCAAGAAATGGCCACCGAAAAACAAGCGGATGGCTCGACCAAGGATGTGCCCTACAGCGCTGTGCAATACGTGCGTGAGCAACTGGGTATGAGCGTGTGCACCATTGCCAAGCTGGAAGACTTGTTGGCCTATTTGGGCAAGCAACCCGACAACACCATGGGTGAGCATTTGGCTCGTACTCAGGCGTATCGCGAGCGTTACGGCGTTTAAGCCGTGAGCTTTAGGCGCCGTAGTAACGGTCGGCGCGGTGGTTGACGGCAATCACCAAATTCAACGCAAATGCACCGAGCAATGACAGCAAGGCTTTGTGCGCATCGGTGAGCGCAAAGGCGGTCATCAAGATGCACGCATCGATGGCCATTTGCACGTGGCCAGCGCGCCAGCCACGGGTCTTTTGCAAATACACCGCCATGATCGTCACCCCGCCCAAGCTGGCGCCGTGACGAATCAAAATCAAAATACCCGTGCCCACCAACAAGCCCGCCATCAGTGCGGCGAAGACGGGATCAAGGTGTGAAAACGCGATCCACTGAGGCAGCAACTCGACGTAGGCTGACAGCAAACCCACCGCCGCAAATGTTTTGAAGGTGAAAGTGTGGCCGAGCTTTTGCCAGCCAAACACATAAAACGGCAGGTTGATCACAAACAACACGGCGCCTAACGGCCACCCTGCAAAGTAGTGCACCAAAAATGCAACGCCCGTGGTGCCGCCTGTGAACAAAGCCGCTTCGCGAAACATGCACACGCCGAGTGCGACAAACAAGGCGCCAGTCAACAGGCCTTGTGTGTCTTCCAACGCGCTGTGGGGCATCGCTTACCCCAGTTTCTTCATCAACAGCTCGTTGACTTGCGCGGGGTTGGCTTTGCCTTTGCTGGCCTTCATGATGGGGCCGACCAAACCGTTCAAGGCTTTGGCATTGCCTGCTTTGAACTCTTCTACGTTTTTGGGGTTGGCTGCCAGTACGTCGTCAATGATGGCTTCCAACGCGCCCGTGTCGTTGATTTGTTTGAGGCCTTTGGCTTCGATGATGGCGTCGACATCGCCTTCGCTACCGGAGGGGCCTTCTTTATTCCACAGACCTTCAAACACTTGGCGCGCAGCGCTGTTGCTGATGGTGTTGTCGCTGATGCGGCTGATCAACGCGCCCAGTTGCGCCGCGCTGACGGGAATGTTGTCAAACGTCACCTCGCCGCTGTTCAAGCGGCGTGACACTTCGCCCATGATCCAGTTGCTGGCCAGTTTGGCTTGACCGCAGGCTTTCGCCGTGGCTTCAAAGTAGGCGGCTGTGGCCTTGCTTTGGGTCAGCTGCGTCGCATCGTATTCGGGCAGCGCGTAGTCGCGCACAAAACGCTCGGCCATGACACGTGGCAGCTCGGCCATTTCGCTTCTCACACGCTCCACCCAATCGCGACCAATCACCAAGGGTGGCAGGTCTGGGTCGGGGAAGTAGCGGTAGTCGGCGGCGTCTTCTTTGGTGCGCATGGCGCGGGTTTCGCCAGTGTCTGGGTCGAACAACACGGTGGCTTGTTCGATGTCATGGCCGTCTTCGATTTGGTCGATTTGCCAGCGCACTTCGTAGTCGATGGCTTGTTGCATGAACTTGAAGCTGTTCAAGTTTTTGATTTCACGGCGGGTGCCCAAAGGTGCGCCTGGCTTGCGCACTGACACGTTGGCATCGCAACGGAACGAGCCTTCTTGCATGTTGCCGTCGCAGATGCCAATCCACGTGACGATTTTGTGCAGCTCTTTGGCATAGGCCACGGCTTCGTCGCTGCTGCGCATGTCGGGTTGCGTGACGATTTCTAGCAGCGGTGTGCCAGCTCGGTTCAAGTCGATGCCGCTCTGACCAATGAAGTCTTCGTGCAGCGATTTGCCTGCATCTTCTTCGAGGTGGGCACGCTCCAAGCGCACGGTTTTGTGCACGGTCTCTTTGCCAACTTCCAAGAAGAACGACACCTCGCCACCTTGCACCACCGGAATTTCAAACTGGCTGATTTGGTAGCCCTTGGGCAGGTCGGGGTAGAAGTAGTTTTTGCGCGCAAAGATGCTGCGCTCGGCAATGTGTGCATTGACACCCAAACCAAACTCAATGGCGCGTTCGACTGCGCCGATGTTCATCACGGGCAAAGTGCCGGGCAGGGCCATGTCCACCGCGCAAGCTTGCGTGTTGGGCTCTGCGCCGAACGCCACTGAGGCACGGCTGAAAATTTTGCTCTTGGTGGAGAGCTGAGCGTGTGTTTCAAAGCCGATGACGACTTCGTAGCCTTGAACTAACTTAGGTGCGGTCATTTAAACGCCCTCCGGCTTGGCGTTATGGAAATCGGTGTTCAGTTGGTACTGGTGAGCCACGTTGAGCAAATGTGCTTCTTGCAAATAGTTACCGATGAGTTGCATGCCCACGGGCATCTTGCCTTCGCCAAAGCCCACCGGCACGCTCATGCCGGGCAAACCAGCGAGTGACGCAGGTAGGGTGAAGATGTCAGCCAAGTAATCAGCCAATGGGTTGCTGGCGTTGTTACCAAGCTTCCATGCGACGGTCGGGGCGACGGGGCCGGCGATCACATCGCACTCAGCAAATGCGCGTTGGAAATCGTCCGCAATCATGCGGCGAATTTTTTGCGCTTGCAGGTAGTACGCGTCGTAGTAGCCGTGGCTCAACACATACGCGCCGGTCATGATGCGGCGCTTGACCTCTTCGCCAAAGCCTTCTGCACGGGTCTTTTTGTACATGCTTACGAGGTCGGTGTACGCTGACGCGCGATGGCCAAACTTCACGCCATCAAAGCGGCTCAGGTTCGAGCTGGCTTCGGCGGGCGCGATGATGTAGTACACAGGAATGGCCAGCTCGGTACGTGGCAGCGTGATGGGCACAAGCTTGGCGCCTTGAGCTTCGAGCGTTTTGAGCGCTGCATCAATGGCAGTGCGCACATCAGCGGCAAGGCCTTCGCCAAAAAACTCTTTGGGAATGCCAATGCGCAGGCCTTGCAGGCTATCGCCGAGCTTGGCAGAGAATTTTTCAGCAGGTACATCCAACGAGGTGGAGTCGCGGTCGAGGTCGGCACCGCACATGGCTGACAGCAATAACGCGCAGTCTTCGGCTGTGCGGGCCATGGGGCCAGCTTGATCGAGGCTGGATGCGTAGGCAATCATGCCGTAGCGTGAGGCGCGGCCATAGGTCGGCTTGATGCCGGTGATGCCGCAAAAGCTAGCGGGTTGGCGAATCGAGCCGCCCGTGTCTGTGCCCGTGGCAGCGGGCGCCAAACGTGCGGCCACAGCGGCAGCGCTGCCGCCGGATGAGCCGCCAGGAACGCGCGAGGTGTCCCACGGGTTGGTCACGGCGCCATAGGCGGAGTTTTCGTTGGCAGAGCCCATGGCGAACTCGTCGCAGTTGACTTTGCCTAAAGTCACCATGCCCGCGCCCACAGCGCCATCGGCAAAGGTGCCTAGCTTTTGCACCACGGTGGCGTCAAACGGCGAGCGGTAGCCGCTCAAGATTTTGGAGCCAGCGGTGGTGGCGAAATCGCGGGTCACAAATACGTCTTTGTGCGCAATCGGCACGCCTTCCAATGCACCTGCGGTGCCAGCGGCAATGCGGGCGTCGCTGGCTTGGGCTTGGGCCAGCGTGACTTCGCTGTTGATGTCCAAAAACGCGTTGTGCGGGTTGCCTCCCGCGCGGGCCAAAAAGGCCGTGGCCACTTCGACGGCACTGGCTTGTTTGGTTTGGAGGGCCTGGGCCAGTTGGGCCACGGTCATGTCATGTAATTGGGTAGCA
The DNA here is from genome assembly GCF_002943475.1 of Limnohabitans sp. TS-CS-82. Classification (NCBI taxonomy): domain Bacteria; kingdom Pseudomonadati; phylum Pseudomonadota; class Betaproteobacteria; order Burkholderiales; family Comamonadaceae; genus Limnohabitans; species Limnohabitans sp. TS-CS-82. The sequence goes on along the minus strand of NZ_PTQX01000001.1, from coordinate 605,729 downwards.
GATTGGGTCATGGTGTTGGCCTCACTCAATCACTTTGGGAACCAAGAACAAACCACGCTCCACGGCGGGGGCGCTTTGTTGGTTCAGGTCGCGTTGGTTGGGTTCGCTGGCCACGTCGGGGCGCAGGCGCAGTTCGATGTGGGCGCCTTGCATGGCGTCCACAGGATGGGCCATGGGCACCACGCCGGTGGTGTCCACCGCGCGGATTTGTTCGACGATGTCGAAAAAGTCATTGATTTTGTGGCGCATACGGGCCTGTTCGTCAGGCTGCAGCTCTAGCCGGGCCAGGTTGGCGATGCGGCTGATGTCTTGGTCATTCAGGGACATACATATATGAGGGAAAAACCCGCGGTTTACGGGCGATGCGGTATTATCTCGCCTTTGTGTCCGCGCCCGCGGGCAAGCTTTGAGGACAGACATGTTTGGATCTTTTCGTCGGTATTTCTCCACCGATTTGGCGATTGACCTCGGTACCGCCAACACCCTGATTTATGTGCGCGACAAAGGCATCGTGTTGGACGAGCCTTCCGTTGTGTCGATTCGCCACGAAGGCGGCCCCCAAGGCAAGAAGACAATTCAAGCCGTTGGCCACGAAGCCAAGGCCATGTTGGGCAAAGTGCCCGGCAACATCGAAGCCATTCGTCCGATGAAAGACGGCGTGATTGCCGACTTCACCGTGACTGAGCAAATGCTCAAGCAGTTCATCAAGATGGTGCACCCACGCTCGGTGTTGAAGCCCAGCCCACGCATCATCATTTGCGTGCCTTGCGGTTCTACCCAAGTCGAGCGTCGCGCGATTCGCGAATCTGCTTTGGGCGCTGGCGCCTCAGAGGTGTACCTGATTGAAGAACCCATGGCAGCCGCTATCGGCGCAGGCTTGCCTGTGTCTGAGGCTTCTGGCTCCATGGTGGTCGACATCGGTGGCGGTACCACCGAAGTGGGTGTGATCTCTTTGGGCGGCATGGTCTACAAGGGCAGCGTGCGCGTGGGTGGCGACAAGTTTGACGAAGCCATCATCAACTACATCCGTCGTAACTACGGCATGTTGATTGGCGAGCCAACCGCTGAAGCCATCAAGAAACAAATCGGTTCCGCATTCCCTGGCTCTGAAGTCAAGGAAATGGAAGTCAAGGGCCGCAACTTGTCAGAAGGCGTGCCACGCTCATTCACGATTTCGTCGAACGAAATCTTGGAAGCGTTGACCGACCCACTGAACAACATCGTCTCCGCCGTGAAAAACGCGTTGGAGCAAACACCACCCGAGTTGGGCGCAGACATTGCCGAGCGCGGCATGATGCTCACCGGCGGTGGCGCGTTGTTGCGTGACTTGGACCGCTTGTTGGCCGAAGAGACTGGCTTGCCAGTGTTGGTGGCTGAAGACCCCCTCACCTGCGTGGTGCGTGGTTGCGGTTTGGCCCTTGAGCGCATGGAGCGTTTGGGCTCCATCTTCACGAGCGAATAATTAAGTGCCACTGGGCACCCTGGACCGCTCCCCCCCGGCCTTCTTCAAGCAAGGCCCGTCCGCCGTCTCCAAGTTACTTTTCTTCAGCGCCTTGTCGGTGCTGTTGATGGTGGCTGACGTGCGGTTTGGTGTGACCCAGCCTTTGCGTGCCACGTTGTCTGTGATGCTGTATCCCGTGCAGTGGTTGGCCATGCGCCCGCAGGTTTTGGCCGAATACTCGTCTGACTATTTCGAAGCCCGCGATGTGGCGCAGGCCTCAGAGCGCGACGCGCGTCAACAACTGTTGGTGCAAGCCCGACGCTCGGGCCAAGTGGAACAGCTGGCGCTGGAAAACAAACAACTGCGCGAACTCTTGAGTCTGAGCAAACGCTTGGAAACCAAAGGCATTGCAGCCGAGGTGCTGTACGACGCCGCTGACCCCTACACGCGCAAACTCATCATCGACAAAGGCTTGCTCAATGGCATCAAGGCCAGCTCACCCGTGATGGATGAGCACGGCATTTTGGGGCAGGTCACGCATGTGTTGCCACTGGTCAGTGAAGTGACCCTGGTCACCGACCGCGAGCATTCCATTCCTGTGCTCAACACCCGCACGGGTGCGCGCGGTGTGGCTTATGGCGAATCGGGTGGTGCACCTTTGTTGGAACTGCGCTTCATGGCGACCAACGCTGACATTGAGGTGGGCGATATGTTGTCTACCAGTGGCGTGGATGGTATTTACCCAGCCGGTGTTTTGGTGGGCAAAGTGACCAAGGTTGAGCGCCGTGCTGAAACCGCGTTTGCGCGCATCTTGTGCGAGCCTGTGGGCCGCGTGCAGGGCGCACGCCATGTGATGGTGTTGGAGCCTTTGAGCGACCAATTGCCACCCCGCCCGCAAATTGAAAAACAATTGCCAGTTGCTGCGCAAAGAGGAGGTCGCCGATGATCATGCCTCGTGGCCAACAGTTGTTGTTGCCAGCCAACCCCATGTTTATTTTGTTCACGCTGTTGATGGCTTTGTTTGCCAACATGGTGGTGAACATCAGCCTCGTTGGCAACGCCGCGTGGATGCCTGATTTCTTGGCTTTGGTGTTGGTGTTTTGGTGTGTGCACCAATCGCGCTTGGTGGGGATTGGCGTGGCTTTCTTTTTTGGTGTGGCCACAGATGTGCATCAATCGGCCTTGTTGGGTCAGCATGCTTTGACGTACACCGCATTGGGCTTCATGGCCATCTTGATTCACCGCCGTTTGCTGTGGTTCACTGTGCCGTCACAGGCCATGCAAGTGTTGCCCATCTTTGTCGTGGCGCATGCCCTAGAGCTGATGGTGCGCATGATGTCGGGTGCCTTGTTTCCTGGCTGGACCATCTTTTTGGCGCCGCTGCTAGAGGCCCTGTTGTGGCCTGTGGTCAGCGTGTTCTTGTTAGCACCTCAGCGCCGCGCACCCAACCCTGACCTGAACCGACCGCTATGAGGGTGATTCGCGACATCGAGTCCGACCTGCGACGCTTCAGGTCGCGCATGGTGGTGGTGACGGGCGCGATTTTGATTTTGTTTGGCTTCCTGTCGATTCGCTTGTTTTATTTGCAAGTGGTGCGCTACGACGAGCTCAACGCACAAGCGGAAAACAACCGCACAGCCATCGTCCCCATCGTGCCCAACCGTGGCGTCATCATGGATCGCAACGGCATTGTGTTGGCCACCAACTACTCGGCCTACACCTTAGAAATCACGGCCTCCAAAGTGATTGCGCCGTTGGAAGAAGTGATCGAGCAGCTCTCCAGCGTGATTGACATTCAGGCACGCGACAAACGCCGCTTCAAAAAGCAACTGGGTGAATCGAAGAGCTTTGAGTCGGTCCCGATTCGCAACCGCTTGACCGATGAAGAAGTGGCGCGCTTTGCCGCGCAGCGCTACCGCTTTCCGGGTGTTGAAATTCGCGCGCGTCTGTTCCGCAACTACCCGTACAACCAACTGGCCAGCCATGTGATTGGCTATATCGGTCGTATCAATCCAGCGGAAAAAGGCAAGATTGAAGAGTCAGACGACGCGGGCAATTACCGTGGCACCGACTACATCGGCAAGCTCGGCGTTGAGCAAAGTTACGAAACGCAATTACACGGCACAACCGGCGTGCAGGAGATGGAAACATCGGCCGGGGGACGCGCAGTGCGCCGCCTCAACAGCAGCCAAGCGGTGCCTGGCAACAGCGTGGTGCTGTCCATCGACATCAAGCTGCAAAAGCTGGTGGAAGACCTGTACGGCAAACGTCGTGGCGCCTTGGTGGCACTCGACCCGAAGACGGGCGAAGTGTTGGCGTTTGTCAGCAAACCTACGTTTGACCCCAACTTGTTTGTGGACGGCATTGATTCTGAAAACTGGGCTGCATTGAACGAGTCGATTGACAAGCCTTTGTTGAATCGCGCCTTGCGTGGCACCTATCCACCTGGCTCCACTTACAAACCGTTCATGGCTTTGGCGGCATTGCAAACAGGCAAGCGGTCTGAAAAGTTTTTGGTGTCAGACCCTGGTTATTTCATGTTTGGTAACCACCGTTTCCGCGACGACAAAGAAGGCGGCCATGGTTCGGTGGACATGTACAAATCCATCGTGGAGTCGTGCGATACCTACTACTACACGCTGGCGCGTGACATGGGTGTGGATTTGATGCACGACCAAATGAAGCCCTTGGGTTTCGGTCAGATCACGGGCATCGACATCTTGGGCGAATCGCGTGGTGTGTTGCCATCGACAGAGTGGAAACGCAACACTTATAAGAAGCCCGAGCAGCAACGTTGGTATTCAGGCGAAACCATTTCTTTGGGCATTGGTCAGGGTTACAACAACTTCACCATGTTGCAAATTGCGCATGCGATGGGCACGGTGGCTAATAACGGCTTGAAGATGAAGCCGCATTTGGTGCGCGAAGTGGTGGACGTGGAAACCAAATCTTCCACCTTGGTGGCCAAAGAGCCAGTGGGCCAGCTTGCTTTGCTGCCCGAGAATTTGGAAGTCATCAAAAAAGGCATGATTGGCGTGAACGTCGAAGGCACGTCAGCCACCAGCTTTGTGGGCGCGCAGTATGTGAGTGCAGGCAAGACCGGTACCGCGCAGGTGTTCACGGTCAAGCAAAACGAAAAATACAACGCAGCCACCATTGATGAGCGCATGCGTGACCATGCTTTGTTCGTCGCATTTGCGCCTGCGGATGATCCCAAAGTCGCTTTGGCCATGGTGGTGGAAAACGCAGGCTTTGGCGCACAAAACGCTGCACCGATTGCACGCCGTGTGTTTGACTTTGTCATCATGGGTCAGTACCCCTCGCAAGAGGACATTGAGGCAGTGCAAAAGGGCCAAGCCACACGCCTGATTGGCAAGTCACGCCCAGTGGCCAGCGTGCCTTGGCCGCCGAAAGCAGCTGAACTGGCTGTGGAAGAGCCTGTGATGGCGGCCTCCGCAGCGGCAAAAGCCGCATCTGCGGCAGCCAAAGCCGCCTCTGCTGCGGGCAAGCCTGCTTCCGCTGCTGCGCCTGCAGTGGCTCAAAAGCCAGTGGCCAGCGGCGCACGTTAGTCCAGTGAAAAGCGCTGCCTAGCGCTGTGGCTGTTTAGCGCAAGAACGCGTCATAGCTGGTTTTGCAAATCAGCGCACTCACCACCACGATGAACATGCCGCGCACAAAGCCTGCGCCATGCTGTAGCGCCATACGTGTGCCCAACAAACTGCCGGCCACATTGGCCATGGCCAACGGCAGTGCCATGTGCCACCACACATGACCTTTGTAGGTGAACAACACCAAGGCCGCGATGTTGCTAGAGAAGTTCAAGAGTTTGGCGGCGACAGACGCATTCAAAAAGTCATAGCCCAACCAGCGCACCAACAAAAACACAAAGAAGCTGCCGGTGCCAGGGCCAAAAAATCCGTCGTAAAACCCAATCGTCAAACCGATGGTGGAGGTGGCCAGCAACTCGGCTTTGCCATGAAAGCGAGGTGCATGGTGACGCCCCATGTCTTTGCGCATCAAGGTGTAGATGAGCACGACCAACAAGACGACGGGCAGCAAGCCCCGCAAAAATTCAGCCGAGACCAGCGTGACCAACCAAGCGCCTAAAAACGCCGCCAACATGGTGACACCTGCGGCAGGCAGCAATGCCAACCAACGCACCTGCACGCGGCGGCTGTACTGCCAAGTGGCAAAGGCCGTGCCCCAGACCGAGGCGCTTTTGTTGGTGCCAAACAGCGTGGCGGGTGCGGTGTTGGGGTAAACAGCAAACAAGGCCGGCAGCAAGATGAGACCGCCGCCGCCCACGATCGAGTCCACAAAGCCAGCCAAAGCGGAGGCGAAGGTGGTAAAGAAAAGTTCCATGCAGGGATTGTGGTCTGAAATACCAAGCCTGAAAAAAGCAAAAGGCACCGGGGTGACCGGTGCCTTTTCAGAGTGACGCCCCTTAGGAAGCGTCTGTTGTGTTTGTCTCCTCAGACCCTCGTGATACAGCGCTTACGCCGTTTCGAGTGCAGTAACTGTAAGCGCCACTTGGTCTTGTTTTGCCTAGGATTTTCCCTTGCGGGCTAACCCGAGGCGTATGAGGATCAGGCTTGTTCGGCCTCGTGCGCCAGCCATTGCGCGGCCTTTTCAGCCATCATCAAGGTGGGGCTGTTGGTGTTGCCGCTGGTGATGGTGGGCATCACGCTCGCGTCGACCACACGCAAGCCGCGCACCACACCGCCGCGCCCATCGCGCACGCGCAACTCGGGGTCCACCACGGCCAGTGGATCATCGACGCGACCCATGCGCGCAGTGCCCACTGGGTGGAAGATGGTCGTAGCAATGTCGCCAGCCAAACGTGCCAAGTCTTCGTCAGTTTGGTATTGCACGCCGGGCTTGTACTCCTCTGGCTTGTATTTCGCGAGGGCCGGTTGGGCAGCGATGCGGCGTGTCACGCGCAGGGAATCGGCCGCTACTTTGCGGTCGGCTTCGGTGCTCAGATAGTTGGGTGCAATCTTGGGCGCATCGGCAAAGCTAGCGCTGGTGATGTTGACGGTGCCGCGGCTGGTGGGGTTCAAGTTGCACACGCTGGCGGTGAACGCGTTGAAGCTGTGCAGCGGTTCGCCAAATGCATCCAAGCTGAGCGGTTGCACGTGGTATTCGATGTTGGGGTAGGGTTGGTCTGGGCTGCTGCGTGTGAATGCGCCGAGCTGCGACGGGGCCATGCTCATGGGGCCGCTGCGTTTAAAGGCGTATTCCAAACCAATTTTGGCTTTGCCCCACCAACTGCTGGCCAAGGTGTTTAGGGTGTCGACACCTTGCACTTTGAAAACGGAGCGGATTTGCAAATGGTCTTGCAAATTGGCGCCCACGCCAGGCAGGTCGATGACGGGTTCAATGCCGTGTTCTTTCAGCAAGTTGGCGGGGCCTAAGCCCGAGAGCTGCAAAATTTGTGGTGTGCCAATAGCGCCTGCGCTCAAGACAACAGACTGCTTGGCAGTGACAGTCACGTAGTCTTGTCCTGTCCACACGTCAACACCGGTGCAATGTTGTGTGCCATCAGCATCGGTGCTCATGACCAGCCTTGACACTTGGGCAGATGACCACAGTTCAAAGTTAGGACGTGCGTAGCATGTGGGGCGAATGAAGGCCTTGGCTGTGTTCCAGCGCCAGCCGCTTTTTTGGTTCACCTCAAAGTAACCCACGCCTTCATTGCTGCCACGGTTGAAGTCGTCGGTGGCAGGAATGCCTGCCTCCACAGCGGCTTGTGCAAAGGCGTCGAGCACGTCCCAACGCAAGCGTTGTTTCTCCACCCGCCATTCGCCGCCTGCAATGTGATGGCGCAAGGTTTCGCCGTACACGGTGTTGTCTGCCAGCAGCACTTCGCTCTTGTGGCCTTTGGCACCGTGCGAGGCATTTGCACCTGCGTGGTGGTCTTCGTGGAGTTTGAAATAGGGAAGGGCGTTGTCCCAGCGCCAGCGAGCGTCACCCGTGATGTCGGCCCATTGGTCGTAGTCGCGCGCTTGGCCACGCATGTAAATCATGCCGTTGATGCTTGAGCACCCACCCAACACTTTGCCGCGTGGGTAACGCAGGCTACGGCCATTCAGGCCTTCATCGGGGGCTGTGTTGTACAGCCAATCGGTGCGGGGGTTACCAATGCAATGCAGGTAGCCGACAGGGATGTGAATCCAGTGGTAATCGTCTTTGCGGCCTGCTTCGATGAGCAGGACGCGTTTGCTGGCGTTGGCGCTCAGGCGGTTGGCGAGCAAGCAGCCTGCGGTGCCGGCGCCGACGATGATGTAGTCAAACTGGGAATCACTCATGCAGATGTCTCAACTCTTTGTTGTTGTGTGCACGGATGGTAGCTTGCTTGTGTGCGTTTGTTGTTGTAGTTGTCAGAGAAGGGGCGAGCTGGGCAGTGCGTTTTGCTCCTCGTCTGCTGCGCATCCGAATGTCGCTGCAACACACCGCACAGTCCGCCCCTTCTCTGGCAACAGCGCCATTCCCCAAAGAGCAACAAAGTTACTTCGATGTAGGCATCACGAACTCAGCACCTTTGCCAATGCTCTCAGGCCAACGTTGCATGACGCTCTTTTGCTTCGTGTAGAAACGCACACCTTCTTCACCGTAGGCGTGCATGTCGCCAAACAAGCTCTTCTTCCAGCCGCCAAAACCGTGCCACGCCATGGGCACGGGGATTGGCACGTTGATGCCGACCATGCCGACTTGGATGTGGCGTGCGAATTCGCGGGCCACGTTGCCGTCGCGGGTGAAGCAGCTTACGCCGTTGCCAAACTCATGGGCGTTGATCAAATCCACAGCTTGGGCCAAGTCGGCCACGCGCATGCAGCTGAGCACTGGGCCAAAGATTTCTTCTTTGTAGATGCGCATGTCTGGCGTGACGTTGTCAAACAAGGTGCCGCCCATCCAGAAACCATTTTTGCAACCATCGCCAGCAGCAGCGCCGTCAAAGTTGCGACCGTCGACCAACAAGCGTGCGCCTTCTTTCACGCCTTGCTCGATGTAGCCGGTGACGCGTTTGTGCGCGATGTCGGTCACGATGGGGCCCATTTCGGCGGCGAGGTTTTCGCCGTTGAGCACTTTCAAAGCTTTGGTGCGTTCAATGAGTTTTGGCATCAAACGGTCTGCCACATCGCCGACCAACACGGCCACGCTGATGGCCATGCAGCGCTCACCGGCTGAGCCGTAGGCTGCACCAATCAAGGCGTCTACCGCTTGGTCGATGTCGGCATCGGGCATGACCACCATGTGGTTCTTTGCGCCGCCCAAGGCCTGCACGCGCTTGCCGTGGTGTGCGCCTGTTTCGTAGATGTAGTTGGCAATGGGCGTGGAGCCCACAAAACTCACGGCTTTCACATCGGGATGAACCAGCAAGGCGTCGACCGCTTCTTTGTCGCCTTGCACCACGTTGAACACGCCATCGGGCAAGCCTGCTTGTTTGAGCAACTCAGCGATGAACAACGAAGGCGATGGGTCAATCGGGCTGGGCTTCAACACAAAGGTGTTGCCAGCGGCGATGGCCACAGGGAACATCCAAGCGGGCACCATGACGGGGAAGTTGAAGGGCGTCACGCCCGCCACCACGCCGAGGGGTTGGCGCATGGTCCAGTTGTCGATGCCGGTGGAGACTTGCTCGGTGAAATCGCCTTTGAGCAATTGAGGGATGCCGGTGGCGAACTCGACGATGTCGATGCCGCGGCTGACTTCGCCTTGGGCGTCGGTGAACACTTTGCCGTGCTCGGCGGTGATCATGTGAGCCAGCTTGTCTTTGTTGGCATTGAGTAACTCTAAGAACTTGAACATCACGCGGGCACGGCGCAGGGGCGGCGTGTCGGCCCAGGCAGGGAAGGCTTTTTGGGCGGCTGCCACTGCGGCGTTGACATCGGCCACATTGGCCAACCTCACGTTGCCTGTGACGGCGCCTGTGGCTGGGTTGTACACGGGTTGGGTGCGAGTGCTGCTGCCGTTGGCAACGGCGCCGTTGATGTAATGCGCGATGTGGGCTTGTGTCATAGGGTGTCTCGGTGTTGAGGAAAGATGACGCAGTGTAGGCAGGGCTGTTGCATGAAACAAGCATCAAACCTTGAATTGATTGTTCAAAATAGTGAACAATCAAGCTATGAATGATCAAAAAATCAGTGAACTCTGGCACCACCTGCATTGGCTGAGTGTGTTGGCGCAACAAGGCAGCTACACCGCTGCGGCTGCACGCCTAGGCGTGAGTAAGGCCGCCATGAGCCAGCGCATTGCTGAACTCGAACGCGCTGCGCGCGTGCCGTTGGTACAGCGCACCACCCGCAGCGTGCGTTTGACGGAAGCCGGACAGCGATTGGTGGACGACACGCGAGCCTCGTTTGAACAAATCGAACACAGCTTTGCCCAAGTGCGCGACTTGGCGGGTGTGCCCAGCGGCCTGTTGCGCGTGACCGCGCCCGTTGCCTTTGCGCGTCAGCAATTGGCGCCGCGTTTGGCAGACTTTTTACGCGAATATCCAGAGGTGCGCATCGAGCTAGACATGTCTGACCGGCTTAGCAGTTTGGCCACTGAGGGGTTTGACTTGGCCATTCGCCATACCGCTCGTCCGCCGGATACCCACGTGGCGTGGACCTTGTGCAGCACGCATTCAGTGTTGGTGGCTAGCAAAACGTATTTGCGCCGTGCGGGCACACCTCAAACCCCAGCGGATTTACAAGCGCACAACTGCCTGCATTACTTGCGCGCGCAAGACACGCCCACGTGGACGCTGGCGCGTGTGAAGTCCAAAGCAAAAGACAAAGTGAATGACGAACGCATCACCGTACCGGTGACGGGGCAGCTGGCTGCGAATAACAGCGAAGCTTTGAGGGAGGCTGCGTTGACGGGGCTTGGCATTGCGTTGCTGCCCGACTTCAGCGCGCAAGCCGCTTTGCTGCAAGGCAAGCTCGTACAGGTGTTGCCAGACTGGCAACCCGTGGGCGCGTTTGCTGAGCAGCTCTATGCCATTCGCCCGTATTCACCCCATGTGCCGAGAGCGGTGACGGCGTTTGTGGATTATTTGCGCAAGGCTTTGGCCGGAGGCTTCGCTGCATAAACCTTGCGCGTGAAGGCACTCACCCAAGGTCAAAGCGGGTTAGCGGATTAACGCCCACCCGAAATTTCCATCAAGCTCATGGTGGTGTAACTCGCCGCATCGCTGAGCAGCCACACAATGGCTTGCGCCACTTCCTCAGACGTGCCACCGCGCTGCATGGGCACCAAGTGCGCCAAGTCGCGCACGCGGTTGGGCAAGCCGCCCGAGGCGTGGATGTCGGTGTCAATCAGGCCGGGGCGCACCGCATTGACGCGAATGCCCTCTGTCGCCACTTCTTTGGCGAGTCCGATGGTGAAAGCGTCAATGGCGCTTTTGGCCGCGGCGTAGTCCACGTATTGGCCGGGCGCGCCCAAGCGTGCGGCAGCGCTTGACACGTTGACGATGCTGCCGCCCGAGCCACCGTGTGCCGTGCTCATGCGTTTGACAGCTTCGCGTGCGCAGGCGAACGAGCCCAACACGTTGATGCGCATCATGCGTTCCCACCGCGCCCAGCTTTGGTCTTGCACTTTGGCGGTCACATCCACCACGCCCGCGTTGTTGACGAGGCCTGAGATGCGACCCAGCTTGGCATCGACTTCGGCAAACATGCGCAAAATTTGCGCTTCGTCGCCCACATCGCCCTGCACCGCGATGGCGCTGCCGCCTGCGTCTTGAATCTGTTTCACCACGCGTTCGGCAGCCGCAGCGTTAGTGGCGTAATTCACGGCCACTGCCCAGCCCTGTTGCGCAGCCAAAACGGCGGTGGCGGCGCCAATGCCGCGGCTGGCGCCAGTGATTAAGAGGACGGGTTTCATGTCTGTCTCCTGTGTGCGTGTTTGACGAACGGATGAGCGGCACGATACATCGAAGTGTTTGAAAAACGAGTAACCTGTTTGATACTGACTTTTGAAAAACTTAAGAGGTGCTTGCTATGACCGTTCGACTTCACGCCGCAGATGGTTTTGAATTTCCTGCTTATGTGGCTCAACCCAAAGGTGCGCCCAAAGGCGCCATCGTGGTGGTGCAAGAGGTTTTTGGTGTCAACGCGCACATCCGGGAAGTGGCGGATGGTTATGCAGCTCAAGGCTATTTGGCAGTTGCGCCTGCCACCTTCCACCGTGCCAAGCATGGTGTGGAGTTGGGCTACACGCCTGACGACATGCAAGCTGGCATGGCACTGAAGGCGGCGATTGAAGCTTTGCCAGCGCCCGGTGTCATGGCTGACATTCAAGCGGCGGTGGATTACGCAGCCAAGACCAGCGGCGGCAAAGTGGGCATCGTGGGTTATTGCTGGGGCGGTTTGTTGTCATGGCGCGCGGCCGCTTTGGTGAAGGGCCTGAGCGCTGCTGTGCCTTATTACGGCGGCGGCTCCACCACAGACGAAGAAATTGCGCGTCATCCCAACTGCCCCGTCTTGGCGCACTACGCCGAAGAAGACCATTGGATTCCGCTAGACACGGTGGAGAAGTTCAAGCATGCCCACCCCGAGGTGGCTTTGCATTTGTATCCGGCCAACCACGGGTTTAACTGTGACCATCGGGGCGCGTACCAAGAGGCCTCAGCCAAACTGGCGCTGTCGCGAACCTTGGCGTTTTTTGCCAAGCACGTGGGCTAAGTTCAGTTCGTTGGTGTGTGGCTGCGTGCGCTGCGCAGCAGGCTCATGGTGGTGTGAAACAAGGCCACCACCACAAAGCAGCCCATGAAATCACCCAACGCCATGGCTGCGCTTTTGCGCCACAGCTCTTCGCTGGCGGTCACGTCTTGGGTGAGGTACAGCAGGTTGTGCACCACGCCGTTGAGCACGCTGGCCGCGAGTGACAGCCACACGATGTGGTGGTAGCGCAGGTTGCTTAGGTCGTCTTGAATGTGAAGTAAACGCATCAACCCAAAGGCGGCAATGGGGTAGGTCATCAGGCTCACCACGGCAAAATAAACGACGGAAGACATGGGTTTGTCAGGCCAAATTCCTGCACCTAGATAAATGCCAACCACCAAGAGCCCTACGATGGCAGGCAAGCGCCCCACCAGCACTGCCAAGAGCTTCACGCCTGCTGGCAGAAACAACAAACTGATGCCAGCCGAGTAAACAAACTGTGCGTCAAAAAACTGGTTCAGCCTAAATGACAGGCTAAACAAAATGCCCGAAATCACCGCGATGGCAATGTGCGACCAGCGAACTTCAGGCAAGTGCATCAAGACAACCCGTGCAGTTTTTTCGCGGCATCAATGGCGAAATAGGTGAGCACACCATCTGCGCCTGCGCGCTTGAAGGCCAACAAGCTTTCCATCATCACCGCATCGTGGTCGAGCCAACCGTTTTGTGCGGCGGCTTTGAGCATGGCGTATTCGCCACTCACTTGGTAGGCGAAGGTCGGCACTTTGAATTCGTCTTTCACACGACGCACCACATCGAGGTAGGGCATGCCGGGTTTGACCATCACCATGTCCGCGCCTTCGGCGATGTCCAGCGCCACTTCGCGCAGGGCTTCGTCGGTGTTGCCGGGGTCCATTTGGTAGACCTTTTTGTCGGCCTTGCCCAAGTTAGAGGCTGAACCCACGGCATCGCGGAACGGGCCGTAAAACGCGCTGGCGTATTTGGCGCTGTAAGCCATGATGCGGGTGTGAATGTGGCCGCGAGCTTCAAGTGCTTGACGAATCGCGCCAATCCTGCCGTCCATCATGTCGCTGGGCGCCACGATGTCTACGCCTGCATCGGCTTGGGTCATGGCTTGTTTGACCAGCATCTCGGTGGTGATGTCGTTGAGGATGTAGCCGGTGTCGTCCAGCAAGCCGTCTTGGCCATGGCTGGTGAAGGGGTCGAGCGCCACGTCGGTCATCACGCCCAGCTCTGGGAAATTCTTTTTCAGCTCGCGCACCACATGGGGCACGAGGCCTTCAGGGTTGGTGGCCTCAACGCCATCGGGTGTTTTGAGGTGTGCGCTGATGACGGGGAACAGCGCCATCACAGGGATGCCCAGCTTCACGCATTGTTCGGCCACGGGCAGCAGCAAGTCCAAGCTCAAACGCTCGACGCCGGGCATAGAGCCCACGGCTTCACGGCGGTTTTCACCTTCGAGCACGAAGACGGGGTAAATCAGGTCGTTCACGCTCAAGGCGTGTTCGCGCACCAAGCGGCGGGTGAAATCGTCACGGCGCAAACGGCGAGGGCGGTTGGCTGGGAAAGAGGCGAATGGGTGTTGCATGGGTGAAATTGTGCCTGTTTGTAACCATCACATGTACACAAAGCGCCATAGCAGCCTGTGTTAACGCTTGGTTTTATCAAGCGCGGCTAAACTGGAAACATGCTTTTTATCAAATCTTTTCACATCATCTTTGTGGTCAGCTGGTTTGCGGGCTTGTTTTACCTGCCGCGCATTTTTGTGAACTTGGCCGCGGTTCCCGAGGGCTCTGAGGCTGAAGAGGCGCGCTTGCTGCTGATGGCACGCAAGCTGATGCGCTTCACCACTTTGTTGATGGTGCCTGCGGTGGCCTTAGGCTTGGTGCTGTGGCTGTATTACGGCATTGGCTTGGTCGGTGTGGGCAATGGTTGGATGCATGCCAAGCTCACCATCGTGTTGCTGGCATTGGGCTACCACCACGGCTGCGGCCGCTTGTTGCGCAAGTTCGAAGCGCGCACCAACACGCGTGGCCACGTTTGGTATCGCTGGTTCAACGAGATTCCGGTGGTCTTGCTGACCATTGCCGTGATCTTGGTGGTCGTCAAACCTTTCTAAAACACGCGCTGGCCCATGCGTAAAACGTCCGCTTGGCCCCTGTCGCAAATTTGCGTGGCGTTGATCGTCTACGCCAGCCTGTACCCGTTTGACCATTGGCGTGACCAAGGCATTTGGACGTGGTCGTTTCTCACCGCACCTTGGCCCAAGTATTGGTTGGGGTTTGATGTGGTGGCCAACGTCTTGGGCTACGCCCCGCTGGGCTTCTTCTTAACTTTGAGCGCCATGCGCATGGGCTGGCAAACCCGCGAGGTGTTGCTCTCCACGTTGGCGGCTGCGGTGCTGTCGCTCACGATGGAAGGCCTACAAAGCTACTTGCCAGCGCGCGTGCCATCGTTGCCAGATTTTTTGCTCAACACCTTAGGCGCCTTCATGGGTGCGGTGTTGGCCAATTCGCTCGAGCATTTAGGACTGCTGCGCCGTTGGAGCCAATTCCGCGAACGTTGGTTTGTGCGTGACGCCTACATGGCATTGGTGTTGATGGCGGTGTGGCCTGCCGCTTTGTTGTTTCCTGTGGCCGTGCCCTTGGGTTTGGGGCAGGTGTGGGAGCGTGTGGAAGACGCGTTGACCAGCGCCTTTGAAGCCACGCCATTTGAAGATTGGATTCCGCTGCGTGCCTTTGAGCTTGAGCCTTTGCTGCCAGGCGCCGAGCTGTTGTGTGTGATGCTGGGTTTGTTGGTGCCGTGCTTGTTGGGTTTTGGTGTGATTCGCCAAGCGGGGCAGCGCTTTGTGTATGTGTTGGTGGTATTGGGTATGGCGTTGGGCGTGAGTGCCTTGTCAGCCGCACTCAGTTACGGCCCCGCGCACGCGTGGACTTGGTTGGGTTTGCCTGTGGTGCTGGGCTTGGTTTTTGGCTGTGTGGTGGCTTTGTTGTTTCTGCCGCTGTCGGCCCGCACTGCTTGGGCGTTTTTGTTGCTCGCGGTGTTGGTGCAACAAAGTGTCTTGAACCAATCCCCAGAGAGTGCCTATTTCGCGCAGACCTTGCAGACTTGGGAGCAGGGCCGTTTCATTCGCTTTCATGGCCTGGTGCAATGGTTGGGCTGGCTGTGGCCCTATGCCGTGTTGATGCTGGCGCTGGGGCGTTTGTCACGTGAGCGCAGCACACAAAACTAAAATCTCGTCATGACTCAAAACTCGTACTACAAACATCACATTTTTTTCTGCCTGAATCAGCGCGAGAACGGCCAAGATTGCTGCGCCAACCATGGCGCACAAGAAGCGTTTGACCATTGCAAAGCCCAAGTCAAAGCGGCAGGCCTCGCAGGCGCGGGCGGCGTGCGGGTGAACAAGGCGGGCTGCTTAGACCGCTGCGCAGGCGGCCCCGTGGCGGTGGTGTATCCCGAAGGCGTTTGGTACACGGTGATGGATAAGAGCGATGTGAACGAGATTGTGGAAAGCCACTTGAAAAACGGCCAAGTGGTCGAGCGTTTGGTGGTGCCCGCCAACGTGGGGCGCTGAAGCATGAATTCGCAAACTCAAAAAATCACACTGCAAGGCGAAGCGGGCGTCATCGAAGCTTTGCGTGACGAGCTCGAGGGCGTGTCGCGCGGTGTGGCCATCGTGGCGCATCCGCACCCTCTGTTTGGCGGCACGATGGATAACAAAGTGGTGCAAACCTTGGCGCGTTCCTTTGTGCAGTGCGGTTGGACGGTGGTGCGTTTTAACTTCCGTGGTGTGGGCGCCTCCGGGGGGGGGCATGATGCTGGCGCGGGCGAAGCGCGTGACTTTTTGCGCGTGGTTGAGCAAGTGGCACCGGTCGGACCGTTGGCCATTGCGGGCTTCTCGTTTGGTTCTTTTGTGGCCAGCCATGCTTTGGCCGAGCTGCACACGCACCGTGAGATTGAGAAGGTGGTGTTTGTTGGCACGGCCGCGCAGCGGTTCACAGTGGCGCCTGTAGCGCCTGCATTGCATGACAAAACGCTGGTCGTGCATGGCGAACAAGACGATACGGTGTCGCTGGCTTCGGTGATGGACTGGGCGCGCCCACAAAGCCTGCCCGTGACGGTGGTGCCGGGTGGCGGTCATTTCTTTCATGGACAATTACCGCTTCTCAAGAATTTAGTGGTGCGCCATTTGCAGGGCTAAGCCTTGTCAGTGTTGACGGGCGTTTCCCTTTGGAGCGCGCCCAATTCTTTGACTTATTTTTAGAAGACAGCCATGACACGACTTCTGAGCACCACTTTCATTGGTTTTTTGATGGGTTTGACTTGCGTCTTTCAAGCGCAGGCCCAACTGCCACAGCCGCCCGAAATCGCTGCGCGTGCGTATTTGTTGGTGGATTTGACAGCGCAGCAAACCTTGGCGGAGTTGGATGCCGACAAGCCGATTGAGCAAGCGTCGTTGACCAAGTTGATGACGGCTTACATCGTGTTTGATGCACTCAAGGCTAAAAAAATCAGCCTGCAACAAACCTTTGGCGTGAGCGAGCGCGCATGGAAGATGCCAGGCTCACGCATGTTCATCGACCCCAAGATGAAGGTGCCAGTGGAAGACCTCATCAAAGGCATGATTGTTCAGTCGGGCAACGATGCCACCATGGCCTTGGCTGAAGGTGTGGGCGGCACGGCAGAGCACTTTGTGCAAATGATGAATGCCCAGGCCAAGGTGCTGGGCATGAAGTCCACGGGCTACAAGAATCCAGAAGGTTTGACCGAGCCAGGCCATACCACCACGGCGCGCGATCTGAGCATCTTGGCCGGTCGCTTGATGCAAGACTTTCCCGATTACGTGGGCTACTACGCCATCAAAAAATACCGCTATCCCGGTACGCCTGCAGCCAATGAAAGCAACCGCAACTTGTTGTTGTTCCGTGACCCCAGCGTGGACGGCCTGAAAACAGGTCACACCGATGCCGCAGGTTTTTGCTTGATCGCCACTGCCAAGCGTGAGGCGCCGGGTGTGGGCCAGCGCCGATTGCTGTCGATTGTGTTGGGAGCTTCTAGCGAGAACGCGCGCGCTACTGAATCGCAAAAGCTGTTGAATTGGGGCTACACGGCGTTTGATGCCATTAAGCTTTTTGATGCTAACCAAGCGGTGGTTACACCCAACGTGTGGAAGGGGCGTGGCAGCCAGGTCAAATTGGGCCGTTTCACGCCCATCGTGGTGGCGGTGCCAGCTGGCGCTGCTGGCCGCATCCAAACCCAAGTGGCTCGCCCTGATCCCTTGGTTGCGCCGCTCAACCGTGGACAGGTGGTGGGCGCTTTGAAGGTGACGTTAGACCAGAAACCGCTGGTGGATGTTCCTTTGTTGGTGCTGGACACCGTCGAGCAAGCGGGCTTTGTTGGTCGCGCATGGGATTCCGTGCGTTTGTGGGTGAAATAGCCACTACTTGAGGCATTTCGGGCTAAATTTGCCTGATGCCTTCGATGCTGGTACACTAGAAGGCTTTTCGGAAATTCCGAAGGGATTCACGTTTTCTTTTTATTTCAACGTTTAGGGACGTTACAAACAATGCCAACCATCAATCAATTGGTGCGTCAGGGGCGCGAGGTCGAAACGATCAAGTCCAAAAGCCCTGCGATGCAAAACTCTCCACAACGCCGTGGCGTGTGCACCCGTGTGTACACCACGACGCCTAAGAAGCCTAACTCTGCGCTGCGTAAAGTTGCCAAAGTTCGCTTGACCAACGGTTTCGAAGTCATTTCGTACATCGGCGGTGAGGGCCACAACTTGCAAGAACATAGCGTTGTGCTCGTGCGCGGCGGTCGTGTCAAAGACTTGCCAGGTGTGCGTTACCACATCGTGCGCGGTTCGCTCGATTTGCAAGGTGTTAAAGACCGTAAGCAATCGCGTTCTAAGTACGGCGCTAAAAAGCCAAAGGCTAAGTAAGCACAGATCTTTTGATCAAACAGGTGCTGTTTCCCGCGTGGCGCGGTGAATCAGCGTAGTGACCCGCTGTGGGTCGAGTAAGTGAAAACCAAAATGGTTTTTGCGGTGTCTGAAGAAGATGCCAACTGAAGCAAATAAGAGGTGAAATATGCCACGTCGTCGCGAAGTCCCTAAACGTGAAATCCTGCCGGATCCAAAGTACGGCAATGTCGAGCTGTCTAAATTCATGAACGTGATCATGGAAGGCGGCAAGAAAGCTGTTGCCGAGCGCATCATTTACGGTGCCTTGGAGCAAATCGAACAAAAATCGGGCAAAGATCCGCTCGAGTTGTTCAATGTGGCCATCAACAACGTCAAGCCCATGGTGGAAGTTAAATCCCGCCGCGTGGGTGGTGCTAACTACCAAGTGCCCGTTGAAGTTCGCCCAGTCCGTCGCCTGGCTTTGTCCATGCGTTGGTTGAAGGAAGCCGCTCGCAAGCGCGGTGAAAAATCCATGGCTTTGCGCTTGGCCAACGAGTTGTTGGAAGCGTCTGAAGGTCGTGGCGGTGCTATGAAAAAGCGTGACGAAGTTCACCGCATGGCCGAAGCCAACAAGGCGTTCAGCCACTTCCGCTTCTAAATTCAAAGGTAAAACATGGCTCGCAATACCCCCATTGAGCGCTATCGCAACATTGGTATTTCAGCGCACATTGACGCTGGTAAAACCACCACGACAGAGCGTATTCTTTATTACACCGGTGTGAACCACAAGATTGGTGAAGTGCATGATGGCGCTGCCACCATGGACTGGATGGAGCAAGAGCAAGAGCGTGGTATCACGATCACTTCTGCTGCGACCACTTGTTTCTGGAAGGGCATGGATGGCTCTTTCCCAGATCACCGCATCAACATCATTGACACCCCTGGCCACGTTGACTTCACGATTGAAGTTGAGCGCTCCATGCGCGTGCTCGACGGTGCTTGCATGGTTTACTGTGCTGTGGGTGGTGTGCAACCCCAGTCTGAAACTGTGTGGCGTCAAGCTAACAAGTACAAAGTGCCACGTTTGGCCTTTGTGAATAAGATGGACCGTACAGGTGCCAACTTCTTCAAGGTCGTGGACCAGATGAAGTTGCGCTTGAAGGCCAATCCTGTGCCAATCGTGATCCCAATCGGCGCTGAAGACAACTTCACCGGCGTGGTTGACCTCCGCAAAATGAAAGCCATCATTTGGGACGAGGCGTCTCAAGGTATGAAGTTCACTTTTGAAGAGATTCCAGCCAACTTGGTGGAATTGGCCAAAGAGTGGCGCGAGAAGATGGTTGAAGCTGCGGCTGAAGCATCGGAAGAGTTGATGAACAAGTACCTTGAAGAAGGTGACTTGACTGAAGAAGAAATCACACACGGCTTGCGCGTGCGTACCATCAACAGCGAAATTCAACCCATGTTGTGCGGTACAGCGTTCAAGAACAAAGGCGTTCAACGCATGTTGGATGCAGTGCTTGAATTGATGCCTTCTCCGTTGGACGTGAAAGCCATCAAGGGCTTTGACGAAGACGAAAAAGAAGTCATTCGTAAAGCCGATGACAACGAAAAATTCTCTGCCTTGGCATTCAAGTTGATGACCGATCCATTTGTGGGTCAGTTGACTTTCGTGCGCGTTTACTCTGGCGTTCTGAAAAAGGGCGATACCGTGTACAACCCTGTGCGCGGCAAGAAAGAGCGTATCGGTCGTATCGTGCAAATGCACGCCAACAACCGTGAAGAAGTTGATGAAATCCGTGCGGGCGACATCGCTGCTTGCGTGGGTTTGAAAGATGTGACCACGGGCGAAACCTTGTGCGATCCAGCAGCCGTGATCACCTTGGAGCGCATGGTGTTCCCCGACTCCGTGATTCGCCAAGCTGTTGAGCCAAAGACAAAAGCTGACCAAGAAAAAATGGGTATGGCTTTGTCACGTTTGGCTGCAGAAGATCCTTCTTTCCGCGTGCAAACAGACGAAGAATCTGGCCAGACCATCATCGGTGGTCAAGGCGAATTGCACTTGGAAATTATTGTCGACCGCATGAAGCGTGAATTCGGTGTGGAAGCCAACGTGGGCAAGCCTCAAGTGGCTTACCGCGAAACCATTCGCAAGACTGTCGAAGAGGCCGAAGGCAAATTCGTTCGTCAATCCGGTGGTAAAGGTCAATACGGTCACGTGGTGCTCAAGGTTGAGCCACAAGAGGCTGGTAAAGGCTTTGAATTCGTTGACGCGATCAAGGGTGGTGTGGTTCCTCGCGAATACATCCCTGCGGTGGAAAAAGGCGTGATCGAAGCGTTGGGCCAAGGCGTGTTGGCTGGTTATCCAGTTGTTGACGTCAAGGTTACTTTGCACTTCGGTTCGTACCACGACGTGGACTCGAACGAAATGGCGTTCAAGATGGCAGCGATCTTTGGCTTCAAAGAAGGTTGCCGCAAAGCTCAGCCAGTCATTCTGGAGCCAATGATGGCTGTGGAAGTTGAGACGCCTGAAGACTACGCTGGTAGCGTGATGGGCGACTTGTCCTCACGCCGCGGTATGGTGCAAGGTATGGACGACATGGTCGGTGGCGGTAAAGCGATTAAAGCTGAAGTGCCATTGTCTGAAATGTTCGGCTACTCAACCACACTGCGTTCGATGTCACAAGGCCGCGCAACTTACACGATGGAATTCAAGCACTACGCTGAAGCCCCTCGCAACGTTGCTGAAGCCATTGTTGCTTCACGCGCTAAGTAAACAAAACCCATGGGGCTGCGTCAAGCGGCCCCTGTCTGCGACGATGCGCCGCCCTGTCACCCGTGCGGGGCGAATCAGCAGTATCGTGCAGACATAAAACCTGTACACGGGCACTGCTCTTTGGAGAAAAGAAATGGCAAAAGGAAAATTTGAACGTACCAAGCCGCACGTGAACGTGGGCACCATTGGTCACGTTGACCACGGCAAAACAACTTTGACAGCTGCGATCACCACGATCCTGTCTTTGAAGTTTGGCGGCGAAGCTAAGGCTTACGACCAAATTGACGCGGCTCCAGAAGAAAAAGCGCGCGGTATCACGATCAACACCGCTCACGTTGAGTACGAGACTGAAACACGTCACTATGCGCACGTGGACTGTCCTGGTCACGCCGACTATGTGAAAAACATGATCACTGGCGCTGCTCAAATGGATGGCGCTATTTTGGTGTGTTCGGCTGCTGACGGCCCAATGCCACAAACTCGCGAGCACATCTTGTTGGCTCGTCAGGTGGGCGTGCCTTACATCATCGTGTTCTTGAACAAGTGCGACATGGTGGACGATGCTGAGTTGTTGGAATTGGTCGAAATGGAAGTTCGCGAACTTCTCGAAAAATACGACTTCCCAGGCGACGACACCCCAATCATTCAGGGTTCAGCCAAGCTGGCCCTCGAAGGCGACAAAGGCCCATTGGGCGAAGAGGCTATCCTGAAATTGGCTGCTGCTTTGGACAGCTACATCCCTACGCCTGAGCGCGCAGTGGACGGTGCTTTCTTGATGCCAGTGGAAGACGTGTTCTCGATCTCTGGCCGCGGCACTGTGGTGACCGGTCGTATCGAGCGCGGCATCATCAAAGTCGGCGAAGAAATCGAAATCGTGGGTATCGTTGACACAGTCAAGACCACTTGTACCGGCGTGGAAATGTTCCGCAAGTTGCTGGACCAAGGTCAAGCTGGCGACAACGTGGGTATCTTGTTGCGCGGTACAAAGCGCGAAGACGTGCAGCGCGGCCAAGTGCTGTGCAAGCCAGGTTCAGTCAAGCCACACACGCACTTCACAGCTGAGATCTATGTGTTGTCTAAAGACGAAGGCGGCCGCCACACACCATTCTTCAACAACTACCGTCCCCAGTTCTACTTCCGTACGACTGACGTGACAGGTGCTATCGAGTTGCCAGAAGGCAAAGAGATGGTGATGCCAGGTGATAACGTGTCGATCACTGTGAAGTTGATCCACCCCATTGCGATGGAAGAAGGCTTGCGCTTCGCTATCCGCGAAGGCGGTAAGACTGTTGGCGCTGGTGTGGTTGCCAAGATCATTGCCTAAGCTAGGAATTTAAATGTCCGCCAAGCAAAAGATCCGCATCCGCCTGAAGGCGTTTGACTACAAATTGATCGACCAGTCTGCTGCTGAGATCGTTGACACTGCCAAGCGCACAGGCGCGATTGTCAAAGGCCCCGTGCCTTTGCCAACACGCATGAAGCGTTTTGACATCTTGCGTTCACCGCACGTCAACAAGACCAGCCGTGACCAGCTCGAAATCCGTACCCACCAGCGTTTGATGGACATCGTGGACCCAACTGATAAAACAGTTGATGCTTTGATGAAACTTGACCTGCCAGCGGGCGTGGACGTCGAAATCAAGTTGCAATAAAGATTAAACTTTAGTGTGACTTTGGAGTGGGCCAAAGCTCATTCCAGCCCCCGCGCCAACGAGTAGTTGCTCTTGGCGTGGTTTTCGCGATATACTCGCGGGCTCTGTGCAATTTGCATGGGGATTTATCAACCGTCTTTCACGCAAAAACGTAACTGCCAATTGAAGTGGTTACGGTGAGAGTTTTGGAGAAAACAATGAGTCAAAGCATCCGTTTGGGATTGCTGGGCCGCAAAGTGGGCATGATGCGTCTGTTCACTGATGATGGGGATTCGATCCCTGTCACGGTGTTGGATGTGTCCAACAACCGCGTGACCCAAGTGAAAACCCAGGAAAACGACGGCTATGTGGCCTTGCAGGTCACATTCGGTTCGCGCAAAGCATCGCGCGTGACCAAGCCAATGGCTGGACACCTTGCGAAAGCAGGCGTCGAAGCCGGTGAAATCATCAAAGAATTCCACGTGACTGCTGATGTCGCAGCTAAGTACGCCGCCGGCGCTACTGTGCCTGTGTCTGATGTGTTCGCAGTGGGCCAAAAGGTGGACGTGCAAGGCACAACCATCGGTAAAGGCTTTGCTGGCACCATCAAGCGTCACCACTTTAAGTCACAGCGCGCATCGCACGGTAACAGCCGTTCGCACAACGTGCCTGGCTCTATCGGTATGGCACAAGACCCAGGTCGCGTGTTCCCCGGTAAGCGCATGTCTGGCCATTTGGGCGCTGACATCGTGACAACTCAAAACCTCGACGTGATTCGCATCGACGAAGCTCGCCAACTGTTGTTGATCCGTGGCGCAGTGCCTGGTTCAGCCGGTGGCTTCGTGACTGTGCATCCCGCCGTCAAAGCTAAAGGAGCGAACTGATGCAAGTCGAACTCCTGAATGACCAAGGTCAAGCTGCGTCTAAATACGACGCACCAGAAACCGTGTTCGGTCGTGAATACAACGAAGATCTGGTTCACCAGATCGTGGTCGCTTACCAAGCTAACGCGCGTCAAGGCACTCGTGCCCAAAAAGACCGTGAGCAAGTTAAGCACTCCACCAAGAAGCCGTTCAAGCAAAAAGGCACCGGCCGCGCTCGCGCTGGTATGACGTCATCGCCTCTGTGGCGTGGCGGCGGTCGCATTTTCCCGAACATGCCTAACGAGAACTTCACACAGAAGATCAACAAGAAGATGTACCGCGCTGGTATGGCTTCGATCTTGTCCCAGTTGGCCCGCGAAGGTCGTCTGGCTGTGGTTGAGTCTTTGAAGGTTGATGCTCCAAAAACCAAATTGTTGGCAGCTAAATTCAAGGCGATGAACCTTGAGTCAGTGTTGGTGATCTCTGAGGAAGTTGATGACAACTTGTACTTGGCGTCACGCAACTTGCCAAACGTGTTGGTGGTTGAGCCTCGCTACGCAGATCCATTGTCATTGGTGCACTACCGTAAAGTCCTCGTGACCAAGGGTGCCATGGACCAACTCAAGGAGATGTTCGCATGAGCCACGGACACAAACAAACCAAATTCGACGAAGGTCGTTTGATGCAATTGTTGGTCTCTCCCGTCGTGTCCGAAAAGGCCACCATGGTTGCAGAAAAGCATAACGTCGTCACCTTCAAAGTGCTGCAAAACGCTGAAAAGCCTGAGATCAAAGCCGCTGTGGAATTGATGTTCAAGGTTGAAGTTCAAAGCGTGAACGTGGTTAACACAAAAGGTAAGGCCAAGCGCTTTGGCAAGTCTATGGGTCGTCGCGACAACGTTCGCAAGGCTTATGTGACTCTGAAGCCAGGTCAAGAACTGAACATCTCTGGGGAGGCCGCTTAATCATGGCAGTCATCAAGATGAAACCAACGTCGCCCGGTCAACGTGGCGTCGTTAAAGTTACCCGTGATCACCTCCACAAAGGTGAACCTTACGCCCCGTTGCTGGAACCCCAGCACCAAAAATCGGGCCGTAACAACAACGGTCACATCACTACCCGTCATAAGGGTGGTGGTCACAAGCATCACTACCGCGTTGTGGATTTCAAGCGTAACAAAGACGCTATCCCAGCGAAAGTGGAACGCATTGAATACGATCCAAACCGTACGGCACACATCGCTTTGGTGTGTTACGCAGACGGCGAGCGTCGCTACATCATTGCACCACGTGGCTTGGAAGTTGGCGCATCGTTGCTCAGCGGTTCGGAAGCCCCGATCCGTGCAGGTAACACCTTGCCAATTCGCAACATTCCAGTGGGTTCAACCATTCACTGTATCGAGTTGAAGCCAGGTGCTGGTGCACAAATCGCGCGTTCAGCTGGCACATCAGCCACTTTGTTGGCTCGTGAAGGCACTTACGCTCAAGTGCGTATGCGCTCTGGTGAAGTTCGCAAGATCCATATCGAATGCCGCGCCACCATTGGTGAAGTTGCAAACGAAGAACACAGCCTCCGTCAATTGGGTAAAGCTGGTGTCAAGCGCTGGATGGGTATTCGCCCAACCGTGCGTGGCGTCGCTATGAACCCAGTGGATCACCCACATGGTGGTGGCGAGGGTCGCACCGGTGAAGGCCGTCATGCAGTTGACCCATGGGGTAACCTGACAAAAGGCTACCGTACCCGTAACAACAAACGCACACAAGTCATGATTGTGTCGCGTCGTAAAAAGTAAGGGGTAACAAATGACTCGCTCTCTCAAAAAGGGTCCGTTTGTTGACCATCATTTGGTTGCCAAGGTCGACAAGGCCATCGCAACTAAAGATAAAAAGCCAGTGAAAACTTGGTCACGTCGTTCCATGATCTTGCCCGATTTCATCGGCTTGACCATCGCTGTGCACAACGGCAAACAACACGTGCCCGTGTACGTCACTGACCAAATGGTGGGTCACAAGTTGGGCGAATTTGCTCTGACTCGTACCTTCAAAGGTCACCCCGCGGACAAAAAAGTCCAGAAGAAATAAGGAAAGACCATGGAAACACGTGCAGTCCTTAGGGGCGTCCGTTTGTCGGTCGACAAAGGCCGTTTGGTCGCGGACATGATCCGCGGCAAAAAAGTTGACCAGGCTCTGAACATCCTGACATTCACGCAGAAAAAAGCTGCAGGTATCGTCAAGAAAGTTTTGGAATCTGCGATTGCTAACGCTGAACACAACGACGGTGCAGACATCGACGAGTTGAAGGTGAAAACCATCTACGTTGAAAAAGGCGCCACGCTTAAGCGTTTCACTGCCCGCGCCAAAGGCCGCGGTAACAGTATCAGCAAGCCTACCTGTCACGTTTACGTGACAGTCGGTAACTGAAAGGTATAGGAAGATATGGGACAAAAAATCCACCCCACAGGCTTTCGCCTTGCAGTGAGCCGCAACTGGGCTAGCCGTTGGTACGCAAGCAACAAAGACTTCGCTGGCATGCTGGCTGAAGACATCAAAGTTCGCGAGTACCTCAAGGCCAAGCTGAAAAACGCTTCTGTTTCTCGCGTTCTGATCGAGCGTCCCGCTAAAAGCGCACGCATCACCATTTTCTCGGCTCGTCCAGGCGTGGTGATCGGCAAAAAAGGCGAAGACATCGAGAACTTGAAGAAAGAACTCGCAGCGCGTTTGGGCGTGCCAGTCGCAGTCAATATCGAAGAAGTGCGCAAGCCTGAAATCGATGCTCAATTGATCGCTGACAGCATCACTCAACAGCTCGAAAAACGCATCATGTTCCGTCGCGCTATGAAGCGCGCCATGCAAAACGCCATGCGTCTGGGTGCTCAAGGCATCAAGATCATGTCGGCAGGTCGTTTGAACGGCATTGAGATCGCACGTACCGAATGGTACCGTGAAGGTCGCGTGCCACTTCACACTCTGCGTGCAGACATCGATTACGCAACTTCTGAAGCTAAAACCACTTACGGCATCATCGGTGTCAAAGTGTGGGTTTACAAAGGCGATACCTTGGGTCGTAATGACCTGCCGGCCGCCGTTGAGCCACGCGAAGAAGAGCGTCGTCCTCGCGGTCCCCGTCGTGACGCTCGCCCAACCGGCGATCGTCCCGCACGCACAGGCGCTCGTCGCCCTGCAGGGGCCAATGCCGCACCAACGGATGGCAGCGATAAACCCGCTGAAGCCACTGGTGCCCCTACAACTGCCGTCAAGCGCGTCCGCAAGGTTGCCGCGCCCGCATCCACTGGCACGGCTGCGGACGGAACAGGAGAATAAGCATGCTGCAACCAGCACGCCGTAAATACCGCAAAGAGCAAAAAGGCCGCAACACCGGCATCGCAACACGTGGTAACACCGTTGCATTCGGTGACTTCGGTCTGAAATCCACCGATCGCGGCCGTCTGACGGCCCGCCAGATCGAAGCCGCACGTCGTGCGATTTCCCGTCACGTCAAACGTGGCGGCCGTATCTGGATTCGTGTGTTCCCTGACAAGCCGATCTCCCAAAAGCCTGCTGAAGTGCGTATGGGTAACGGTAAAGGTAACCCCGAATACTACGTGGCAGAGATCCAACCCGGCAAGGTCCTCTACGAAATCGTAGGCGTTCCTGAAGAGTTGGCCCGTGAAGCATTCCGTCTGGCCGCTGCAAAGTTGCCCTTGCGTACCACTTTTGTGGCTCGCATGATCGGCCAGTAATTCAGGAGAAATAAGAAATGAAAGCTGCTGAACTGCGCCAAAAAGACGTTGCCGGCCTCGAAGCTGAAGTCAAAGAGTTGCAAAAAGCTCACTTTGGCTTGCGCATGCAAAAAGGTACGCAACAACTCAACAACACGTCACAACTGCGTTCTACACGTCGCAGCATCGCACGTGCAAAAACCATTCTTGCTGAAAAGCAAGCCGCCAAGTAAGGAGTGAACATGACGGACGCTAAGAAATCCCTCAAACGCACCTTGATTGGCAAGGTGGTTAGCGACAAGCGCGCTAAAACAGTGACAGTGCTCGTTGAGCGTCGTGTGAAACACGCGCTCTACGGCAAAATTGTTGCTAAGTCGAGCAAGTATCACGCGCATGACGAAACAGGTGAATACCACTTGGGCGACATGATCGAGATCACTGAAAGCAAGCCAATTTCGAAAACCAAAAACTGGGTTGCGACCCGTTTGGTTGAGAAAGCTGCTGCGGTTTAAATACCAAAGAGCTTCGGCTCTGCAAGGCTAAAGAAAACGACCCACAATGTGGGTCGTTTTTGTTTTTGTACGTCAATATATTGGAGATACCATGATTAAAGTTGGAGACGACCTGCCACACACCACCCTGATGGAATATTCAGAGGTTGAAGGTGAAGGCTGCAGCATTGGCCCGAACGCCGTTGATGTGGCTAAGGCTACTGCAGGCAAGACCATTGCATTATTTGCTTTGCCTGGCGCATTTACACCCACTTGCTCTGCTAAGCATGTACCTGGCTATGTTGAGCACTATGAGCAGTTCAAAGCTGCTGGTGTCGACGAAATTTGGTGTCTCAGTGTGAACGATGCTTTTGTGATGGGCGCTTGGGCGCGTGACCAACACACCGACGGCAAAGTCCGCATGTTGGGTGACGGCAGCGCCGATTTCGCGCAAGCCACCGGTTTGACACTCGACCTAACGGCGCGAGGTATGGGCTTACGCAGCAATCGTTATTCCATGCTCGTGAAAGACGGCAAAGTGGTGAGCTTGAACGTTGAAGGCCCAGGTAAATTTGAAGTGAGTGATGCCGCTACCTTGTTGGCTCAAGCCAAGGCGTAATCGTTTGAGTAATCAAAAAGCCGCGCAGCAGCGCGGCTTTTTTGTGGGCTGCACAATAAATTAACCAAAGCTCACCAACCGATAGACCACATACAGGCATCCCACAAAAATGCTGAGAGCAAAAAGGCGCGAGGTCCATGTGTCGCGCGAAGGATGAATTTCAGTCGCTAACACTTTGTCGCCGGTCAGCATCGGCGTGATCAAGTCTTCCCTTTTGAGTTTTTTGTAAAAAAGCACGGTCCCTACGTGCAAGATCACCAAAAGGATGACGAGAACCTTGCCGATATCACTGTGGTATTTGGTCGCAAAAGAGACCCAGTCCGATGACACAAAGGCTGTCCATGGCCCTGAGTTAGAAATTTCATCGTCACTCATGAAGCCGCTCAGCACTTGGATGAGTAAAGCAACCAGCATGGCTACCACCGACAGCGCGCCAAGTGGGTTGTGACCAGTGCTGTGTGGAACTTGTTTTAAGCGCAAAGCTTTCACATAAGCCAAGAGCTTTGGCAAGCTGGGCAAAAAATTTAAAAACCTAGACCAATGGCCGCCTACAAACCCCCATACAAAGCGAAATAAGACCAGCGTTAGCACGGCATAGCCAAGTTTGAAGTGCAGCTGCATCGCGTCACCGCCTACCTCACCGCTGACCACCAAGCCCAAGACACATACGGCTAACAAAATATGAAAAACCCGTGTGGGTAAATCCCAAACGCGAACGCGGTAAAGGGCGGCGGTGTTGGGCATACATAGACCAATCGAAGAGGCAAAAGACAAGCTGGCTGAATGTTCGTAAACTGCAAGCCGCGAAAAGCGTATTCTCAACCTTAAAGGACACTGCCATGAAAAAAACAATTCTGACCTTATTAGCCATCAGCGCCGCATGCATCAGTTTCTCTGCCGCCGCACAGTTTGCAAAACCAGAAGATGCTGTGAAATACCGAAAGGCCGCACTGACGGTGACAGCCGCCCATTTCAGTCGCTTGGGTGCCATGGCGCAAGGTAAGGTACCGTTCGACGCAAAATCCGCAGCAGAAAACGCAGAGATCGTTGCCAGCATGTCGAAGTTGCCTTGGGCTGCTTTCGGTGATGGCACCGACGTAGGCGAAACCAAAGCAAAGCCTGAAATCTGGAAACAAACGGCCAAGTTCAAAGAAGCCGCAGAAAAGTTTCAAGCTGAATCTACGAAATTAGCCGCCGCTGCTAAGACTGGCAAAGAAGATGCATTTAAAACAGCCTTCTCTGCAACAGCCGGCACATGCAAAGCCTGTCACGATGACTTCAGAGCGAAATAAACCAAGCAATTAATAGTCAGTAGGTCCCAGAGATCTATGCTGATTTGAGCGGGGCATGGACTAGACGTCATGCCCCGTTTGCTTGATTGGATAATGCGAGTATGAAACGGTATGTGATGCGTTCAATCATTTGGTTCATTCTGGCGCTGACGCTAGTCGCTTGTTCGCCTGCCTTGAATTGGCGACAAGTCAGTGTGGACGCATCCGACGTCATGGTGTTGATGCCTTGCAAGCCCGACCAAGCCACGCGAACTGTTGCTCTGCGAGTTGTCAATCACGATGTAGAAACTAGCTTGTCCTTGTATGGATGTGAAGCAAGCCAAATGCAATTCACCTTTGGGCATATGAACGCGCAGCAAGGTTTGAGTGCAGAAGAGTCCATACGAGCCTGGCGTTTGGCGGGCTTGGCAGCAGCCAATGCCAAGCCTGGCGACGCCACATCACAAAACTGGGCGATCAAAGGGGTGAGTGATCATGGATTGTCTGCACGCACGCACGTTCTGACGGATGCGCACCAAGTGCAGTGGGTTTGGTTTGCCTATGGCAACAAAATTTACCAAGCTGCGGTGTATGGCAAAACCAAAGACAAAGGTTTGCCAGAGGCTGCAGAAACATATTTTTCAGGAATCAAGTTGCCATGAACCACGATGTGTTGTCGCGCCGAGCGGCGGTGTGGGTGTTTGTTGCTTTTGCATCGGCCTACTTTCTGTCTGCTTTGCTGCGGGCGATCACGGCGACGCTGTCTCCGACCTTGACCCTCGAGTTTGGTTTGCAAGCGCGTGACCTTGGGCTTTTAGCTGGAGGTTATTTTTTTGGTTTCGCACTCACGCAATTGCCGATGGGCCACTGGCTAGATCAACATGGCCCCAAAAAAGTCGTGCTGAGTTTTTTAGGTGTGGCTGTCTTGGGGTGTTTGGCGTTCTCGTGGGCAACTGACTTTGGCGGGCTATTGTTGGCGCGCGTGCTCATTGGTGTGGGCGTGAGTGCTTGTTTGATGGCGCCTCTCACGGGTTATCGCCGCTGGTTGGTGATGGAGAAACAGCAGCGGGCTAATTCATGGATGTTGATGACAGGTGCATTCGGCATGTTGGCGTCGACCTTGCCCGTTCAGTGGTTGCTGCCGGTCATCGGTTGGCGCTGGATGTTTGTTGGACTGGCCTTGTTGATCGTTCTTTCCATGGGGCTGATGATGTGGCAAGTGCCCAAATGGCGTGTGGCAAAGCAGCCCGATTCACTCCCGACACAAGCTAAACCTGTGGGTATTTTGGCCAGCTACGCGCAAGTGTGGGCACACCCCTACTTTCGAAGCCTCACACCAATGGGCTTCTTCAACTACGGTGGCTTGATTGCCATGCAAACTCTGTGGGCTGGACCTTGGATGATCAAAGTGGCGGGTTATTCGTCGCTTGAGGCGGCGACGGGCTTGTTCTGGATCAACGTGTGTATGTTGGTCACATTTTGGCTCTGGGGTTTGGTCACGCCCATGTTGTACGCACGCGGCTTGAATGCCAACAAATTGATGACCTACGGTGTGCCGCTGAATTTTTGCGTGCAGATCTACATCGTGTTGGCAGGTTCGGATGCTGGGGCCCTGCATTGGGCGCTGTTTTGCATCAGTAGCTCATTCGTGTCGTTGGCACAACCTGCGGTCGGTATGGCGTTCCCTTCCGCGTTAGCGGGGCGTGCGTTGTCAGCCTACAACTTGGTGCTGTTCTTAGGTGTATTTGTGGTGCAGTGGGGCATGGGGCTGATGATTGACGGTTTCAAGGCCGCTGGCTGGCAAGAGCTGCAATCGTTTCAGTTGGCCATGGCCGTCTTTTTTGTCTGCTGTCTTGCGTCTTATGGCTATTTTTTAAAACACAAATCTGACAGCTGATAATCTGCGCAACGCACTTTTCCTTTCTATGAATAACCGCATCCTCATCATTGCCCATGCGCCGCTGGCCAGCGCCTTGCGTGACTGTGCCATGCATGTGTATTCCGAGTGTTCAGCGGATGTCATCGCTCTCGATGTCTTGCCACATGCGCAACCAGAAGACACCTTGGCTCAGGCCTTAGACGCGGCAGGTTCTGCTTTGGACAGCGGCTTGTTGGTGTTGACCGATATCTTTGGTGCAACGCCTGCCAATGTGGCGCAAAAGCTAGTGCTGGGCAGCAATGCCAAACTCATTGCGGGTGTGAATTTACCCATGCTCTTTAGATCGGTGTGTTATCGCCATGAGTCGCTTGATGCGCTGGTGGCGCGCGCCCTGACAGGCGGCACGCAAGGTGTGATGCAAGTTGCCATCACCGCTCCTCAAAATCAAAACCGTCGAATCCATGATCAAAACTACAACGACCATCAGCAATAAATTAGGCCTGCACGCACGTGCGTCTGCCAAGCTCACCAAGCTCGCCGGCAGCTTCTCATGTGAGGTGTGGATTAGCAAAGGCGATCGCCGTGTGAATGCCAAAAGCATCATGGGTGTCATGATGTTGGCGGCAGGCATTGGCAGCGAAGTTGAACTTGAAACCGATGGCACACAAGAGCAAGAAGCCATGGATGGCTTGTTGGCCTTGATTGCCGATAAATTTGGTGAAGGCGAGTAACGCACGATGACGTTTTCAATCCACGGTCTTGCAGTCGCACGCGGCATTGCCATTGGGCGTGCTGTGTTGGTGGCGTCTAGTCGTGTGGATGTCGCGCATTACTTCATTGAGCAAGAGCAAGTGAGCTCGGAGCTCCAGCGTTTGACGCAAGCACGCGAGGCGGTGTCTGCCGAGCTGCAAAGCTTGCATGACAACCTGCCAAAAGATTCGCCGCCAGAGTTGTCCGCCATCTTGGAAGTGCACTTGATGTTGTTGCAAGACACCATGCTGGCCGATGGTGTGACGGGGTGGATCAAAGAGCGTTTGTACAACGCCGAGTGGGCGTTGACCTCGCAGCTGGATGTGGTGGCGCGTCAATTTGACGAAATGGATGATGCCTATTTGCGCGAGCGCAAAGGTGATTTAGAGCAAGTGGTCGAGCGCATGCTGCGCCACATGAAAGGCGTGACACATGTCATGCCGCACCCATCCACCAAGCGCAGCAACCAGCCTCGCCAACAAGACCTGCAACTCGATGATGAGATGGATGTGCCTCTTGTGTTGGTGGCGCACGATTTGTCGCCTGCGGACATGCTGCAGTTCAAGCAGAGCGTGTTCACGGGCTTTGTCACTGATGTGGGGGGCAAGACATCACACACGGCCATCGTGGCTCGCAGCTTGGATATTCCTGCGGTGGTGGGTGCGCGCACGGCCAGTCAGTTGGTGCGTCAAGATGACTGGATCATCATCGATGGCGATGCTGGCGTGGTCATCGTCAATCCTTCGCCCATCATCTTGGCCGAGTACGGATTCAAGCAGCGTCAAGCCGACCTAGAGCGTGAACGTCTTTTGCGTTTGCGTCACACGCCCGCTGTCACACTTGATGGCCAGCGCGTGGACTTGTTGGCCAACATTGAGATGCCAGAAGATTCGCCCGCCGCATTGGATGTGGGTGCTGTCGGCGTGGGCTTGTTCCGCAGCGAGTTTTTGTTCATGGGTCGCGCAGGTGCGCTGCCCGATGAAGAAGAGCAATACCAAGCATACAAACGTGCGGTGGATGGCATGAAGGGTTTGCCCGTCACCATTCGCACGGTGGACATTGGCGCGGACAAACCTTTGGATCGCACCATCAAAGATGAAACGCACCTCAACCCAGCTTTGGGATTGCGTGCGATTCGTTGGAGCTTGGCTGACCCTGCCATGTTCTTGACGCAACTGCGTGCCATCTTGCGTGCAGCGGCGCACGGCCAAGTGCACTTACTCATTCCCATGCTGGCGCATGCGCGAGAGATCAAACAAACATTGGCGCTGCTCGACAAAGCGCGCAAGCAACTCGACGCACGGGGTGAGGTGTTTGGCCCTGTGAAAGTGGGCGCCATGATTGAAGTGCCTGCGGCGGCGCTGAGCGTGAAGATGTTCTTGCGCCATTTCGACTACTTGTCGATTGGCACCAACGACTTGATTCAATACACCTTGGCCATTGACCGCGCAGATGAGTTGGTAGCGCATTTGTATGACCCACTGCACCCCGCGGTGCTGCGCTTGTTGGCTGACACCATTACCGAGGCGCGCACGCAAGGCAAGGGCGTGAGCGTGTGCGGCGAAATGGCGGGTGATCCCGCCATGACGCGCTTGCTGTTGGGTTTGGGTTTGCGCAGCTTCTCCATGCATCCGACGCAAATCTTGGCCGTCAAGCAAGAAGTGATTCGCGCGGATGCCTCACGCTTAGAGGCGTGGGCGCAAGAGGTGTTGGCCAGCGATGAGCCGGCCGAGTTGATGGGGCTTTAAGCCTTCGCAGCTTCGGATGCTGCGTGTGCCTGCTGGTCGGCGTGATAACTGCTACGCACCATCGCGCCGATGGCGGCGTGACTGAAGCCCATCTCGTAAGCCTTCTCTTCAAACATCTTGAACGTGTCTGGGTGCACATAGCGGCGCACAGGAATGTGGCTGGTGCTAGGCGCCAAGTATTGGCCGATGGTGAGCATGTCGATGTTGTGGTCGCGCATGTCTTGCATCACTTGCAAAATTTCTTCGTCTGTTTCGCCGAGGCCTACCATCAAGCCACTCTTGGTGGGCACCTTGGGAAACAAGGCTTTGAACTTCTTGAGCAAGTTCAAGCTGAAGGCGTAGTCGCTACCAGGGCGCGCTTCTTTGTAGAGGCGTGGCACGGTTTCCATGTTGTGGTTCATCACGTCTGGCGGTGCCGCTTTGAGAATTTCCAAAGCACGGTCATCACGGCCACGGAAGTCGGGCACTAAAATTTCAATTTGTGTTTGCGGTGACAGCTCGCGTGTGCGGCGAATGCAGTCCACAAAGTGTTGGCTGCCGCCGTCGCGCAAGTCATCGCGGTCGACGCTGGTGATGACGACGTATTTCAGTTTCAAGTCGGCAATGGTTTTGGCCAAATTCTCTGGCTCGTTCACGTCGAGCGGGTCAGGGCGGCCGTGGCCCACATCGCAGAAGGGGCAGCGACGAGTGCACTTGTCGCCCATGATCATGAACGTTGCTGTGCCTTTGCCAAAGCATTCGCCGATGTTGGGGCAGCTGGCTTCTTCGCACACGGTCACCAATTTGTTGGCGCGCAGTACGTCTTTGATTTCATAAAAACGTGTGGAGGGCGAGCCTGCTTTGACGCGAATCCAATCGGGCTTTTTCAGTACTTCGCTTTGTTCCACTTTCACGGGAATGCGTGAGAGTTTGGCGGCCGCTTTTTGCTTGGCTGATGCGTTGTAGTTTTCGACGGTTTGTGCTTCGCGCACAACTTGGTTGTCAGGGGTGGACATAGCAATCAAGCCTGTGTTGGAGGCCCTGGGTTCAGGGCGTTAAATAGGTAACGAGCTTTTGACTCAAAACATCAGCGGCGTCTTGCCAACTGACCGATACACCGATTGTAGAAAGGTCGACGGTCTGCAAACCTTGGTAGCCGCAGGGGTTGATGCGTTGGTAGGGGCTTAGGTCCATGGCGACATTCAGTGCCACGCCGTGGTACGTGCAATGTCGGCTCACCTTGATGCCCAGTGCTGCAATTTTTCCAAGACCTGCAAAGTCTGGGTCTTTGCTTGCGTCTTTCTGCGGACGCTGTGCCAATACCGTGTGGCTGTATGGATCGTCTAAGCGCACATAAATGCCAGGTGCGCCAGACACGCGGTGGCCCGTCACGCCGAAGTGAGCCAGCGTACGAATGACGGCCTCTTCGATGCGGTACACATATTCTTTGACGTAGTAGCCCGTGCGCTTGAGGTCAATCAACGGATAAGCCACCACTTGGCCCGGGCCGTGAAATGTCACTTGACCACCGCGGTTGGTGAGCACCACAGGGATGTCGCCCGGTGCGAGCAAATGGTCTTCATGTCCGGCCAGGCCTTGTGTGAACACGGGTGGGTGCTCGCAAACCCACAGCTCGTCGGGTGTCTCGGGTGTGCGTGCTGCCGTGAAGTCCTGCATTGCCTGATAGGTGGGCAGGTACGGCACCAAGCCGAGTTGTTGGATCACAGCACCACTTTCACCAACGGGTGAGAGGTGAGGGTGCGGTACAACTCATCGAGTTGCTCACGGCTGGTCGCCGTTACGGTGATGGTGACGCCTAAATAATTACCCCCTTTGCTTTCACGCAACTCAACGGTGCTAGCGTCAAACGTGGGGTCAAATTGCTCTGCAATGTAAGTCACAGCATGAACGAAGCCGTCGACTTTGGTGCCCATCACTTTGATGGGAAATAGGCTTGGATACTCAATCAGCGAGTCTGTGCGAGGGTTTTCTTGGGGTGTGCTGGGACTTGTCATGAGCGAAATTATCCTCTTCTTGGTGCGATAGGCCTGAAAGCGTATGTGTTATCACGTACAATTAGTGGTTCTATATGGGCAAGCGGATGTAACCTGGGCGTAAACAAACATGACCAGAATACAAGCCGAAGATCAAGAAAACGTACAAGACACGTTTGAGCCGTTGACAGCTGAACAAGCTGCCGAGTTGCGCAAACAACAGCCCCTTCTGTCGGTATGGCGGGTGGTTGGAGTCCAGGCTGTGCTGGGGCTTCTGGTGGCGGTGCTTGTATGGTTTGTGTCGGGGCGGATGGCTGCGGTTTATTCGGCGGTTTATGGTGCCTTGGCGGTGATTGTCCCCGCGTCGTTATTTGCACGAGGCTTGACCAGTCGGATCGCTTCTGTGAATGTGAGTGCTGCGGTGTTTGGCTTCTTCCTATGGGAGATGGTCAAAATAGGCCTGACGGTGGCAATGCTTTTTGCGGCGCCGCGTTTGGTGAATGATTTGAGCTGGCCTGCCATGTTGGCAGGTCTGATCGTGACAATGAAGGTGTATTGGGTAGCGCTTGGCTTTCGCAAAGTGTTTTATCCAGTCGATCCAACTTAAAGAAGAGCGAACGAATGTCTGTTGAACATGGTCCGACCGCTGGTGAATACATCGTTCACCACCTGACGCATCTGCAAAACAAGCCGATGGCTGGTGTCATTGACTTCTCCGTTTACAACATTGACTCAATTTTTTGGTCTGTGTTGTTGGGTGTGGTTGCTAGCTTCTTCTTGTGGCGTGCCGCCCGTGGTGCTACTGCTCACGCACCTGGCCGCTTTCAGGCGGCTGTTGAAATCTTGGTTGAGATGGTGGATAGCCAAGCCAAGGGCATCATCCACAGTGCCGAGAGTCGCAAGTTGGTGGCTCCTTTGGCTTTAACGGTGTTTGTCTGGATCTTCTTGATGAACGCCATGGACTTGTTTCCTGTTGATTTGTTCCCCAAGATTTGGGAAATCATCTACGGCGCGAACGGTGGCGATGCGCACCATGCCTACATGCGTGTCGTGCCTTCGGCTGATTTGTCCACCACTTTGGGCTTGTCGACTTCTGTTTTGTTGGTCTGTGTGTTCTACAACATCAAGATCAAAGGTATCGGCGGCTGGGTGCATGAGTTGTTCTGCGCTCCCTTCGGTGCTCATCCTCTTTTGTGGCCCGTCAACTTCATCATGCAAATGATCGAGTTCGCGGCCAAGACCGTGTCGCATGGCATGCGACTGTTCGGTAACATGTACGCAGGCGAATTGGTGTTCATGTTGATCGCCTTGATGGGTGGCGCCGCTGCTGCCACATTACCAGGCATCTTGCTGCCCATCGGTCACATCATTGCTGGTTCAATCTGGGCCATCTTTCACATCATGATCATCACATTGCAAGCCTTCATCTTCATGATGTTGACGCTGGTGTATGTGGGTCAAGCGCATGATGCCCACTAAAGCGCACTCGTTTTCGGTTTTTTCTTAACTTTTCTCTCATCCATTCTTTAGGAGCAACAAAATGGAACACGTCCTCGGTTATGTAGCACTCGCAGCTGGCCTCATCATTGGTTTGGGCGCTATCGGTGCTTGTATCGGTATCGGCATCATGGGTAGCAAATACCTCGAAGCAGCTGCTCGTCAGCCTGAATTGATGAACGAATTGCAGACCAAAATGTTCTTGTTGGCTGGTCTGATCGACGCTGCTTTCTTGATCGGCGTTGGTATCGCCATGATGTTCGCTTTCGCGAACCCCTTCGTCCTGAAGTAATCTAGCAACTACCAAAAGAAAGGTGTTGCCGTGAGTATCAACGCAACCCTGTTCGTCCAGATGATCGTATTTGCGGTCTTGGTGTGGTTCACGATGAAATTCGTGTGGCCACCCATCGCAATCGCCCTCGACGAACGTTCAGAAAAAATTGCCCATGGTTTGGCTGCTGCCGAACATGCCAAGATTGAACTGTCCAACGCGCACAAAGAAGTGGAATTGAAGCTGGCTGAAACCCGCAACGAATCTACCGCTTTGTTGGCTGATGCAGAGCGTCGTGCCCAACACTTGATCGATGAAGCCAAGGCTCACGCCTCGGATGAAGCGAAAAAGATTGTGGCTGCTGCTCACGCTGAAGCAGCGCAAGAAGTCGTGAAAGCCCGTGAGCACCTGCGCGAGCAAGTGGCTGCATTGGCTGTCAAAGGCGCCGAGCAGATTCTCCGCAAGGAAGTCAATGCCAGCGTTCACGCCGACTTGTTGGGTCGTCTAAAGACTGAGCTGTAAGAGGACAACATGGCCGAACTCGCCACCATTGCCCGCCCTTACGCAGAAGCTTTGTTCAAGGCTTCGGCCGCAGACCTGAGCGGTACCACTGCATGGCTCGATGAGCTTGCAGCGATCGCTGGGAACGCCCAATTGCTGCAATTTGCAGAAGGCCCCAAAGTCACTTCAAACCAAGTGTTTGACTTGATCGTTGGTGTTGCCAAATCCAAATTGCCAACTGCTGCGCAAAACTTTTTGCGCGCCGTGATTGACAACGGTCGCTTGAGCGCATTGCCTGAAGTGGCAACGCAATTCCGTGCCCATGTCAACGCGCAAAGCGGTACGGCAGACGCTGTTGTGTACAGCGCTTTCGACATCGACGCAGCAGCTTTGGCTGATGTGACGGCTGCTCTTGAAAAGCGTTTTGGCCGCAAACTCAACGTCTCTGTGGCTTTGCAGCCTGAGCTGATTGGCGGTATTCGCGTGGTGGTGGGCGACGAAGTGTTGGACACTTCTGTCAAAGCCCGTTTAGATCAAATGAAAGTTGCGCTGACGGCTTAATGCCTGTCAGCCCTAACAAGAAAGAAGGAAAGAGTCATGCAACTCAATCCAGCAGAAATCTCTGAACTGATTAAGAGCCGTATCGAAGGTCTGGGCAATGATGCCAACGTTCGTAATCAAGGCACCGTTTTGTCGGTGACTGACGGTATCGTTCGCGTGCACGGTCTTTCAGACGCGATGCAAGGCGAAATGTTGGAATTCCCCAACAACACATTCGGTCTGGCCCTGAACCTCGAGCGTGACTCGGTCGGCGCCGTGATCTTGGGTGAGTACGAGCACATCTCTGAAGGCGACGTTGTCAAATGTACAGGTCGCATTTTGGAAGTGCCAGTCGGCCCTGAACTCATTGGTCGCGTGGTGAACGCTTTGGGTCAGCCTATCGACGGCAAAGGCCCAATCAACGCCAAGATGACCGACGTGATCGAAAAGGTTGCACCTGGCGTTATCGCTCGCGAATCTGTGAGCCAACCCATGCAAACTGGTTTGAAGTCTGTGGACTCCATGGTGCCAGTGGGCCGTGGTCAACGTGAGTTGATCATTGGTGACCGTCAAACTGGTAAGACGGCTGTCGCGATCGACGCCATCATCAACCAAAAAGGTCAAAACATGACCTGCGTTTACGTCGCGATTGGCCAAAAAGCCTCGTCGATCAAAAACGTGGTTCGCGCTTTGGAGCAAGCTGGCGCGATGGAGTACACCATCGTTGTGGCCGCTTCTGCCTCTGAATCTGCAGCGATGCAATACGTGTCAGCCTACTCAGGTTGCACGATGGGCGAATACTTCCGCGACCGTGGCGAAGACGCTTTGATCGTGTATGACGATTTGTCTAAGCAAGCTGTGGCTTACCGCCAAGTGTCATTGCTGTTGCGTC
This sequence comes from Limnohabitans sp. TS-CS-82, assembly GCF_002943475.1. NCBI lineage: Bacteria > Pseudomonadati > Pseudomonadota > Betaproteobacteria > Burkholderiales > Comamonadaceae > Limnohabitans > Limnohabitans sp. TS-CS-82. The sequence goes on along the minus strand of NZ_PTQX01000001.1, from coordinate 566,291 downwards.
GCCCACCCGGCCGCGAAGCTTACCCTGGCGACGTGTTCTATCTCCACAGCCGTTTGCTCGAGCGCGCTGCCCGCGTGAACGCCGACTACGTCGAAGCTTTCACCAAAGGTGCCGTCAAAGGCAAAACTGGTTCATTGACTGCATTGCCAATCATTGAAACCCAAGCTGGTGACGTGTCTGCATTCGTGCCTACCAACGTGATTTCGATCACTGACGGTCAAATCTTCTTGGAAACTTCGTTGTTCAACGCTGGTATCCGTCCTGCGATTAACGCTGGTATTTCAGTGTCTCGCGTGGGTGGTGCAGCTCAAACGAAATTGATCAAGAACTTGTCCGGTGGTATCCGTACCGACTTGGCTCAGTACCGTGAATTGGCAGCGTTTGCTCAGTTCGCTTCTGACCTCGACGAAGCCACACGTAAACAGCTCGACCGCGGTGCTCGCGTGACTGAATTGCTCAAGCAAGCTCAGTACAGCCCACAGTCCATCAGCATCATGGGTGCAACCCTGTTTGCTGTGAACAAAGGCTACATGGACGACATCGAAGTCAAGCAAGTTCTGCACTTTGAATACGAAATGCATGCTTACCTCAAAGACAAGCACGCTAAGTTGTTGGCCAAGCTTGAAGCCGACAAAGCCATGGACAAAGAGGCTGAAGCCGAAATGACCGAAGCTTTGAACGCGTTCAAGAAAACCTTCGCTTAATTCCTACCTGACACAAGGAGCCTCAAATGGCAGCAGGTAAGGAAATTCGCGGCAAGATCAAATCGGTGGAAAACACCAAGAAGATCACCAAAGCTATGGAAATGGTCGCCGCGTCTAAGATGCGTAAGGCGCAAGAGCGCATGCGTGCGGCTCGCCCTTACAGCGAGAAGATTCGTCACGTCGCGGCTAACCTCGGCAAGGCCAATCCTGAGTACGTTCACCCCTTCATGGAAGTGAACCACGCCAAGGATGTGGGCTTTATCGTGGTGACCACAGACAAAGGCTTGTGCGGCGGTCTCAACACCAACGTGTTGCGTATGTTGTCGAACAAGCTGAAAGATTTGCAAACCGAAGGTCACAAAGCACAAGCTGTGGCTATCGGTAACAAGGGTCTGGGCTTTTTGGGTCGTTCGGGTGTCAAAGTTGTGTCGCACGCGACGCAGCTGGGTGACACCCCTCACCTCGACAAGCTCATTGGCCCCGTCAAGGTGTTGTTGGATGCGTATGTCAACGGCGAGATCAATTCGGTCCAGCTGTGCTACACACGTTTCATCAACACCATGAAGCAAGAGTCTGTGGTTGAGCAACTTCTGCCCTTGTCGGCCGAAGTGCTGAAAACGCACGAAGTGCACAGCACTTGGGACTACATCTACGAACCGGACGCACAAACCGTCATCGACGAATTGTTGCTCCGCTACGTAGAAGCTATGGTGTATCAAGCCGTGGCTGAAAGTATGGCGTCCGAGCAATCGGCCCGTATGGTTGCGATGAAGTCTGCGACCGACAACGCTGGGAACGTGATCAACGAACTCAAACTGGTTTACAACAAGACGCGTCAAGCCGCGATTACGAAAGAACTTTCGGAAATCGTTGCAGGTGCGGCTGCTGTCTGATTTTAATTTTTGGAGCAAAAAATGGCTCAAGCCCAAGGCAAGATTGTTCAATGTATTGGCGCGGTGGTGGACGTCGAGTTCCCACGCGACCAAATGCCCAAGGTCTACGACGCGCTCAAGCTCGAAGGCACAGCACTGACTCTGGAAGTTCAGCAACAGCTCGGTGACGGCATCGTCCGTACCATCGCGTTGGGAACTTCAGACGGTCTGCGCCGTGGTTTGATGGTGACTAACACTGGTGCCGGTATCACCGTGCCAGTTGGTAAAGCCACACTCGGCCGCATCATGGACGTGTTGGGTAACCCCATCGACGAACGTGGCCCAGTTGACCAAACTCAAACCGCCACTATTCACCGCAAGGCTCCTGCCTATGACGAACTCAGCCCTTCGCAAGAATTGCTCGAGACCGGCATCAAGGTGATCGACTTGGTCTGTCCTTTCGCCAAAGGCGGTAAGGTCGGCTTGTTCGGTGGCGCGGGTGTGGGTAAAACCGTGAACATGATGGAACTCATCAACAACATCGCTAAAGCGCACAGCGGTTTGTCCGTGTTCGCTGGTGTGGGTGAGCGTACCCGTGAAGGTAACGACTTCTATCACGAGATGGCCGACTCAGGCGTGGTGAACTTGAAAGACTTGAACGAGTCCAAAGTTGCCATGGTTTACGGTCAGATGAACGAGCCTCCAGGCAACCGTTTGCGCGTTGCGTTGACAGGTTTGACCATCGCGGAATCATTCCGTGACGAAGGCAAAGATGTGTTGTTCTTCGTAGACAACATTTATCGCTACACATTGGCCGGTACAGAAGTGTCCGCCTTGTTGGGTCGTATGCCTTCTGCTGTGGGTTACCAACCTACATTGGCCGAAGAAATGGGCCGTTTGCAAGAGCGTATTACCTCTACCAAAGTGGGTTCTATCACTTCCATCCAAGCCGTTTACGTGCCTGCCGATGACTTGACCGACCCATCTCCAGCAACAACGTTTGCTCACTTGGACTCCACCGTTGTGTTGTCTCGTGACATCGCTTCGCTCGGTATCTACCCAGCTGTGGATCCATTGGACTCCACCAGCCGTCAATTGGACCCATTGGTTGTGGGCGAAGAGCACTACTCAACAGCGCGCGCTGTGCAGGGCACTTTGCAACGCTACAAAGAATTGCGTGACATCATCGCGATTTTGGGTATGGACGAATTGGCTCCGGACGACAAGTTGGCTGTGGCTCGCGCTCGTAAGATCCAACGTTTCCTGTCTCAGCCTTTCCACGTTGCTGAAGTGTTCACTGGTTCACCCGGTAAATACGTGACCTTGGCCGAAACCATCCGTGGTTTCAAGATGATTGTGAACGGCGAGTGCGACCACTTGCCAGAGCAAGCCTTCTACATGGTCGGTACCATCGACGAAGCGTTCGAAAAAGCTAAAAAGATCTGAGAGATCCTATGAGTACCATCCACGTAGATGTCGTCAGCGCAGAAGAGTTGATCTTCTCCGGCGAAGCCACTTTTGTGGCTTTGCCAGGCGAGGCGGGCGAGCTCGGTATTTATCCGCGCCACACGCCGCTGATTTCACGCATCCGCCCCGGTTCGGTGCGCATTCACACAGCTGATGGTGGTGAAGAGTTTGTTTTCGTAGCAGGTGGCATTCTTGAAGTGCAACCTGACTGCGTCACCGTCATGTCTGACACCGCTGTGCGCGGCAAAGATATGGACGAAGAAAAAGCAAACGCAGCCAAACTCGCAGCTGAAGAAGCCGTTAAGAACGCAAAATCAGACGTTGATATGGCCCGTGCTCGCTCAGAGCTGACCATCTTGGCTGCTGAATTGTCGGCCTTGCGCCGCTACCGCGCTCACAAGTAATTGCTGTGCGCGTCAGCGTCCAAAAGCCCCTGCCTCACGGTCGGGGCTTTTTTATTGCCTGTTCTAAAAACATGGACAATTTGAACCATGCCTAAAGCCAAACTCCGAGCTGCCACTGTGGGTGGCACAGCAGACGCCATCGAAAACCAGTTTTATGAAGCCTTGCAAACAGGTGACATAGAAAAGCTCATGGGCTGTTGGGCCGACGAAGACGACATCGTGTGCGTCCACCCAGGCGGGCCACGCTTGATTGGCAGCGCTAGCATCCGTGCCGCGTTTGAAGCCATGTTTGCCAACGGCACCATTGCAGCACGACCTGAGCATATTTGCAAAGTTGAGTCGCTCACCAGTGCCATGCACAACGTGATTGAGCGCGTGGCCTTGCTCACCACAGATGGCACACAAGAGGCCGTTGTGGTCGCGACCAACGTGTATCAGCGAACGGCACAGGGATGGCGCATGGTGGCGCATCACGCTAGCCCAGGCACTGCGCCCACACACGCAGAAGCACACGAAGCGCCACAGGTCTTACATTGATTTGGGATTACCACGCGCCTTGGTGGCTGCCTGGCGGAAACCTACAAACGATTTATTCCGCCAAGTTTGCGCGTCGTTACACAGGCGCAAAACCGTGCTGGGCGCGTGAACGATGGGACACGCCAGACGGCGACTTTGTTGATGTGGACTGGCGCAGCGATGACGCTGTGCTGGCAGAACATGCCCCACTGCTGGTGCTTTTTCACGGTCTAGAAGGTTCATCGAGCAGCCACTATGCCCAGGCCTTCGCGCAAGAAGCGCAGGCGCGAGGATGGCACATGGCCGTTCCGCACTTCAGGGGATGCAGTGGTGAAATCAATTGGACGCCGCGTGCCTACCACTCCGGTGATTTTGAAGAAATAGGCTGGATGCTTCAGCGCTTTCACCAACACCACCGAGGTCCGATTTTTGCGGTTGGTATTTCTCTGGGCGGCAATGCGCTCATGCGCTGGGCGGGGGAAATGGGCCACACGGCAACGCAGGTTGTGAATGGCATAGCGTCCGTGTGCTCACCCATCGACTTATGTGCAAGCGGTCATGCCATTGACACTGGATTTAACAAAGCTGTTTATGCGCGCATGTTTCTAGCCACCATGAAGCCGCGTGCCATGCAAAAACTAGAACAATTCCCTGGCCTGTTTGATCCGCAAATGTTAATGGCGGCAAACACCCTTTACGCATTTGACGATGTGTTCACGGCGCCGCTGCACGGGTTCAGAGGCACTGATGACTATTGGGACCGAGCCAGTGCCAAACCTGGGCTGACACGGGTTCGAGTTCCTGCGTTGGTGCTGAATGCTCGTAACGACCCCTTCATTCCAGCCAGTTGCTTGCCCACCCAGGGTCACGTCAGCGATCAAGTCACCCTTTGGCAGCCAGAGGCTGGGGGGCATGTCGGCTTTGCTTCAGGTAAATTCCCCGGTGATTTGAAAGAAATGCCTTGGGCCGTGACGGAATGGATGACACAGCATGGATGACCTCGTTCAACAAGCCATGGCCAAATGGCCCAATGTTCCAGACTGCTACGGTTGGTTGGGGCTAGATGCACGCGGCGACTGGTACATGCGCGATGACCAAACGCAAGCTTTAGGCACCTTTACCCAAAGCAAAGGTTCGCGCTTGCAGCATGAAAAGCTCATCGCATTCATCGGCCGAAACTACGCCTGCGATAAGCAAGGGCATTGGTATTTTCAAAACGGCCCACAGCGCGTGTATGTAGAACTAGAGGCCACGCCTTGGGTCTGGCGTCTACAGCCAGACGGCACGATTCATGCGCACACGGGCATGCCTGTGCGGATGCAGCGCTGCATCATGGACGAACATGGACGTGTGTACCTTGACACCGAGCAAGGCTTTGGCTTGCTGCACACCCAAGACGTGGTGCAAGCTGCCGACTTAGTCGAGGCCGGCTTATGGGTGCCTCAGGCAGTGCCGGCTCGTGAACTGCCCAAACGCTTTGGCTATGTACGCAGTCCACAGCAAAGTGCGGTAGCCCAAGTTAAGACGTAAAAAAACCGGCTCAAAAGCCGGTTTTTTTACAAGAAGCGAAAGCTTATTTGCCTTCGGGCTTCTTAGGTTCTGTGAACTTCGCACCAGCTGCATTGGCCATGTAAACCACGCCACGGCCAATTTCGAAATCTTCAAAATCACCGCCGCCTTGAGGGCCCATAGCGCCCTTGCCCTTGAGCGCAGAAGTCAACAAGGTGTCATAGCCTTTGCCGATACGAGCACCCCATGCGCCAGCATCGCCAAACTTGGGCGCACCGGCTGCGCCTGAGGTGTGGCAAGCCGAGCACTGGGCTTTGAAGACGTCTTCGCCACTGCGCGCTGCACGGTTGGCGTCTTTGATCTCCACTGCGCCAACTTTTTGGATACGAGCTGCAACTGCCTCTGGCTCGTTGGAAGAGCCAGCTTGTGGCTTGTTGCCAGAAGTCACATAGGCCACCAAGCCAATGATGATGAACACAGGCAGCACAAAAGAATACAAGACAGCCAACAAAAGCTGCTTCGGAGTTTTGATAGGACCTGTGTGGTCTTCTTCGTGGTGTTGGTTGCTCATTTTTAAATCCTGTAAGAGGGGCTCTAGAACTGACGGAAATTATAGCGGGGCGCCTACAATGCCAAGTCACAAAAGCGCGGCTGTAGCTCAGTGGATAGAGTATTGGCCTCCGAAGCCAAGGGTCGTGGGTTCGATCCCCGCCAGCCGCACCAAATTTACATTCGCCATCCTTCGGGGTGGCGTTTTTGTTTACGGCAAAGTCTTATCGTACATGGGTTTGCCAGATTTTTTAGTTCGTGAGTCTTCGTCATGCTGCGCCGACAGTCGGGGGTTGAACAGGGTTTGAAGAGGGTTTCGCATCCAACGCTGTCAAAGCGAAACCCTGCAAACTACCCCGAAGCCTAATCCGCATAGGGCTTAAGTATGTTCCTCGCGCGCGCATGCATGCGCGCGTATCGTTCGCTGGTCACGTTGACATGCGCTTATCGGCATCTTTTAAAAGTTCCGATGGACGAATGTCGAAAGCATTACATAGCTTGTAAAGCATCCGCACACTAGGGCTGTTTTTGCCGAGTTCGAGGAGCGAGATGTAGTTGCGGTCAACGTCAGCACGCAATGCCAAGTCGGTTTGACTCCATTTACGTTTTGTGCGTTGGCCCCGAAGTGCCAAACCGAATGCCTGATCTATATCCAATTTGCTTGCTTAATTTATTAAGCAAGGTTCGTTTATGCGGGGCTATGAATTGCTGCATATATACGGCAGAATGAGGAGCATGTATTTAGGAACAGAATTTCACCGCTATTGGGCTGAATGCGGTGACGCCTTAATCCATCCAAGGGATCAAAGCTACTTCGAAAACGACAAAACAAAACAGTGCAAAGAAGACTGTGACTTTGTCACAAGTGACTATGGGCCATGGCCTTTCGATGGACCGATGGAGACGGCGAAAATTGTCGTTTGCTATGCCAATCCAGCTTACTCAGTAGAAGATAAAAAGCACCAAGAGCTAATCAGTAAACAAAGAACTGGGGTAGAGCCTTTGCCTAGGCCATGGCATAAGTTTTATAAAACAAGGATCGCAGATCCATTAGGAAAGAGCGTCGAGTCGTTGGAGTCTCAGATGGCGATCTTAAATGTGTGTCCATATCCATCAATCTCCATGCCTGACCGAGCAATCAGGTTCGCGGCAGGGCTTCCAAGTGTGTGGGCCGCTCAGAAATACTTGAGGGAAGTGCTAATTCCAAATGCCAAGGCGGGAAAGATATTTTTGGTGATAGCTAGGAAGCACATGCTTTGGGGTGTGAATGACGGCATAACTGAAGGCAACATTTCTTGCGTCAGAAATAGGTTCGGCAAGTTAGATCAAGTGACGGTAGAAAAAATTCATAACTGGATGACCAGTCAAGAGCGGTGTGAATCACCAAAACCCGAAAATTGAATAATGAACATAACGTTGCGCCCTATCCCTCACGGCTCATATGTAGCCAGTGATGCTGAAGTAATCTCATGCACCTACAACATGAATGGCTTCACACCCATGAATTCTGTGTTGGTTGCGCATCAGATTGAGCGTGCGTATTTCACGAGCAAGACGTTAGAAATTCACCACTCTGTAAGAGGCTTCCGCACGTTAGTGCATGAGGATGTGAGTCCCAGCGTAATCACGAGCACAGAGACTGAAAAGTGGGACAGCATCAGCGATGCGTCGTTTGAAATCTTGCGAACGGCGGCGGCGGTGGGTCGATACAAATCAATTTGCTTCACACAGTTTGCTTTTGTGAAAGGGCTATTCCCTGAAATTGCCTTTGAGCAATTGTTGCTCGCTGCTGAGTTTGCTGAGCATTTCGGGAGTTTCGAAGAAATCATCGTGGATGTGGACGAGAAGTACATCGAGCAAGCACAGGCAATTTGGCAACAGCTGAAGCAAAAACTGAGTGAGCCGCATCCAGATGATGAGTTCGAAGTGGATAGCACAACGAAAGTTGAGAACACCCAACTCGATCCCGTTACAAGCACGGCGTTTCTGCTCGAACGGGCGGAGACTGGGGACGCGAAATCCATGGCTCAACTTGGGCAGCACTACCGGAACCAAACGCCGATTCTTGCGTTGAAGTGGCTAACGCTAGCAAGCTTTAGAGGTCTCAAGAGTGCGGAGCCCCTACTCGCGTATGTTGAGTCAAAGTTGACCTATGAGGAAAAAACTATTGGTTACAAATTGAGCTTGCTTTGGCTATCTGACCAGATAAAGAAAATTGAAGCGCATCGTGAGGCAGAAATGGCACCTGAGTTTGTTGCTTGGATGAAGAAAGAAGCTACGTAATATGAAGCGATTGCTCAATTTGCTATTTGGCATCTCAACCAAAAAGCGTAGCCAACTACCTGAGATTGCAGCATCGGATATGCCCGCAACAGTTGCAGAGGCAATTTCGCTAATGCAGGATATTCTTCCGCAGCATGTCCAAGACGACATTAGAGCTATGAAAAGTGAGGATCTTGGACGATTACATCGTTCACTTGGAATGTGGGTGCGCAACAATTTTCAGCTGTGGAGTAAAGACTCTGAAATACGAAAGGAAATTGGAACTGTTTGTGCAGATAACGCATCGGAAGTCGTTGTTTGTGCATTTTGGGAGAAGTTGCAAGAGCGAGATGGTTTGACTGAGACGGTCAAATCATGACGTGCAAAAAATCACGAATGGCTTTTTTTGTGCCACTGATATTTCTAGCAGGGGCGCTGACGTCGAGTGTTTTTGAATGGTTGCAGCCAGTATCGACGATAGAAATTACCAACGTGAGCACGCGAGACATAAGCTATATCGATATCGAATATCGTGGGGACTACAAGTACACAACCCGACTGGCGGAAAAGTTGAAACCTCACGAAGGTGTCGTGTTTAAGGGGATATCTAATGGAGAGGCGAGTTACAGCTTAGAGGTCAAATTTGATGATGGAACCATCGTTTCGGGTGGCGCTGGATACCACGGCAGAGGCGACGTTGTACGAGAATATGTTGGTATCACAGGGGTCATGAGTTCCACGCGCAATTTTCCGAGTTTGTTTTATTCAGACCCCCGTGAGACGACACATCATGAGAAGGGGAGCACAAGGGCCGATCGACTTAAGAGCGAGCGGAGTCATTAGGTTGGCGCTAAAAGACGAACAACGGCGAATAAGTCTTGGCGCCCCGCCAGCCGCACCAGCTTTTACTCAGACGATGCCTGTTTCAACGCCAGCGCACGGTCATACAAAGCGTTCTTGGCCTCGCCGCTGATTTCTGCCGCTACTTTCACGGCTGTTTTCAGGGGGAGTTCTTCCATCAAGATTTTCAGGAGCCGGTCGTTGTCCGAGCCCGCTGCGCGTTCTTGCGCTTGGGCATGCACTACCAAAGCAAATTCGCCACGCGTGCGTTGTGCGTTGCCTTGCAGCCAACCAGCCAAATCTTGCGCTGCCACAGTGGCAATTTCTTCAAACTGCTTGGTCAGCTCTCGACCCACAGTCACTGGGCGATCGCCCAAAACCGCCAGTGCAGTGGCCAATGCTTCGATGCGATGCGGCGCTTCTAGCAGCACTTGCGTGCGAGGCTCTTCGGCCAGCACCTCAACGGCATGCCCGCGCTCGGTGGCTTTGGATGGCAAGAAGCCCACAAAAACAAAACCAGACGAGTCATGTGCAGGTGTGCCGCACGCGCTCAACAGCGCGGTCACGCTGCTGGCGCCGGGCAATGGCATCACACGCAAGCCCGCGCTTTGTACCTGCCAAGCCAAGCGCGCACCGGGGTCGCTCACGGCTGGGGTGCCCGCATCGCTCACGTAGGCCACGCGCTGCCCAGCCTGCAAACGCCGAATCACCTCTTCTGCCGCTTCGGCCTCGTTGTGTTGGTGTACCGCCAGCCAGTGCGAGGACGATTTGTCGATGCCGTAGGCGCGAAGCAAAGTTTGTGAGTGGCGCGTATCCTCACATGCCAGCGTGTCGCAAAGACTCAGCACATGCAACGCACGCAAGCTGATGTCGGCCAAATTACCAATGGGCGTGGCCACCACATACAGCGTGCCTGTGGGGTGGTTTTGGGCGGCTGCGGCAGCGTGTGCGGCCGTCAAGGCGGAATCGAAGTTGACGTTCATCAAGGAGGTGCTGTGAACAAACCCAATGGTCAAAAGCAAGTGCAATCAACCACCAAGCAAAAAGGAGATGCGGCCGAAGACCGCGCGTTGCAGCATTTACAAACCCAAGGGCTGCAACTGATGCAACGCAATTATCGAACGCCCGGGCGGGGTGGTGGCGAAATAGATTTGGTCATGCGGGAGAGCGATGGCACCTTGGTCTTTGTCGAGGTACGAAAACGCGGCAACGCCCAACATGGCGGGGCTTTGGCCAGCATTACTTTTGTCAAACAGCGGCGCATTGTGTTTGCTGCGCGTCACTATCTGTTGAAACTGCGCCAGACACCCCCATGTCGGTTTGATGTGATCGCCGTCGAGGGCGACGACTTGCAGTGGTTCAAAGCCGCTTTTGACGCTTAAAGGTATCATTGCCCCCATGCTTGAGCAACGTATCGAACAACACTTCATCGACTCTGCCGACCTGAAATACCAGGCCGCGCAAGTCTTGTCTAAACCCATTGCAGCAGCAGTGTCCGCCGTATTAGCCAGTGTCACCAGTGGTGGCAAAGTGCTGGCATGTGGCAATGGTGGCTCAGCCGCCGATGCGCAACATTTTGCGGCAGAGTTTGTGGGCCGTTTTGAGCGCGAGCGCCCAGAACTGGGCGCGATTGCGCTGACCACCGACAGCTCCATCATCACGGCGATTGCCAACGATTACAGCTACGAACAAATCTTTTCTAAACAAGTGCGCGCCCTCGGTCAGTCGGGCGACGTGTTGTTGGCCATCACCACCAGCGGCAGCTCGCCCAACGTGTTGGCCGCCATTCAAGCGGCCCACGAGCGCGACATGACAGTGGTGGCGCTCACTGGCAAAGGCGGCGGCAAGATGAGCCAAGCCTTGCGCGAAACCGATGTGCACATTTGTGTGCCGCACGACCGCACAGCCCGTATTCAAGAAGTGCACTTGTTGGCCATCCATTGCATTTGCGATGGTGTGGATGCGCAATTGCTGGGTGATACAGAAGGTAAAGAATGAAAATTTTGAACAAATCCACAGCTTCGTTGCTGTCCACATTGGTGATGTGCTTGGGGCTCGCCTCTTGTGCTGCACCTTTGATGTTTGGTGGCGTCATTGGTGGTGCCATGGTGGCCAGTGATCGTCGCTCGGCAGGCATTCAGGTGGAAGACGAAACCATCGAACAGCGCAGCGCGACAGCCATTCGTGAAAACTTCGGCAGCAAAGAGCACATCAACATCACCAGTTACAACCGCCAAGTGTTGATCACGGGCGAAGTGACCACAGACACGGTGCGCCGCCAAGTGGAATCCTTGATTGGCCGCGTGGAGAACGTCCGTGCGGTGGTCAACGAACTGGCCATTGGTCCCGCATCGAGTTTCAGTGATCGCTCCAGCGACGCTGTGCTGGTGGCGAAGGTCAAAGCCTCCATGGTGGATACAGAAGATGTCTTTGCCAACGTCTACAAGGTGGTGGGCGAGCGCGGCACTATTTATTTGATGGGCCGTGTGACCCAACGCGAAGCCAAGCGTGCGACCGATGTGGTGCGTGGCGTCAGTGGCGTGAAACGTGTGGTGCGCGTGTTTGAATACATCACAGAAGATGATTTACGCGCCATGCAACCCAAGCGCGGTGACTCGCAATCTGTGGATCTGAATGCACCTAGATCCAACGCTTCGCAGCAACCCGTTGTGACGCCCATCAAATAATTGAGCGCAACAAATAAAAAAGCCCCGCATGCGGGGCTTTTTTGTGGGCGCTCGGGTTTAGCGCAAACGCTTGATCAAGCTGGATGTGTCCCAACGGTTACCACCCATTTTTTGCACGTCGCCGTAGAACTGGTCGACCATCTGCGTCACTGGCAACACAGCGCCGTTGCGCTTGGCTTCGTCAAACACCAGCCCCAAATCTTTGCGCATCCAATCCACGGCAAAGCCGAAATCAAATTTGTCGGCCACCATGGTCTTGCCACGGTTGTCCAGTTGCCAGCTTTGTGCCGCGCCTTTGCCAATCACGTCGAGCACGAGGTTCATGTCCAGGCCTGCCTTTTGGCCGAAGGCAATCGCTTCGCTCAAGCCCTGCACTAAACCTGCGATACAGATTTGGTTCACCATCTTGGTCAGTTGGCCCGCGCCCGGCTCGCCCATCAGGGTGAACGCACGAGAGAAGGCCATAGCCACGGGCTTGACCTTTTCAAACACAGGCGCATCGCCACCACACATGACGGTCAGCAAACCGTTTTGCGCACCGCCTTGGCCGCCGGACACAGGTGCATCGATGAAGTGAATGCCTAGATTCTTGGCGGCGATGTAAATCTCGCGTGCCACGTCAGCAGAGGCTGTGGTGTGGTCCACCAATACGGTGCCCGGCTCCATACCCGCCAACATACCGTCAGCGCCAAACACCACCGAGCGCAAATCGTCGTCATTGCCCACGCAGCAAAACACGATGCTGGCGCCTTTGGCGGCTTCGCGTGGGGTCAGTGCGCTCTTAGGTGCTTTGCTGGCTGCAAATTCATTGACCCAAGCCTCGGCCTTGGCGGGCGAGCGGTTGTACACCGTGACCGCGTGACCTGCTGTGGCCAAGTGGCCAGCCATGGGGTAGCCCATCACACCCATGCCGATGAAGGCAACGTGAGCAGAGGGGGCGGATTCGTAAGTTTTGGCGTTGATGCTAGACATGGTTATTCCAGAAAAGGGTTGAACTGCGCTGAATCATAGGGGCTAGGCGCGGCTCGGTGTGTCACGCAGGGAACCGCTGGGAGGGCCTAAGCAATTCGACCTTGGCGGCGTGCGTCTTGTAGGGCTTGCGCCATGGTTTGCATGCCTTGCGCGGCACCTGTTTGCAACACGCTTTGCATTTGCGCAGTTTTGCCCTCGCGAATGAGATGGCGAATCGCGGGCGTGGCGACCATCGTTTCAAATATCGCAACGCGGCCATCGCCGCTTGGCGTGGGGCATAGCGTTTGCGACACTACCCCAACCAGGGCATCGCTGAGTTGGGTGCGTACCAATGCTTTCTCGTGGGCGTCAAACACATCCACCATGCGCTCGACCGTTGCGCAAGTGCTGCGCGTGTGCAGGCTGGCCAACACCAAGTGCCCGGTTTCGGCGGCGGTGAGGGCGAGGCGAATGGTTTCTAGGTCGCGCAGCTCGCCCACCAAAATTACATCGGGGTCTTCGCGCAAGGCTGCGCGCAATGCGTGCGCAAAGCTTTGGCTGTGTGTGCCCATTTCGCGCTGGGTAATCAGGCATTGGTCGCTGGTGTGTACAAACTCGATCGGATCTTCTAGTGTCACGATGTGTTGTTGGGTGTGCGTGTTCAGGTGTTGCACCATGGCCGCCAAGGTGGTGGATTTGCCAGAGCCAGTTGGCCCTGTCACCAGTAGCAAGCCCACGCGTGTGAGTAGCTCAGGAATGGCGGGCGGTACGTGCAGCGCAGCAAATGTAGGTGTGCCGCTGGGGATGTGCCGCATCACCGCGCCGAAGCCGTGCTGCTGCATGAAGGCGTTGGCTCGAAAACGTCCCAGCTCTGGCACGGCAAACGCAAAATCTACCTCATGGCCTTGGTTGAATTGCGCGTGTTGGGCTTCGTCCATCAACGGTGCCAGCATCATGCGCAGCGCATCGTGGGTTAGCGCATGGGGTGTTGGCGTAGCCGCATCGAGTGTGACCAACACACCGTGCTGACGCACCATCGGAGCACGCCCCGCAGACAAGTGCAAATCAGAGGCTTGCAGCGCCACCGCTTGGGCGAGGAGTTGGTTCAAAGTCAGAGCTATGTGAGGCATGCCGCTCTCCTTGTTAAAGTTGCACCCAAGATGAATACGCCAGACCACGTGCTACACGACAAACTCCAAGCGGTGCAAGCCCGCATTGCAGCGGCCTGTGTCGCGAGCAACCGTCCTGCGAATGCGGTGCAACTATTGGCAGTTTCCAAAACATTCAGCGCTGACGATGTGCGCCAAGTGGCGGCCTGTGGTCAGCGCGATTTTGGGGAAAACTACATCCAAGAAGGGGTAGACAAAATCACCGCTTTGCAAGGTGTCGCACCCCCTTTGGTGTGGCACTGCATTGGCCCCATTCAAAGCAACAAAACCAAACTGGTGGCTGAACACTTTGACTGGGCGCACACGGTAGACCGCTTCAAAATTGCGCAGCGTTTGAGCGACCAACGCCCCCCACATTTACCTCCGCTCAACGTGTGCCTGCAAGTCAACATCGACGGCGGCGAAACCAAATCAGGCATTGCCCCCGCCGACGTGCTGGCGCTGGCCGCCGAAGTGGCCAAGCTGCCCCGCTTGGAGTTGCGTGGCCTTATGACCATTCCAGACCCCGTGGAAGGCTTTGATGCGCAAGTAGCTGTGCACGCCAAAGCACGCGCCTTGTTTGACGAGGTGAAAGCCGCTTTGAACCTGCCCCAGTTCGACACCTTGTCGATGGGCATGACGGGCGACCTAGAAGCTGCCGTGCAGGCGGGCAGCACGATGGTGCGGGTGGGGACGGCGATATTTGGTGGGCGAACTTACGCCGCTTAAAACTGCGGCAAATTAAAACCGCGGTAAATCCGGATGCTTAATCTGCCCCGCACGCACCAACATCTTGCCGTATTCGGCGCAGCGGTGCAGGGTGGGGATGACCTTGCCGGGGTTGAGTAAACCCTTGCTGTCAAAGGCGCGCTTCACGCCAAACATCTGTTCGTTTTCTTCGGCGCTGAACTGCACGCACATGCTGTTCACCTTCTCGATGCCCACGCCGTGCTCGCCCGTTACCGTGCCACCCATGGCCACGCTGGTTTCCAAAATGTCTGCCCCAAACTGTTCGCAACGGTGCATTTGGTCGGGGTCGTTTGCATCAAACAGAATCAGCGGGTGCAAGTTGCCGTCGCCTGCATGAAACACGTTCAAGCAGCGCAGCTGGTATTTCTTTTCCATCTCTTGAATGGCTTGCAGGATGTCGGCCAAACGCTTGCGCGGAATGGTGCTGTCCATGCACATGTAGTCGGGGCTGATGCGGCCCGAAGCGGGAAACGCGTTTTTGCGACCGCTCCAAAATTTCATGCGTTGCGCTTCGTCGCGGCTCACGGTGATGGCGGTTGCGCCACAGCCGCGCAGCACTTCGCTCATGCGGCCAATTTCTTCTTCCACTTCTTCAGGTGTGCCGTCGCTCTCGCACAGCAAAATCGCGGCGGCGCTCAGGTCGTAGTCGGCGTGGACAAAGTCTTCCACGGCGGCGGTCATGGGGCCGTCCATCATCTCTAAACCTGCGGGGATGATGCCTGCGGCAATCACTGCAGCCACCGCGTCGCCCGCTTTGCGCACATCGTCAAAGCTGGCCATGATGCAGCGAGCCAGTTGTGGTTTGGGCACGAGCTTGACGGTCACTTCTGTGGTCACCGCCAACATACCTTCGCTGCCTACCACCACGGGCAACAGGTCGAGGCCCGGTGTGTCGAGCGCATCGCTGCCAAACTCAATCGGCTCGCCTTCAATGGTGAAGCCCTTCACCTTGAGCACGTTGTGCACGGTGAGTCCGTATTTCAAACAGTGCACGCCACCCGAGTTCTCGGCCACGTTGCCGCCGATGGTGCAAGCAATTTGGCTCGACGGATCGGGCGCGTAGTACAGACCGTATTGCGACACCGCTTCGCTGATGGCGAGGTTGCGCACGCCGCACTGCACGACTGCAGTTCGAGCGATGGGGTCAATGTTGAGAATTTGGTTGAACTTGGCCAGTGACAGCGTCACACCCATGGTGTGCGGCATCGCGCCGCCCGACAGGCCTGTACCTGCTCCGCGGGCCACAACGGGCACATCCAGTGCGTAACAGGCCTTGAGCACGGCTTGCACTTGGTCTACTGTCTCGGGCAAGGCCACGCACATGGGGCGGGCGCGGTAAGCAGTGAGGCCGTCGCACTCGTAAGGCACGGTGTCCTCAAGGGTGTAGAGCAGGGCGTGCTGTGGCAGCACTTGCAGCAGGGCTTGCACGACTTGCGCTTGGCGCTCGGCGCGGGCAAGGGTGTTTTGCTGGTCGGAGGTGAGTGGTGCGTTCATGCGCCTCACTTTAAGGCAAAACGCAAGAAAGACGTGTGAAGAAAGTTACACCCGCGCGTGAAGCCAATTTAAGGGACGGCTTTTTTCAGCCAATCCGCAAAGGCCGCGCACTCCCAGCGGTCCATCGCGCCCGTGCGCCAACACAGGTAATGCCCATGCGGGCTAGGCACTTGGCGCGGGAAGATGCGCACCAGCGTGCCGTTTTCAAGCCAAGGCGCGCCCAGTTTCAAGCGAACCAAGCCAACGCCTAGGCCCTGAGCTGCGGCATCGCACATCAGGCCAATGTCGTTGAAGCTGCTGCCATCAATCGGCTCAGGCCAGTCTTGGTCATGCGCGGCAAACCACGTCCGCCAAGGCTCCAAGGGGCTGCGCAACAAGGTGGCATCGGCCAAGTCCTCTGCGTTCTCAAACGGGCCGTGTTCGCGGATGTAGGCGGGCGAGGCCAAGGGCGTCACATCGTCTTTCATGATGCACACATGCTCTACGTCTGCATAACGGCCAGTGCCAAAGCGGATGGTCAGGTCGGCGTCTTCGGCCACCACGTCCAACAGCGGGATGCTCACTTGCAGGGTGATGTCGATCTCGGGGTAGGCATCGGCAAACTGTCGCAGGCGCGGCATCAGGATGGAGCGGGCAAAGGTGGGCGTCACGGCCAAGCGCAGTTTGCGTTTACCAGGCGTGGCGCTGCCGTCTTTGCCGGGGAAGCGTTCCAAAATCGCCAAGCCCTCGCGCACATGGGCGAGGTACTCGCTGCCTTCGGTGGTGAGCGAAAAGTCGGCGCGGCCGAAGAGCTTGACGCCCAGCAACTGCTCAAGCTGCTTCACGCGATGGCTCACCGCGCTGGGTGTCACGCATTGCTCTTCAGCAGCTTGCGTGACCGAGCGCAACCGCGCCAACGCCTCAAACGTGAGCAAGCACTGAATGGGCGGGATGCGGCTGGCGCTCATGAAGAAGTGGGCGCTTTATTTGAAGATGACGGTCTTGTGGCCGTTCAACAGCACGCGGTGTTCGCTGTGCCATTTCACAGCGCGGGCCAACACTTGGCTTTCTGTGTCACGGCCTTGGGCGGTGAAATCTTCCACGGTTTTGCTGTGGTCCACGCGGGCCACGTCTTGCTCAATGATGGGGCCTTCGTCCAAATCGGCGGTCACGTAGTGGGCGGTAGCGCCAATGAGCTTGACGCCACGGTCGTGGGCTTGGTAATACGGCTTGGCACCCTTGAAGCTGGGCAAGAAGCTGTGGTGAATGTTGATGGCGCGACCAGACAATTTCTTGCACAAGTCGTCGCTCAAAATTTGCATGTAGCGGGCCAGCACCACCAGCTCTGCGCCTTCAGCTTCAATCACTTCGTATGCTTTGGCTTCGGCTTGTGCCTTGGTCGCTGCGGTGACGGGAATGTGGTGGAACGGCACGTTGTAGCTGGCCGCCAGTTGGTAAAACTCGCGGTGGTTGCTGATGATGGCTCGAATGTCCAAAGGTAGCAGGCCGCTTTTGACGCGGAACAACAAGTCGTTCAGGCAATGGCCTTCTTTGCTGACCATCAACACCGTGCGCATAGGTTGGGTGGTGTCGTGCAGCGTCCACTTCATGCCGAAGGTGTCGGCAAAGGTGGCGAGCTGTGCACGTAACTCGTCTTGGTCTACGGCATCGCAGGCAAATTGCACGCGCATGAAGAACAAGCCCGTGTCGGGGTCGTTGTACTGAGCGGCTTCTTCGATGTTGCCTTTGCGCTCCAGCAAAAAGCCAGACACGGCGTGCACGATGCCCTGGCGATCAGGGCAAGACAAATTAAGGATGTATGCAGTCATGTGCGCAATTGTAGGTAGGACTGGACATGAAAAAGGGCGCCGAAGCGCCCTAGGTGTCGTGCGTGTGCAGGCTCAGTGCACCACAACTGGGTTTTGGGCCAGCACGGCGTAGCCGGCCAAGGTGTCTTCCACCTCTTCTTGGGTGGGGGCGTTTTCTTGCCACGCACGCAAATGCACCTGAAATTGCTCGGCCCACGAGCCTTCGAGGTAAATCTCTTTGCCAGAACGTTTGTCTACGATCTCAAAGCCATGACGGGCCAAGGCGGGCACGTCTGGGCGGACAGGCACCAACGCGTCGTCTTGCACGTGCAGGTGCATCACGGAATACGTGTCGGAGTTGTAGAGCATGTCCATGGGAATCTTTCGGCTGAAAACGAATTGCATCTAAGCATATCGGATTCAAAAGCCCAAATTCAAGGGCTGGGTTTTTCGGCGGTGTTTAAAAGTTGGTCCACAAAGTCGCCGTTGGCGTTGGTGATGCGCAAACGCACAGGCAAATAGCCCAATGTGGGGGCAAACCAAAGCTCAATGTGCTGGTCAAACTCACGGCGGGGCTTGCGGTTGAGCTTGATGGCACCGATCTCGCCAAAGGGCAATTGCAGCAACTCTTCTTTTTCCACCAAGAAGTGCCAGACCTCCGCCTCGCGCTGCGACACAGTTTGGAACGACAGCATCGTGCCCAGCGGGAAACGCGTGGGGTCGCCTGCCAATAGGGTGCTGATTTGAATCACCACGCTCAAGCGGTCTTGCGCGCCTTTGAGCAGCGGCGCATCGGGCGAATTGGCGCTGAAGCTGATGATGCCTTTGTCGCGCTGAAAGTGCGCAGCCAGTTCGCTGCGACCCTTGTCGCCAAAGCGTGTGGGCATGAGGCCTTCGGGCCCTAACGTGCCCTTGCTGACTTGGGTGCGCGAGCCAAGCAAAAATGCGCTGACGGTCAAACGCGAATCGTAGTTTTGGCCGTCTTGTTGCCACGCGAGTTCGGCCGAGGCCCAGTAATTCAAACCTTTGGCTTGGCCTTGCACTTTGTATTTCAGCAGAGCCGATTCGGGGGCTTTGAACGCGGTGGCTTGGGTGAGTCCATCGCTGCCGGTGCGGTTGTGAGGCGGCAAGTCAAGGCCAGAGGCCTGACGAGGCGGCAGGGCGACAGGCGCAGCCAGGTCGACACCGAAATCGTCGAAGTTCAATGGTTTTGTTTTGGATGTCGATGCGTCGACAGCGCTTGCGTTGGCATTTGTATCCGCAGCATCAGTTGGCTTGGGTTGGGTGCGGGCCGGCTGCACAGGCTTTGGCACTTGCGGTGCGCGTGGTGCAGCGACCTCGATTTGGCGCGTCACCATGGCTTGGGGATGCAAAGGCTGGCCCGGCTCCGGCGTGAACCACATAGGGCCACCTGCCAGCAGCCAGAGGTGCATCAACAACACGCCAGACACCAGCAGCACCGCGTGTTTGCGCTGCAAATGCGGATGGCTAACAGGTGCGTTGTTGACGTGGGCGGCTACCTGCATGGCGGGCGCGTGTTCTTTCATAGAATCGTGGCATGAAATTAGCCACATACAAAGACGGTACACGCGATGGACAACTGGTGGTTGTGTCGCGCGACTTGAGCACCGCGCATTATGCGACGGGCATCGCCACCCGCATGCAGCAAGCGCTGGACGACTGGGGCTTCATCGCCCCCCAACTGCAAGACTTGTATGAAACCCTCAACAACGGTAAAGCGCGCCACGCCTTCCCGTTTGACCCTGCACTTTGCATGGCCCCGCTGCCCCGCGCCTACCAGCGCCTGACGGGCAATGCCTACGCCAATCACGCCGCCTTGTTGGGCGAGGGTGAGGGCGATTTGGTGATGCACCAAGCCGCCAGCGATGCACTGATGGGCGCAAACGACCATGTGGTGTGTGCCAACGAAAACCTAGGTGCAGACTTCTCTGCCGAAATCGCCGTCATCACAGGTGACGTGCCCGTGGGTGCATCGGCTGACGATGCGCTTGAAAGCATCCGCTTGGTCATGCTGTCCAACGCCATCACCCTGCGCAACGTCACACACAACGTGCAAAGCCACCCCGCTGCGTCATTCAGCCCCGTGGCCGTGACGCTGGATGAGCTGGGCGACGCATGGGACAACGGCAGCGTGCACCTGACCGTGCAAGTGGCATGGAACGGCCGCAAGGTCGGCATGTGCGACGCAGGCACAGACATGACGCATCACTTCGGCCAACTCGTGGCCTATGCCAGCAAAACGCGCGCACTGCGTGCAGGCACCGTGGTCAACAGCGGCACAGTCAGCAATGCGGGCTTTGAGAAAAACGGCAAAACTGAGTGGCCCAAAGGCTATAGCTGCATCGCCGAAAAACGCGCCATGGAAACTGCGCTCGATGGCAAGGCCACCACCGAGTACATGAAGTTTGCCGACACTGTGCGCATCGAAGCCAAAGGCAAAGATGGCCAAAGCGTGTTTGGTGCCATCGAGCAAGAACTGGCCTCGCTAGACGCTTAAACAAACGTTTCGCCAAAACAAAAAGCCCGCTGCTGTAGCGGGCTTTTTGTTGTCGGCCACGCACGTGGCTGAAGGTTTACTTCAGGTGCGCGGGGTCTGCGGCCATTTTGTCGAACTTCTTGAAGTACTGACGTGCCATGGCCACCACTTGTGCATCGGTGGGGTGGTCGCTGGCGACGCTGTCCACCACGTTCACATGGGCGTGGTGTTGTTTGCACCAGTCACGGAACTCATCGCGAGCTTTACCTGGTCCGGTGACCAACACTTCGTGTGTGCCTTCTAGGGCTTTGGCAATGTCGGCATACAGGTGTGCGGTGTCGGTGGGTTTGCCTTGGTGTTTGTGGTGGGTGCGTGATTTGACGCGTTGGCTCTCCACGTGCTCACGGTCGAACATCAGCACGTGGGCTTCTTGGTGGTCCATCCAAACAACGGCGTGAAAAGTGGTCATGTGTTTTCTTTCTTAGTGGTGGTTGTGTTCAGATTTTTCTTGGCAGCCAATGCAGCGCGCTGCTTCGGGTGCTGCGTTCAGGCGTGCTTCGGAAATCGTGGCATCGCAATCGACGCAATGGCCATACGTGCCAGCACTTAAGCGAGCCAAGGCGTCGTCAATCGCAGCCAGCTCGGCGGTTTCGTGTTCGTTGATGGCGAACTCCAAATCGCGTGCGGTGTTGACCTGTGCGTCTGAGTCTTCGTTGTGCGCGAAGTGCTCGGCCGCCACTTCTGCGCGGCTGGCTTTGCCACCGCGTTGCTGTGCAATTTGTGCAAGCAAGTCGGCGCGTTGGGTTTCAAGCTTTTGCTTGAAGGCTGTGGCGTGTTGTGCGTCCATGGAAGCTCCTCTATTTATGGTTTGATGTTGCGCCCATCATGCGCTTCATTCCTTGATGGATGTCAATGAATCCTCGTTTTCACCTAGGCAGGGCAGACGTTGCGAATATGTCCAATGCGTCAGACATAATTTCAAACATGCAACGCTTGCGTCACGCCATCCAACTCACCCGCCTTGTGCTGGTGTGGTTTGCGTTGTCTGTTGGCGTGGCCATTGCATCGCCCATCGTCAACCCGCAGGGCATGGACTTGGTCTGTACCAGCACGGGCAGCATGAAGCTGGTGGTGCAAAGTGACGATGAAGCTGCCGCATCCACCCACACGCTGGACTGCCCTTTGTGTGCCTCCATCAGCGCACCACCTCCTGCGTTGAACACTGCGTTGACCCAACCTTCCCCACTGGCCCATGTCATGCAGCCCATCGCTGCAGCGCACATTGCGGCTCTCACTGCGCCCCCGCTGCCTTCGCGTGGGCCGCCTGAACTTTCCCTCTGAGTTTTAAACGGGCGCGCGGCCTTGTGCCGCCGCTTGGTGTGCTGGCTTTGTGCTGCGCGTTCGCACACAGGTCAGATGCAATTGACGCAAGTTCAAACAGAAGGAAACAAGATGAATCAATTTTTCAAAACACTCGCCCAGTGCATCTGGGCTTGCTTGGCGGCTACGGCGCTGCAGGCACACGCCCACATCGTCTTGACAGAACCGCAAGCGGTGGCTGGCAGTTATTACAAAGCTACGTTACGTGTGGGGCATGGCTGCAACGGTGCGGCAACCCATGGCCTGGTCGTGCAAGTGCCCGCTGGCTTTGAAGGGGCCAAGCCGCAACCCAAAGTAGGCTGGACCATCACCACCCGTAAAGCCCAACTGAACAAGCCGTACATCAGCCATGGCAAAACCGTGACCGACGATGTGGTGGAGTTGCGCTGGACGGCGACACACAAAGACAATGCCCTGCCCGATGACCAGTTTGATGAATTCGCCTTCATGGGACGTTTGCCCAACCAAGCAGGACCTTTATGGGTGAAGGTGTTGCAGGTGTGCGAGAACAGTCAAAATGATTGGTCAGACATTCCAACCCAAGGCACCTCGACACGCGGCCTCAAATCACCTGCTGCTTTGCTAGACGTGCAAGCCGCACCCAAACACGAACACCACCATTAATTCAAAGGAGCATTTATGAAATTTACGAAACACCTCATCGCCACCGCATTCGCCACTGCGTGCGCGGTCAACGCGTATGCCCAAAACGTGACCATCACCGACGCATGGGCACGCGCCACTGTGCAAGGCCAAAAGGCCACCGGTGCATTCATGAAAATCACCGCCAAAGACAACGCCAAATTGGTGGGCGTGAGCAGCCCCGTCGCAGGCGTGGCTGAGATTCACGAAATGAAGATGGACAAAGACGTGATGCGTATGAACGCCTTGCCCAACGGCCTAGACTTGCCCGCTGGCAAAGCGGTCGAGCTCAAGCCTGGCGGCTATCACGTGATGTTGATGGACTTGAAAGCACCCTTGGCCAAAGACACTACCGTGCCTGTGACGCTGACGTTTCAAGATGCCAAAGGCGTGAAGTCCAACGTAGAGCTGAAAGTGCAAGTGGGCATGCAAGCACCCATGATGCAACATCAAAAACAGATGGAACACAACCATGCTGACCACAAGCACTGAGCTGTCAGCCAAGCGTGGGCTGGGTTTTGGTTTAATGCGACCTATACATACAGGAGACAGACATGACCCACCCAGCCGGTTTTGATTTCACCAAGTTCGTTCCGGGCTTTGACTTTTTAAAGAACCTCACGCCCGGAGGTGGAGCCACATCATCTGCTGCGCCTGGTTGGGTGGCTCCTACGCTGGACCCTGAAGAGCTTGAGAAGCGCATTCAAGAACTCAAGACGGTTCAGTTTTGGCTGGAACAAAACAGCAAAGCAGTGGGCGCCACCATTCAGGCTCTCGAAGTGCAGTGCATGACGCTCAATACCTTGAAGGGCATGAACATGAGCTTCAACGATTTGGCTGAGTCGCTCAAGGTCAAGCCGCAAGAAGCGGCGCAACCAGCACCTGCCCAGCCTAAATACGCATTCACGCAAGCAGCGCCTGCACAGGCAGAAGCTGCGGCAGAAGAGCCAAAAGCCCAACCTAAAGCCAGCAAGTCACGCAGCAAAAAAGCTGCGGCTGCTGGTGTGGACCCTTCTCATTGGTGGGGCGCTTTGACGGACCAGTTTCAGCACATCGCCACACATGCCATGAACGACATGGCGCATCGCGCACAAGCACACGCCACCACTGGTGCTGCCAAGCCTGCTGCTAAAAAATCGGCCGCCAAAACAGCTGCGCGCAAACCTGCCGCCCGCAAAACACCCGCGCGTAAAACCGCCACCAAATCCAAACGATGAAACTCTTCCCCTACGGTCACGCCACCCACCCGCAGTGGGAAATGGCCGCAGGCTTGGTGCTGGCGCAGTTGCGCGCGCACATGGCCTTGCCCGAGTACGCCAGTGCGCCGCACCTTGGTTTGATTTACATCACCGACCACTACGCCACGCACGCACAAGACATCTTGTCGCACCTCAGCGCTGAGCTGCCGGAGGTGACCGATTGGGCGGGCACCGTGGGGGTGGGTATTGCGGCCAACAACGTGGAATATTTTGATGAGCCAGCGCTGAGTGTGATGTTGTGCGACATCTCGCCTGAGCACTACCGCGTGTTCAGCGGCGTGGCCCCGTTGGCGCAAGCCGGCATGGGTGCCAAGCATGGCAGCAGCTTTGTGCCGCACACGGCCTTGTTGCATGCCGATGCACACACGCCCGATGTGCCCGAGTTGATTGCCGAGTTAGCACAACGCACGGCCAGCGGCTATGTGTTTGGTGGCTTGTCGGCCAGCCGAACCGATGTGGTGCAGTTTGCTTTCAGTGGCGACGGCAACATCGCAGGGCAGGGCCATGCTGCAGGCGTGTTTCATGGCGGCTTGAGTGGTGTGGCGTTTGATGCCAGCGTGGCCATGGTGTCGCGCGTGACGCAGGGGTGTTTGCCCATCGCCCAAACGCACACCATCACCCGTGCTGACAACAACGTGGTGCTGACCCTAGACAACGAACCTGCGCTGCATGTGTTGGAGCGCGATTTGAAAATCAGCCTGGCTGACAAGCAGCCTGCGATTGCCAAAGTGCGTGCCACTTTGGTGGGGTTATCAGCCGCGCACGACCCAGCTGTGAAGCGCACAGGTGAGTTTGACGATGCGGTGTTGGTTCGCCACATCGTCGGCATCGATCCCGCACGCGAAGCGGTGGCTGTGGCGCAGCCGGTGGAGGTGGGTATGCGCCTCACGTTTTGTGAGCGCAATGCCGCTGCGGCACGCGCAGACCTGACACGCATTTGTGCCGAAATTCGCGAGGCCCTAGAGCCCGAAGAAATGACGGCTGACTTGGCGGGCGCACTCAGTGCCGACACCAACATCAACCCGCATCCCGCACGCCGCATGGCGGGTGCTATTTATGTGAGCTGCGCAGGGCGCGGCGGTCCACACTTTGGTGGCGAGAGTGCTGAGATGCACATCGTGCGCCGCGCATTGGGCGATGTGCCGCTGGTGGGTTTCTTTGCCGGTGGCGAAATTGCCCACCAAGAGCTGCATGGCTACACCGGCGTTTTGACGGTGTTCACCACTGAGGTTTGATGGCGCTGCCGCTTAGCGGCGGGGTTTAAACCCCGCGTGCGCGGTCTTCTTTGAACTTGGCGCGGAATGCGCCGAACTGCCCTGCTTCTAAAGACTCGCGCACTTCGCGCATGAGGTTGAGGTAGTAGTGCAGGTTGTGTACTGTGGTCAACATGGGGCCGAGCATTTCGCCGCAGCGGTCTAAGTGGTGCAAGTACGCACGGCTAAAGCCGCCGCTGGTTGTGCCGTCGGGGCGTGTGTGGCCGGCGCAGGTGTAGCAGGTGCAGGTGCTGTCGAGTGGCCCGTGGTCTGCCTTGTGACGGGCATTGCGCAGCTTCAAATCGCCATAGCGGGTGAAGATGGTGCCGTTGCGTGCATTGCGTGTGGGCATGACGCAGTCAAACATGTCTACGCCATCGGCCACGCCTTGCACCAAGTCTTCGGGTGTGCCCACACCCATCAAGTAGCGTGGTTTGTTTTCGGGCATGCGATGCGGTGTGTGCGCCATGATTTCTAGCATTTGGTCTTTGGGCTCGCCCACGCTCACGCCGCCAATGGCGTAGCCGGGGAAGTTCATGTCCACCAGCGCATCGAGTGACTCTTGGCGCAAGTTGGTAAACATGCCGCCTTGCACGATGCCAAACAGGGCGTTGGGGTTTTCTAAGCGTGCAAATTCGTCTTTGCTGCGCACGGCCCAGCGGCGGCTCATCTCCATTGACTTGCGAGCCTCGGCCTCTGTGGTGAGGTGGCCTTTGGTTTCGTAAGGTGTGCACTCGTCGAGTTGCATGACGATGTCACTGTTGAGCGTGGTTTGAATTTGCATGCTCACCTCGGGTGACATGAATAACTTGTCGCCGTTCACGGGCGAGGCAAACGTCACGCCTTCTTCGGTGATTTTGCGCATCGCACCCAGCGACCACACCTGAAAACCGCCGCTGTCGGTGAGGATGGGTTTGTTCCAACGCTCAAAGTCGTGCAAGCCGCCAAAGCTTTGCATCACATCGAGGCCAGGGCGCATCCACAGGTGGAAGGTGTTGCCCAAAATGATTTGCGCGCCCATTTCTTCGAGGCTGCGAGGCATCACGCCTTTGACCGTGCCGTAGGTGCCCACGGGCATGAAGATAGGGGTTTGCACCACGCCGTGGTTGAGCGTGAGCGTGCCGCGGCGGGCATGACTAGATGTGTCTTTGGTGAGAACGTCAAACTTCAACATGGTTGGTCTTTCTTTGTAGCAGCATGGCGTCGCCGTAGCTGAAGAATCGGTATTGGTGGGCAATGGCGTGGCGGTACAGCGCGTGCATGTGCTCGAAGCCAGCAAACGCGCTGACCAACATGAGCAATGTGCTCTTGGGTAAATGGAAGTTGGTGATCAACACATCCACCACCTGGAACGTAAAGCCGGGCGTGATGAAGATTTGTGTGTCGCCACTCGTCAGCCCACTTTGCGCCCAACTCTCTAGCGTGCGCACGCTGGTCGTGCCCACCGCCACCACGCGGCCACCGCGTGCGCGGCAATCGGCAATGGCTTGGATGGTTTCTGGCGGGATGTTGTACCACTCGCTGTGCATGCGGTGCTCGGCCAAGTTCTCGGTCTTGACTGGCTGAAACGTGCCCGCTCCCACATGCAGCGTGACGCTGGCGCGAGACACGCCTTGGGCTTCTAGCCCTTGTAGCACGCCTTCGTCAAAGTGCAGCGCTGCGGTGGGGGCCGCGGCGGCACCGGGGTGTTTGGCAAACACGGTTTGGTAACGGCGCTCGTCCTCGGCTTTGTCTTCCTCGGTTTCGTGTTGCGCGTCGGCGGTGTTTTGGTGGCGCTCGATGTAGGGCGGCAGTGGCATGTGGCCGTGCGCTTGCATCAGTGTGTGCGGCTCGTCGCTGAACTTGAAGCGAAACAGTTGGCCGTCTTCATTGGGCCAGCGGCCCAAGAGCGTGGCGTTGAATCCGCCGTTATTTTTGCCGCCGACCATCAACAGCTCAGTACCCACGGGCGGCTTTTTGCTCACCTTCATGTGGGCCACCACTTCGTGGTTCGTCAGCACGCGTTCAACCAAGAGCTCCAGCTTGCCGCCGGTGGGCTTTTCGCCAAACAAACGGGCTTTCACCACTTGGGTGTCGTTGAACACCAGCAAATCGCCAGCTTTGAGGAGGGAGGGGAGGTCTTTGAAAGTGCGGTCGACCAAGTCGGCCGAGCGGCCATCGAGCAAGCGTGAGGCGCTGCGTTCAGAGGCGGGGTGTTGCGCGATCAGCGACTCGGGCAGATGGAAATCGAAATCGCTGAGGGTGTAGGTGTGAAGCATGCGCTTGAGGGCCGGACAGGCCCGTTCCAAGTAAAAACAGCCGTGATTTTCGCACGGCTGTTTTAAAGTCTAAAAGTACGCTAACTAGTTATTACTGTTTTGTGCCAATCACAATGACACCATCATCTTTGTTGGGCGTTAATGCAAGTGATACAAACTTATTGGGGGTGACGGTAGTATCGATATACGCGACTCCAGCCATTGAGCTTTGTCCAACGGCACATGACGAACCACTGGCTGCTAGATTTAAGTTGTAAACATTTTTCCCGCCTGATCGAGGAACAAGTGTTCCGACGGTTATGCAGTTTGTTTGATTTAGCGTGAATGCGCCTGATCCATCAATTGTTATGGATCCTGGCACTAGAGAGTAGGAGCGAGACCTTCCGACAAAGGTCCACGTTCCTGCTGCTGCCCCTGCAGTTGCCGCCGTATCGTATGTGGATGAATAAGTTAGCGGGACGGTCGCACCGTTTGTGCTGGTGAGCGACATCGATGTCTTGGCTGTTACAGGGCCAGTAAGAGTGCCTGGCGTTGATGCATTTGTAACGAAGTTGAAATCTGTCCCATTAATTGAGACGTTGTTTCCATTCGTAGTGGCAGTCCCGTAAAGGGCTCCGTAAATGGTTGATCCAGAGCTATAAATTCCCCAAGTTTCTCCTGTTTCAAGGACAACCGTGTTTACCGTATAGCCTGTGGAAGCGGCGCCAGACCAGTAGCCCTGAGCATCCGCATTCAACGTTGAGCCGCCGCCTCCCCCGCCTCCGCATGCAGTTAGGGCTAGTGACATCACAAGAGCTAAAAGTTTCAGAGTACGCATAGGGTTCTTTCTAGTGGGTTGTTAAAAGTTTTCACTTTGAGTATATATACGAATTAGTGTGTATGTGAATTAGGCATAAATTGAGACATTCCTATGGGTGAAACCCTCGCTTCAACAATCTTTTGGACTATGCGTACGGGCTCTGCGGCAAGAGCAGGGCTTGACACAAGTTGTGTTCAGCGAAAAGTGCGGTTTCTATCAAACCTACCTGAGCCGCATTGAGAACGGCCAAGCGAACCCCACGCTGAACGCGATGGAGGTCATCGCGGTAGGGCTGGGGTTGACGGTGTTTGAATTGTTTGAACGGGTGCGCGAGCAGGCGCAGGCTGGTAAGCCCTAGTTCAGGCGGCCTTGAACCGTGAAGCCATCGGCGTCAATACGGTCATATTGAATCAGTTGAAGTTGATTGACCCCGTTGCTCAAATTTACCAAGTAACGGAACTGTTCTGTTTTGTCAAGTGGCGCTGAGGCGTAGCTGGTGGTGGTCGTATCGTAGTGTTTGACTATGAGATTAAAGATGACAGAGTAGGCCGTGTCTTCTTCGATAGCGTAAGACCACACTTGTATGCCAACTTTGGCAGAGTTGCTACTTGTGTATTTGTCTACAACCCCAATGACGCCCGTATCCCCCACTTTTGCTGAGGTCGGAAAAGCAGCCACTGCTCGCCACACATAAACATATAAGTTGTCATAGGCGTAGTAGTTTTTGTATTGGCTGTTGACGACAGCGTAGTAGTAGTAGATGTTGGTGATGTTTGCTGCCGATTTGTTTTCGTAGGGCGAGTCACAAGGGCTTGCAGCGCCATAAGCAATATTGGTTGACACGACATTTGCCATAACTTGAACGCCTGCGACGTTGGCCGTGCTGTTGGACAAGATGTATGTGCCTGGACATGGACCGTGGGCTTTGAGTTGCGATGCGTACGGTGCATTGTTGAGGTTCGTCCAGGCATCTTGAATGTCAAAGCTGCTGGCCGAAATGGCGCGCGCACTGGGGTCTGAGCTGGCCCAGTCGTCGTTGCCAGCACCACCGCCGCACGCTGTGAGCGAGAGCGCCAAGACTAAGACACTTGTTAAGACTTCATGTTTCATTGTATTTTTGTATTCTTAAATACAAGTTATTGAATCACAATTGTTGCATTGCTGGTTATTTCTAGTTAACTTCTAGTTGGCGATTTGACGAGTTCATCCTCAATCGTGGTGCTGAAAAGGCTGTCTATGCGTGTTCAAAGAATGCAGGTGTTGCTGGGAGGGCTCTGTTTGAGCGGGCTTGCTTCGGCACAGGTCATGCAAGCTGGTCACGATGAGGCAGTGGATTACCCGCTTGGGCGTTACAACGCTCAGCTGGGCGTGGATGCGTGGCAGTTTTCAAATGGCCGCCCCGACCCTTTGTTGATGATGTCGACCAACGCGCAATGGCATTACCGACCTGTTTCACCGTGGGGTACTTTTGATGGCCGCTTGATGGTTTCCCCGAGGGCCACGTTGGCATTTAAGGCGCGCAGCAACCAAGAGATGGGGTCTCATGTCGATGAGCTCAGTGCAGATTGGGCAATTTCCCCGCGTCTAGGTGTGAAGGTTGGC
The DNA here is from genome assembly GCF_002943475.1 of Limnohabitans sp. TS-CS-82. Classification (NCBI taxonomy): domain Bacteria; kingdom Pseudomonadati; phylum Pseudomonadota; class Betaproteobacteria; order Burkholderiales; family Comamonadaceae; genus Limnohabitans; species Limnohabitans sp. TS-CS-82. Next base: position 536,661 of record NZ_PTQX01000001.1, on the reverse strand, counting down.
GTGGTGGACTACAAAACCAGCTGGTGCCGCACATATGACATTGACTCGCCTTGGGTGCGTGAGAACGACCCGTTTTGCACGGTGGTGGATGTCAGCGGTCCTAGCGGAGGTGCGCCCGGTGCGCAGCTGTATACGAATATGCAAGTAGGTGCTTATCGTTTGCAGGGAATTGCTGGCGTCTACAGCCCTTTGTGGTTCGGCTATAACAAGACCGAATTTTCAAATCTCACGTATTCAAACAGTCGCGTCGAGAAGAACAATAAGCAAGGCTTCTCAATCAATGCCTTGAATTTGGATACCGCGACGGAGTTTCGATTCGGATACTTGGCCACACAGCAAGAGCAGGCAGTCCACGGCGGCTGGAATGCGCCAGACTTTCGGGTGAACCAGGCGTATGACATCACGTTTGCAGGCGTGAGTTTTTACGCGATGCCTAAGCTCAATGTACGCATGCAAACGCTGCATCATGTGATGTCCAACAAGAATGTGGTGGAGCCTGGTTCTAGCTATCCGCACACCGTCCGGGGCAACGCGCTGTCCCGGCGCTCATATGTGATGGAGTTCAATTACCAACAGGATGCGCAGAACGTGTTTGCATTTGCGGCCTCCAAGTTTTTGATGCACAACGCTTTGACTGAAACCAACTATCCATATTCAGGCTACACGGTGTATCCAGATTTTTCAGATTACACACAGCGAAGTTTTTCTTTGGCGTGGCGACATGATTGGCCCGAGGGCTTATTCACCTCAGTGCAGCTCACGCGTAGTAGCTTGGTCGACACGAGCACTTATTACGGGTATGACAAAGCTATGCATGCCAACGGCTTAGGTATGCGCCTCGGCTACCAGTTTTAAAAACCGCTTGGCGGCGGGCACAATCAATGCCCATGCCGCCCGCAGAAAAAGCCACCACCAAACCGCTCTCCGCACCGCAAAAAGCGTTGCGCAAGCTTGGGCTGGACCGCGACATTGATTTGGCCTTGCACCTGCCGCTGCGCTACGAAGACGAAACGCGCATCGTGCGTCTGGCTGACACGCGCGAGGGCGACATGGCGCAAATCGAAGCTACGGTGGTGTCGTGTGACATCGCCTACAAACCGCGCCGCCAATTGCTGGTGGTGGTGGATGATGGCTCGGACACCTGCACGCTGCGCTTTTTCAGTTTTTACCCTTCTCAACAAAAAGCACTGGCGGTGGGCAACCGCTTGCGTTTGCGTGGCGAGGTGAAGGGCGGCTTCATGGGGCGCACCATGATGCACCCCGGCTTCAGTATGGCGGGTGGCGAGCTGCCCAATGCGCTCACGCCGGTGTACCCCACCTCGGCAGGTTTGCCGCAGGTGTATTTGCGTAAGGCAGTACACAGCGGGCTGGTGCATGCGGCGCGACACGGTGCGTTTGTCGAGACGATTCCGCCCGAGCACATGCCGCGCTCGGCCATGAGTGCTGGCGCGAAGGCGTGGAGCCTTGAGCAGGCCTTGCACTTTTTGCACCACCCCACGCCCGATGTGTCGTTGGCCCAGTTGGAAGACCGCACACACCCTGCGTGGCAACGTCTGAAAGCCGAAGAATTGCTGGCGCAGCAGCTGTCGCAACTGCAGTCCAAACGTGCGCGTGATGAGTTGCGCGCGCCTGCATTGGCGCTGAAAAAAGGCGGTTTGCACGAGCAGTTGTTGGGTGTGTTGCCATTTGGTTTGACCGGCGCGCAACGCCGCGTGGGTGAAGAAATTGCGCAAGACTTGATGCGCCAAGTGCCCATGCACCGTTTGCTGCAAGGCGATGTGGGTTCGGGCAAAACTGTGGTGGCGGCATTGGCTGCAGCGGTGGCGATGGATGGCGGTTGGCAATGTGCGCTGATGGCTCCAACTGAAATTTTGGCCGAGCAACACTTTCGCAAACTGATTGGTTGGCTAGAGCCTTTGCTCACGCCGTTGGGCAAGCGCGTAGCATGGCTCACGGGGAGCCAAAAGAAGAAAGAACGCACCGAAATGTTGGGGCTCATCGCCAGTGGCGAAGCTGCTTTGGTGGTGGGCACGCATGCGGTGATTCAAGAGCAGGTCGTCTTTAAAAACTTGGCACTGGCCATCATCGACGAGCAGCACCGCTTTGGCGTGGCGCAGCGTTTGGCGCTGCGCGAGAAGATGCTCACGCACGACGGCATGCCACAGCAAGAGCCACACATGCTGATGATGAGCGCCACGCCCATTCCCCGCACCTTGGCCATGAGCTATTACGCTGACCTTGATGTGTCCACGCTGGACGAGTTGCCGCCGGGTCGTACGCCGGTGGTGACCAAACTGGTGTCAGAGTCGCGACGTGATGAGTTGATTGAACGCATTCGCCACCAGCTCGATGAAGGCCGTCAGGTGTATTGGGTGTGCCCGTTGATTGAAGAAAGCGAAGCGCTCGATTTGACCAATGCCACCGAAACGCATGCCTTGTTGATGGATGCGCTCAACTACCCTGGCACAAAGCCGGTGTTGGTGGGGCTGCTGCATTCGCGCATGCCACCTGCTGACAAAAAGGCGGTGATGGCGCAGTTTGAAAGTGGCGCCATGGGCGTGTTGGTCAGCACCACCGTGATTGAAGTGGGCGTGGATGTGCCCAATGCCTCGCTGATGGTGATTGAGCACGCCGAGCGTTTTGGCCTCAGTCAGTTGCACCAGTTGCGAGGGCGTGTAGGGCGCGGCGCGGCTGCTTCTGCCTGCGTGCTGATGTATGCCACGGGCGAGAGTGGCCGCGTGAGCGAGACGGCGCGCGAGCGGCTGCGTGCAATGGTGGAAACCTCGGATGGATTTGAAATTGCACGACGTGATTTAGAAATTCGTGGCCCAGGCGAGTTTTTGGGCGCACGCCAATCGGGGGCTGCGCTGCTGCGCTTTGCTGATTTAGCGGAAGATGGCGAGCTGTTGCAATGGGCGCGAGAATTGGCCCCGCTGATGTTGGACATGTACCCCGAGTTGGCTGCGCGGCATGTGAGCCGCTGGTTGGGTGGAAAATCGGATTTCTTGAAGGCTTAAAAAACATGACCCTCACCGAACTCAAATACATCGTGGCCGTGGCCCGTGAAAAACACTTTGGCCGCGCGGCCGAAGCCTGCTTTGTGTCGCAGCCCACCTTGTCTGTGGCCATCAAAAAACTCGAAGAAGAGTTGGATGTGAAGCTGTTTGAGCGCAGCGCCAACGAAGTGGCGGTAACGTCCTTGGGCGAAGAAATCATTCGTCAAGCGCAAAGCGTGTTGGAGCAAGCGGCCAACATCAAAGAAATTGCCAAGCGTGGCAAAGACCCACTGGCCGGCCCTTTGAAGCTAGGCGTGATTTACACCATTGGCCCTTACTTGCTGCCAAGCTTGGTGCGCCAAGCCATCTCTAAAACGCCGCAAATGCCGTTGATGTTGCAAGAAAACTTCACGGTCAAATTACTAGAAATGTTGCGCACCGGCGAGATTGACTGTGCCATCTTGGCCGAGCCATTTCCAGACACAGGCCTTGCCACCGCGCCCTTGTACGACGAGCCCTTCATGGCCGCCGTTCCCAGCAATCATCCGCTGGCGACCTTGAAGCATGTCAGTGCGGATGAGTTGAAGAACGAAACCATGTTGCTGTTGGGCAATGGTCATTGCTTTCGCGACCATGTGCTGGAGGTGTGCCCAGAATTTGCGCGTTTCTCTAGCAATGCTGAGGGTATTCAAAAGAGTTTCGAAGGCTCGTCGTTGGAGACCATCAAGCACATGGTGGCCGCTGGTATGGGTGTGACACTGGTGCCGCGTTTGAGCGTGCCGAAAGAGGCACTGAACACACAAGCCAAGCGTAAAAAAAGCGAAGAGACGTATGTGCGCTACTTGCCCATTACTGACGATAAGGGGGGCGAGCCGCCCACGCGCCGTGTGGTGTTGGCGTGGCGTCGCAGCTTCACGCGTTACGAGGCGATTGCCGCTTTGCGCAATGCCATCTATGCCTGCGAACTGCCAGGCGTGAACCGCTTGTCGTAATAGGTGTGTGCATGCGTGAACGCCTGAGCCTCTATTTAGATTTGATTCGTTGGAACCGCCCAGCGGGCTGGTTACTGCTGCTGTGGCCTTCTCTCTCTGCCTTGTGGGTGGCGGCCGATGGCTGGCCCGGTTGGCATTTGGTGGCGGTGTTTGTGTTGGGCACGATCCTGATGCGTAGTGCGGGCTGCTGCATCAACGATGTGGCCGACCGTGATTTTGACCGTCACGTCAAACGCACGGCAGAGCGGCCCGTCACGCGAGGGGCAGTGTCTGTGCGCGAGGCCTTGCTGGTGGGCGCTGTGCTGGCGCTTGCTGCTTTTGGTTTTGTACTCACTACCAACCCTGCCACCATCGCGTGGTCGTTTGCAGGCTTGGCTGTGACCTTGATTTACCCCTACGCCAAACGCTATGTGTCGATGCCGCAAGCGGTGTTGGGCGTGGCGTTTAGCTTTGGCATTCCTTTGGCGTTTGTAGCGGTTGGCAGTGCCGACTTGGCGTGGCAAGACATCAACCTGCAAACCTTGAGCGACGCTGTACCCATGCAGGCTTGGGGTTTGATGTTGTTCAATTTTTTTTGGGTGTTGGCCTACGACACTGAGTACGCCATGGTGGATCGTGACGACGACATTCGCATTGGTATGAAGACCTCGGCCATCACCTTGGGTCGTCACGACATATCGGCCATCATGGCGTTTTATGCGGTCTATCTGTGCGGCTGGTATGGCTTGCTTGAGTCAGAGAAGTTAGGCAGCGCTTGGACGTTTGCTTTGATCTTGGCAAGCCTGCAAGCGCTGTGGCACTTTTTGCTGATCTTGGATCGTTCACGAGATGGTTGCTTTAGAGCGTTTCGGTTGAACCACTGGTTGGGTGCAACCGTATTTGCTGGTGTGGCTTTGGGTTATGCCATGCGTTGAATCGCTGAGACTTAAATATGAAAAAAGCGCTTGTGGCAGATGCCTCAAGCGCTTTTTGTTTGCAAGTATTAAGCGGTTGGCTTAGTGAGCTTTTGCCTTTTTAGACTTCTTCTTTTTCAATTTCTTTTTCTTGGCCTTTTTGGCTTTTTTATCCGCTTTAGCAGGAGCTGCTGGTGCGGCATTGGTGTTGCTAGGCGCAGCTTGGTCAGGTTGAGCGACAGGTGCCGTAGGCATGGCGGGCGCTTGTGCTTCAGATGCCAATGGCATACCTAAAGCGGCAACGGATAAAAGAGAAAGAAGGAGTTTGTTCATGGAGACAGAGGTTTAAAAAACAATGGCGCATTGTCTCATTACTTGTAGGGATTTAAGCCCCAAACTCGTCGCCGAGCTCGTGGGCGCGTAGTTCTGCGGCTTTGAGCGCCGCTTGAAATAGATCGCTCACATGGGCGTTTTGCATGGAGGTGAGCGCTGCGTAAGTGGTGCCGCCCTTGGATGTGACGCGCTCGCGCAGCACAGAAGGGGGTTCGCTGGCGGTTTTCGCCAGTTGTGATGCGCCTTCAAACGTACCGATGGCCAGCTGCGTGGCTTGTTCAGCGGTCAAGCCCATTTTTACTCCGGCTTCCACCATGGCTTCGATGAAGAAGAACACATAAGCAGGGCCAGAACCCGAGATGGCGGTGACTGCATCCAGCAAAGGCTCGTCTTTGACCCAAAGTAATGCGCCGGTGGTGGCGACCACTTGCTCAATCCAAGTCTTGTCTGTTGAAGTGACGGCTGCACGTGCAAAAAGACCAGTTTGGCCAAGGCCCACCAAGGCTGGTGTGTTGGGCATCGCGCGTACGACGCGCTCTGTGCCTAGCCAGTTGGCAATGCTGTCGCTGCGAATACCAGCAGCCACGCTCAGATGCAGGGCGTTGGCGCAGAAATCACGTGTTTGTTGGGCGGCTTCTTTAAAGGTTTGTGGCTTCACGGCCCAAATCAACAAGCCTGCTTCGGCTAATGTGGCATCGGCTGCGGCTAGAACGCGCACGCCAAATTGGGCCTGCAGACGCTGGCGAGCTTCTTCAAAAGGCTCGACCACCAAGATGCGATTGGCAGGCGTGCCCTGCTTAATAAGGCCGCCAATGATGGCGCTGGCCATATTGCCGCCGCCAATGAATGCAAAGGTTTGAGGGGTGTTAGAGGGTGTAGACATGCAGGAATTGTCTGCGAAACTAAAAAGAATCGTAAAAATAGTTTGACGCGGGCCAAAAAGTTATGGCATAATTTGCGGCTCCGCTAAAAAGCGGGGTTTATCTGCCCCAAGTTGAAGCGTTGCGAGTGGTTCGCGATGTGGATGACGGGCCCAAGACTGATCGGTTCTATGTGTAGCCAGCCTGCAAAGGTGAGTTGTGCAAAAACTGATGCAAGTTGGGAATATTGAAATGATCCAAACTGAAACACGGTTAGATGTCGCTGACAACACCGGTGCGAAGTCCGTTTTGTGCATTAAGGTGCTCGGCGGTTCTAAGCGTCGTTATGCAAGCGTGGGCGACATCATCAAGGTGAGCATTAAAGAAGCCGCTCCGCGTGGCCGCGTCAAAAAAGGCGAGGTGTATAGCGCTGTTGTGGTCCGTACTGCCAAAGGCATCCGCCGTGGCGACGGTTCGCTCGTCAAATTCGATGGCAACGCAGCTGTGTTGCTCAATGCAAAGTTGGAGCCTATCGGCACCCGTATCTTCGGCCCAGTGACGCGCGAGTTGCGCACTGAGAAGTTCATGAAGATCGTGTCATTGGCTCCTGAAGTTCTGTAAGGACTAAACAATGAACAAGATTCGCAAAGGCGACCAAGTCATCGTCCTTACTGGACGCGACAAAGGTAAACGTGGCGTTGTGTCGCTGCGTAAAGATGACAGCCACTTGGTGGTCGATGGCATTAACTTGGTGAAAAAACACACCAAGCCAAACCCAATGGCTGGCACGCAAGGCGGCATCGTTGATAAAACAATGCCTATCCATCAGTCCAACGTGGCCATTTTTAATGCTGCTACTGGTAAGGCTGATCGTGTTGGCATCAAAGTCCTGGCAGACGGCAGCAAAGTGCGCGTCTACAAGTCCAGCGGCGAAGAAATCAAGGCGGCATAAATATGGCACGACTCCAACAACACTACCGCGAAAAAGTTGCGGCCGAATTGACTGCTAAGTTCGGTTACACATCGCCCATGCAAGTTCCGCGCTTGACCAAAATCACGTTGAACATGGGTGTGAGCGAGGCTGTGGCTGATAAAAAAGTCATGGACAACGCTGTGAGCGACCTGACCAAAATCGCCGGCCAAAAGCCAGTGGTGACCAAGGCTAAGAAAGCTATCGCGGGTTTCAAAATTCGCGAAGGCCAGCCAATCGGTTGCATGGTGACTTTGCGTGGCGTTCAGATGTATGAATTCCTGGACCGTTTCGTGACCGTGGCTTTGCCTCGCGTTCGTGACTTCCGTGGTATTTCTGTCCGTGCCTTCGACGGCCGTGGCAACTACAACATCGGCGTTAAAGAGCAGATCATTTTCCCTGAGATCGAATACGACAAAGTTGACGCTTTGCGTGGTTTGAACATCAGCATCACCACGACGGCTAAGACTGACGAGGAGTGCAAGGCGCTTCTCGCTGGTTTCCGTTTCCCATTCAAGACAGAGGTGGCACGTGGCTAAACAAGCATTGATCGAGCGCGAGCTCAAGCGTGACCGTTTGGTTGCAAAGTACGCTGCTAAGCACGCAGAGTTGAAGGCGATCGCCAACGACTTCAAGCGTAGCGATGAAGAGCGCGCAATGGCCCGTTTGGGTCTGCAAAAGCTGCCACGCAACGCGAACCCAACACGTCAACGTAACCGTTGCGCAATCACCGGTCGTCCACGTGGCACGTTCCGCCAATTCGGCCTTGGCCGCGCCAAGATCCGTGAATTAGCCTTCCAAGGCAACATTCCCGGCATCACCAAAGCCAGCTGGTAATAGGCAGGAGATTCAATATGAGCATGAGTGATCCAATCGCCGACTTGCTGACTCGCATCCGCAACGCGCAAATGGTGGCTAAACCCACCGTGATGGTGCCTTCTTCCAAAGTGAAGATCGCCATTGCGCAAGTGCTGAAGGACGAGGGCTACATCGACGGTTTTCAAATTAAAAAAGACGCTGGTAAGACTGAGCTTGAGATCACTCTCAAGTACTACGCAGGTCGTCCAGTGATCGAACGCATTGAGCGCGTGAGCCGTCCCGGCCTGCGCGTTTACAAAGGCTGCGGCGCTATCCCCCAAGTCATGAATGGCATGGGTGTGGCAATTGTCACAACACCTCAAGGTGTGATGACTGACCGCAAAGCACGCGCTACCGGTGTCGGTGGCGAAGTGTTGTGCTACGTCGCTTAACCGCAGCCTAAAGGAAAGACTGAAATGTCCCGAGTAGGAAAAATGCCTGTGACCATCCCTCAAGGTGTGGATGTGTCTATTAACAATACCCAAATCAGTGTGAAGGGCGCCGGCGGTACGCTGTCGATCGCTGCTAATGCATTGGTGAAGGTTGTCAACGAAGCTGGTCAAGTGACATTCACGCCAGTTGATGATTCTCGCGAAGCGAACGCCATGAGCGGTACTTTGCGTCAATTGGTCAACAACATGGTGACTGGTGTGACCAAAGGCTTCGAGAAAAAACTGACTTTGGTTGGTGTGGGTTACAAAGCTGCTGCGCAAGGTTCTAAATTGAACTTGGCAGTGGGTTACTCTCACCCCGTCAATATCGACATGCCTGAAGGCATCAAGGTTGAGACGCCAGCCCCAACTGAAATCCTGATCAAAGGTGCTGACCGCCAACGCGTTGGTCAAGTGGCCGCTGAGATTCGTGCTGTTCGTCCTCCTGAGCCGTATAAAGGTAAGGGCATCCGTTATTCGGATGAGAAGATCACGATCAAAGAGACCAAGAAGAAATAAGGAGCTGCAACATGTTGACCAAAAAAGAGCAGCGACTCCGCCGGGCACGTCAAACACGTATCCGCATCGCCAACCAAGGCGTTGCACGTTTGATGGTGAACCGCACCAACTTGCATATCTACGCTACTGTGGTTTCCGCTTGCGGTACCAAAGTGGTTGCGACAGCATCCTCAGCCGAAGCCGCAGTGCGCACACAACTTGGCGCAACTGGCAAAGGCGGCAACGTCAATGCAGCGCAAGTGATTGGCAAGCTGATCGCTGAAAAAGCGAAAAAAGCTGGCGTCGAAAAAGTGGCGTTTGACCGTTCAGGTTTTGCTTACCACGGTCGCGTCAAGGCTTTGGCCGACGCAGCCCGCGAAGCTGGCTTGCAGTTCTAATCGGATTGGAAATTACACATGGCTAAATTTCAAGCTAAAGCGCAGGGTGACGGTCCAGAAGACGGACTCCGCGAAAAAATGATCGCGGTCAACCGCGTCACCAAAGTGGTTAAGGGCGGCCGTATTCTCGGTTTCGCAGCTTTGACTGTGGTTGGTGACGGCGATGGCCGCGTGGGCATGGGCAAAGGTAAATCGAAAGAAGTGCCAGCTGCTGTCCAAAAAGCGATGGAAGAAGCCCGTCGCAACATGACCAAAGTCACTTTGAAAAACGGCACGATTCACCACAAGGTGCACGGTCGTCACGGTGCTGCAAACGTCATGATGATCCCCGCACCTAAGGGTACCGGCATCATCGCAGGCGGTCCAATGCGCGCTGTGTTCGAAGTGATGGGTATTACTGACATCGTGGCAAAAAGCCACGGTACATCAAACCCATACAACATGGTTCGTGCAACCTTGGATGCTTTGAACAATTCCACGACGCCTTCAGAAGTGGCGGCTAAGCGTGGCAAAAACATCGAAGAAATCTTCGCTTAATCTCGGAGCATTCAATGACTACCCCTCAAACTGTGAAGATCCAATTGGTGCGTAGCCCAATTGGCACCAAAGAATCGCACCGCGCCACCGTTCGTGGCTTGGGCTTGCGCAAACTGAATTCTGTGAGCGAGTTGCAAGACACGCCAGCAGTGCGCGGCATGATTAACAAGATCAGCTATCTGGTCAAAGTGCTGTAAAAGGTTGAAGATGGAACTCAATAACATCACCCACGCACCTGGCGCAAAACACGCCAAGCGTCGCGTTGGTCGCGGTATCGGCTCTGGCCTCGGCAAGACTGCTGGTCGTGGTCACAAAGGTCAAAAGTCTCGTTCAGGCGGCTACCACAAGGTTGGTTTCGAAGGCGGTCAAATGCCTTTGCAGCGTCGTTTGCCTAAGCGCGGCTTCAAGTCCACCACTTTGAAGTACAACGACGAAGTGACATTGGCTGACTTGCAACAACTCGGCGCTGCTGAAGTTGATATGTTGACATTGAAGGCCGCTGGCCTCGTGGCATCTATCGCTCGTGTCGTCAAGGTTGTGAAGACTGGCGAATTGACGACTGCTGTCAAGCTCAATGGTATCGGTGCTACTGCTGGTGCCAAAGCTGCGATCGAAGCCGCTGGCGGCTCCGTCGCTTAATCGTTAGAAAACAGGAACAGCGCTCCGTGGCTACTACCTCTCCATCGATCGGTAACAACGACAAGTTCGGCGACCTCCGTCGCCGACTGGTCTTCTTGCTGCTCGCCTTGGTGGTTTACCGCGTGGGCGCCCATATTCCTGTGCCCGGCATCAACCCTGACCAATTGCAACAATTGTTCAAGGGCCAGCAGGGCGGCATTTTGAGCCTGTTCAACATGTTCTCGGGTGGCGCTTTGTCGCGCTTTACCGTGTTCGCGTTGGGCATCATGCCTTACATCTCTGCATCGATCATCATGCAGTTGCTGACTTATGTGTTGCCCTCTTTGGAGCAGCTTAAAAAAGAAGGCGAAGCAGGTCGTCGCAAGATCACTCAGTACACACGTTTTGGTACTTTGGGCTTGGCTTTGTTCCAGTCCATGGGTATTGCCTTGGCGTTGGAAGCATCAGCCGGTTTGGTCAACGTGCCAGGCTTTGGTTTCCGCATGACAGCCATGGTCAGCTTGACCGCAGGCACCATGTTCTTGATGTGGTTGGGTGAACAAATCACTGAGCGTGGTTTGGGTAACGGTATCTCTATCTTGATTTTTGCTGGTATCGCAGCAGGCCTGCCCGGTTCAATCGGTGGCTTACTCGAGCTGGTGCGCACAGGTGCTATGAGCATCTTGGCTGCCATCATCATTGTTGTTGTTGTGGCTCTGGTCACTTACTTCGTGGTGTTTGTTGAGCGCGGTCAGCGCAAAATCTTGGTGAACTATGCACGTCGCCAAGTGGGTAACAAAGTGTATGGCGGTCAATCGTCTCACTTGCCCCTCAAGTTGAACATGGCGGGTGTGATTCCTCCTATCTTCGCTTCGTCCATCATTCTGTTGCCTGCAACTATCGTGAGCTGGTTCAGCTCAGGCGATAGCATGCTTTGGCTAAAAGATATTTCTGCAGCACTTGCACCTGGACAGCCTGTCTACGTGATGTTGTATGCAGCTGCAATTGTTTTCTTTTGCTTCTTTTACACTGCCTTGGTCTTTAACAGCCGAGAAACAGCGGATAATCTGAAGAAGAGTGGTGCTTTTGTCCCGGGTATTCGTCCCGGCGACCACACTGCCAAATACATCGACAAAATTTTGGTTCGACTCACGCTCGCAGGCGCCGTGTACATCACCTTTGTGTGTTTGTTACCTGAGTTCATGATCTTGAAATACAACGTGCCTTTCTACTTCGGTGGTACATCGTTGCTGATTATTGTGGTTGTCACCATGGACTTTATGGCCCAAGTGCAAAACTACATGATGAGCCAACAATATGACTCGCTGTTGAAGAAAGCAAGTTTCAAAACAACGCTCTAACGGGCCAAGTAAAAAGTCGTGTTTCATGCCAATGAGGGTGTGAAATGAAATGAGTTTTAGGAGAATGAAATGAGAGTTTCGGCTTCGGTCAAAAAAATTTGCCGCAACTGCAAAATCATCCGCCGCAAGGGCGTGGTTCGTGTGATCTGTACAGATCCACGCCACAAACAGCGTCAAGGTTGATTGAACTGGTTTAAAGAGGACGCACATGGCACGTATCGCTGGCATTAACATTCCGCCGCACAAACACGCTGAAATCGGTTTGACATCGATTTTCGGTATTGGTCGCACACGCGCTCGCAAAATTTGCGAAGCATGTGGCATTGATTACGCAAAGAAGATCAAAGATCTGACTGACTCGGACCTCGAAAAGATCCGTGACCAGATCGCTGAATTCACGATTGAAGGTGACTTGCGTCGCGAAACAACAATGAACATCAAGCGTTTGATGGACATCGGTTGCTACCGCGGCTTCCGTCACCGTCGTGGTCTGCCTATGCGTGGTCAACGTACGCGTACCAACGCTCGTACACGCAAGGGTCCGCGTAAAGCAGCCCAGTCGTTGAAGAAATAATAGGACTGAACAATGGCTAAATCTCCAAGCGGCGCAGCTTCACGCGTACGTAAAAAGGTTCGTAAGAACATTGCTGACGGCATCGCGCACGTGCACGCGTCGTTCAACAACACCATCATCACCATCACTGACCGCCAAGGCAATGCTTTGTCATGGGCTTCGTCAGGTGGTCAAGGTTTCAAGGGCTCACGCAAGTCCACACCTTTCGCAGCTCAAGTGGCTTCGGAAGTTGCTGGTCGCGCTGCCGTTGATCAAGGCATCAAGAACCTTGATGTCGAGATCAAAGGTCCAGGCCCTGGCCGTGAATCTTCAGTGCGCGCTTTGGCCGCATTGGGCATTCGCATCAACTCGATTGCTGACGTGACTCCAGTGCCGCACAACGGCTGCCGTCCACAAAAGCGTCGTCGTATCTAAGCGTTCTTCGCTTTTTACTGTTAACCACAAGCCCACCGCCGCTGGCTAACCCCCAGCGGCTCCTCGCTTCTTGCGAGCAGCTGATCAGATAAGGAAATTCAAGTGGCACGTTACCTAGGCCCCAAGGCCAAACTCTCACGCCGTGAAGGCACCGACTTGTTCTTGAAGAGCGCACGCCGCTCTATCAGCGACAAGTGCAAATTCGACAGCAAACCAGGCCAACACGGCCGCACATCAGGTCAACGTACGTCTGACTTTGGTTTGCAATTGCGCGAAAAACAAAAAGTCAAACGCATGTACGGTGTGTTAGAACGTCAGTTCCGCCGTTACTTCGCAGCTGCCGATCGCCAAAAAGGTAACACCGGTGCAAACCTGTTGACCATTTTGGAAACACGTTTGGACAACGTTGTGTACCGCATGGGCTTCGGCTCTACACGTGCTGAAGCACGTCAGTTGGTGTCACACAAAGCCATCACCGTGAACGGTCATCAAGTCAACATCGCTTCTTACTTGGTGAAAGCCGGTGACGTCGTGGCTGTGCGTGAAAAGTCTAAAAAGCAAGGCCGCGTGTTGGAAGCTCTCGAGTTGGCTAAGCAAGTGGGCATGCCTGCTTGGGTTGAGGTCAACCTCGAAAAAGCTGAAGGTGTCTTCAAGAAGACGCCAGACCGTGACGAATTCGCTGCGGACATCAACGAATCTTTGATCGTCGAACTTTACTCGCGTTAATCCTGGTTGAAGTTTTCAACCTAACGCACCCCACGCTGCCTGCTCGCGCAGCGTGGTCCAGACACCCAGCCTTACCGGTGTAACGAACCGGGGGTATTGAAGGAAATCTGAATGCAAACAAACTTGCTGAAACCAAAAAATATTCACGTCGAGCAATTGGGTCACAACCGCGCCAAGGTTACCTTGGAGCCGTTTGAGCGTGGCTATGGCCACACGTTGGGCAATGCTCTGCGTCGCGTTTTGTTGTCTTCTATGGTTGGCTATGCAGTGACTGAAGTCACCATCGCTGGCGTTGTGCACGAGTACTCGTCTATCGATGGCGTGCAAGAAGATGTGGTCAACATCTTGTTGAACCTCAAAGGCGTTGTGTTCAAAATGCACAACCGCGATGAAGTTACTCTGAGCTTGCGCAAAGACGGCGAAGGCGCTGTGACTGCTGCAGATATCCAAGTGCCTCACGATGTTGAAATCATCAACCCTGAGCACGTGATTGCGAACTTGTCGCACGGCGGCAAGATCGACATCCAACTCAAAGTTGAAACAGGTCGTGGCTATGTGCCAGGTACTGTGCGTCGTTATGGCGAAGAGCCAAGCAAGTCCATCGGACGCATCGTGTTGGATGCCGCTTTTTCGCCGGTCAGCCGTGTGAGCTACGCCGTTGAAAACGCACGTGTTGAACAACGTACGGACCTCGACCGCTTGGTCATGGAAATTGAAACCAACGGTGCCATCTCTGCTGAAGACGCTGTGCGCGCTTCGTCAAAGATCTTGGTTGAGCAACTGGCTGTGTTCGCACAGTTGGAAGGCGACGCCATCAACGGCATCATGGAAGCTGCTGCTCCACGTGGCGGCCAACAGTTCGATCCGATCTTGTTGCGCCCTGTCGACGAGTTGGAATTGACTGTTCGTTCTGCCAACTGCTTGAAAGCAGAAAACATCTATTACATCGGTGACCTGATTCAGCGCACTGAGAATGAGTTGCTCAAGACCCCTAACTTGGGTCGCAAGTCACTCAACGAAATCAAAGAAGTGCTCGCTTCACGCGGCTTGACTTTGGGCATGAAACTCGAAAGCTGGCCACCTGCCGGTTTAGAGCGTCGTTAATCTAAAATCACTGACTTTTAAAGTCCCCTGGCCGTACCTGATACGGCGGCCGGTAAAACATCAAAGGAAATCAAAATGCGTCACGGACACGGACTTCGCAAACTCAACCGCACTAGCTCACATCGTTTGGCTATGTTGCGCAACATGATGAACTCGCTCATCGAGCACGAAGCCATCAAAACCACATTGCCAAAAGCCAAAGAATTGCGTCGCGTCATTGAGCCGATGATCACTTTGGCTAAAGAGCCTACCGTTGCAAACCGCCGCTTGGCATTTGACCGCTTGCGCGATCGCGACAGCGTTGTGAAGTTGTTCAACGAATTGGGCCCACGTTTCAAGACACGTCCAGGTGGTTACACCCGCATTTTGAAAATGGGTTTCCGCGTGGGCGACAACGCACCAATGGCTTATGTTGAATTGGTAGACCGCGCAGAAGTTTCTGAGCCTTCTTCTACCGAAACAGCCGCTTAATAGGTTATACTAATACTCTTGACGCGCGATGGAGCAGCCTGGTAGCTCGTTGGGCTCATAACCCAAAGGTCGTAGGTTCAAATCCTACTCGCGCAACCACTTTAAAACGCCCGCTGAATTTATTCAGTGGGCGTTTTTCTTGGGAAGTCCACACATGGAAATCAGTCGCGTCGAAGCCTTGTCACAACGTATCGTGCAACCCTATGCATGGGGTAACGCTGTGTGGCACGTTTGGGGTGCTGGTCAGGCCGCTGAGCAGGGCCTAGAAGGCCAAGTCGCCGGTACCAGAAGCAATGCCTCAAAGCAGCCTCTTGTGCTGCTACATGGTGGTTCTGGCAGCTGGACGCATTGGCTGCGCAATGTCGAGCACTTGGCGAAGATCCGAACAATTTGGGCATTAGACATTCCTGGGTTTGGTGACTCCGACTTGCCCAGCGGTGTGAGCGATGCCGATGGCTTGGTGCCCTACCTGGCTGAAATATTGATGCGCACGTTCAGCAATGATGCTGTGGATGTCATGGGCTTTTCATTTGGTGGCATGACGGCTGGTTTGGTGGCTGCGGAATATCCCAACCTCATCAGGCAATTGATTTTGGTCGGCGCGCCTGGCTTGGGCCTATTTGGCAAGGAGTTGCCAATGCGAGGCATGACGCCTGACATGGATGAAGAGGCGCAGCGCAAGGTACATCGCCACAACCTGAATGCCATGATGTTTGTGCATGCAGACAGCGTGACTGATGAGGTGATTGACTTGCAGCAAGCCAACGTTGCACGTGACCGCTTGCGACGCAGACGCATTGCCCGCACGGATGTACTGGCGCAAGCGCAAACACACTGGACATGTCCCGTGCATGGCGTGTGGGGTGCTTGTGACGCGCTTTACCAAGGCACGTTGGCGCAAGTCCCACAGGTGTTGTCATCGATGGCCTCATTCACGGAGGTTCCCGATGCCGGCCATTGGGTCATGTTTGAAAAACCAGACGCATTTCATGCAGCGGTGGCCCCACTGCTGAGCCGCTGAGCCATCAGCCAACTTGACGTCGCGCCTCAAGCGCGCACAATGAAACCATGCTGTACAAATTCAAATCAAAAGCCACGGGCGACCTCATCATGTTGGAGCCCCAAGGCAAACACATCCTCAAACTCATTGGCAAAGAGCCAGGAGCCCAAGGCATCATCTTGCCCAGCGAGATGTTGACGGCCATTGATGCCTTGAATGCAGCTGTCGGACAAGAAGAGTCGGCGCATCAAGCTGCCAAAGAAGCGGCCCAGAACGGCAACGTGCAGGAGACGGGCGCAGCCTCCGCAGTAGATGGCCCTCGCACCATCAGCTTGAAGCAGCGCGTTGTACCGTTCATTGACATGCTACGCCGTGCACACGCCGAAGACAAAGAGGTGGTCTGGGGTGTTTGACGACACGCCCAAGCATCATGCCTATGAAGCGCTCACGCCTGATGTGGTGCTGGATGCGCTCTCTGATTTAGGGCTTGAAGTTGATGGTCGGCTCACAGCCTTGAGCTCGTATGAAAACCGTGTCTACCAAGCCATGCTGGATGACAACAGCTCGGTGGTCGCTAAGTTTTACAGGCCGGCGCGTTGGAGCGATGCTCAGATTTTGGAAGAACACAGCTTTGCTGCAGAGCTGATGGCTGACGAAGTGCCATTGGTGGGGCCACTCACGCTGCACGACAAAACTTTGCACCGCGCACACGGTTTCGCATTCAGCGTTAGCCCACGTCGTGGTGGACGCATGCCTGAGCTGGACGACGCTGAGGTGCTGGAGTGGATAGGGCGCTTCATCGCACGCATTCACAACGTGGGCGCGCAACACAGCTTTGACACGCGCCCCACCTTGAATGTGAACACGTTTGCCACTGAGTCACGTGACTGGCTGATGGAAAACCGCATCATTCCCATGGACCAGCAAACTGAATGGCTGGCGGTCTGCAACCAAGCCATTGACATGGCGCAAGAGAAATTTGCAGCGCATCCTGCGAAGCACATTCGCTTGCACGGTGACTGCCACCCCGGCAATATTTTGTGGACACCCATAGACCTGCCCAATGGCGGCCCACACTTTGTGGATTTGGACGATGCCCGCATGGGGCCTGCGGTTCAAGACTTATGGATGTTGCTCAGCGGTGAGCGTGCGCAGCGCACACAGCAGCTATCGATGTTGCTGGATGGCTATGAACAAATGCGTGAACTCAACCGCAGCGAACTCGCGTTGATCGAGTCTTTGCGCACCCTGCGTTTGATTCACTACAGCGCTTGGTTGGCGAGGCGCAAAGACGACCCCGCCTTTGTGCAGCACTTCTCATGGTTTGGCAGCAGCGACTATTGGGCTGGTCAAACGCATATGCTGGTGGAGCAATGCGAAGCCATGCAAGAAGAGCCTCTGTACGCTTAACAGCCGAGTAGGTCTGCCAGTGCGTGAATGTCCCGCGCATGCAAATCGTTGCCAGCTTGTGGCGACACATCTTTCGGTTGAGTTGCACCAAACTCAAAAGGTCGTTCAATGTAGGCCGTGCGCAAGCCACTTGCGCGTGCGCCCTCTAAGTCATCGTGGTGCGCGGCGCACAGCATCACTTGTTGAGGCTGTAAGTCAAATGTTGATGCGACGCCTAGATAGGTGGCTGGATCTGGTTTATAGGCACGAAATACTTCGGCTGACAACACACAGTCCCAGGGTAAACCAGCTCGCTTAGCCATGTTGGTGAGCAACCCAATATTGCCATTTGAGAGCGAACAAATAGTGAATTTCGTTTTCAACCGCTGCAAACCCGCCACGCTGTCGGGCCATGCGTCTAATCGATGCCACACACGGTTGAGGTGCACACGCTCAGCTTCGCTCAAATGCGTCAAACCGAACTTGGGCAGCAAGTCTTCCAAGATGAACCGATGCAGCTCATCAATGCGCGTCCAGCCCAGCTCGCCCGAGCGAACACGCGCCATAGCAGGTTGATAACCAGCACGCCAAGCCAATGCAAAAGCGTTGGCATCCAAAGAAGGGAAGAGCGCTTCTACTTCGCGCATGATGCTGCCGTGCCAATCGACCACGGTGCCAAAAATATCAAAGGCCAACACATGTGTGTTGGCCTTCAAGTTGTCTAGCAACGCGGGGTGAGGTGTGTCCATGTGTGTCATGGACTGTGTTTTACACCAAGAGTGCGTTCACCCGTTTCACATAGGCGGCAGGGTCTTCTGGCAAACCACCTTCCGCCAACAAGGCTTGGTCAAACAAGATGTGCGCCAAGTCGTTGAAGTTTGGGTTGGCGTCACCGCTGAGTTTCTTCACCAAAGCGTGTTCAGCATTGACTTCCAAGATGGGTTTCATCTCAGGCGCTTGTTGCCCAGCTTGTTTGAGCATGCGAGCCAATTGCATGGACATGCCGTGGTCTTTGACTACCAAGCAAGCAGGTGAGTCGACCAAGCGCGTGGTCACGCGCACATCGTCGGCTTTGTCTTTCAATGCCTCTTTGAGTTTGGCCAACACGGGCTTGAAAGCTTCTGCGGCATCTTCAGCCGCTTTCTTCTCAGCTTCGTCTTGCAGTGAGCCCAGGTCCACCGCACCTTTGGCGACGGATTGCAACGGCGTGCCATCAAACTCTTGCACAAAGTTCAAAGCCCATTCGTCCACGCGATCAGTCATCAATAGCACTTCGATGCCCTTTTTGCGGAATACTTCGAGTTGAGGGCTGTTCTTGGCAGCCGCCAGAGTGTCGGCGGTGATGTAATAGATGGCCTCTTGGCCTTCTTTCATGCGCGCCTTGTAGTCGGCGAAAGACACGGTCACAGCGTCTGTGCTGGTGCTTGCAAAGCGCAACAACTTGGCGAGCTTGTCTTTGTTGGCAAAGTCTTCGCCCAAGCCTTCTTTCAGCACGGAGCCAAACTCCGCGTAGAACTGGCTGTACTTGCCTTGCTTGGCTTTGTCTTCGTCGCTTAAAACGTCAGTGACACCTTCGGTTGTCGCGTCAGTCACGCCATCGCCGCCCGCCACGGGCGCTTTGTCGTACTTGGCCAAATCTTCCAACACGGCCAACACACGTCGGGTGTTGCCTTCGCGAATGGCTTTCACATCGCGGCTTTCTTGCAGCAACTCGCGGCTCACGTTCAGCGGCAAATCAGCCGAATCCACCACGCCTTTGATGAAGCGCAAGTAGGAGGGCATCAACGCCTCAGCGTCGTCCATGATGAACACGCGTTTCACGTACAACTTCAAGCCCGACTTTTTGTCGCGGTTGAACAAGTCCATCGGTGCTTTGCCAGGGATGTACAGCAACTGTGTGTATTCGGTGCTGCCTTCCACGCGGTTGTGGCTCCAAGCCAAAGGTGGCTCAAAGTCGTGGCTGATGTGTTTGTAGAACTCGGCGTGCTGTTCGTCCGTCACGTCCTTCTTGGGGCGCGCCCACAAGGCGTTGGCTTGGTTGATGGTTTCCCATTCGTCGGTCAGCACCATTTCGCCGGGTTGGTCGTTCTCACCTTCTTTCCATTCTTCTTTGCGCATGCGAATGGGCAAAGAGATGTGGTCTGAGTATTTGTTGATGACTGATTTGAGTTTCCATGCGCTCAGGTATTCCTCGGCATCGTCGCGCAGGTGCAAGATGATTTTGGTGCCGCGCTCCGCTTGGGTGATGGTCTCCACCTCAAAGTCGCCGGTACCCGTGCTGCTCCAGCGCACACCCTCGCTGGCCTTCAGGCCTGCACGGCGAGATTCAACAGTGATGCGGTCGGCCACGATGTAGCCTGAGTAAAAGCCCACACCGAACTGACCAATCAAAGCGCCTTGGTCTTTGGCGTTGGCTTTGTCGTCGCCGCTGAGCTTGCCCATGAATTCGCGCGTGCCGCTCTTGGCGATGGTGCCGAGGTGGGCGATGGCTTCTTCTTGGCTCATGCCAATGCCGTTGTCGGCAATGGTCAGGGTGCGGGCATCTTTGTCAAAGCTCACGCGCACCTCAAGGTCTGCGTTGCCTTCAAACAAAGCATCGTTGTTCAGGCCTTCATAGCGCAGCTTGTCGCAGGCGTCAGAGGCGTTGGACACCAACTCGCGCAAAAAGATTTCTTTGTTGGAATACAGCGAATGCGTGACGAGGTGCAGCAGTTGCGAAACTTCGGCTTGGAAGGAATGGGTTTGTTTGGTCATGGTTTCAAAAACTAAATTACAAAAAACAACGCCCCAAGATGCGGGGCGTGAGCCTAAATTTCAAGAGGAATAAAACGCGGAAAATTAATGCAGCTTAAAAGCGCTCGTGGGCACCCAGGTAGCGCCATTGCCCAGCAGGCAGTTGCCCCAGTTGGACGTGCCCGATGCGAATGCGCTTGAGGCCCACGACCTGAAGGCCAACTTGCTCGCACATACGGCGAATTTGGCGCTTCTTGCCTTCGGTCAGCACAAACCGAAGCTGCTCTGGGTTTTGCCATTCCACCTGGGCACGTTTGAGGGGCTTGCCGTCCAAGCTCAAGCCGTGGCGCAAGCGTTCGAGTTGGTCCTTCGGAAACACAGCTTGCACGTTGTTGGTCACGCGGTCGTGGTCGCCAATGGCGCTGAGTTGGTTGGCTCTGCCGCCATAGGTGGCGGATGCAGCGGTGGCTGCGGCGATGTTTTCTTGACCGGTGTAGGTCACGCGCACCAAATATTCTTTTTCCATCTCCGAGTCTTCGCCGATCAGTTGACGTGCGACGCGGCCGTCTTGCGTCAACACCAACAAGCCTGTGGAGTCGATGTCGAGTCGGCCCGATGGGGCGAGGCTGCGCAACTGTGTGGGCGTGAAGCGTCGCTTGGATGAGTCGCCCGCCCAATGCGTGCGAGGGTTGATCAGCATGATGGCGGGCTCGTGCCCGTCTTCGGCTTGCCCGCTCACATAGCCCATGGGCTTGTGCAGCAGGATAGTGACTTGTGTGTCTTGGTGGCCCTTGGCACGTGGGTCCACCTCAACGCGGTCATTCGGGCCAACTTTCACACCCATTTCGGCAGGACGGCCGTTGACCAACACCCAGCCTTGATCTATCCACGCGTCGGCCTCGCGGCGTGAGCAAAGGCCAAGTTCGGCCATGCGTTTGTTGAGGCGTGTGAGTTCTGTGGGGGTGTCTGACATAAGGGGCAAATTCTAAGTGCCGCTGGCGCGCAGCGCGGCAAGGTTCAGCACGCGCATGCCGCCGTATTCAATGCGAATCGCGCCTTGTTCTTCCAATCGATTCAGTGCCACGTTCACACGTTGGCGCGACAGGCCCACCAGGTAGGCCAGCTCTTGCTGCGTGATGCGCAAAATCTCGCCCACGCCCGGAAACAAAGTGGGGTTGAACAGCGCTGCCAAGTTGCGTGCCACGCGCACATCTGGATCGCTGGAGCGGTCAATCTCGCGGGCCTCAATGAATTGCGCCAAGCGTTCGTTGAGTTGGTTCATCACAAAGCGGTTGAACCCAATCGAGTTGTCCAGCAACCAATGAAACGTGTCAATTGGCAGCCCCGCCACCACGCTGCGGCGCAAGGCCATGATGTTGTAGCGGTAGGTCTCCCGCTTGATGGCCGTGCCCTCACCAAACCAACCACCGGGCGGCACACCCGTGAAGGTGATGGTGCGCCCGCTGGCGCTGTCCGTGCTCATCTTCAACAGGCCTTCCACCACGCCAAACCAATACGTGGCTTGGCGCCCCATGCGGCACACGTAGTCACCAGGCATGGGGTCGCTCACCACCAGCTGCGATTCGATGCGGTTGCGCTCGTTTTCTTTGAGCAAGCCAAACCACGGGATGAGCTTGAGCTCTTGCTCCGTGAGAGAGCGTCGTCGCTGGTAAACGGTGGGTGTTTGCGCCATGATTCTGATCAATAGAAAAGTTTTATTCGGGTAATCACTGCTCAGTGTCTACCCTAAATTGTCGTCGAAACGACAACTTGGCGTCAAACCGGAGCCTACGATCGCACCCAACGTGAGAAACGCGTCACATGCGCGTCACGATTTTTTGTCGACACACAAAGCAAGGATTAGGAATGCAGACCACGTTCCCACGACTGTTACTCAAGCATGCCAGCGAGCGCCCAGGCGCCCCCGCCATGCGTGAGAAGGAATACGGCATTTGGCAAACCACCACATGGGCCGACATGGCTCAGATGGTGGAGCACATGGCGTGCGGCTTGCACCAAGCCGGTTTGACACGCGGCGAGCACTTGGTGGTGATTGGCTCCAACCGTCCACGCCTGTACGCCACCATGTTGGCCGCCCAATCGTTGGGCGCGATTCCGATCCCCTTGTACCAAGACGCCGCAGGCCCTGAGTGCGTATTTCCATTGAACAACGCCGAAGTGCGCTTCTGTGTGGTCGAAGACCAAGAGCAAGTCGACAAGCTGTTGGAGATTCGTGAGCAATGCCCACAAATCGCTCACATCTTTTTTGACGATCCTCGCGGTCTGCGCAAGTACGACGAGCCCGGCTTGGCCTCACTCGAAGAGTTGCTCGCTGCTGGTGCCGTGTTTGCCAAGCAACATCCTGAGTTTTACAAAGACGAAGTTGAAAAAGCTCACACCGACGACGTGGGCGCGATGTTCTTCACCTCCGGCACCACGGGCAACCCCAAAGGTGTGGTGCACACGCACAACTCGCTCATCAACCGTGCCGAAGCGGGCGCGCTGTTTGACAAACTCACCTCGCATGAAGACGTGTTGGCCTATTTGCCACCCGCTTGGATTGGCCAAAACATTTTCAGCTACGCCCAGTGGTTGTACTGCGGCTATGTGGTGAACTGCCCTGAGTCTGCAGCCACCGTCACCATCGACTTGAAAGAAGTCGGCCCCACTTACTACTTCGCACCTCCCCGCGTGTTTGAAGGCTTGCTCACCAGTGTGATGATTCGCATGGAAGATGCAGGCGCGATCAAGCGTGGCATGTTCCATTACTTCATGGATGTGGCCCGCAAATACGGTCCCACCAAGATGGATGGCAAGTCGATTGGTTTGGTGGGCGGCTTGCTCTATACCTTGGGCAACTTCTTTGTGTACGGCCCTTTGCGTAACAACCTCGGCATGAGCCGCGTGCGTGTGGCCTATACCGCAGGTGAAGCGATTGGCCCAGATTTGTTCAGCTTCTACCGCGCCATTGGCGTGAACTTGAAGCAGCTCTACGGTTCTACCGAAACCGCTGTGTTTGTTTGTTTGCAGCCTGACCACGAAGCACGTGCCGACACCGTGGGTGTGCCTTGTGCTGGCGTGGAAATCAAAGTGGCTGACAACGGCGAAATTTTGGTCAAGTCACCAGGCTTGCTCAAAGGCTATTACAAGAACGATGCAGCTACTGCTGAAGTGCTGACCGCAGATGGTTGGTATCACACCAGCGACGCCGGTTTCTTGGATGCGCATGGTCACCTGAAGATCATTGACCGCGTCAAAGACGTGGGCCGCATCAAAGGTGGTTCAAACGACGGCGCCATGTTTGCGCCAAAGTACGTCGAGAACAAACTCAAGTTCTTCCCGCACATCAAAGAGGTGGTGGCCTACGGCGACCAACGCGAAAAAGTGTGCGTGATGATCAACATCGACATGGAAGCCGTGGGTAACTGGGCTGAGCGTCACAACTTGCCCTACGCTGGCTATACCGATTTGGCGCAAAAGCCAGAGGTGTATCAGTTGATCAAAGAGTGCGTCGAGAAGGTCAACGCAGATTTGGCAGCTGACGAACTTTTAGCCGGTAGCCAAGTGAGCCGCTTCCTCGTCTTGCATAAAGAGTTGGATGCTGACGACGGCGAACTGACACGTACCAACAAAGTGCGTCGCGGTTTCATCGCTGAAAAATACGACGCCTTGGTGGGCGCCCTATACAACGGCGCTACCGAGCAATTCATTGAAACCGTGGTGAAGTTTGAAGACGGTCGCACCGGCAGCGTGAGCGCCACGCTCAAGCTGTCTGATGCCAAAACCTTCACGCCTGTGGGGAAAGCAGCATGAGCAAGAAAATCGGCGACGTCATCCTTGACGTCAAAAATATCAGTTTGCGTTTCGGTGGCGTCAAAGCGCTGACCGACATTTCGTTCAACGTCAAAGAGCACGAAGTGCGCGCCATCATTGGCCCCAACGGTGCAGGCAAGAGCTCCATGCTCAACTGCATTAACGGCGTTTACGCACCGCAAGAAGGTTCGATCACTTTCCGCGGTCAAACCTTTGACCACATGGACAGCCATCAAGTGGCCACCATGGGCATTGCGCGCACCTTCCAAAACTTGGCCTTGTTCAAAGGCATGAGCGTGCTCGACAACATCATGACCGGTCGTAACCTGCGCATGAAGAGCAACATCCTCATGCAAGCCCTGCGCATTGGCCCGGCCGAAAACGAAGAAATGATGCACCGCGAAAAAGTCGAGCGCATCATCGACTTTTTGGAAATTCAAGCCTTCCGTAAAACGCCTGTGGGCCAGTTGCCTTATGGCTTGCAAAAGCGCGTCGACTTAGGTCGTGCGCTGGCCCTTGAGCCCCAAGTGTTGTTGCTCGATGAGCCGATGGCCGGTATGAACGTGGAAGAGAAGCAAGACATGTGTCGCTTCATCTTGGACGTGAACGACGAATTTGGCACCACCATCGTGTTGATCGAACACGACATGGGCGTGGTGATGGATATTTCTGATCGCGTGGTCGTGCTCGACTACGGCAAGAAGATCGGCGACGGCACCCCCGATGAGGTGCGCAACAACGAGGAAGTCATCAGCGCTTACCTCGGCACTTCACACTAAGGACAAGAACATGGCATTTTTTCTTGAAACCCTTTTCGGCGGCCTCATGGCAGGCATGCTGTATTCGTTGGTGGCCCTCGGCTTCGTGCTGATTTACAAAGCCTCTGGCGTGTTTAACTTTGCGCAAGGTGCGATGGTGTTGTTTGCTGCGCTGGCCATGGCCCGCTTTGGCGAATGGATTCCCGCGCTCACAGGCATCGACAACTTCGTTCTCGTCAACTTGCTCGCCTTCGCTGGCGCTGCTGCTGTGATGTTTGTGGTGGCTTGGGTGATTGAGTTCTTGGTGTTGCGTCACTTGGTGAACCAAGAAGGCACCACTTTGTTGATGGCCACTTTGGGTATCACTTATTTCCTCGACGGTTTGGGGCAATCCATCTTTGGCAGCGACATCTACAAGATCGATGTGGGCATGCCCAAAGAGCCGTTGATGTTGATGGAATCCACCTTTGACGGCGGCATCATGATCAACCAAGAAGACTTGGTGGCTGCGTTCATCGCAGCAGCCTTGGTGGCGTTGCTCAGCGTGTTCTTCCAAAAAACCACCACTGGTCGAGCCTTGCGCGCTGTGGCGGATGACCATCAAGCGGCGCAATCCATTGGTATTCCCCTCAACCGCATCTGGGTCATCGTTTGGTGCGTGGCCGGTGTGGTGGCTTTGGTGGCCGGCATGATTTGGGGCTCTAAGTTGGGTGTGCAGTTCTCGCTGTCCACCGTGGCTTTGCGTGCCTTGCCTGTGGTGATTTTGGGTGGCCTGACCTCTGTGCCTGGCGCCATCATCGGCGGCTTGATCATCGGTGTTGGCGAGAAATTGTCTGAAGTGTTCCTCGGCCCCTATGTGGGCGGCGGTATTGAAATTTGGTTTGCGTACGTCTTGGCCTTGGGCTTCTTGCTGGTTCGTCCACAAGGTCTGTTTGGCGAGAAGATCATCGACCGCGTGTAAGGAAAAGAATCATGTTTTACAGAGAAAACGGTCAATTCAAAACGACTTATAAGGAAGACCAACAAATCTTCCCGATCACGCAAGACCGCATTGGTGTGTTGCTGCTCATTGCCTTTGCATTCATCGGTGTGCCCATGCTCGCTGACGAATACATGTTGCGTGCGATTCTGATTCCCTTCCTTATCTTGTCGCTCGCCGCTTTGGGTGTGAACATCTTGGTGGGTTACTGCGGTCAGATCTCTTTGGGTTCAGGCGCTTTCATGGCCGTGGGTGCCTACGCCGCGTACAACTTCTTTGTGCGCATTGACGGCATGCCGCTCATCGTGGCTTTGTTGATGGGCGGCTTCTTTGCAACCTTGGTCGGCATGTTCTTTGGCATCCCAAGCTTGCGCGTGAAGGGCCTGTACTTGGCCGTCGCCACATTGGCTGCGCAGTTCTTCTGTGACTGGGCGTTCTTGCGCATCAAGTGGTTCACCAACGACTCTGCTTCTGGTACAGCCTCGGTGTCTGACTTGCAAGTGTTTGGCTTCCCCATCAACACGCCGTTCGAAAAGTACATCTTCTGCTTGAGCTTTTTGGTGGTGTTTGGTTTGCTCGCTAAAAACTTGGTTCGCAGTGCGATTGGTCGCGAGTGGATGGCCATCCGCGACATGGACGTGGCGGCTGCTGTGATCGGCATTCGTCCCATGTACTCGAAGTTGAGCGCCTTTGCTGTCAGCTCGTTCATCGTGGGTGTGGCTGGCGCTTTGTGGGCCTTCGTTTACCTGGGTTCTTGGGAACCAGCCGCGTTCTCGGTGGACCGCTCATTTCAGTTGTTGTTTATGGTCATCTTGGGTGGCATGGGCTCCATCATGGGCAGCTTCTTTGGTGCGGGCTTCATCGTGATCTTGCCCGTCATCATCAACCACGCATTGCCTTGGTTGGGTGACTTGGTGGGCATTCCTGTCAGCACGGCTGCGCTCACGCATGCTGAGCAAATGATCTTCGGTGCTTTGATTGTTTGGTTCTTGATCGTCGAGCCTCACGGCTTGGCCAAGTTGTGGAGCGTGGGTAAGCAAAAGCTACGTCTGTGGCCTTTCCCTCACTGATCCGTATTTCGTTTTTCTGGTGTTCGCATAATTTTTCTAAGGAGACTTCAATGAAAATCCGTTCCCTCATGATGGCAGTGGCCGTTGCTGCGACTGGTTTGACCAGCGCCTTGGTCACCACGTCAGCTCAGGCGCAAGCCAAAGAGCAATTCTTCCCTGTGCTGCCTTACCGTACCGGCGCTTATGCGCCGAACGGTGTGCCATGGGGTAATGCCTATGTGGACTACCTCAAGCTGATTAATGCACGCGATGGCGGCATCAACGGCGTGAAGATCACTTATGAAGAGTGCGACACCGCCTACGCGACAGACCGCGGCGTGGAATGCTACGAGCGCCTGAAAGGTAAATCACAAGGCGGCGTGTTCCAGCCTTTGTCGACAGGTATCACTTTCGCTTTGACAGAAAAAGCGCCTACAGACAAAAACCCATTGATCACTGGCGGTTATGGCCGTTCAGAGTCCAGCGATGGTCAAGTGTTCAAGTGGAACTTCCCATTGCAAGGTACCTATTGGTCTGGTGCTGACATCATCATGCAGATCATCACCAAAAAAGAAGGTGGCAACATCAAGGGCAAGAAAATCGCCTTGGTTTACCACGACAGCCCATTCGGCAAAGAGCCAATTCCTCTCTTGCAAGAGCGCGCCAAGATGCAAGGTTTCGACCTGCAACTCTTGCCTGTGACAGCGCCTGGTGTTGAACAAAAAGCCACTTGCTTGCAAGTGCGTCAAGCCCGTCCTGACTATGTGTTGTTGTGGGGCTGGGGCGTGATGAACTCCGCTGCTTTGAAAGAAGCCGTAGCCACAGGCTACCCCCGCGAAAAAATGTACGGTGTGTGGTGGTCCGCTGCTGAGCCAGACGTCAAAGACGTGGGCGAGGCTGCCAAGGGTTACAACGGTTTGGTCGCCACAGGCGAAGGCGGCAAAGTCATTGCTGACATCAAGTCTGTTGTGCACGGCAAGAAGCAAGGCACAGGTCCTGTCGAAGAAGTGGGTACCACCCTTTACAACCGTGGCATGGTCAGCGCTGCTTTGGCGGTCGAAGGCGTGCGTCGTGCGCAAGAGCGTTACGGCAAGGGTAAGGTTATGACCGGCGAGCAAATTCGTTGGGGCTTGGAGAACTTGGCTTTGGACCAAAAAGCCCTCGACAAGTTGGGCCTGGGCACAGTGATGAAGCCTATCAGCACCTCTTGCTTGGACCACGAAGGTTCACGCTCTGCACGTCTGCACACATGGGACGGCAAGAAGTGGGTTTACAGCACTGACTGGATCGAAGCCGATGAATCCATCATCAAACCTTTGGTCAAGCAGTTCGCAGACAAGTATGCCGCTGAGAAAAAACTCACACGCCGCACACCTGCAGATTGCCAGTCTTAATCTGACGCACATCAGCCCAAGGGGCTGATGATTTGGCGGCTCTCACGAGCCGCCAAACCTCAGAGGTAAACCTCCCGTTTGCTTTGAGGTTTGGTCCAGTCCAACAACGTTTTTTTAGCAAGGTAAGTTATGAGCGCCAACAACATCGTTCTCAACGTCAATGGCATTGAAGTCATTTACAACCACGTCATCTTGGTGCTCAAGGGCGTCTCGCTCAATGTGCCAGAAGGCAGCATCGTGTCTTTGTTAGGCGGCAACGGCGCTGGCAAAACCACCACCTTGCGCGCCATTTCCAACTTGCTGCAAGGCGAGCGCGGTGCGGTCACCAAAGGCAGCATTGAGTTGCGCGGCGAACGCATCGAAAACCTGACCCCCGCTGACTTGGTCAAGCGTGGCGTGGTGCAAGTGATGGAAGGGCGTCACTGCTTTGCCCACTTGACCATCGAAGAAAACTTACTTACGGGCAGTTACACGCGCAGCAGCAAAGGTGAGATTGAAGCCAACTTGGAGAAGGTCTACAACTACTTTCCTCGCTTGAAAACACGTCGCACCTCACAAGCTGCCTACACCTCGGGTGGTGAGCAGCAAATGTGCGCGATTGGACGCGCCATCATGGCCAACCCCAGCATGGTGTTGCTCGACGAACCATCCATGGGCTTGGCCCCGCAAATCGTGGAAGAGGTGTTCAACATCGTGAAAGATTTGAACGAGAAAGAAAAAGTCACCTTCCTCATTGCTGAACAAAACACCAACATGGCCCTGAAGTACGCCGACTACGGCTACATCATGGAGTCGGGCCGCATCGTGATGGACGGCGCTGCATCTGATTTGGCCAACAACGAAGACGTGAAAGAGTTCTACCTCGGTATGGGCGGTGGTGAGCGCAAGAGCTTCAAAGACGCCAAGAGCTACAAGCGCCGCAAGCGTTGGTTGGCATAAGGGGCGCGCACATGTCCAAGCACTACGACGCGCTCGAAACCCGTAACCCTGTCGAGCGCGAAGCGGCGCTCATGGCTGCGTTGCCTGCACAAATCGCGCATGCACAAAAAAACTCACCTGCATTTGCCAAATCTTTGGCAGGTGTGAGCGCGGCCAGCGTGACCACTCGCGAAGCGTTGGCCAAATTGCCCGTGATTCGCAAATACGAGTTGTTGGCGCAGCAGCAAGAGCAACGTGCTACCAATGTGTTTGGTGGCTTTGCCGCCATTGGTTTTGGCAAAGCCATGCCCCGCGTGTTTGCCAGCCCCGGCACCATTTACGAACCCGAAGGTGCACGCTCAGATTACTGGCGCATGGCCCGTGCCATTTATGCCGCAGGTTTCCGTCAAGGCGAACTCGCACACAACTGCTTCAGTTACCACTTCACGCCTGCGGGCTCGATGATGGAAACCGGCGCACACGCCATTGGTTGCACCGTGTTTGCGGGCGGCACGGGGCAGACCGAACAGCAAGTGGGTGCAATGGCCGAGCTAAAGCCTGCGGGCTACATCGGCACGCCCAGCTTTTTGAAAATCATTGTGGAAAAAGCCGCCGAGATGGGCGTGAAGTTGCCCAGCGTCACCAAAGCCTTGGTGTCTGGCGAAGCGTTCCCGCCTAGCTTGCGTGACTGGTTGGCTGAGCGTGGTGTTGCCGGTTATCAGTGCTACGCCACGGCCGACCTCGGTTTGATTGCGTATGAAACCGAAGCTCGCGAAGGCTTGGTGCTCGACGAAGGCGTGATTGTCGAAATCGTGCGTCCCGGCACGGGTGACCCTGTGCCCGAGGGCGAAGTGGGTGAGTTGGTGGTGACCTCACTCAACCCTGATTACCCGCTGATTCGTTTTGGCACTGGCGACTTGTCCGCTGTGTTGCCAGGCCAATGCCCCACAGGTCGCACCAACGTGCGCATCAAAGGCTGGATGGGTCGTGCCGACCAAACCACCAAGGTGCGTGGCATGTTCGTGCACCCAGGCCAAGTGGCTGAGGTGGTCAAGCGTTTCCCCGAAATCAAACGCGCGCGTTTGGTGGTGACGGGCGAGATGGCCAACGACCAAATGAGCCTCAAGGTGGAAGCGCAAGAGGTGGATGGTTTGGCTGCAAAAATTGGCGATGCCGTACGCGACATCACCAAGTTGCGTGCCGATGTGACGCTGGTGGCCGTGGGCAGTTTGCCCAACGATGGCAAGGTGATTGAAGACGCGCGAACGTATCAATAAGTACGCACGAATAAAAGCCTTTGAGAGGTGGGGAAATAAGTAATTTCCGTCATGAAAACGACCCTTGATCGGCTCTAATACAGGTTCCGTTATTAAGGAGACTTCATGAAAAAATTGTTCGCTTTGAGCGTGTTAGCGTTGGTCACATTGACAGGCGCAAATGCCGCAGATTTCCCCATCAAAGACAAGCCCGTCACCATCGTGGTGCCGTTCGCTGCGGGTGGTCCAACTGACCGTGTGGCACGCGATTTGGCTGAAGCCATGCGCAAGCCTTTGGGCACCACCGTGGTGGTCGAGAACGTGGCAGGCGCTGGCGGCACGATTGGCGCCAACAAAGTTGCCAAGGCCCCACAAGATGGTCACACCATCTTCTTGCACCACATCGGCATGGCCACTTCGCCAGCCCTGTATCGCAAACTGCCTTACAACACGCTCGAAGATTTCGAATACTTGGGCATGGTCAATGACGTGCCTATGACCTTGATCGGTCGCCCCACCTTGCCAGCCAACAATTACAAAGAATTGGCCACTTGGATCGAGCAAAACAAAGGCAAGATCAATTTGGGTAACGCCGGTTTGGGCGCCGCCTCTCACCTGTGTGGTTTGATGTTCCAAAGCGCATTGAAAGTGGACATGACCACTGTGCCTTACAAAGGTACTGCGCCTGCCATGAACGACCTCATGGGCGGCCAAATCGATTTGTTGTGTGACCAAACCACCAACACCACAGGTCAAATCGAAGGCAAAACCGTCAAGGCTTTTGCGGTGACAACTGCAAAGCGCTTGACAACGCCTGCACTGAAAGACTTGCCTACCCTGCAAGAGTCTGGCCTCAAAGGTTTTGAAGTCACCATTTGGCACGGTTTGTATGCCCCTAAAGGCACACCTGCTGACGTGACGACTCAAATCAACAAAGCCCTCAAAGCGGCTTTGAAGGACCCCGAGTTCATCAAGAAGCAACAAGCCTTGGGCGCTGTGGTGGTCACTGACAAACGCTCAGACCCTGCTGAACACAAGAAGTTTGTGGCAGCTGAAATCGCCAAGTGGGGCCCTGTCATTCAGGCCGCTGGCGTCTACGCTGACTAAGCCGAAGTCACTTCGCGTGTGACAAAAAACAAAGCCACCTTCGGGTGGCTTTTGCATGGGCGGTTCACTTAGCTGTGATTCAGATGTTCGAACGGCAGTGACTGTTTCACCAAGATAACCGTGCACGGTGCATCCATTGCCACCTTGATAGGAATGGTCGCTACAAAGCGTTGCATCTGCAGACCATGCGTGGCCGCACCCATGACGATCATGCTCACGTTGTTGCCTTCTGCATAGCGCACGAGGGCGTTGGCCACATCGCTGGCTTCGAGCACATGGAACGAGGTTTGGTGTGTGCCCATGTCCAAAGGTTGGGCCCATTGGTGCAGCATCGTGAGGTATTGGCGATGCACCGAGGTCTCGCTCTTGTCACTTTCAGACGCGCTGGTTTGGTTGGGCGAAATCACCGTCACCACCGCAAGCCGAGCACCAGGGCGAATGCCCAGCGAACGTGCCACGGCTTGGCGCAGTGAATACAAGGTGGCATCACTGGCCTCATGGTGTGGCACGGCCACCATCAGGATGGGCACTTCGTCAATTTGCTGCGAAGGCAATGGACTGGGCTGGTAGTGCATGCCTGCCGCCTTGAGCCAACGTTTGACGTGCGTGAAGAACGGCGTGCCTTGTATCTGTTTGCCGCGCGAGGTGACCTTCACCTGCTCAGGGTGTTCCAAGTCAAATGCCAAATGCGCGGCCGATGGGTAACGCTTGACCGCCTCGGGCTCTAGGCAGCGCAACACCACCTCTTGCAACCACTCGGGCAAGTCGTCGCGCAAGCGGCGTGGCGGGGTCGGGTCCATCCACAAACGTTGGCGCATGCCACCATCGGTTTGTGGGTTGCCAAAAGGCAATTCGCCGGTGGCCAATTCGTACAGCATCACACCAATGGCAAAGATGTCGCTGCGCGGGTCCCCGCGCACGCCCACCACTTGTTCGGGGGCAATCCACGCGGGTGATCCCACGGCCTTGCGCAGCTCTTCGGCCAGCAAGTCGGGGTAGTGCGCATGGGATGACAAACCAAAGTCCAGCAACACGGCGTGGCCGTTTGGGTGCATCAGCACGTTGGCGGGCTTGATGTCGAGGTGGCAGGTGTTTTGTTGGTGCAGGCTGTGTGCGGCGCGTGCGATGGCTGCGCCGAGGCGTGTGATGTCACTCACTTCTGCGCGCGTGCGGTGGTGCGTGTGCGCATCCAGCACTTGCTGCAAGGTCTGCCCTGGCACATGCTCCATCACCAGATAGGGCAAGTTCACCAAATCACCGGCGGCCACAAAGCGTGGCACATGTGTGCCGTGCAGCACTTGCAAAATTTGGTGTTCGACCTCGAAGCCCACAATGTTTTCTGCGCCATCGCCTGCGGTCATGCGGGGGACTTTCATCACCATGTCAAACGGCGCGGGGCGCTCGTCGGCATAGGTCACTTTGTAGATGTGCGCCATGCCGCCCGCATGCAAGCAAGCGCCGATGCGAAAGCCGTCCAACTCGGTGCCTGCTTCTAAGCGTTTCATTTGCCGGTCTCCAAGCGTTGGGCAAAGTATTCGGGCAAGCCTGCTTCACGCACAGCGCGAGCGGCCGCACGGTGGTCATACGCCACGCGGTGAAAAGTCAGCTTGGCGGCAGTGCTGTCAAACACGGCATACATGGCGCGTGGGTTGCCATCGCGTGGCTGGCCCACCGAGCCAATGGTGGCAATCCACTGGCGGTGTTTGGGGGTGGGGATGGGCACGCCAGGCGCGGGTTTGAAAGCCATCAGTTGGCGACCCGTGCCTCGGTAGTACAGCGACTGGTGGTGCACATGGCCACCAAACACGTAGCGCACATCGGGGTGGGCGCAGGCTGCATCTAGGCTCAGGCCTGCGGTGCGTTCGTCTTCCACATAACGCCAACGCTCAGGGGCATCCGCGCTGGCGTGGACCAACAACATCTGATCAACCTGCGCGGTGAGCGGCAAGATTTCTAGCCAAAACCGCTGCGCAGGTGACAGTTGGTTGTGCGTCCATTCCGCGGTTTGACTGCCCAGCGAAGGGTTGGGGTTGGCCGAGTTGATGTGGTGCGTTTGAATCAGCTCTTCGTGGTTGCCACGCAGCACGATGGCGCCGTCTTGCTGCAGCTTTTGGCAACGTGCCACCACTTCGGCGGGAAAGGCGCCATAGCTCACCAAATCACCTAGCAGCGCCATGCGCTCAACGCCTTGCGTTTGTGCGTGTGCCAAGCACGCGTCAAGCGCGTGCAAGTTGCTGTGAATGTCAGAGAGCAGGGCGTACTTCATAGCCAGCGTGTGAAGTGGTCGTTAACGCTGACTTAGTAGGTGTACACGCCTTTGCCGGTCTTGCGACCCAGCTGGCCTGCGGCGACCATTTCTTTGAGCAAGGGGCAAGCGCGGTATTTGCTGTCACCAAACTCTTGCAAGTACACGTCCATCACGGCCACGCACACATCCAGGCCAATCATGTCGGCCAGAGCCAATGGGCCGATGGGCTGGTTACAACCGAGCTTCATGCCTGCGTCGATGTCTTCTGCAGTAGCCACACCTTCGGCCAACACAAAGAAGGCTTCGTTGATCATGGGCACCAAGATGCGGTTGACCACAAAGCCTGGCGCGTTCTTGACGGTGATGGGGCTCTTGCCCAAGCGCGTGGACAGGTCGTGCACGGCCGCGTGGGTGGCATCAGAGGTTTGCAAGCCGCGGATGATTTCAACCAAGGCCATCATGGGCACGGGGTTGAAAAAGTGCATGCCAATGAAACGGTCGGCACGTGTGGTGACGGCTGCAAGTTTGGTGATGGAGATGGAGGAGGTGTTGGATGCGATGATGGCTTCAGGGGCCAGCATGCCGTCGAGTTGTTTGACGATTTTGACCTTGAGGTCGTAGTTCTCAGTCGCAGCTTCGATGACCAGTTGCGCGCCTTTGAGGTCGTCGTAACTGGTGCTGGTTTTGATGCGCGACAAGGCAGTGGCTTTGTCGGCTTCGGTGATTTTTTCTTTCTTGATCAAACGGTCCAAGCTGCCTGCGACGGTGGCGAGACCTTTGGCCACGGCTGCGTCAGAGATGTCGACCATCACCACGTTCACGCCAGACACAGCACATGCTTGTGCGATGCCGTTGCCCATGGTGCCAGCGCCGATGATGCCTACGGTTTGAATGCTCATTGGGGAATCCTTGTTTTGTCGGTTGAATTGATAAATCAATATTAGCGGGGGAAGGGTTGCGTTTGGCTGACGTTGGTCAATATCTTGTCGCCTGTGTTTTTTGTGCGCTCCGGTGAATGGGCTTGGGGCGGCTTCCTCATGCTGGGGTACCAGAAATCGTCAGCCGCCCCAAACCCATTCACCTGCGGGTGTTTGTTTCGGCACTTCGCTTTGCTCGTGCCGTCCGCATTAGGCTTTGAAGCGTTTTTTTGTCAGGTGCAGGGCGATGTTCCAGCCTACGAGTGCGTAGGCAGCCAGCACACCAAGATGTAATGCTGGGTTGGCAGGCCATTGGTCTAGGAACAAAGGCCGCACGAGGTCGATGGCTTGTGTGAGGGGCAGCCACGCTGAGATGTCGCGCACGATGCCTGGCAGTTGGTCGCGCGGAAAGAACACGCCGCTCAAGAACATCATGGGGGTGAGGAACAGCGTGAAGTAGTAGGTGAAGAAGTCGTAGCCTTTGGCCAGCGCGTTGAAGATGAGTGCGATGCAGCTGAAGGTGATGCCCACGCACAAGAGGATGGGCCACGCGGCCAACAGTTTCCAGCTTTGGGTGATGCCCAGGGCAAACATCACGCCCAAGATGGCGGTGATGGTGAACAGCGATTTGAAGGCGGCCCACAGCATCTCTGCCAAGAGCACATCGTCCAAACGCATGGGGGCGTTCAAGATGCCGTCCCATGTTTTTTGCACATGCATGCGCGAGAAGGCCGAGTACAGCGCCTCAAACGTGGCGGCGTTCATGGCGCTCATGCAGATAGAGCCGCTGGCCAAGAACAAGATGTACGGCACTTTGTCTTCGCCTAGCGTCACGTCGCCCACCAAGTCGCCTAAGCCGTAGCCAAAAGCGACGAGCCACATCAAGGGTTCGGCGATGTTGGCCACAAGGCTGGGGATGGCGAGCTTGCGCCACACCAAAAGGTTGCGTAAGAAGACGGGCCAGAAACGGAAATAGGTGTTCATCGCGCTTAGCCTTCCTCACGGATTTGGCGTCCGGTCATTTTCAAAAACAAGTCTTCCAAGTTGGCTGGGCGGTGCAGTGTGCGCAAGCCTGCGTGGGTGCTGAGTGCTTGCAACAACTGTGCGGCATCTTGGGTGTAGAAAAACACCGTTTCGCCGCTGGTTTCTACACGTTGCGCCAAGGCGGCGATGGGGCTGTCGACCAAGGCCAAGGCTCCGCTGCCATACACCTCGACCACATCAGGTTCTAAGTGTTGGGCAATCAAATCACGCGGTGTGCCTTCGGCAATTTTTTTGCCGTGATCCAGTACCAACAAACGGTTGCACAAGCGCTCGGCTTCATCCATGAAATGGGTGGTCAGCAAAATGGATTTGCCTTGTTGCAAGAGTTGCTGCAAACGCTCCCACATCAGGTGGCGGGCTTGGGGGTCTAGGCCTGTGGTGGGTTCGTCGAGCAGCAGAAGGTCAGGGTTGTTGATGAGGGCGCGGGCCAGACTCAGTCGGCGCTTCATGCCGCCCGACAACTCGCCGGGCTTGGCGTTGGCTTTGTGCGAGAGCGCTGCAAACTCCAGCAGTTGCGGAATGCGCGCTTGGATATCGGCCTTTTTCATGCCGAAGTAACGGCCAAACACCATCAGGTTTTCGGCGCAGGTGAAGTCGGGGTCGAGCGTGTCGAACTGGCTCACCACGCCTAAGCGTGCTTTGATGGCCAGTGCGTCATCGGGCATGGACAAGCCAAACGCGTTGATGCTGCCGCCATCGGGTTGAGCGAGTCCTAAGCACATGCGCAGCGTGGTGGTTTTGCCCGCGCCGTTGGGGCCGATGACGCCCAAACATTCGCCGGGGGCGATGCTGAAAGACACATCGTTCACCACGGTGTTGTCACCGTAGCGTTTGAGAAGGTGCTTGCATTCAAAAAGTGGGGTGCTCATAGGTTTGATTGTGCCTGTGGCACGGCAGTTTCGCTGTGCGGTCTGTCGCTCGGGTACATGGCGTGAAGCGCCTAAAATCTACGCAACTTACTTCAAGGCTACGCTGTGTCCGATACCTTATTTGTTCTCTCCCAATATGTGATGCCCAAACAACTGCTGACGCAGCTTGCGGGCGCTGTGGCGCGTGCGCGTTGTGGCAAATGGACGCATGCCCTGATCAAGTGGTTCGTTGGCAAATACCAAGTCAACATGGACGAGGCGGCACAGCCCGACATCACGCAGTACGCATGCTTCAACGACTTCTTCACCCGAGCCCTAAAGCCCGGCGCACGCCCTCTGGCCGACGCCGCGTTTGTGTGCCCGGTGGACGGCGCGATCAGCCAGCTGGGCCACATCGATGGTGACCAAGTGTTTCAAGCCAAAGGCCACAGCTACAGCACGCAAGCGCTGGTGGGTGGCGACGCCACCTTGGCGGCGCAGTTCCAAGATGGCGAGTTCGCCACGATTTACCTCAGCCCCAAGGACTACCACCGCATCCACATGCCCAGCGCGGGCCGCTTGCGCCGCATGATTCATGTGCCGGGTGATTTGTTCTCGGTTAACCCTGCCACGGCTCGTGGCGTGCCCGGCTTGTTTGCGCGAAATGAACGTGTGGTGTGCGTCTTTGACATGCCTGCTGCTTCAGGTGAAAAACCTCAGCAATACGTGTTGGTGTTGGTCGGTGCGACCATCGTGGGCAGCATGGCCACGCCATGGCATGGCGTGGTCAACCCACCCCGCCCCGGCACGGTGCGTGAGTGGACGTATGACGACCAAGACCTGAGCTTGAAGCAAGGCGATGAAATGGGCCGCTTCTTGCTGGGCTCTACCGTGGTGTTGCTGTGGCCTAAGAACACCATTGCGTTCAACCCTGCTTGGCAAGCCGCACAAGGTGTGCGCTTGGGCGAGAAGATGGGTGATGCAGCGCACGCTTAAAGCAGCGCCCTGCATACGTGAAAACCGCCTCTGTTGAGGCGGTTTCTTTTTGTGCGGTTGATGTGAGGCTTATTGAAACGCCACTTCCGCAAAGCTGCGTAGTTTGCGGCTGTGCAGTTGTGCAGGCCCTTGCTGGCGCAGCAGCTCAATCGCGCGCATGCCAATGCGCAAATGTTGGTCCACGCGCTCGCGGTAAAAGTGGTTGGCCATGCCCGGCAGTTTGATTTCGCCGTGCAGCGGTTTGTCGCTCACACACAGCAGCGTGCCGTAGGGCACACGAAACCTAAAGCCATTCGCTGCAATCGTGGCGCTTTCCATGTCCAGCGCCACCGCGCGGCTTTGGCTAAAGCGGCGTTGGGGCGTGTTGTCTGGCAGCAGTTCCCAGTTGCGGTTGTCGGTGCTGGCCACAGTGCCTGTGCGCAAAATGCGTTTGAGTTCTGCGCCTTCGCACTGCGTCACGTCTTTCACTGCCTGCTCTAGCGCCACTTGGATTTCAGCCAGCGCGGGAATAGGCACCCAGAGCGGCAGCTCTTCGTCCAGCACATGGTCTTCGCGCACATAGCCGTGGGCCAGTACGTAGTCACCCAGTTGCTGCGTGTTACGCAAGCCCGCGCAGTGGCCCAGCATTAGCCACGCATGAGGGCGCAGCACTGCGATGTGGTCGGTGATGTTTTTGGCGTTGGCGGGGCCCACACCAATGTTCACCATCGTGATGCCCGTGTGGTCTGCCCGTACCAAGTGGTAGCCGGGCATTTGCGGCAGGCGCGGTGGCACTTTACCCAAGGCATCATTGGCTTCTTCGGGCAAGCCTATGCGGCGCGTCACCACGTTGCCGGGTTCCACAAACGCGATGTATTCGCTGTTTGGGTCTTGCATGGCCTCGTGGCCCAAACGCACAAACTCGTCGATGTAGAACTGGTAGTTGGTGAACAACACGTAGTTCTGAAAATGCTCAGGGCTAGTACCGCTGTAATGGCGCAGACGCTGCAACGAATAGTCCATGCGCGCAGCGGTGAACAGCGACAAAGGTTGCGGCTCGTTGGGCTTGGCTTCAAAAGTCCCATTGGCAATGCCGTCGTCCATGGCTGTGAGGTCGGGCAGGTCAAACACCTCGCGCATCAGCTGGCGGCGCTCGGCGCTCATCTCGCCTTCAATGTGATCGTTTTCCGCAAACGAAAAGTGCACCGGGATCGGCTGATGGCTCACACCCACCTCCAGCGTGCCGCCGTGGTTTTGCAGCAGCAGGCTGAACTGTTCGCGGTAATAAGCAGCAAACAAATCGGGGCGTGTGAGGGTGGTCTCATACCTGCCTGGCTCGGCTACAAAGCCGTAGCTCAAGCCTGCACCTTCGCTGTTGGCTTGCAATGCGCCCGTCTTGGTGTGGATGCGCACAAACGGGTAGAACGCCCGCACACGTTGTTCAAAGTGCGTGCCCGCCACAAACTCGCGCATGGCTTGGCGCAGGTGGTCAAGGCTGGTTTGGTACAGCGCCTGCACTTGTGCAAGTGCGCTGTCGGCGTCGGTGTGACGGGTGGGGGCGGTGAAGGGGGGACGAATACTCATGCCCCGATATTACCGACTACATGTTGCGGCGGTATTGCCCACCCACCTCAAACAAAGCGTGAGTGATCTGACCCAGTGAACACACGCGCACCGCATCCATCAACACCTCAAACACGTTGGCGTTGTCGATGACGGCTTGTTGCAAGCGCTTGAGTTGCACCTCTGCTTCGGCTTTGTGGCGTGTGTGGAAGTCGTTCAAGCGGTTCAGCTGGCTCAACTTTTCTTCTTC
Organism: Limnohabitans sp. TS-CS-82; assembly: GCF_002943475.1. Taxonomy (NCBI): domain Bacteria; kingdom Pseudomonadati; phylum Pseudomonadota; class Betaproteobacteria; order Burkholderiales; family Comamonadaceae; genus Limnohabitans; species Limnohabitans sp. TS-CS-82. Next base: position 497,386 of record NZ_PTQX01000001.1, on the reverse strand, counting down.
GGTCGAGCGGGCCAGTTCGAGCTTGTCCATCACTTGCTCGCCATGAGGGTTGCGGAAGGTGTTGACACCGATGATGGGCAGCTCGCCGGTGTGCTTGAGCATTTCGTAGGTCATCGATTCGTCTTGAATCTTGCCGCGTTGGTAGCCGGTTTCCATCGCGCCCAACACGCCGCCGCGTTCGGCAATGCGTTCGAACTCGGCCAGCACGGCTTCTTCCACCAACTCGGTGAGTTCTTCGATGATGAACGCGCCTTGGTTGGGGTTTTCGTTTTTGGCCAAGCCCCACTCGCGGTTGATGATGAGCTGAATCGCCATGGCGCGACGCACTGAGTCTTCGGTGGGCGTGGTGATGGCTTCGTCAAACGCGTTGGTGTGCAAGCTGTTGCAGTTGTCGTAAATGGCAATCAACGCTTGCAGCGTGGTGCGGATGTCGTTGAACTGAATCTCTTGCGCGTGCAGAGAACGGCCTGAAGTTTGAATGTGGTACTTGAGCTTTTGTGAACGCTCATTCGCGCCGTATTTTTCTTTCATCGCCACGGCCCAAATGCGACGTGCCACGCGGCCCATCACGGTGTACTCGGGGTCCATGCCGTTGCTGAAGAAGAAGCTTAGGTTAGGCGCGAAGTCGTCAATGTGCATGCCGCGCGCCAAGTAGGCTTCCACAAACGTGAAACCGTTGGACAACGTGAACGCCAATTGCGAAATCGGGTTCGCGCCCGCTTCGGCAATGTGATAACCGCTGATCGACACGCTGTAGAAGTTGCGCACTTGGTTGTGCACAAAGTACTGAGCGATGTCGCCCATGACCTTCAATGAAAACTCAGTGCTGAACAGGCAAGTGTTCTGCCCTTGGTCTTCTTTCAAGATGTCGGCTTGCACCGTGCCGCGCACGTTTTGCATCACCCATTCTTTGATCTTCGCAGTCTCGGTTTCGGTCGGGTCGCGGCCGTTGTCCTTTTTGAACTTCTCAATGTTCTGGTCGATGGCGGTGTTCATGAACATCGCCAAGATGGACGGCGCTGGGCCGTTGATGGTCATCGACACGCTGGTGGTCGGATTGCACAGGTCGAACCCGTCGTACAACACCTTCATGTCATCCAGCGTGGCCACGTTCACGCCCGAGTTGCCCACCTTGCCGTAAATGTCTGGACGTGGATCTGGGTCGTTGCCATACAGCGTGACCGAGTCAAACGCAGTGGACAAGCGCTTGGCCTCCATGCCCTCGCTCACCAGCTTGAAGCGGCGGTTGGTGCGGAAGGGGTCGCCTTCGCCCGCAAACATACGGGTGGGGTCTTCGCCCTCGCGCTTGAACGCAAAAGTGCCAGCGGTGTAGGGGTAGCTGCCGGGCACGTTGTCAAGCATGAGCCACTTCAAAATTTCGCCGTGGTCTTCGTAGGTGGGCAGGGCCACTTTGCGAATCACCGTGCCGCTGAGGGACTTGGTGGTGAGCGCCGTACGAATTTCTTTGTCGCGAATCTTCACCACGTACTCGTCGCCTGCGTAGGCGGCTTGCATGTCGGGCCATTGGGCCAAGAGTTTGCGCTCAGCGGCGCCTAAGTTTTCTTCACGTGCAAAGGCCAAGTCGATGGCAGCTTCTGAAGCTTTGGCACGGCCCGGTTTGTCCTCGGACAACATGCGCGCAGCTTCGCGCAGTTGTTGAATTTCGCGAGCCAATTTGGCCTGTGTGCGTGCACGTTTTTTGTAGCCGCGCACGGTGTCGGTGATCTCGGCCAAGTAACGCGTGCGTGCGGCAGGCACGACTGGCGTTTGGTTGCTGCTGTGGCGCACGTCCACCAGCGGCAAACGACCTTCTTTGAAGGTCAGACCCAGCTCGGTCAAGCGGCCTTTGAGGGCTTGGTACAGAGCGGTCACGCCGTCGTCGTTGAAGCGGGCGGCCATGGTGCCAAACACGGGCATTTGCTCTGTCGGTGTATGCCACGCTTCTTTGTTGCGTTGCACTTGTTTAGCCACATCGCGTAGAGCGTCGCTGGCACCTTTGCGGTCAAACTTGTTGATAGCCACAAACTCGGCAAAGTCGAGCATGTCGATTTTTTCCAGCTGGCTGGCGGCGCCAAACTCGGGCGTCATCACATACATGGGCACGTCTACGTGCGGCACGATGGCGGCATCGCCTTGGCCAATGCCCGAGGTTTCCACAATGATCAGATCAAAGCCCGCGCACTTGGTGGCGGCCAATACATCGGGCAGGGCGGCGCTGATTTCGCTGCCAAAGTCGCGCGTGGCGAGTGAACGCATGAACACGCGCTGACCGCTGCTCCAAGGCGAAATGGCATTCATGCGGATGCGGTCACCCAGCAATGCGCCGCCGCTCTTACGGCGTGATGGGTCGATAGAGATCACGGCAATGCGTAGCGCATCGCCTTGGTCTAAACGGATGCGGCGCACCAGCTCGTCGGTGAGCGACGACTTGCCCGCACCGCCAGTGCCCGTGATGCCCAACACCGGCACATGACGGGTGAGCGATTCTTTGCGCACCGCTTCAACCATGTTGTGGTCGGCCTTCTCGTTTTCTAACGCGGTGATGAGCTGCGCTAATTTACGCCAAGCCATTTCGTCATGGCCTTGAATCTCTTTCAGAGCAGTTGGCGCATAGTTTGACAAGTCTTTGTCGCAGCGCATGATCATCTCGCCGATCATTCCTTGCAAGCCCATTTTCTGGCCGTCTTCTGGGCTGTAAATGCGTGTCACGCCGTAGGCTTGCAGCTCGCGAATTTCAGGGGGCACGATCACGCCACCGCCGCCGCCAAACACTTGGATGTGTTCACCACCGCGTTCGCGCAGCAAATCCACCATGTACTTGAAGTACTCCACGTGGCCGCCTTGGTACGAGCTGATGGCAATGCCTTGCACGTCTTCTTGCAGCGCAGCCGTCACCACTTCATCCACGGAGCGGTTGTGGCCCAAGTGAATGACTTCAGCGCCCATGCCCTGCAAGATGCGACGCATGATGTTGATGGCAGCGTCGTGGCCGTCAAACAAAGAGGCGGCGGTGACAAAGCGCACTTTTTGCGTGGGCTTGTAGTTGGCAAGGGCTTGGAATTCGGCGGACAGGTCAGACATGGGGTGGCTCCGATAAAACGGCTGAAGTCACGCAAGCTTTGAAGCTTACGTTTACGTAAACGTCAATCATAACGATTTGGCTGCCTGTGTGGGCAGAAATTGGGGAGGATTTGCCCTAATAAAAAAGCCGCAGGGCCAAAGGCGCTGCGGCTTTTAAAGGGGCTGTCAGGGCTTATTTGTAAAGCACGTTAGGCAGCCACATGCCAATTGCTGGGAACATGTACAGCAAGAAGATGGCAAACACTTGGATCGCCATGAACGGCAACATGCCCGCAAAGATCTGGTTCAGCGTCACATGAGGAGGGCTCACACCCTTCAAATAGAACGCAGCCATCGCCACAGGTGGGCTCAAGAAGGCGGTTTGCAGGTTCAGTGCCACCAACAAGCCGAAGAACAGCGGGTCGATGTTGAAGTGCGGCAGTAAGGGGATGAAGATGGGCATGAAAATCACAATGATTTCAGTCCACTCCAGCGGCCAGCCCAGCAAGAAGATCACGACTTGCGCCAAGATCATGAACTGAGTTGGCGTCAGGTCCATGCCCAGCACCCAGGTGTTGATCAGCTCTTGTCCGCCCAACAGCGCAAACGCTGCCGAGAAGATGCTAGAGCCCACAAACAACCAGCACACCATGGCGCTGGTCTTGGCCGTTAGGTACACCGATTCGCGCATCACCGTCATGTTGAGGCGGCGGTAAGCACCGGCCAGCAACAAGCCGCCCATCGATCCCATCGCCGCAGCTTCCGTTGGTGTGGCCAAGCCAAACACGATGGTGCCCAGCACGGCCAAGATCATCAAGGCCAGTGGGAAGAACGAGCCCAGCAACATCTTGAAAATCTCAAGACGCGTGAAGCTGAAGTAGGCGTAGAAGATGACCATGGCCACAATCACGCTGACCAAGCCGATCCAGAAAGCTGCAGGCGCATCCAAGCGCTCTTGCGCAGCTGCAGGCTCGGTAGGAGCTACTTCTGCAGCAGGTGCAACTTCGGCAGCCACTTTGGCCACCGGGGCTTCAGAGCCGGGAGGTGCTTGCAAGGCATCAGGTTCAGCCAAGCCGCCAGCTTCCTCTTCAGGGGCTGCGTCGTCAAAGCCGCTGCTCATCTCGACCACGCCTTGCGTGTCTTCAACCGGAGCAGGTGCAGTCACGGCCATGAAGATCGCGCCCATGATCACCACTGCCGAAATGGCAGGCAACAGGGCAATGCCCAATTGCTTGAGCAGTTCGTTCATTGGCACAGCGGCGTTGCGCTTGCCTTTGATCGCAGCGATCAAGGCGGGCACAGCTTTGTCGCTGATGGTGGTGGCCAACTCTTGTGCCACAGGTGGCAGCGGCACATAGCGGTCTTCAGCCGACATGGGCGGGGCCAAGTGTGGCTTGAGCTTGGCCACGATGATCACGTAGCCCACGTACAAAGTGGCCAACATGATGCCGGGGAAGAACGCACCTGCATACAACTTAACCACTGACACGCCGGCGGTTGCACCGTAGACGATCAACATGACGGAGGGTGGGATCAAGATACCCAAACAACCGCCTGCAGTAATCGCACCCGCCGACAACTGCACGCTGTAACCCGCGCGCAACATGGCGGGCAAAGCCAGCAAGCCCATCAAGGTCACGACTGCACCCACAATGCCGGTCGCAGTCGCGAAGATGGCGCAGGTAATGATGGTGGCCACGGCCAAAGAGCCAGGCACGCGAGCTGCGGCCAAGTGCATGCTTTTGAAGAGCTTTTCAATCAAGTTGGCGCGTTCAATGAGGTAACCCATGAACACAAATAGCGGGATTGAAATCAGCACATCGTTAGACATGACCGAATAGGTGCGTTGCACCATCAGGTCAAGCGTCTGCATGACGGCGAGATCAGGGTTTTGACTTCGGTAGGCCAGCCACGCGAAGATCATGCCCATGCCCATCAGGGTAAAAGCAGTGGGGAAGCCCAACATGATGGCAACCACCACCAAGGCGAGCATCAGTAAACCTAGGTGACCGTTGGTCATCTCTGCCGCAGGCGGCAGGAAAATAAAGGCTGCCAACACGACCATGGCCATGATGGATAAGCCGAACCATATTTCTTTTTTCATTTGTGTGCTTCCTTGTCACCCACAACGTAGGCATCGAGCTTGGCGATGTCTTCGTCTTTCACGTTGACCATTTCTTTGAGTTTTTCAACGTCGACTTCGTCCACGTCATCACCACGTGAGGGCCATTCGCCTTGCTGCAAACAAACCACGCAGCGCACGATCTCGACCAAGCCTTGTAGCAGCAGCAGCACGCCTGCGATTGGAATGATGGTTTTGAACGGGTAAACAGGTGGGCCGTTGGCCGTGATGTTGGAGTGCTCGCTGATGGCCCAAGATTCGCCAGCGAATTCAAAGCCAGCCCAAGCTAAGGCCACGATGCCTGGAATAAAGAAGATGATGTACAGCGCCAAATCCAAACCCGCTTGCAAGCGCGGTGTGAAAAAGCCGTACAACACGTCGCCGCGCACATGCCCGTTTTTAGACAAGGTGTAAGCGCCGGCCATCATGAACAGCGAGCCGTACATCATGCTCATGACGTCAAAGGCCCAAGGGTGCGGATTGTCAAACGCGTAGCGCGACACAACCTCCCATGTGATCATGAGTGTGAGCGCAAAAATTAGCCAAGCAAACGCTTGGCCAACCTGTGTGCTGATTTTGTCAATGGTGAGTAATAGTTTTTGCATGGTGTGCTAACTTAAATGAATCAGCCACCCGACGACTGTCGGATGGCTGATGAAAACGCAATAGCTCAAACGAGCTAAGTGAGTTTAGGCTTTCTTCGCGCCGAAGAAATGGTTAACAGCCATACGGCGGTTGATCACGGTGTCTTGTTCCCACTTCACTGCGCGCTGAGCGAAGGCTTTTTGTGAAGCCACGATCTCTTTGAACAATGGGTTCTCAGCAGACTTCTTCTCCACAATTTCAGACCACAGCTTGAGCTGGTCTTGCAGCACAGAGTCAGGGGTCTTGTAGAACTTGACTTTGTCTTTGTTTTGCAACTCAACGTAGTCTTTGGAGTAGCGGTCCACGGCCTTCCAAGACATGTCAGCAGATGCGGCTTCGGTAGCGCCGGCAATCACAGCCTTCATCTTGGCTGGCAGTGCGTCGTACTTGGTCTTGTTGAACATGATCTCGAATGTCTCAGCGCTTTGGTGGAAGCTTTGCAACATGCACACTTTCGACACATCGGGGAAGCCCAACAAACGGTCAGAGGTTGCGTTGTTGAATTCGGCACCGTCCAGCAAACCGCGGTCCATCGCTGGCACGATCTCGCCGCCTGGCAATGCGTTCACAGCAGCGCCCATGGCGGTGAACAAGTCAATGGCCAAACCGTTGGTGCGGAACTTCAAGCCCTTGAAGTCAGCAGACTTGGTGATTGGCTTTTTGAACCAGCCCAAAGGTTGAGTCGACATAGGGCCGTACAAGAATGACTGCACGTTGCCACCAATGGAGGCGTACAACTTAGCCAGCAACTCAGCGCCGCCGCCGTACTTGTGCCAGGCCAAGATCATGTTGGCATCCATGCCGAACGCTGGGCCAGAGTTCCACAAAGCCAAAGCGTTTTGCTTACCGTAGTGGTAGCCCAACACGCCATGGCCACCGTCCAAAGTGCCTTTAGACACCGCTTCGAGCAAACCGAATGCTGGCACCACAGAACCTGCGGGCAACACTTCGATCTTCAAATCGCCACCGGTCATGTCGTTGACCTTCTTGGCGTAGTCGGTGGCGTACTCATGGAAGATGTCCTTGGCTGGCCAAGTGCTCTGCCAACGCATGTTGATAGGGCCGGTTTGGGCCACCACCATCGGTGCGGCGGCGACGCCAGCGGCAGCGGCAGCTGCGCCTTTGAGTACGTTACGACGTGCTGTTGTTTTTTTGATATCGGTCATGAGGGGAAGTCTCCTAAGTTTTGTCAAAGACATGAATGGGAGTGGCGATTTTGATCGCTGCTATTCAAGTTGTCGCAAGGGTTTCCCCTCGTCTGGTCTTGAAATCGACGCGTCCATGTCTCCTTGGGGACGAGCCGCTTCTATACTGAGTGTTCATTTATTTCGCTTTATAAATATGAGCAACAACGAGCTGGGTTACGCGGGCGATATCAGCCCCGAAACCGCCAACGAATGGATGCAGTCTGGTGCGGCTGTGATGATTGACGTGCGTTCAGATGCTGAACTCGCGTGGGTCGGTTTTGTGCCGGGCGCGGTGCCTGTTGCTTGGAAGCAATGGCCAAGCATGTCTATGAATCCTGCTTTTGACGACGCGGTTCGTGCGGCCGCCAACGGCAAAAAAATTGTGCTCTTGTGCCGCAGTGGCGTGCGTTCAATCGCTGCGGCCAAACGCGCCACAGAGCTGGGCCTAGAGGCCTACAACATCCTCGAGGGCTTCGAGGGCGATGCCAATGCAAATGGCCATCGCGGCACCCAAGGTGGCTGGCGCATGCGCGGCCTGCCTTGGCGTCAAAACTAATTCACACACTTATGACATTTCTTGCACTCGATGTGGGCAACACACGCCTCAAGTGGGGCCTGTACGACAGCCCTGCACCTGGCGCCAAGCTGCTCGGCAGTGGCGCGGTGTTTTTAGAAAACATCGACCGATTGGCCGACGAAGACTGGCGCGAGTTGCCCGAGCCCACACACATGCTCGGCTGCATCGTGGCGGGTGAGGCGATTCGTCGTCGCGTCGAAGAGCAAATGGAGTTGTGGGACATCACCCCACACTGGGCCGTGTCGTCTGCCGCTGAAGCGGGCATGACCAATGGCTACGACCATCCCACGCGCCTAGGTGCAGACCGCTGGGTCGCCATGATTGGCGCACATGCGCGCATGTTGCAGCAAGTCAACGGTGCGGCGCCTAAGCCGATGGTGGTGGTGATGGTGGGCACGGCCGTGACGGTAGAAGCCATCGATGCCCATGGCAAATTTTTAGGCGGCCTTATCTTGCCTGGTCACGGCATCATGCTGCGTGCGTTGGAGTCGGGCACTGCAGGTCTGCGCGTGCCAACCGGTGAGGTGTGTGAGTTCCCCACCAACACCAGCGATGCCCTCACCAGTGGCGGTACCTACGCCATTGCCGGCGCGGTTGAGCGCATGGTGCAACACGTGCGCCAACACTGTGGTGCCGAGCCTGCGTGCTACATGACCGGTGGGGCCGGTTGGAAGATGGCGCCCAGCATGTCGGTGCAGTTTGAGCTGGTCGACTCGCTCATCTTTGATGGCTTGCTGGAAATTGCCAAGCAGCGCTTAGACCATCCCACGCCCTTGTGGCCCTCGCGCTCGCTCTTTTGAGCTTGCGCTTCTGACATTTTTTACGGGATAGCCCTTCGTGACACAGGGCCAGCGCAGCAGCTAGACTCAAAGCCATGAAAGTCCTTGATTCACTCACCAAGCAAGCTTCCTCCATCGCGGCCATTCGCCGCGACATTCACGCCCACCCAGAGCTGTGTTTTGAAGAAATTCGCACAGCCGATTTGGTGGCGCAAAAGCTAACCGAATGGGGCATTCCCATCCATCGCGGCATGGGTAAAACAGGCGTGGTGGGCATTTTGAGGTGCGGCAGTGGCGACCGCGCGGATCGTGCAATAGGCCTGCGCGCCGACATGGATGCATTGCCCATGCAAGAGTTCAACCAATTTGCCCACGCCAGCCAACACGCTGGCAAGATGCACGCCTGCGGCCACGACGGCCATGTGGCCATGCTCTTGGCGGCGGCGCAATATTTATCTCAGCACCAAGACTTTGATGGCACGGTGTACTTCATCTTCCAACCCGCAGAAGAGGGCGGTGGTGGTGCGCGCGAAATGATTCGCGATGGCTTGTTCGACAAATTCCCCATGCAAGCCGTCTACGGCATGCACAACTGGCCGGGTCTGAAAGAAGGGCAGTTCGCTTTGAGTGCTGGCCCTGTGATGGCGTCGAGCAACGAATTCAAAATCACCATCCACGGCAAAGGCTGTCACGCAGCACTGCCGCACAACGGCATTGACCCTGTGGTGATTGCTTGCCAAATGGTGCAAGCCTTTCAAACCATCATCAGCCGCAACAAAAAACCAGTCGATGCGGGCGTGATTTCGGTCACCATGATCAACGCAGGCGAAGCCACCAACGTGGTACCCGACCATTGCGAGCTACAAGGCACGGTCCGTACATTTAGCTTGGAAGTGCTCGACATGATCGAGCAGCGCATGCGCGACCTGGCTGCACACACCAGCGCCGCCTTTGGCGCCACTTGCACCTTTGAGTTTGAACGCAACTACCCGCCCACCATCAACCACCCAGCCGAAGCCAACTTTGCGCGTGAGGTGATGGCCGACATCGTGGGTGCAGACAACGTGCTGCCGCAAGAGCCCACCATGGGCGCAGAAGACTTCTCATACATGCTGCAAGCGAAACCCGGAGCGTATTGCTTCATCGGCAACGGTGACGGTGTGCACCGCGAAATCGGCCACGGCGAAGGCCCATGCACCTTGCACAACCCCAACTACGACTTCAACGACGCACTCATCCCCTTGGGCGCCACCTATTGGGTCAAACTCGTTGAGGCTTCGCTGCGCTAAGTTTCTAATCGGGGTCAGAACCCAATTATTTAACTCACATGGGCTGTGAGTTTTTGGGGCTTAATAAGCAGACAGCAGCGCGTTCAAGTGCTCTTTGTGCTCCGCTGTCGCATACGGCAGCAACAAGCCCAACACACTCTTAGCCCCGCGCAGCAGCGATGCCTGCGCGCTCTCGGGCTCTAGTGCATGGCGTGGGTCGCGCACGTATTCGTAACTAAGCCACCAAGTCAGCATCACCACCATGTGTGTGGCGGTGGCTTCGCGTTCCGACACCGTCATGGCCAGCGCGCCATCGTGCTCTAAGCTATCCAGCAGCGTGCGAAACGCTGTGGTCTTGTGCAACAGCGCGTCTTTGATGTGCGTTTCAAGCTTACGGTTCTTGCTCAGCAAGTCGTTCAAGTCGCGGTACAAAAAGCGGTATTGCCACACCAGCTCAAACAAGGTGTGCATGAAAAACCAAGCGTCTTCCACATCGTGCACACCGGGCGCTGCATCTAGCAGTTCATCCAGCGCCGCTTCATAGCGGTTGAATAGCGCCGTGACCAGCTCCTCTTTGGCGGGGTAGTGGTAGTACAGGTTGCCGGGGCTGATGTTGAGCTCGGACGAGATCAATGTGGTCGACACATTGGGCTCGCCAAAGCGGTTAAAGAGGTCGAGCGTGACCTCCAAAATCCGCTCTGCGGTACGGCGTGGCGCTTTCTTAGCCATGGTGCGCAATTGCAGTTAATTAGGTTCTGACCCCAATTACTTCTTAACTGCCTTTTTGGCTGGCGCTTTCTTTGCAGCCACCTTAGCAGCAGGTTTTGCCGCAGCTTTCGGCTTTGCGCCCAGCTGCGCTTCCAGCGCTGCGACACGCGCATGCAAGGCTTTCAGCTCTGCAGCAGAGGGCACGCCCAAACCATGCATGGCCTTGGCCACGCGTTCTTCAAAAATACCTTCCAGCTTGCCCCATTGACCGGTGGCGCGCTCGCTCAGCGTGTGGGCTGCTTGCTGGGCTTTCTGTGTGGCTTCAGCCAGTTTTTCTTCGGCAGTGGTGTGCACCTTGCGTTGCATGGTGATGCCGTCACTCACCAGCTTTTCAAATGCTTTAGTGCCGTCTTGCTGTGCCTTGGAAAATGCGCCCAAGCCAGCCAGCCAAATTTGTTGGGCTTGCTCTTTCACGTTGTCAGACATTGCTGCGGGATCAAACGGATTTTTGGTAGACATGTGGGCACACTTTCAAACAAAACATAAAACCGCACTTTAACGCCGAGTGCAGCCAAACACCACATGAAGTTTAGTTAGACTTCTCTAACAATGAGTAGCGAAAAACCCGAGACAACCCACCAAGCTTGGTATGTCGTGCACACCAAGCCCCGCCAAGAGGCCCGAGCCCTTGAAAACCTGCAAAACCAAGGGTTCAACTGCTTCTTGCCCACCATGCAGGTGCAAAAACTGCGCAACCAAAAAGTGCAGACCATCACCGAGCCCATGTTCAGCCGTTACCTGTTCATTCAGCTCGACGACCAAACGCAAAACTGGGGCCCCATCCGCTCCACCTTGGGTGTGAGCAAGCTGGTCAGCTTTGGTCCTCAGCCCGCCAAGGTTCCGCCTGAGTTCATCGCGTTTTTAAAAGAAGCCCCACCCGAAACCCTAGAGCGCATGTTCGCTCCCGGCGACAGCGTGCAAGTGGCCAGCGGCCCGCTGCAAGGCTTAGAAGGCAAATACATCGTCCACGATGGCGAAACGCGTGCCTTTGTGTTGGTCGATTTGCTGGGCCAGCCGCAAAAGCTGCGCATGGCTGTCGAAAGCCTGCGAGTAGCGTAAACAGCCAATCTCTTTGTCTGGGACAAATTCACACCAGTAAAAACAAGCCATGTTTGTCAAATCCAATAGATAATAAGAAGCTTTGCTATTCAGCAAAAGGCGGTAGCGTGCTCGTTGTTTTTTTATTAAGTTCGTGACCGTACAAGCCACAGCCACATTGCCCCAACACATTGCCATCATCATGGATGGCAATGGCCGTTGGGCCCAGCAGCGACATCTGCCCCGAACTGTGGGGCATGCCAAAGGCTCGTCTGGGGTTAGAGGCTTGGTTGAGCATTGCGCCAAACTGGGCGTGAAATACCTCACCCTGTTTGCCTTTAGCACCGAAAACTGGAACCGTCCAGCTGACGAGGTGTCCACCCTCATGGGGCTGTTTGTGCAGTACCTCGAAAAAGAAATGAGCAGCTTGGCGGCCGCAGGCGTGCAACTGAAGGTGATAGGTGATGTAGCCGGCTTTGCGCCAGAGCTGCAAACCCGTATTCAAGCAGCAGAGAAAGCTACCCAACACAACCAAACCATCACACTGGTAGTGGCGGCCAACTATGGCGGTCAGTGGGATGTGGTGCAGGCAGTGAAGAACTGGCAGGCAGCCCATCCAGAAGCAAGTGCCGATCAGCTCACCCAAGCACAGTTGGCGCAATACCTTAGTACCGCGGGCATGCCCGATGTAGACCTGCTGATACGCACGGGCGGCGAGCAGCGCATCAGCAACTTTTTGCTGTGGCAATCGGCTTATGCCGAGCTGTACTTCACGGATGTGCTTTGGCCGGACTTTGATCGGGTGCAACTAGAAAAAGCAATATATTGGTATGGCCAACGTCAGCGCAGATTTGGTTTAACAAGTGACCAGTTTTTAAAAGCAGCAGTTTGAGTATGAAAAAAATAGCCATCATTGGTCTTGGATATGTTGGTCTTCCGCTTGCAGTTGAATTCGGAAAGTACCGCCCCGTTTTGGGCTTTGATATCAATCAGCAGCGAATTACTGAGCTTCAATCAGGGCAAGACCATACGCTTGAATGCAGCCCTGCGCAGCTGCAAGAGGCTACCCATCTTACTTATAGCAATCAGCTTGATGATTTGCGTGCCTGTCAAATCTACATTGTCACTGTGCCAACACCTGTGGATCAAGCCAATCGCCCCGACATGACTCCCTTGGTCAAGGCCAGCGAAACAGTTGGCAAAGTGCTCAAGGCGGGCGATATCGTTATTTATGAATCTACCGTATACCCAGGCGCCACCGAAGAAGTCTGTGTGCCGATGCTCGAAAAACTCAGTGGGCTCAAATTTAACCAAGACTTTTATTGCGGATACAGCCCTGAACGCATCAACCCTGGTGACAAAGTCAATACGCTCACGACGATTAAAAAGATCACCAGCGGCAGCACGCCTCAAATAGCAGATGAGGTGGATGCTTTGTACCAACAAATCATCAAAGCAGGTACATGGAAGGCCAGTAGCCTGAAGGTGGCAGAAGCGGCCAAGGTCATTGAAAACAGCCAGCGCGACCTCAACATCGCATTTGTCAACGAGTTGTCTGTCATCTTTGAGCGCATTGGCATTGACACGCTTGAAGTCTTAGAGGCTGCTGGCAGTAAATGGAACTTTTTACCGTTTCGGCCTGGCATGGTGGGAGGGCATTGCATCGGTGTGGATCCTTACTACCTTACGCATAAAGCGGAAGAGCTGGGTTATCACCCGCAAGTTATCTTGGCAGGGCGTCGTATCAATGACGACATGGCGCGCTATGCTGCCAGCAGCGTTGTCAAGCGAATGCTGCAAAACGGCATTGATGTCGCGCGCAGCACCGTAGGTGTGATGGGCATCACTTTCAAAGAGAATTGCCCAGACATTCGCAACAGCAAAGTGGCCGATTTGGTCAAAGAGCTTCAGCAATGGGGCGTTAACGTGGTGGTGGCTGATCCTTGGGCTGAGGCTGGTGAAGTTAGTCATGAGTACGGCATTCAACTTGGAACCATTGATGCACAAAACCAAGTGGATGCCTTGGTTATAGCTGTCGGACATCACGAGTATCGCGAAATGACAGCTGCCCAGCTTCGTGCATTATGCAAATCGGAGAAACCTGTCTTGGCCGACATCAAATCTCTTTATAACCGCCACGAAGCTGCCAGCGCGGGCTTTACGGTCTTTCGTTTTTAAGTGTCATTCACATGCAAAACTACACGCCAATCACAGGCCGAAAACTGCGCCTTGCTTTAGTTGGCTGCGGCCGCATTGCGGCAAATCACTTTGGCGCAATCGAGGGTCATGCAGACAACATCGAGCTGGTTGATGTTTGCGACATTGACCCCGCTGCGTTGAAGTCTGCCGTCGAGCGTACCGGTGCTAAAGGCCACCTGCAAATCGCAGATATGCTCAAAACCACCGCTGCAGACTTGGTGGTGCTCACAACCCCCAGTGGCCTGCATCCTCAGCAAGCGATTGACGTGGCAAAAGCAGGCAAACATGTGATGACCGAAAAGCCCATGGCCACCCGTTGGCAAGACGGCCTGCACATGGTCAAGGCTTGCGATGACGCAGGCGTCCGCATGTTTGTTGTTAAGCAAAACCGCCGCAACGCCACCCTGCAGCTGCTCAAGCAAGCTGTAGAGCAGGGGCGTTTTGGTCGTATTTACAACGTCGCACTCAATGTGTTTTGGACCCGTCCGCAAGATTATTACGACCAAGGTAACGGCTGGCGCGGCACTTGGGAGTTTGATGGCGGCGCATTCATGAACCAAGCCAGTCACTACATTGACTTGTTGGACTGGGTCATTGGCCCAGTTGAGAGTGTCATGAGCTACACGGCCACTCAAGCGCGCAACATTGAGGCGGAAGACAGTGGCGTAGCTGTTATCAAATGGCGCAGTGGTGCAATGGGAACCCTCAATGTCAGTATGCTGACCTATCCCAAAAACTTAGAAGGCAGCATCACCATCTTGGGCGAAAAAGGCACGGCGCGCATCGGCGGTGTGGCCGTGAATGAAATTCAAGAATGGCAGTTTGCCGACGCCCGTCCCGAAGATGCCGAGGTGAAGGCCGCCAGCTACGCCACCACTAGCGTATACGGCTTTGGGCACCCCCTGTATTACGACAACGTCATCAAAACCTTGCGTGGTGAAGCTCAAGCCGAGACCGATGGCCGCTCGGGCCTCAAGAGTCTTGAGCTGCTGGTGGCCATGTACCGCTCGGCCAAAGACGGGGTGAAGGTGTCTTTGCCCTTGGATTGCTGACATGACCGCCCCCAACGTCACCATCCACACCAGCGCCATCGTCGACGATGGCGCCCAGATCGGCGAAGGTAGCCGCGTGTGGCACTTCGCCCATGTGTGCAGCGGTGCAAAAATTGGGCAAGGCGTGTCCTTGGGGCAAAACGTCTTCGTGGGCAACAAGGTGGTGATCGGTGACCGCTGCAAAGTGCAAAACAACGTCAGCGTGTACGACAACGTGACGCTGGAAGAGGGCGTGTTTTGTGGCCCCAGCATGGTCTTTACCAATGTTTACAACCCGCGCTCACTCATCGAACGCAAAAGCGAATACCGCGACACTTTGGTGAAAAAAGGCGCCACGTTGGGCGCCAACTGCACCATCGTGTGTGGCACCACCATTGGTGAATTCGCCTTCATCGGAGCTGGTGCGGTGGTGAATAAGGATGTGAAGCCTTACGCACTGATGGTGGGCGTGCCCGTCAGACAAGTGGGTTGGATGAGCGAATACGGCGAGCAAATTCCACTGCCCACCCAAGGTGAAGGCACATACACCTGCCCGCACACGAATCAGGTTTACACCCTCAATCACGATCAATTGAAGCGTCAACAGCCATGAGCATCCCCTTCATCGACCTCAAAACCCAATACCAAGCGCTCAAGCCGCAGATCCAAGCCCGCATCGACGCGGTGCTGGAACACGGCCAATACATCATGGGCCCGGAGGTCAAAGAGCTGGAAGACAAGCTCGCGGCTTTCACGGGTGCCAAGCACTGCATCACCTGCGCCAGCGGCACCGAGGCCTTGCTCATGAGCCTGATGGCGCTGGGCATTGGCCCTGGCGATGAAATCGTCACCACGCCCTTCACCTTTGTGGCCACGGCCGAGGTGATCGTGCTCTTGGGCGCCAAGCCCGTGTTTGTGGACGTGGAGCCCGACACCGGTAACATCAATGCCGCCTTGATTGAAGCGGCCATCACCCCCCGAACCAAAGCCATCATGCCGGTGAGCCTGTTCGGCCAAACCGCCGACATGGACGCCATCAATGCCATTGCGGCTAAACACGGCAACTTGCCTGTCATTGAAGACGCCGCTCAAAGCTTCGGCGCCACCTACAAAGGCCGCCAGAGCTGCAACCTCAGCACCATCGGGTGCACCAGCTTCTTCCCCAGCAAGCCACTGGGTTGCTATGGCGACGGCGGCGCCATCTTTACCAACGACGACGCCTTGGCCCAAGCCATGCGCGAGATTCGTGTGCACGGCCAAAGCCAGCGCTACGTGCACACCCGAGTGGGCGTGGGCGGCCGGATGGACACCCTGCAGTGCGCCATCGTCTTGGCCAAACTCGAACGCTTTGAATGGGAAGTTCAGCAGCGCCACGTCATTGGCGAACGCTACAACCAGCGTCTGGACCAAGCCGGCATCGCTCGAATCCAGCAGCGACCCGAGCGCACCAGCGTCTACGCCCAATACACCGTCATGGTGTCCAACCGCGAAGCGCTGCAAAAGCGCTTGGCCGAAGCCGGCATTCCCACCGCGGTGCACTACCCCGTGCCGCTGAACGAGCAACCGGCTTATAAACACCTGTGTTGCCCAGACTGCACACCCGTGGCGCAGCAATTGGCCAAGCGAGTGATGAGCTTGCCCATGAGTGCAGAAATTACGCCTGAGCAACAGCAGTACATCGTGGCCACCCTGGTAGCTTAAACCGCATGGAAACCATTAAAAAGCTACTCGACCTTTTGAGCCCAGCGGAGCGCAAACGCGCCGGGGTGCTCATGGCCATGATGTTGGTGATGGCATTGTTGGACATGCTGGGTGTGGCTTCCATCCTGCCTTTCATTGCCGTGCTCGCCAACCCCGCCTTGGTTGAGACCAACCTCATCTTGTCTTGGGCTTATCAGCTTTCTGCGAACGTTGGCGTGGCTTCGGTGGAGCAGTTTTTGTTTCTACTGGGGTTCTTGGTGTTCCTGTTGTTGGTCTTTTCCTTGACCTTCAAGGCCCTCACCACCTACGCGCAAACCCGTTTTGCGCTGATGCGCGAATACAGTATCGGTAAGCGGCTGGTGGAGGGCTATTTGCTTCAGCCCTACAGCTGGTTTTTAAATCGGCACAGCGCCGATCTGGGTAAAAACATTCTTTCCGAGGTTAGTGGGGTTATCTATGGCGGAATGATTCCGCTGATGACCCTCATGGCGCAGCTTGCAGTCACCATTGCCTTGTTGGGTCTTTTGTTATTGGTAGACCCTTGGCTGGCTGTTTTCGTGGGGCTTGTTTTGGGCGTCGCTTATGGAGGCATCTTGGTCCTCATGAGTGGCTGGCTCAATACCCTTGGCCAAGCACGCATCCAAGCCAACCAAGAAAGATACACCGTCGTCAGCGAAGCCTTTGGTGCGGCAAAAGAAGTCAAAACGGGAGGCTTGGAAAGCGTCTTTATTGAGCGCTTTGCCAAACCCGCCGAAACCTATGCCAAAGGCCAAGCCACCGCACAAGTCATCGCCCAAGTGCCCCGTTTTGCGCTAGAGGCCATTGCCTTTGGGGGCATGTTGTTGGTTATTTTGTATTTGATGGCCCAAAGCGGCAGCTTTGCTGCTGCATTGCCCATCATTGCTTTGTATGCCTTTACGGGCTATCGGCTCATGCCAGCGCTTCAGCAAATTTACGGTGCAATCACCCAGCTCAAGTTTGCAGGTCCAGCATTGAATGCATTGCATGCCGACTTGACGGGCTTGAACGCAGTCGAGTCCTACGCCAAGTTGACTGAACCCTTGCCGCTCAACAAGTGCATCGAGCTCAACAACATTGTTTACCAATACCCCAATGCCAATTCACCGGCGCTTAATGGAATCGACCTCACCATTACTGCACGCTCTACGGTGGGCTTGGTGGGCTCCACGGGCAGCGGCAAAACGACCACGGTTGATTTGATTTTGGGCTTGCTCGAACCCCAAGAGGGAGCACTGTGCATCGACGGCCAAGTGATTGACGCCAGCAACAGGCGTCAATGGCAAAAAAGCATTGGGTATGTGCCACAGCACATCTATTTGGCCGACGACACAGTTTCGGCCAATATTGCTTTTGGGCTTGCCCCAGAGATGGTGGACCAAGAGGCTGTTAAGCGTGCAGCCAAAATTGCGAACTTGCACGACTTCGTGGTTCAAAACATGCCCCAAGGCTACGGCACCATGGTGGGTGAGCGAGGTGTCCGCTTGTCCGGTGGCCAGCGCCAGCGCATTGGCATCGCCCGTGCGCTGTATCACAACCCCAGTGTTCTTGTTTTGGATGAAGCCACCAGTGCACTGGACAACATCACCGAGCAAGTCGTCATGGAAGCTGTGCACAACCTGAGCCACAGCATCACCATCATTCTGATCGCCCACAGATTAACCACCGTTCGCGAATGCGATCAGATATTTTTACTTGAAAAAGGTGCCGTGAAATCAAACGGTACCTTTAAACAACTCGTTGAAAAAAGCGATCAGTTCCGGGCAATGGCTTCAAATCACTAAAGACAGAAACATGCTTTCCAACTCCACCATTCTCGTCACCGGCGGCACAGGTTCTTTTGGACACACCTTTGTGCCCATGACCTTGGCCAAGTACAACCCCAAAAAGCTCATCATTTATTCGCGCGACGAAATGAAGCAGTGGGAAATGGCCAAACTCTTCCAGGGTGACGTGCGTGTGCGCTTTTTTATCGGCGATGTACGCGACAAAGATCGTTTGTACCGTGCGCTGGACGGGGTGGACCACGTGGTCCACGCCGCCGCGACCAAAATCGTGCCCACGGCCGAATACAACCCCTTTGAATGTGTGAAGACCAATATCAACGGGGCCATGAACCTGATCGATGCCTGCATCGACAAAGGCATTAAGCGCGTGGTGGCCTTGTCCACCGACAAAGCCAGTAGCCCCATCAATTTGTACGGAGCCACCAAGCTGGCGTCTGATAAGCTGTTTGTAGCGGGTAATTCTTATTCTGGCGGGCACGATACACGCTTTGCCGTGGTGCGCTATGGCAATGTCATGGGCTCCCGCGGCTCGGTCATCCCGTTCTTCATGTCCATCAAAGACAAGGGCGTGTTGCCTATCACCGACGAGCGCATGACGCGCTTCATGATTTCCCTAGAGCAGGGGGTGGAGCTGGTGTGGCACGCCTTTGAAGATATGGTGGGGGGCGAGATCTACGTCAAAAAAATACCATCCATGAAGGTGACCGACTTGGCGCGTGTGGTGGCTCCAGGCTGCAAGCAAGAAATTGTTGGTATCCGCCCCGGTGAAAAGTTGCACGAGCAAATGATTGGTGCTGAAGACGCGTACTACACCTACGAATACCCCGAGCACTACAAAATTTTGCCCGCCATCCACAACTGGGATCAAGACGCAAACCGCATCAAAGATGGCAACAAAGTGTCTGAAGGTTTTGTTTATGCCAGCGACAACAACAGCGAATGGATGAAGGATGCCGAGCTGAAGGCTTGGATCGCCGCCAACCGCGGAAAAATCGGGGCTATTTAAGCCATGATCCCCTACGGGCGCCAAGACATTACTCAAGCCGACGTTGAAGCGGTGGTGGGCGTGCTGCAGTCGGACTTTCTGACGCAAGGCCCGCAAGTGCCAAAGTTTGAGCAAATGGTGGCCAACCATGTGGGGGCCAAGCAAGGCTTGGCGGTGAACAGCGCCACGTCGGCCCTGCATATCGCCTGCATGGCCTTGGGGCTGGGTCCTGGCGACTGGCTCTGGACGAGTCCTATCACCTTCGTGGCCTCGGCTAACTGCGCTTTGTACTGCGGTGCTCAGGTGGACTTTGTGGACATCGACCCCACCACCTACAACCTGTGCCCGCAAGCCCTGGAGCGCAAGCTCCAGTTGGCGCAGCAGTTGGGCAAGCTGCCCAAGGTGTTGGTGCCGGTGCACCTGTGTGGCCAGCCCTGCGACATGGCGGCCATCCATGCACTGAGCCTGCAATACGGCTTCAAGATTATTGAAGACGCATCGCACGCCATAGGTGGGCGTTACCAAGCTGAATTCATAGGCAACGGGCGCTTCAGCGACATCACGGTGTTCAGCTTCCACCCGGTCAAGATCATCACCACCGCCGAGGGCGGTATGGCCATGACCAACAGCGATGAGCTGGCGCACAAAATGGCTTTGCTGCGCAGCCACGGCATCACTCGCGACCCCGCTCACATGACGCACGAGCCCGATGGGCCGTGGTATTACCAGCAGATTGACCTAGGCTACAACTACCGCATGACCGAGCTGCAGGCCGCTTTGGGCCTGAGCCAGATGACTCGCCTGGACAGCTACGTGGCCAGCCGCCACACCCTAGCCCGCCGCTACGACGCACTATTGGCTGATTTACCCATCACCCTACCTTGGCAACACCCAGACAGCTATTCGGGTCTGCACCTTTATGTGGTGCGCTTAAAGCTCGACCAGATCACAAAGACCCACCGTGAAGTTTTCGAGGCTCTGCGCGAGCAGGGCATTGGCGTGAACCTGCACTACATTCCGGTGCACACCCAGCCTCATTACCAGCGCATGGGTTTCAAGCCAGCAGACTTCCCCGAGGCGCAAAGCTACTACGCCCAAGCCATCAGCCTGCCCATGTATCAAACCTTGACCGAAGAACAGCAAGACCGCGTGGCGGCGGTGCTGAAAGAGGTGTTGCGGGCATGAAGTTGGCCATCATTCCTGCGCGGGGCGGCAGCAAGCGCATACCCCGTAAAAACATCAAGCCCTTTGCTGGCAAGCCCATGATTGCTTGGTCTATTGAGGCGGCCTATGCTTCGGGCTGTTTTGACCACATCATTGTCAGCACCGACGATGCTGAGATTGCCGATGTCGCCCGAGCCCACGGGGCCGAAGTGCCTTTCATGCGTCCGACCGAATTGTCGGACGACCACACCGGCACGATCCCCGTGTTGGCCCACGCCGTGGGCTGGATGGGCCAGCAGGTGGGGCCCGTGGAATTCGCATGCTGCTTGTACGCCACGGCCCCTTTTGTGGAAGCTCAAGATTTACGCCAAGGCTTAGACATGTTGCAGAGCTCTGGCGCTCAATATGCTTTCACGGTGACCAACTTTGCTGCACCGATTCAACGATCGTTTCGTATCACAGGTCAGCAGCGCATTGAAATGTTCAACCCTGCGCAGTTCAACACACGCTCACAAGACCTCGAAGAGGCTTACCACGATGCTGGCCAGTTCTATTGGGGGCGAGCGCAAGCTTGGTTGGAGGCGACGCCTTTATTTTCGCAAGCCTCAGTACCCATCGTTTTACCTCGCTACAGGGTTCAAGACATCGACACACAAAACGACTGGATTCGTGCCGAGATGATGTTTGAAATTCTCAATCCGACAACAGAAAGAAAATCATGACCTTTAAAACCGATCAAGAAGCCTTTTGGGCTGGTCAATTCGGAACCGAATACATACAGCGCAACCAAGGTGATGCCTTGTTGGCCTCGAACTTGGCTTTTTTCGCCAAGGCCTTACATCAAGCCACAGGGTTCAAGACTTGCATTGAGTTTGGTGCCAACATCGGCATGAACCTCAAGGCCTTGAAGCTGTTGCATCCAGGTCTCGATGCCCATGCCATTGAAATCAACGCCGATGCAGCACAAGAGTTGGCCAAGGTTATTCCAGCCAAGCAAGTCCACAACCAGTCCATTCTGGATTTTTCCCCATCCCAGCAATGGGACCTGACTTTGATCAAGGGTGTCTTGATTCACCTGAATCCAGAGGTCTTGCCGCAGGTCTACGACCAATTGTTCGCCGCCTGTGGACGCTATTTGTTGGTGGCGGAGTATTACAACCCAGCCCCAGTAGCCATCTCCTATAGGGGCCACAGCGACCGCCTGTTCAAGCGTGACTTTGCCGGTGAAATGATGGACAGACACCCACAGCTCAAATTGATTGACTATGGTTTTGCGTACCGTCGAGACCCCAATTTCCCCCAAGATGACATCACTTGGTTTTTGATGGAAAAAAATAATTTTTTTGGAGTTGCTTAAATGCTCAAGTATTGCAAATGTTGCGTCATGCCTGACACCAAGCCTGACTTGCATTTAGATGAACACGGAATATGCAACGCCTGCCGAAGCTTCGAAAAGCGAAAAGAAGTCGATTGGGATGCTCGCTACCAAGAACTTTTAAAGCTGCTTGATAAGTACCGTCAGAGAAATGGCGCCAATTGGGATTGCATTGTTCCCGTCAGCGGTGGCAAAGACAGTACCTACCAAGTGGTGCGCATGCTTCAGTTGGGCTTGAACCCGCTTTGCGTCACGTCCACCACTTGTGATCTTTCGCCTTTGGGGCGGGCCAATATTGAGAACCTCAAGCATTTGGGCGTTGATTACATCGAGGTCTCGCCCAACCCGCTGGTTCGTGCCAAGCTCAACCGTGTGGGCCTGACGCAGGTGGGCGATATTTCATGGCCGGAGCACGTGGGTATTTTCACTATACCGGTCCGAGCGGCCGTTCAATTCAATGTGCCTCTCATCGTTTGGGGCGAAAACTCACAAAACGAGTACGGGGGCCCTGCAGCGGCCGCCGACAACAACGTTCTCACACGCCGCTGGCTAGAAGAATTTGGTGGGATGCTCGGTTTGCGCGTTTCTGATTTGATATGCCAAGAAGGCATTGAAGCCAAGCACCTCATTCCATACACCTACCCCACTGATGAAGAGTTGCAACGGGTGGGTGTGACCGGTCTGTTTTTGGGCCATTACATTCCTTGGGATGGTTTGGCCAATACGCTGATCGCACAAGCCAACGGATTTCAGACCTACCACAAGGTGGTTGAGGGATCGATGGTGAACTATGAGAACTTGGACAACCACCACACAGGCATTCACGACTACTTTAAGTTTTTGAAGTTTGGTTTTGGGCGTGCCACCGACTTGGCTTGTTTACATATCCGCCGTGGCCGTCTGACGCGACAGGACGGGATTGAAGCGGTTAAGCGCTTAGACGGTTTGTTTCCTTGGGAATATTTGGGTAAGCCGTTGAAAGACATTTTGCAGCCGCTCGATATGTCGGTGGATGAGTTCACTCGCCTGAGCGATCAATTCACCAACAAGAAAATTTTCAAACGAGACGTCAGTGGAGCGTTGGTAAAAGATCGCAACGGAAACCTCACTAAAATAAATCATGACAATGTCTAACATTCCATTCCCGAAGGTCTTGCGTATTGAACCTGCGAGTCAATGTAATCTTGCCTGCTCACATTGTCCAACTGGCACGGTTGATATGGGTAGAGGAGTGATGTCTGAACCGATATTTAATTTGATATTGAATGAGCTAAAGAATAATATCGATTCAATTGAAATTGTGGTGCTATATCATGGTGGCGAGCCCCTGCTTAACTCATTATTTTATGAGATGGTTGCTAAAGTTAAAAGTATCAAGCCATCAATTTTTATTAAAAGTGTAACGAATGGGATGGCTTTAAATAAGTCTAACGCAATTAGGTTGGTGAAATCTGGGATAGATGCAATTGAGGTGTCATTGGATGGGACTTCAGCCGAAGAGAGTATGAGCATACGAAAAAATAGCAATACAGAAAAGATTGTCTCTAATGTTAAGCAATTAATTAGATTGCGATCTGAAATGGGCTCGAGAACGCCAAAAATCAGTTTAGCAACCACGCAATTCATAAAATCAAAAGATGAGTCTTTCCCTCTGCAGCAGGCCTTGCCGCCAAAATGGTTGAGTGATGAGTTTGGCAATGTCTTAGACTTCAAGGCCACTTATGCTGTGAGATGGCCGCATATGAATGTCTTTGAGTATGACTTGGTCACTTCGCCATTGAAGGAAGAGTTTAAAAATTGTGATCACGTCATAAATACAATTACGATTCGTTCTGATGGGGATGTGGTTCCTTGCTGCTACGATTTAACAAGCAAATTGGTGATGGGTAATATTGAACATCAATCTTTGCGCTCTATTTGGGACGGTGAAAGCTATCGCAGGCTTAGAGAATCATTGGATAAAGGTAATTTGTTTTCAATTTGCCGTACTTGTGCCGTTGTTACACCACCAGTCTATCTGATTCCGAGGCAGAAATTAGTTGATATTCCCGTAATTCAGACTTATACATCATGATAGTTGGAGTTGTCGATTACGGCGTCGGCAACGTGGGCTCTGTGATGCGAGCTTTGGAAGTGCTCCGCGTCACGCCCTTGCTGGTCAACCGAGCGACCGACATGCACGCAGCCGATTGCCTGATACTGCCCGGCGTTGGAAACTTTGCCGACTGCGTGCGCATGCTGGAGGCGGGGCAGTGGATCACGGCCCTCAAAGAAGAGGTGGTGGGTTACAACAAGCCCCTCTTGGGTGTGTGTGTGGGCATGCAATTGTTGGCCGATAGCAGCACCGAAGGCGCGGTCAATGGAGAGCCTGTGAAGGGTTTGGGTTTTGTATCAGGTCAAGTTAAACATTTGGCTGCCATGGGATGCCAATTTCGAGTGCCGCACGTTGGTTGGAATGCAGTCAACAGCGCGCAAGCTCAAGACCACTTGTTCCATGAAATCCCGCCCGAGACTGATTTTTACTTTGTTCACAGCTACGCCTTCGAAGCCAAAAACGCTGCCGACGTGATTGCCACCACCCAGCACGGCATCACCGTCACGGCGGCGGTGCGGCGCGGACATGTGTGGGGCACACAGTTCCATCCGGAAAAAAGCTCCAAAGCGGGCTTTAAGGTGCTGAAAAATTTCATCGAGGGGCCGTCATGTTGAAGGTGCGGGTCATCCCGACCCTTCTGTGGAAACAGTTTGGATTGATCAAAGGCGTGGCCTTTGACAGCTGGCGTCGAGTCGGCCCAGTGTTGCCTGCTGTGAAGGTTTACAACCAACGCGAAGTGGATGAACTGGTTTTGTTGGACATCGTGGCCCACTTATCCTCAGATGACCCCGACTTCGAATCGATTGCCGAGTTTGGCCAAGATTGCTTTGTGCCATTGACCGTTGGCGGTGGGGTCACACACATCGATCAAGTGCAGCGGCTGCTCAGAGTAGGGGCCGACAAAGTGGCGGTGAACACCGAAGCTTATGCACGGCCCAGTTTCATCAACGAAATTGCCAACCGCCATGGCGCCCAGTGCGTGGTGGCCAGCGTGGATGTTCGTTTTCAAGAGGGCGCTTGGCGGTGCTTCAGCCATGCGGGTCAACAAGCCACAGGCCTGGATGCCGTTGCTTGGGTGCGAGAACTGGAAGACCGTGGCGCTGGAGAAATCCTCATTACCTCCATCGAGCGTGACGGGACCATGCAAGGGTACGACTTGCCTTTGATTGAAGCGGTGGCGCAAGCCGTTAAGGTCCCAGTGATTGCATCGGGCGGCGCTGGTCATTATCAGCACATGGTTGAAGCGGTCACCCAAGCGGGTGCTTCAGCTGTGGCCGCAGCCAGCATGTTTCATTTCACCGAACAAACGCCGGCAGGTGCCAAACAAGCTTTGGCTGCCGCTGGTGCGCCCGTTCGTTTGCCCTTGGTTGCCTGAGATGCAAGTCGTCTTTCGCGCCGATGCATCCACCGACATCGGCACCGGCCATGTCATGCGTTGCTTGACCTTGGCGCGTGCGTTGGCCGAGCAAGGGGCCCGTTGCGATTTCATTTGCCGGGCTCATGCGGGGCACTTGGTCGACTTCATTCGCGAACAAGGTTTTGTGGTGCATGTGTTGCCCTTGGTCGCCAGCCCAAACGCTTTGGCCGATGGCACGGCCCACGCGCCTTGGCTGGGCGCCAGCCAAGCCCAAGACGCACAAGCGTGTGACCCCGTGTTAGTGGCGCTGCAGCCAGACTGGTTGGTGGTGGACCACTACGCCTTGGATGCCCGTTGGGAACAGGCTTTGGCTCACGCCTATGGGCAGCTGATGGTCATCGACGATTTGGCCGACCGACCCCATGTGGCATCGGTGTTGCTCGACCAAACCTTGGGCCGAGACCCGACAGACTATAAAGCGCACGTGCCCAGCGACTGCACCCTCTTGTGTGGGTCACGGTTCGCCTTGCTGCGCCCCGAATTTGCCGCACTGCGGCCTGGCAGCCTGCAACGCCGCAGCCCGCCCGTCCTTCGCCAACTGCTCATCACCATGGGTGGTGTGGACAAGGACAACGCCACCGGGCGCGTGCTGGATGCGCTGGCCATGTGTGCCTTGCCTGCTGATTGCCAGGTGGTGGTGGTCATGGGCCCCCATGCACCCCATGCGGCCCGGGTGCAAGCCCAAGCCCCAACCTTGCCCTGGCCCACACAGGTCTTAGGCGGGGTGCGTCACATGGCCCAGCTCATGGCCAATAGCGACCTGGCCATTGGTGCGGCCGGCGCCACGGCATGGGAGCGCTGCTGCTTGGGCTTGCCGTCTCTGATGCTGGTGTTGGCCGACAACCAACGCGGCATGGCCCAAGCGCTGGCGAAGACTGGGGCGGCCCAAGTGATCGAGCCGGCCGACCTGCCCCGCATGGACTGGTCGGCCTTGCTGAACATGGGCCCCAAGGCCGCGGCTTTGGTGGACGGTGAGGGGGTGGGCAGGGTCGTGCTAACACTCAGGGGGCTGCATGCCGCATGAGGCCCTGACGAGCATGCGCCGCATGAACCACGGCGACTTGGAAGAGGTTTTGCGCTGGCGCAACCACCCGGATGTGCGCCAGCACATGTTTACCCAGCACGACATTGGCTTGGACGAACACACCCGTTGGTTTGATCGCGCCTCGCAAGACCCCGCTCGTCACCTGCTGGTCCATGAGCGGGAAGGCCAAGCACTGGGTTTTGTGCAGATCCACGAAATCGCCTCGGGGGGCATTGCCGATTGGGGCTTTTACCTGGCCCCCCACGCGCCTAAAGGCACGGGCGCGGGTCTTGGTTTGGGGGCGCTGGCGTACGCGTTTGAAACGGCCCGCTTGCATAAAATCTGCGGCCAAGCTTTGGCGTCTAATGAACGGTCCATCCGTTTTCACCAAAAGCTGGGTTTTCAGCAAGAAGGCCGCTTGCATCAACACCATTTTGATGGGCAGCACCACCACGATGTGCTGTGTTTTGGGTTGCTGGCCAAGCAGTGGTCATCCCTTTGATTAGTAGGTTCCAACATGTCGAACTCACCCCACATCCAAATTGCCGGCCGCTCCATCGGGGTCGATCACCCGCCGTTTGTCATTGCCGAGATCTCCGCCAACCACAACGGGCGCTTGGACATTGCCTTGCGCATCATCGAAGAGGCCAAAAAGGCCGGGGCCGATGCCGTCAAGCTGCAGACCTACACGGCTGACACCATCACCCTTAACAGCCAAGCCGAAGACTTTCAGATCCATGGCGGGCTGTGGGATGGCAAAAACCTCTATCAGCTTTACCAAGAAGCGCAAATGCCTTGGGAATGGCACAAGCCCTTGTTTGAACGTGCGCGCCAAGTGGGCATCCCCATTTTTAGCTCGCCTTTTGACCCCACGGCGGTTGATTTGCTGGAAGACTTGAACGCACCGGCGTACAAGATTGCGTCGTTTGAGGCGGTGGACTTGCCGCTTATTCGGTATGTGGCCAGTACCGGCAAGCCCATGATCATCTCCACCGGCATGGCCGATGCCGAAGAAATTCAAGAAGCCATCGACGCCGCCCGCGAAGGTGGTTGTCAGCAACTCGCTGTGCTGCACTGCGTCAGTGGTTACCCCGCGCCGGCCGAAGATTACAACCTGCGCACCATTCCCGACATGATGGCGCGTTTTGGTTTGGTGACAGGTTTGTCGGACCACACCTTGGACAACACCACCGCTATCACCAGCGTGGCGATGGGGGCGAGCATCATCGAGAAGCACTTCACCCTGGACCGCAGCGGCGGCGGGCCAGACGACAGCTTTTCACTGGAGCCAGCCGATTTGGCCGCGCTGTGCCACGGTGCCAAAACCGCTTGGCACGCCATGGGGCGAGTGGACTACGGACGTAAGTCGAGTGAGCAGGGGAATGCGAAGTTTCGCCGTTCACTTTATTTTGTGAAAGATATGAAGGCTGGTGATGCCATTACCTTCGAGAACGTACGAAGCGTTCGGCCAGGCTATGGTCTGCCTCCTAAGTTTTTGGCTTGCATTATGGGCAAAAAGGTAAAAGTGAATATCCTTGCAAATACACCAACATCAAGCGACTTAATCGAAGAATGATCGATAAGATTAAATCGCTTGCTCGAAAATATTTGCGTTTTGCAAATCAATTAAAGCCACACTATTTTTATTCTGAAATTTCAAAAATAAAAAGATGTGACGTGCTTCTGTTTTGTCATGATGTCGATAGAGGATTAACTCTAAATGGATTGGCTTACTCTCCTTTGATTGACTCGATTTATGAGGAGTTCACAAGAAAAAAAATTAAGTGTCAAGCAATATCATTGCCCTGGTCGAGGCTTGGATTGAAAAGTGCAGCAAATGGATCTCTATTATTCAATCGCAATTATTTTATTCAGCTAATTAAGAATAAAATTTATAAATCAAAGAGTTTTGATGGGTATGATTTAATTTTTAAAAAGTCGCAAGCAAGGTGCGTTATTGGAATAGGCTTGCCATCAGACTTATGCCTAGCAGCCAAAAAGCATAATGTTACCACTGCTGAGCTGTTACATGGTATTGGGTATAGATTTGTTCCATGGGGATGGGATCAATTAACAGGCGATGAATTGCCAAACAAAGTATTGGTGTTGGATGATGTTTCCAAAGAGACATTTAAGTCTCTTGAGTCAAAGGGGTTATCAGTCATCAAGGTGCCGCATCCATTTTATAAAAAAATTACTGATCCCAAATATGTTTTTCCGGTCGAATGGAACTATGGAGAAAAGCGGGGTAAGAAAAATATAATTGTTACCCTTCAATGGGGTTATGATGGAGAAGTGGCGGAATTAAAGGGTGTTTTGAATAATGGAATTTTCTATGAAAATTTAGTAGAATTAATCAGAAAAAGAAGCGATTTTTTTTGGCATTTTAGGCTGCATCCCGTTCAGATGAAAAGATCTTCTTTTGAAAAAGCAATCTCATTTGTGCGCGATATTTCTGATAGACATACAAATGTGGTTTGGCAAGAGTCATCTGCTGCACCTTTGGTAAGTGTTGCATCGTTATGTGATGCACACATTACAATGAGTTCAATGTCTTGTTACGATGTGGCAATGCTTGGAGTGACTTCGCTAGTTTTATGTCCAACGACTCGTGGTGATGGCTGTTATAACAATTACTTCACTGAGTTGGTTGATGATGGTTATGTAATTAAACATCCTTTTGATCTTGACTTTATTGAAAATTGGATCGACAGCGCGAAAAAAAAACCATCAAGATCATTAGTTGGT
This sequence comes from Limnohabitans sp. TS-CS-82, assembly GCF_002943475.1. NCBI lineage: Bacteria > Pseudomonadati > Pseudomonadota > Betaproteobacteria > Burkholderiales > Comamonadaceae > Limnohabitans > Limnohabitans sp. TS-CS-82. The sequence goes on along the minus strand of NZ_PTQX01000001.1, from coordinate 468,398 downwards.
GGGCAATATGATTGGGATCAGATTGTCATAAAGATTGTGAATGATGTTAAGATATTTTCCGCCTGATGTTTGCTTGTGGCTTAATTTTTGATGCGGGTTGATTGGCATTGTTAATTGTTTGCGTCTATGTGTATGAGTTTTTCTTTGATCGTTTTGATGGCGTGAAAAATTGTGTTATCAATAATCGCATGACGAGGTAAAAGTGTAAATGGTTAAATGCGTAAAAGTGCATCAAGCTCAAGCAATGAACTTGCTTGCATTGGTTGCAATTTATAGTCTTGCTATATTGTGGCTAGTTAGTAATCGAGTTACATTATTTGTGCTAACTTCAACTGGACTGTGCTTTTTTTTTGCTAATTCAAATGCAAAGCTCGCTCCGCAATAGTCCGGTAAAACTTCGCATCTCTTTGTTTGCGATGGCTATATCTGTTTCGGCTTTTGTTGTAATTTTTTACTATCGGGAAAAATTTAACTTTTATGCTACTAATGCATTGGCGTCTGCAGGCTTGGTCTATGCCTTGTATCTAATTAAATTAAATCACATAAGATTTTTATTATACTTGATAATAAGTCTTTGGTGCGGGCTTGTATTATGGAAAATTGACTTGGATCAAACGATTATATCGATTGGTCAAAATGGAATAACGCTGCATTTCTTAATCCTTTACGTGGTGTATTTTTTTCGAGTGCATTTTCCATTGCGAGATACGCGCACTCTTTTGTTTAGGATTGAAAATTATCTTTTTGCAGCTGTGCTGTTTACATTGGCCGTTTGGAGTCAGGGGCGTTCGGCTGCTGGTGCTGCCTTAATCGTTCTTTGCGTGGCTACATGTATTTTAATGGGTGAATTTGATCGGAAAAGGAAATATTGGGTCATTGCAGTATCATTGGCAATAGTTTTTTTTAACTATTATTCGCCGGTGCTGATGGGCGAAAGATCGTACAGTGCGATAGATCGAGTGGCAATAAGTGGGGTTTCTGATGTCAGATTTACCTTATGGGTAGACTATTTTAAATCACTTACTCCGGAGGGGTTGTTTATGGGGAATCGAGATTCGAATTGTCACAATATTCTTGTTGGGTATAGTCGCGAAAATTGTAATATTCATAGTAGCTATCTCCGTGCGCACCAAGCGTATGGACTCTCAGGCGTGGTAATGATTGTTGTGATTTTATTTCTGTGTTTTAGACGATTGTTGAAATTGAGAGAATGGTTTGCGATATTTATTTGTATGGCTTTGCTTGCTAGAGTGGCTACTGACGAAGCCTTTTTTACAACTCCTTATTTGGCTGTAGTTTTTTTTGTTTATTCAAAGGTTATGGGTGATTATTCAAGTGCAGATGGCCGGAGTGGAGAGTGATCGTAGTTGTTGATTATGGGGTGGGTAACCTTTCGTCCGTTGGGAATATGCTGCGAAAGGCTGGCGCAGATGTCTGTATTTCGAATGATCCAAGCGAAATTAGTCGGGCTGATAAGTTGTTGCTTCCTGGGGTTGGCCATTTTGACTATGGTATGAAGATGCTTAATAGTTCAGGACTACGTGATGTGATTGAAGAGTTTGCTCTTCATATGTCACGTCCAGTACTGGGTATCTGCCTTGGTGCACAGATGCTTGGTAAAGGAAGTGAGGAGGGTGACACGCCGGGCTTGGGTTGGATTGATATGGAGTGCCGTAAGTTGTCGGCTCACCCAAGAATAAGAGTTCCACACATGGGTTGGGCTCAGATTGACAAATCTCAATCTTCACCTTTGTTTGATGGTGTTCCCGAGGATGCTCGTTTTTACTTTGTTCACTCTTATTTCATGAGTTGCGAAAACCAAAAAAATGTTATCGCAACAGCTAAGCATGGCGTTGAGTTCACCTGTGCGGTGCAGCAAGGCCAGATATTTGGAACCCAATTTCATCCTGAAAAGTCTCTTAGGCATGGATTGGCACTTATGAGTGCGTTTGTAGGTGTTGTGTCGAAATGAATAAAACGCGTGTTATTCCTGTGTTGCTGTTGCGTGGCCGAGGGTTAGTTAAAACCATTAAGTTCAAAAAATCCACATATATAGGAGATCCAATTAATTCAGTCAGGATATTCAACGAAAAAGAAGTTGATGAATTGGTTTTTCTTGATATTGACGCTAGCCGCGAGAAAAGAGGTCCAGATTTTGATCTTCTTGAGGATATTGCGAGTGAGGCCTTTATGCCGATGGCCTATGGCGGTGGCATTAGTTCTATGGATCAAATTAGACGTGTTTTTGCTCTTGGTTTTGAGAAGGTTATCATTAATTCTGCGGCTTATGGTGGTGAAGCCCTTATTCGTCAGGCATCTGTCACATTTGGTGCCCAAAGTATTGTCGGATGTGTCGACGTCAAACGTACGTTACTGGGGCGATACGAGTTGTTTTCTCATTCCGGTCAGACTAGGCAACCTGTTACTTTGCTGGAGCACGTTCGTTCGCTTGAGCAGCAAGGTGTGGGTGAAATCATTGTGAATGCCGTAGATCGGGACGGCACTCAAGCCGGATACGATCTGAAGTTGATTCGTGAGGTGGCGTGCGCGGTTCATTTACCGGTGGTTGCTTGTGGAGGAGCAGGTGGCATAGATGATCTGGTTGCGGCCGTCAATGTCGGCGGAGCAACGGCTGTCGCAGCGGGCAGCTTATTTGTTTTTGTCGGGCCTCATCGTGCCGTCTTGATCAATTACCCACCGCGGGCAGAGCTGGCAAGGCTGTTGCCGTGATGTTCATATTGAACTTCTTCTTGAACGCTTGCTACGTTGAGCTGTAAAGCTAAAAATTATTGAAAGACACAAATCAGTTATGTCCTCACCAGATTACAGTGATCCTGCAGAAGCCGTTTGTGCCCCTACTGACGGTAGCCCAATTACCCGTGCGGCTTTTGTGCCGATCGATCGTAATTATCAGGTGTGTACACGTTGCGTGATGGATACCACCGATCCTGAGATCGATTTTGATGAGCACGGGGTTTGTAACCATTGCCGTCATTTTGACTCGGTCATTAAGTCGCAGTGGCCGACACTGGAACAAGGTGGGTTGTTACTGACCAATATGATCGAAACCCTGAAGTTGCAAGGCACAGGTAAGTCCTACGATTGCATTATTGGCTTGTCTGGCGGGGTTGACAGTTCTTATTGCGCATTAAAGGTGGCTGAGTGGGGTTTGAGACCTTTGGTGGTTCATGTAGACGCTGGTTGGAATTCAGAACTCGCGGTCATGAACATTGAGCAGATCTGTAAGCGCCTCGGCTTTGATCTCGTCACTCATGTAATCGATTGGGAGGAGATGCGTGACATGCAACTTGCTTTTCTAAGGTCCAATCTTGCCAATCAAGATGCCCCTCAAGATCATGCATTTTTTGCAGCCCTCTATGGTTATGCCGAAAAGGCTGGGATCAAGTACGTGATTAATGGTAGTAACTTTGCCACTGAGAGCATCCTTCCCCGAGCTTGGGGTTATGACGCAATGGACGCAACCCTTCTCAAGGGTATTCACAGTCGATTCGGAACTAGACCACGAGGTAAGTTTCCAGTCATCAATTTCTTTGATCTTTATGTAAAGTACCCTCATCTGTTGAAGATGGAGGTACTTAAGCCGTTGAATTTTCTTCCTTATCGAAAGCAAGATGCGATAGAGACTCTGGAGCGTGATTTGGGTTGGCGCTACTACGGGGGGAAACATTTTGAGTCTCGGTGGAGCCGCTTTTTCCAAGCTTATTACCTTCCTTACAAATTTGGATACGACAAGCGCAAGGCGCACTTGTCCAGTCTCATTTTGGATGGGCAGATGGATCGATCGGATGCACTAGATGCATTGAATCAGCCACTGTACGATGAGCGTCTGTTGCTTGAAGATAAAACTTTCATTGCCAAGAAATTGAAATTATCAGTTGCCGAATTCGAAGATCTGATTAATCAGCCTATCCGGCATTACAGCGAATACCCCAATCACCAGAAAAAACTTCGAGTAATTCGATATGTTTATAGAACTATTCGGAAGATGATCAGCACTATTCTGGGGCGCTAATAAGGCGAAAAACGTTTATTCGGTTAGGACTGGTTAATTAGTTGTGCGTCTACTCAGAATGTAATTGCACAGTTACCCTGGAAAAGGTTTCTTTTGAAAATATTACACCTAACACATACAGACATTAGAGCAGACAGTCGAATCCTAAAAGAGCTGAGCGCACTTGAGGATGCGGGCTTGTATGAGTTGCATGCTATTGGGATTGCCGAATTCGGATCGAAAGGTGGGGAGTGCACCAGACACTCTGCGGATGTGAGTACCCTGAAAGTGTTTTTCAGGTCAATCCGATGGATACCTGCCCATCTGCGTTATGGTTTGATTTATCTCGAGATCTGGATGCGCGTACTTGTCAGGGGGCTGGCCATCCGTCCACATTTGATTCATTGTCACGACACGCCACTACTCCCAATTGCGGTCACGATAGCGTGGCTCTGCAGGGGCAAGGTCATCTACGATGCTCATGAACTGGAGTCTGACAAGAACGGGCAGACACGTTGGATGGCCTGGTGTACGCTGGCGATAGAGAAATTTTGCTGGCGAGGCGTGGACGGTTTCGTGACGGTTAGCTCTTCGATCCTACGCTGGTATATGGAGCGTTTCACGCACAAGGACTCTGCACTGGTCTATAACTCTCCAGTATTTAATAGAGATCCGGTTCAGGACGTACCCGAATTCAAGGGGCGCTACTTCCATCGTAAATACGGTATTTCAGAAGATCAGCTGGTCTTCGTGTATTTGGGGTTGTTGGGGCCAGGTCGGGGCATCGAAACGTTGTTGAAGGTGTTCACCAGTCAGGAAGTGCGGGCTCATGTCGTATTTATCGGCCGAGGTTCCTTGCGGGAGACTATCGTTAATCACGCGGTCCAAAATGGCAGGGTTCATTTGCATGATGTTGTACCCCACGAGCAAGTTGTGCCACTGGTCAGGACGGCGGACTACGGGTTTTGTATGGTGGAGTGTGTTTCTCTTAGTGATTACTATTCGCTGCCAAACAAGCTGTTTGAGTACGCGTTTGCGGGCGTCCCAGTGCTTGCCTCGAACTTCCCAGATATTCAGGAACTGGTGGAGCGTTTCCAATTGGGCTTGTGCGCAGTCAATGAGGTCGATGCGATAGCACATGCTGTTATTCGACTACAGCGAGAGGGGCGGCAACGTATGACATCGGATATTGAATCGCTTGGCTGGAAGGCGCAGGCTGAAAGATTGCTGGCGATGTATCAGCGGCTGACCCCCACAAATGGCAACGTCTACAACGTGAAATGAATACACTAGTTTACACGGGCCGACTTTTTTGTATTTCATCTTTTAGGGGGGCTTGAGCGGTGCTGATCGAGTTTCTTAAAGATGAAGATATTGAAGAGTGCAACGATTTTCATAATCGCGCCTATGGGTCAAAACGATCCCTTGCTCAGTGGCACTGGCAATTTGATCAACTGCTGGGCGGTAAAAGGCCATTCGTCGTCGCCAAAGAAAATGGGCAAGTTGTAGGGACGCAGGCGTTGATGCCGATCACCATGCTCGACCCCAAAGGGGAGATATTGACGGCTAAGTCCGAAGAGACCCTAGTGGATCCGAGCATGCGTGGCAAGGGCGTGTTCCAGAAGATGTACGAGCCCTTGATGGCCTTCGCGCTAGAGCAGGGCGTGCAGTCCATTTGGGGTTTTACACCAGCCAACAAGGCGTTCGAGGGTGTCGGCTTTTATGTGCCTGGCCGCACCTCGCAGTTGGTGCATCCTCTGTCGGTTCGGGCCGCAGCCGCCTTTGGCGACTCGGTGGGGATGGGCATGCGACGGGTGGCCATGACCGCTGCGATTGGCGCTGCCTCCTTCGTTTCGGCTGCCCGCATAGCGTTGGCGTCGAACCGCGCTCAGGGTGTCCGTTTTGAAGTCTTGGAGCAACCGCCGGCCGAAGGCGGCGCCTTGTGCAGGGAGTTTGTGCAGGGCTGGGGTGGAACGACAATTCTGCGCGACCAGGCCTATCTGAAATGGCGCTATTACGATAACCCTGCGGTGAGGGCCACCCTGCTAGGAGCGTATCGTGGCGACACGTTGGTGGGGTGGGTTGCCTACTCTCTCGACGAAGCGTCCATAGGCTATATCGTGGATGTCATCGTGCTGCGTACGGATGATGCGCATCATGTCCTGCACGACTTGATGCTGCAGGCCGTGCTGAATTTGCGTGCCGCTGGCGCGGTTGCCATCCGAAGCTGGCGACTCAACGCGCATCCGTTCGATCAGATGATCTCAAAGACGGCGCACAGCTTGGGCTTCTATCTGATTCGGCGCGGCGAACCGGTCGTGCTCTATCTGGCGCCTGGCAAGGATGCACCAGCATCTATGGACGTCTGGGACGATTGGTTTGTGACCCGCGCCTATACACAAGGCGATGTTGGCTGATGCTGGCGGCGGAAACCCTTTATCTTGAAGAGGCGATTCGTGCGCATGTCCATCGCTTTTTCACGGATATGGCGCGGGTGGCATTTGAATCTGTTCCACTGCGCTGGTGCTCGATGGAGGAGGCTGCGCATCCTGAAGAGGCGGGCTTATTTATCCCCACAGACGTTGCGCCAGGCGTGGTGCCTGGGAATGTCTGGAAAGTGCCATTCGGTGCGACCCGGTTGACCTTGTGGAATGCGCTTCCCCCTCCATCAAACGAATGGCGTCTGCAGGACCCATCGGCTCCCCTGTGGTATGTCCACCCCTGCGGCGCTGTCATGCCGGTCTGGAATCTGGCACCCACGCTGTTCGACCTGCTCGCACTCAAAGAGGAAACGTCATGTCCGGATCGAGACGAACATGGCCGTTTCGTTGGCCGGATGAGCCCGCGAGCTGAGGCGGGCTTGCTCGAATCCCCGATCTTTAACGATTCCGTGGCCGCATTGGTAGCAGCCTGCATGGGACTGCAAAAGAGTGGTGTGCCGGATGCCACGCTGGCAGCAGGGATGGTTGCCCCGCCGGTGCTGGTACTTTCACATGATCTTGACCAGCTGAAAGGTAACGATTTCTGGACACAGGTGGTGCGTTTGTCGCGAGCCTTCCTGCCGCGCGGCCGTTCCTTTCCCCAAATGCGCAATGCCTGGCTGGCGTTGGTGAATACTGTCCTACCTCGTCGCTACTATTTCGACAACATCGTCGGCATGATCGCGATCGAGCGGATGCTTGGCTTCACTTCATCGCTCTACTTTCTGAACGGTACCGGCGGCCGTTTTGGAGCACGCAGCGGCTCCGAGTTGATATCTTCCGTGTCGGCCTTGACGCCAATCGGCTGGGACCTGGGTGTGCACTACAACTATGACACCCATCTCGAACCTGAAGCCTTTACAGCCCAGTGTGCCGAGCTTGAGGCGCTGCTGGGGTGGCGTGTCGTGGCTGGACGGGCTCATTATCTGCGCTTCGACCCGGCCCGCTCTTGGCACTTTTACGTCGACATGAGCATCTTGGCAGACGAGTCCTTGGGTTACTACGATCGCATCGGCTATCGCGCTGGTATTGCGGGGCCGTTCCGGCCCTATGATGCTGAGAGCGAGCAGGCCCTGCCCTTGGTCGAAATGCCCATGGTGTTCATGGAGGGCACGCTGGTCAAGCAATACCCTTCTGATCCGGCTGCGGCTTTCGAGCGTCATCTGCGCCACATCTCCGTGGTTGGCGGAGCGGTTTCGCTGCTGTTCCATCCCGGTCAGTTCAACAATCCCGAGCACCCAGAAACTTTGGGTCTTTATCGTCGCTTGTTGGGCTGTGCGCGACAGCTGGGCGTGCGGTCAGTGAATGCAAGGGATTTATGAGGAGACTTCGTTGAGGCGCATTGTTCATGCCAGTACTGGGCATTACAGGAACGAAATTCGGGTCCATCTGAAGCAATGCAACAGTCTTGCGGCTGTTGGGTATGAGGTTTTCTTTGTCGTGGCGGATGGGCAGGGTAACGAGAAAATCGGTGGCGTGATGGTTGTTGACTCTGGCCGTTCGACCGGTAGGTTGGAGCGGATGTTTTTTGGCTCACGGCGGGTCTACAACAAGGCGTTGGCCTTAAATGCGGACCTTTACCACTTGCATGATCCGGAGCTACTGCCCATGGGCTGGAGACTCAAGAAAAAAGGCAAGCGGGTGGTGTTCGACTCGCACGAGGATGTCCCCAAACAGATCCTTGGCAAGCATTACCTGCACCCTTTTGTACGAAAGTTGGTTTCTTGGGGATTCGCTCGATACGAGAGCTTTGTCTGCTCCCGCCTTGATGGCATCGTGGGTGCAACACCATCTATCCGTGACAAGTTCAAAAACATCAATCCGACTTCTGTTGATATCAACAACTTTCCGATGCTCGGCGAGCTGGATGCCCAAGTGCCTTGGCAAAACAAAGCCATCGAGGTCTGCTACGTCGGGACGATCGCACAGGCTCGGGGCGTCAAGGAGCTGGTGCGGGCCATGGAGCTGACGCGCTCTGGCGCGCGTCTGAATATGGTCGGCGCATATGCAGAGCCGGAGGTCGAGGCGGAGGTTCGAACCTATGCTGGGTGGTCTTATGTCAACGATCACGGTATTCAGGATCGCAGGGGTGTAGCCGAGGTGCTTGGCCGCTCTGTAGCAGGACTGGTCAATCTTCATCCCCTCCCCAATTACTTAGATGCCCTACCGATCAAGATGTTTGAGTACATGTCTGCCGGTATTCCAGTCATTGCTTCTGGCTTCGATTTGTGGAGGGAAATCATCGAGGAAAGTCAATCTGGTATCTGTGTAGATCCCATGAATCCCGCCGAAATTGCATCGGCCATTGACTATCTGGTTACTCATCCAGATGAAGCCCAGAAAATGGGCGAAAACGGTCGTCGGGCCGTCTTATCCCATTACAACTGGACGCAAGAAGAAGCGAAGCTCCTTGTGTTTTATGAACAGATAATGTCGGTTTGACTGTCGTTCGCTTTATTTTTTTTGAGATTTTGATTTATGTGTGGAATATTCGGCATCGTAGCGTCAGCAACAATCAACCCCACCGATTTGCAGGTGTTGGTTAAACATGCGCAGCAGCGCGGCAAAGACTCCAGTGGTTTGATGTTGTTCGACGGTGTAGCCTACCAAGCCCACCGGGCCGATTACCCCATCACCCGTTTGCTGCCTCAATTGGACGTGTCCAATGCCTCCCTGGTGTTTGGCCACAGCCGCCTGATTACCAATGGCTTATCCGACAACCAGCCGGTGTACCGCGATGGGGTGTGCGTGATTCACAACGGCATTGTGGTGAACCACGAGTCCTTGTGGGGTCCGCTGGACAAAACTCCCAAACAAGAGATTGACACCGAAATCATTGCGGCCATTGCTGCTGACCACCTTGAAAAAGGTGGGCTGGTGGGAGGTATTGCTGCTAGTGTTCTGGGGTCGTGTAAGGGCGTGGTGGCTTGCGCGATGGCATTGCCCAAGCTCGGCAAGCTGTGTTTGTTTTCTAACAACGGCAGCCTTTACCACGGCGTCAAAGGTGGCGCGCATTACTTTGCGTCAGAAAGCTACCCGCTGAAGCAGCTACATTGTGAAATGGTGACGCAAGTGAGGGCTGAGGGATTGGTGTTGGACATTCCAGTGGCAATGGCTGACCCCACCATTCACGAGCATGTGCAGCGAACGACCAACCTGATTCCCAGCTTAGGCACGCACAAGGCCGAAGAGGCCATGCTGGAATACAAGCGCTACACCGTGAGCCGCTGCACACGTTGCATCTTGCCCGATACCATGCCTTACATTCGGTATGACGAAGCGGGCGTTTGCAACTACTGCCATCACTACAAACCACGCAACAAGCCCAAGCCTGTGGATCAGTTGTTCAACCTGGTCGAGCCGTTTCGGCGGAAGCATGGCGACGATTGCATTGTGCCGTTTTCAGGCGGGCGAGACAGCTGCTATGGCCTGCACCTGATTGCCAAAGAGCTAAAGATGAAGCCCATCACTTACACCTATGACTGGGGCATGGTGACTGACTTGGGCCGCCGCAACATCAGCCGCATGTGTGCACAAATGGGCATTGAGAACATCATCGTGGCCGATGACATTGCACTCAAGCGTCGCAACATCGCCATGAATTTGCAGGCATGGCTGAAGTCGCCTCACTTGGGTATGGTGAGTATCCTCACCGCGGGTGACAAACACTTCTTCCGTCATGTTGAGACGGTGAAGCAGCAAACTGGTATTTCGCTCAACCTCTGGGGGGTGAATCCCTTGGAGGTGACCCACTTTAAAGCCGGATTTTTGGGGGTGCCGCCTGACTTTGAAGAGGAGAAGGTCTATTCCAGCGGAGCGATGAAGCAACTGCGCTATCAATGGCTTCGTTTCAAGGCCATGTCGCAAAGTCCCGGCTATTTCAACAGCTCCTTGTGGGACACCTTGTCGGGTGAGTACTACCGCAGTTTCAACAAGAAAACGGACTACCACCACATCTTTGATTACTGGCGTTGGGACGAAAAAACAATCGATGACACTCTTATCAACCAATACGACTGGGAAACTGCCCCAGACACCAACACCACTTGGCGTATTGGTGATGGCACAGCAGCCATTTACAACTACATCTATTACACGGTGGCTGGATTTACTGAGCATGACACCTTCCGCAGTAATCAAATTCGTGAGGGTGACCTGACGCGTGAACAAGCTTTGGCTTTGGTAGAAGACGAGAACCGCCCCCGTTACCCCAATATCAAATGGTATTTGGATGCAATTGGGATGGGTTTTGACAAAGTGATTCCGGTCATCAATGCAATTCCTAAACTGTGTGATTGAATGAATTGAAATGGCCTGTATTTGGTACGTTTCTAAGTATGTGACGCCCCACAGCCAGGGCAGTGTGGGCGGTCGCGGTTACTTGATCATGCGTGAGCTGGCGCGCTTGGGGCATACCTGTGTGGTCATCACATCAGATTCCAATCAGCTGGCCGAAGTGCCCGATTTGGCGCAACCCTACGTTCGCCAAGACGTGGATGGCCTGCAGCTGTGGTGGGTCAAGACCATGCGCTACCAAGTGGCCAAGTCGGTGCGGCGCATCGCCAGTTGGCTGGACTTTGAATGGCGCTTGTGGCGCATGCCCAAAGCGGGCTTGCCCAAGCCCGACGCGGTGGTGGTGTCGAGCTTGTCTTTGTTGACGGTACTCAACGGCTTTTGGCTCAGGCGCCAGTACGGGTGCCGGCTGGTGCTCGAAATCCGCGACATTTGGCCGCTGACCATCACCGAAGAGGGGGGCTTTAGCCGCTGGAACCCCTTGGTGCTGGGCTTGGGGTGGATTGAAAAGCTGGGTTACCGCTACGCCGATGCCGTGGTGGGTACCATGCCCAATTTGGCGGAGCATGTGCAGCTGGTGTTGGGCCAAGCCAAGCCCACCCATTGCATTCCCATGGGTGTGGATGAGGTGGCATTGATGGCTTGCACAGAGCTGCCGGCCGATTACGCCCAGCAGCACATTCCAGCAGACAAATTCATTGTGGTGCACGCGGGCACCATCGGCATCACCAATGCCTTGGACACCATGCTCGACTGTGCAGCGCTGATGCAAGACCAGCCGCAGGTGCACTTTTTGGTGGTGGGTGACGGTGATTTACGCGCGCATTACCACCAAAAATATGCGCACCTGTCCAATTTGACGTTTGCGCCCAAAGTGCCCAAAGCCATGGTGCAAGCGGTGTTGGCCCGGTGCGATGTGTTGTATTTCTCGGTGCACGTGTCCAAAGTCTGGCGCTTCGGTCAGTCGCTCAACAAAGTGATTGACTACATGCTGGCGGGCAAGCCCGTGGTGGCGTCTTACACCGGTTATCCGTCGATGATCAATGAAGCCGGCTGTGGCACGTTTGTGCCGGCGGGTGATGTGCCGGCTTTGCGGGCAGAAATCGAACGCTATGCGGCCATGTCCAGCCAAGAGCGGGCCAGCTTGGGTGCTAAGGGGCGGGCTTGGATTTTGGCCAACCGCAGTTACAGGCAATTGGCCCAAGACTATTTGAAAATCCTGTTGGGCCCTGAGTCCCCGGCGCCCAAGGTATGAAGCGGTGTTTTGACCTATTGGCGGCTGTAGTGGCTTTGTTGGCCTTGGCTGTGCCGCTGCTGGTGCTGGTTTGGCTGGTCCGAAGCAAGCTGGGTAGCCCGGTGCTGTTCCGACAAGTACGCCCCGGACTGCACGGTCAGCCGTTTGAAATGGTGAAGTTCCGCACCATGACGGACGAGCGCGGCGCCGATGGGGCCTTGCTGCCCGACGCTCAGCGCCTAACGCCATTTGGCCAGTTTTTGCGCGCCAGCAGCCTGGACGAGTTGCCCGAGCTTTGGAACGTGATCAAGGGCGACATGAGTCTGGTGGGCCCGCGCCCACTGCTGATGGAATACCTGCCGCTCTACACCTCAGAGCAAGCCCGCCGCCACGAGGTGCGCCCCGGCATCACCGGTTGGGCCCAAGTCAACGGCCGCAACGCCATCAGCTGGGAAGAGAAGTTTGCGCTGGATGTTTGGTACGTGGACCACCGCAGCCTGTGGCTGGACCTGAGCATTGTGTGGATGACGGTGCGCAAGGTCTTGGTGCGCGACGGCATCAGCGCCGCGGGTGAGGCGACCATGACGAGGTTCACGGGTACCGAAATAAACAAGGGCTCTGGGGAATGAAACGTTACGCGATTTTTGGGGCCAGTGGTTTTGGACGAGAAGTGATGCCTCTGGCTTATCAGCAGCTGCGGCCCACTTTGAGTGCAGGCGAGGCCGACTTGGTGTTTGTGGACGACCACCCGCCAGCACCGCAGGTGAATGGGCACCGGGTGCTCACCACGGAGCAGTGGATGGCCGAGCCGGCCAGCAGCCGCCATGTGTGCATTGCCATCGCCAACAGCCAGACCAGGCAGCGCTTGGCGGTGCAGTGCGAGGCCGATGGAGTCGGGTTTTTTGAGGTGCGCGCAGGCAACGTGGTGCAGATGGACGAGGTGCAGCTGGGCGAAGGCGCGATCCTCAGCCCCTTTGTCACGCTCACCAGCAACATTCGCATTGGGCGGCACTTTCATGCCAACCTCTACAGCTATGTGGCGCATGACTGCGTGGTTGGCGACTTCGTCACCTTCGCTCCTGGCGTGAAGTGCAACGGCAATGTGGTGATTGAAGACCACGCCTACATTGGCGCAGGCGCCGTCATCAAACAAGGTCAACCGGGCGCACCGCTCGTCATCGGCCGTGGCGCTGTGGTGGGCATGGGTGCGGTGGTCACCAAGAGCGTGCCCGCCGGGGCGACGATGGTGGGCAACCCGGCTAGAGTCATGAACAAATAAACCGTATGTTGAACACTTCTTTGGCCCCATGGCCCAGTTTCACGTCTGAAGAAGCCGACGCAGTGGCCCGCGTGGTCTTGAGCAACAAGGTGAACTACTGGACAGGCACCGAATGCCGCGAGTTTGAACAAGAGTTTGCCGCTTGGTGCGGTGTGCCGCATGCGGTGGCGCTGGCCAACGGCACCTTGGCTTTGGACGTGGCTCTCAAAGCGTTGGGCGTTGGCCCCGGCGACGAGGTGGTGGTGACGCCGCGCACCTTCATCGCCAGCGTGTCGTGTGTGGTGAACGCGCGTGCCACCCCAGTGTTTGCCGATGTGGATGCCGAGACCGGCAACATCACCGCGCAAACCATTGCCGCCGTGCTGACGCCGCAAACCAAGGCGGTGATTTGTGTGCACTTGGCGGGTTGGCCTTGCGACATGGACCCGATCATGGCACTGGCCGAACAACACGGCTTGAAGGTGATTGAAGATTGCGCCCAGGCGCATGGCGCACGTTACAAGGGTCGTAGCGTGGGCAGCATCGGCCACGTGGGCGCCTGGAGCTTTTGTCAAGACAAGATCATGACCACGGGCGGCGAAGGCGGCATGGTCACCACCCACGACGAAGCCCTCTGGCGCGCCATGTGGAGTTTCAAAGACCACGGCAAGAGTTACGAAGCCGTGTACGAGCGACAGCACCCGCCGGGCTTTCGTTGGCTGCACGAAAGCTTTGGCACCAACTGGCGCATGCTGGAAATGCAGGCGGTGATTGGGCGCATCCAGCTGCGGCGCATGGCCGATTGGACCGTCAAGCGAAATGCCCACGCCACCACGGTGGCGGCGGCTTTGCGGCCGTTTGCGGGTGAAGGCGGTGTTATTCGTTTGCCGCGGTTGGGTTGCGCCTCCTGCTCTGGATCGCCGCGCTGCGCTCGCGATGACAAGAGTGGGTGCGTCCATGCGCAATACAAGTTTTACGCGTATGTGCGACCAGAACATTTGGCCCCGGGTTGGAGCCGCGACCGCATCATCGAAGCCATCAACGCACAAGGCGTGCCGTGCTACCAAGGCAGCTGCTCTGAGGTGTATTTGGAAAAGGCTTTTGATGGCACGGGCTGGCGGCCCCAAGATCGTTTGCCAATCGCCAAGGCGTTGGGCGAGACATCGCTGATGTTCTTGGTACATCCCACGTTGACAGAAGCTGACATGAACCGTGCGGTGAGCGCCATCACCAGCGTTTTGAAAGAGGCCAGCCGATGAACAAGTCTGCATGGGTCATCAGAACCTTGGCCTTGCCGCGCGTGGCCAAGCGCTTGGTGGCGATCAGTGTGGATGTGAGCTTGTGTGTGCTGACGGTGTGGCTGGCGTTTTATTTGCGTTTGGGCGAATGGGTGCCTATGCAGGGCCATGAGACATGGCAGCCCATGAACGCCGCGCTCTTGTCGGTGGCGGTGGCCTTGCCGATTTTCATCACCCAGGGCTTTTACCGGGCAATTTTTCGGTATTCGGGTTGGCCCGCGCTGATGACGGTGGCCAAGGCCATGCTGATGTACGGCGTGGTGTTTTTTACGGCGATCACCGCCTTTGGTTTGGCGGGTGTGCCGCGCACCCTAGGGCTGATTCAGCCCATGCTGCTGTTGTTGGCCGTGGGTTTGTCTCGGGCTTTGGCTCGGTATTGGTTGGGTGGGGCTTATCAAAACCGCTTGCGCTTGGCGGCCTTGCCCAAGGTCTTGGTGTATGGCGCGGGTGACGCGGGGCGTCAGCTGGTGCGCGCCATGACCAACAGCCAAGAAATGCGGGTGGTGGGCTTTTTGGACGACGACGACCGCTTACACGGCCACGTCCTGAACGGGCAACCCATTTACGCGCCGCAAGATTTGGGGCAATGGGTGGTGAACTTGGGCGTGACGCACGTGTTGCTGGCACTGCCCACCATCAGCCGCGCCCGGCGCAATGAAATTTTGAACACCTTGGCCCCTTTTAAGGTGGCGGTGCGCACCTTGCCCAGCTTGAACGATTTGGCGCAGGGCAAGGTGAACGTGTCTGACCTGCGCGAGCTGGACATCGACGACCTTTTGGGCCGCGAGCCGGTGCAACCCAATGGCTTGCTGCTCAACCTCAACACCCACGGCAAGTGTGTGGTGGTGACGGGCGCTGGCGGCAGCATCGGCAGTGAGCTGTGCCGGCAAATTGTGCGCACGAACCCGAAGCAACTGCTGTTGGTGGACATGAGCGAATTTGCGCTTTACCAAATTCACCAAGAGTTGTTGGCCGTGGCCGATGGGGTGGAACTGCTGCCGCTGCTGGCCTCGGTGTGCGACGAGGTGCGCATGCACGAGATCATGGACACCTGGAAGCCGCACACCGTCTACCACGCCGCGGCCTACAAGCACGTGCCCATGGTGGAGCACAACCCTGCCGAAGGTGTGCGCAACAATGTGTGGGGCACTTGGGTGTGCGCCGAAGCGGCGGCTCGCAACAGCGTGCGCAACTTCGTGCTGATCAGCACCGACAAGGCCGTGCGCCCCACTAACATCATGGGGGCAACTAAGCGTTTGGCCGAGATGGTGTTGCAAGCGCATGCCCAGTTGCAATCGCAAACTTGTTTTTCAATGGTTCGCTTTGGCAATGTGTTGGGTTCTAGTGGTTCTGTGGTCCCCCTGTTTCGTGAGCAGATTAAAAATGGTGGCCCCATCACGCTGACACATGCAGAGATAACTCGCTATTTCATGACCATTCCTGAGGCCGCACAGTTGGTTATTCAGGCAGGCGCTATGGGCACTGGGGGCGATGTGTTTGTGCTTGATATGGGAGAGCCAGTCAAGATCATCGATTTAGCGCGTCGCATGGTGGAGCTATCCGGACTCACTGTGCGCGATGTGCAGAACCCAGCCGGTGACATTGAGCTTGCTGTGACGGGCTTGAGGCCCGGAGAAAAACTGTTTGAAGAGTTATTGATTGGTGACAATCCAGAAAGTACGCCTCATCTGCGCATCATGAAAGCGCATGAGCAATTTTTGCCATGGACTGAGCTTAAAGCCGCACTTGATGAGTTGCGCCAAGCGATGCGTACCAATGACGTTCCAATGATTCGTCAATTGTTGCAACAGTTGGTGAATGGGTACCAAGCCAATGGTGATGTTGTGGATTGGGTTCACATAGAGCAAGCGAGACAAGCATGACAGTTTTTGTAACCGGCTGCGCCGGCTTCATCGGCAGCAATTTCGTCCATACATGGCTATCGTCGTCAGACGAAATGGTGGTTAACCTAGACAAACTAACCTATGCGGGCAATTTGGCCAATTTGGACGCTTTCAAAAGCGACCCGCGCCATATCTTTGTGCAGGGCGATATTGGCGACCGTGCTTTGGTATCTAAGCTGTTGACCGAGCACAAGCCCCGTGCTGTGCTGAACTTCGCCGCCGAAAGCCATGTAGACCGTTCCATCCACGGACCCGGTGATTTTATTGAAACCAACGTGGTGGGCACGTTCAACTTGCTAGAGAGCGTGCGCGCTTATTGGCAAGACCTGCCTGCGGCTGAGAAAGAAGCGTTCCGCTTTCTGCATGTGTCGACTGATGAGGTGTATGGCACGCTGCTGCCCACCGACCCGCCGTTTGCGGAAACCAAAAACTACGAGCCCAACAGCCCGTACTCAGCCAGCAAGGCCGCCAGCGACCACTTGGTGCGTGCATGGCATCACACCTATGGACTGCCCGTGTTGACGACTAATTGCAGCAACAACTATGGGCCGTATCACTTTCCAGAAAAGCTGATTCCCTTGGTGTTGCTCAACGCTTTGGCTGGCAAGCCATTGCCTATTTATGGCGATGGCCAGCAAGTGCGTGATTGGCTCTATGTAGAGGACCACTGCCGAGCCATTGCCCGTGTACTAGAAGCAGGCAAAGTAGGCGAGACCTACAACATTGGTGGCTGGAACGAAAAGCCAAACCTTGAAGTGGTGCACACCCTCTGCGCCGTGCTTGACGAGTTGCAACCCCGCGCAGATGGCAAACGATATGCCGAGCAAATAACCTACGTCAAAGATCGCCCCGGCCACGACCGCCGCTACGCCATTGACGCCCGCAAGATCGAGCGCGATTTAGGCTGGAAGCCGCAAGAAACCTTTGAGACCGGCATCCGCAAAACCGTGCAGTGGTACTTAGCCAACCAAGCATGGGTAGAAGGCGTGACCAGTGCGTATCGCCAATGGGTGGGTAAGCAGTACGGCGAGTAAATGATCGTTAAATCAAACTTAAAATAATTTATGGTACGATTTAACGATCATGAAAGTCACGCAAGCCGCAGTTTTATCCCCCGCTTTGTTGCTACAAGCCCAACACATGGGTAGCGCTTTAGCGCGTTTGCGCACTGCGCGGGGGGTGAGGCAAGTTGATGCAGCGCTGCGCGCAGGTATTTCGCGCAACACGGCTTATCGGCTAGAGCATGGTGACCCAGGCCTAGCTATGGGCCAAGTGCTGCGCTATCTTGATGCGATTGCACCAGGCACGACATTGCTGCAGTTGCTTTTTGAGTCAGACCCCGCGTTAGTGGCCCTTGCTTTGCGTGAGCAAACGCAGCGGGTGCGGGGTTTAAGCGCGGCAGACGTCGAGGCGCTAAATTTCTAAATACATGTCCGCAACAGCCGCGCAACTGATGACCTTTGCCCACTTGGGCGGAGTATGGGCGCCTTGTGGACAACTAACGCTGACAGAAGAAGGGCCAAGGTTGTTGGCTTCCAGTTTTGCCTATGGCATGAATTATCTGAAACGTCCTGGCGCGTTAGAGGTAGACCCTGTGGCTTTGAGCATTGCCGATAAGGCAGCTGTCACTGCCAAGCGCTTGTTGCCAGTGGCCGGGCTACCGTTTTTTGGTGGCATCCGCGATGCGGCACCCGATGCGTGGGGCCGTCGCGTGATAGAGGCCAAGCTCAAAGTACCCGCCAATAGCTTGCCCGAGTCGCAATATTTGTTGCACGCTGGCAGTGACCGAGTGGGGGCGCTAGACATACGCAACCACATCAGTGATGCGCCTACGGTAGGTGCAAGTGCATGGCATAGCTTGGCGCATTTAGTAGAGGCGGCTTCCCGTATTGATGAGGGGTTGCCAGTTCCCGCGCACTTAGATGCGATTTTTCAAGGTGGCTCAGCGTTGGGCGGCGCTAGGCCAAAGGCCTCGATTCGCGACGAGCAAGGTATTTTGTGGCTGGCCAAGTTTGCCAGTGCCTCTGACGCAATGGATGTGCCCACCATTGAGGCGGCCACTCTTTTGCTAGCGAAAGAGACGGGTCAGTGTGTGCCGCCAGTTCGCACGCAAAGTCTGTGCGACCGCAGCGTCATGCTGATTCAAAGGTTTGACCGATATTGGTCAGAGGTGGGCACGGAGTGCCGTATGGGTTTTGTGAGCGGGCTGACGATGCTTGGATGCGACGAGTCAGAGTCGCCCAACAAGTCGTATGCCGATTTGGCAGATGCCATTCGGCGCTATTGCCACCCCAGCGTGATTCGCCGTGACAACGAAGAGTTGTTTAGGCGCATGGTGTTCAACATCTTGGTGACCAACGATGACGATCATTTGCGCAACCACGGTTTTGTGTGGGACCCGCGCTTAAGTGGTTGGGCTCTGAGCCCTTTGTACGATGTGATGCCTAGGGCTGCAGTGGCTACCGAGCGTTATTTACATTTGGGTGTTGGGCCCCAAGGGCGTTTGGCTGATTTAGACAACGCGCTGGCAGCACACGCCAAGTTCACGTTGTCGCAGTCGAAAGCCTGCGAGATCATGTCGAACGTGTGGGCCGTGGTGCGTGAATGGCGGGTGTATTTTGACCAGTACGGCGTGGCCGAAGAACAGATGGACAAAGTTGCAACAGCTTTTAGGCATATCGACCATGTGTCGTCAGCCAAGCTTCGCAAGCTACTTTTATGAAAATACTTCTTTTAGGCAAAAACGGCCAAGTGGGCTGGGAACTTCAACGCAGCTTGGCCCCCTTGGGCGAGGTGTTGGCACTAGACCGCCATAGCACCGAATATTGCGGCGACTTGTCTAAGCCCGAACAACTGGCGCAAACGGTGTTGGCCTACAAGCCAGATTTCATCGTCAATGCTGCCGCGCACACAGCCGTAGACAAAGCTGAGTCAGAGCCTGAGCTGGCAAGGGTTTTAAATACTGAAGCGCCTGCAGCCTTGGCCAAAGCCGCTGCACAAGTGGGTGCATGGCTGGTGCATTACTCGACCGACTATGTGTTTGACGGCCGTGGCACACATGCCAGACAAGAGGGCGAGGGCACAGGCCCGCTAAGCGTGTACGGCCAAACCAAGCTTGATGGCGAAAAAGCCATTGTGGCCAGTGGGTGCAAGTATTTAATCTTCCGCACCAGCTGGGTGTATGCCGCACGTGGCGGCAATTTTGCCAAGACCATGCTGCGCTTGGCGCAAGAGCGCGAAAAGCTGACCGTCATTAACGACCAACACGGCGCACCCACAGGCGCAGACTTGATTGCCGATGTCACGGCCCACGCTATACGGCGATTACTGAACACACAAAACATTTCATTCAGCGGGGTGTATCACCTTGTGGCTGCAGGTGAAACCACATGGCACGGCTATGCCAGCCATGTGATTGAGAAGGCCAAAGCCATCAAGCCCGAACTTGGCTGGACGGTGGCTGACATTGCCCCCGTGCCTACCAGCGCTTTCTCTACAGCAGCGGTGCGCCCACTGAACTCGCGCCTGTGCACGGCTAAACTTCAGCAGGCGTTTGGGCTGGTACTCCCGCCTTGGCAGCAGGGCGTAGACCGCATGTTGGCCGAAATACTCTAAACAAGAAGAACAGATATGACCAAACAACGCAAAGGCATCATCCTCGCGGGCGGCTCTGGCACCCGCTTGTACCCAGTCACACAAGCCGTTAGCAAACAGCTAATGCCTGTGTATGACAAGCCCATGATTTACTACCCCCTCACCACGCTGATGCTGAGTGGTATTCGTGAGGTGCTGATCATCTCCACCCCACAAGATACGCCCCGTTTCGCTGAGCTGCTGGGTGACGGCAGTCAGTGGGGCATGCACATTGAATACGCGGTGCAGCCAAGCCCCGATGGTTTGGCGCAGGCTTTCATCATTGGTAAAAACTTTGTGGCAGACCACCCCAGCGCTTTGGTGCTGGGCGACAACATTTTTTACGGCCACGATTTGGTCAAGCAGCTGCACAGTGCCGACGCACGCACCAGCGGTGCCAGTGTGTTTGCCTACCATGTGCATGACCCCGAGCGTTATGGCGTGGTGGAGTTTGATGAGCAGTTCCGTGCCTTGAGCATCGAAGAAAAACCCGCCAAGCCTAAGAGCAACTATGCAGTAACTGGTTTGTATTTTTATGACGAACAGGTGTGCGACATTGCAGCAGCTGTGAAGCCATCGCACCGCGGTGAGCTAGAAATTACCGATGTGAACAAGCGCTACCTAGAGTTGGGCCAGTTGAATGTAGAAATCATGGGCCGTGGTTATGCGTGGCTAGACACGGGTACGCATGACAGCTTGTTGGAGGCCGCCAGCTTTATTGGCACGCTGCAAAAACGCCAAGGCTTGATGGTGGCTTGCCCCGAAGAAATTGCGTTTAACCAAAAGTGGATTGATGAGGTTGCCATTCAAAAGCTCGCTGCGCCATTGGCTAAGAACGGTTACGGCCAGTACCTGTTGGGTTTGTTAAAGTAAGTCTATGCCTTACCACGTGATGCAAACGCCCCTAGCGGGCGTTTTAGTTTTAGAGCCCAAGGTGTTTGGTGATGGACGCGGTTTCTTTTTTGAAAGCTTTAACCAGCGCGACTTCAACAAAGCTACGGGGCTGAGTGAAACCTTCTTGCAAGACAACCACAGCAAGTCAACCAAAGGCGTGCTGCGTGGCATGCACTACCAAGTGCAGCATGCACAAGGCAAGCTGGTCCGCGTCACGCAAGGTGCAGTGTTTGATGTCGCGTTAGACATTCGAAAAGGCTCTTCCACGTATGGCCAATGGTTTGGGTTAGAACTATCAGCCGAAAACAAAAAGCAGCTTTGGATACCCGCAGGCTTGGCGCATGGCTTTTTGGTGACAAGTGAGAGTGCTGAGTTTTTGTACAAAACAACGGATTATTACCACCCAGAGTTTGAGCGTAGTTTGCTTTGGAGTGATCCTGCGATTGGCATTGAATGGCCGCTACATTTACTGGATGCGCCGCCGCTCTTAGCGGCTAAAGATGCAAGTGCATCCGTATTACACAAGGACTGATGCTTTTGTTAAGTAACCTGTATTCAATAGTTGTTTTTCTGGTTGGCGCAGTGGCCTTGGTGATACCGCGCGGATATTCGCTGGGATTTTTCTTGGCGTGTGTGCTGGGCTTGCTGCTGTGGCTACGTCAACGAGAAAGCCTCATTGACAACACAAACAAATGGCTCATCTGGCCGTGTTTGGCTTATGCCGTGGGGCACATGGCAATTGGCTTGGTTCACTTAATGGCATGGCGCACGATAGACCCTTATTTGCCTTTTGTCTTGTTGGTGCTGGGTGTTTGGGGCATTCGCAAATACAAACCTAACGCGTTGTTTTTTTGGGGTGGATTGGCCGTTGGCGCAATAGGGGCTGCATGCCTAGCTGGCTACCAAGCCCTTGTACTGGGTGCACGTGCAGACGGGTTTAACCACGCCATTCAGTTTGGGAATGCTGCATTATTGATGGGCGTGTTGTGCTTGGTCTACCTACTGACTGTACGCATTAGTAAGTGGATGGACGCACTGATGCTGGTTGGTTTTGGCTCTGGTTTAGCCGCATCGGTATGGAGCCAAACCCGTGGAGGATGGCTGGCTGTGTTGTTAATTTTGGCGTGGATGTTGCTGAATGCGACTCAAGGTTGGAGCCGCGCAAAACGTGTGGCGGTGGGTACTGTTTTGCTGGTTGTGCTGGCTATCCCCGCGATGCAGCCAAACGGTATTGTGCAAAACCGAGTGATGACGGCGATGCATGAGATTAAAAGTTATTGGTTATCCAATGTGCAGGCCTCGTCGGTAGGATCTCGCTTGGCTATGTGGTCGATTGCCTCGAAGGATATCGCCAAGTCCCCATGGATCGGGGAAGGTACTGAGGGCTGGAGGCGTAATCGCGATGCAGCTATTCACTCCGGGCAGCTAGATCCTTTTGTGAAAGACTTCAGTCATTTACATAATGAGTTTTTAGATGTGGCCTACAAGACAGGGCTGATCGGGTTAATGCTGCTGCTTGCGTTGTACTGGCTGCCTTTGTTTATGTTTTTTAAACCCTATTTGCATGGTTATGGCGCCAACGTCAAAGCTCTGGCGATGGGCGGAATGGTGCTACCGATGATGTACATGGACTTTGGGTTAACTCAAACGTTTTTGGGTCACAACTCTGGGCGCATGGTGTTTGTGAGTTTGCTCATGTGTTTGGGAGCTCTTGTGCTAAATGCTGCAGAGAATGGAGAAGCAGATGGGCACTAGATTCATTTTTATTGAATACGGCAATAAGGATATTTACTTCAAGGAGCTTAAATATTCTTTGATGACGTTGAAAAGCCTCCATGATCTGACTGCCGATGATGTTTATGTGTACACCGAACGCGTCGATCGATACAAAAATTTACCAATAACGCCTGTCTCCATTAAAGATGATGTTGCGTCGTATTCTTTAGGTGGAAGCTATCATTTTCGAATCAAGCCTATGGTGATTCGTAGAGCTTTGCAAGAATTGCCTGTCTCAAACAACTTGTTTTTTGTGGACACGGATACTTATATTAAAAGTTCGTTAAGCCAACGGATCTCTGAGATCAAGCCAGACGTTGTGTTGATGAATGAGTTTGAAAAAACGAACCCCTACGCTGGTTCGGTTTTAAATAATCTACTGCTGCCATCTGGTTTGATGTAGTCATACAGCCCGAATCTATCGCATATGTTTAATTCGGGTGTATTAGGGGTGTCTGGTGTGCATGAGCCGATCTTTGCTGATGCGGTAGCCATCGTTGATGGCATGCTAGACGCTGGATTTAAGGCGCATACGATTGAGCAATGCGCGGTATCCGAAGCGTTTCGAATTCATGGTGTGCGAATTCATGAAGTTAAAAAAGAAGTCATGCACTACTGGAGAGGTACGGATAAGAAGTACATGCACAACCAGTTAGACCGTCATTTTTCGGCTAGGTCGAGTGATCGCGCGCTTCCTTTTTTTAAAATTTCGCACAATTGGTTTTTAGCTAGATGGCACAAACTGTTAAGTTGATGCTATTTCAATCGAGCCATCCAAACCGTCAGCCCCAATAACCCTAAGCCACTAACCAACCCAAACGCAGCCATGTGCTGCGTCGCGTCAATGGGCTGCGCCAAACCCGTCGGTACCAGCAACACTACCGACTGCAGTACGCCAAGTACTATGCACGCCCACGAATACGAATTGGCAGATTGCGTTTGAAAAGGCCTATGGCTAAACGCGGCAGACAAGCACGCACTGCCTTGCCACAACACCAGCGGCGCAATGTAGGGCCACACACCTCTCCAGCGCGGGTCTAGCCATTCTTGGTAAAGCGCGACAGCGCATGACAAGCCCAACACAATGACGCCTGCGAATGCTGCCAGGCCAAGCCACCAAGGGCTAGCCATGGCGGAGATGCGGCTGTCGGTGTGTTGACCTTTGGCCAAGGCCACTTGCGCCCAAGCCATGTGTACCACCGCAGGCAAGAAGCCAAGCACGCGCAGCAGGGCACTCATCCAGCCGGTTTCTTCCGCGCCATACATGCGTTGCCATACCACGATGATGGCGGTGGCCAGTAGGGCGTCTATCAGTGTGTGGGCCATGCGCAGGGTGGCGCTGCGTGGGTCAGACTGATTCGGGTTTGTGGCGGATGTGACTCTGCTTATGTTTTCTAAACGTGTGCGCAATGCTGGCACCAGCCAAGCAGCACCTACCGCATAGCCCAGCAGCGCCGACACAACCAAGGTAGGGCCGCTCCAGCCAACAGATGCCCCCACGAGTGCTGCCGTGAGTGCCGTAGCTGCCGCAGTCACAGGCGGCAGCACACGCACAGCCGCTTGCTGCCAAGCAGATCCCTCGCGCAGGGTAAAGCTTTGCGCCAACATCCAACCCATTTGGCAAAACGCCAGCAGCAGAGCCCACAGCAAAGCAGGCCATATGTTGAGCTGGCTGAACCACACGGCTAAAGCGGCTACGGGTAGCAAGCCCAATCCACGCAAAGCGCTGGCGCGCCAAGCGTGTTGTGCCGCGATGTGGGCTGGCAAATATTGATTGGCCAACATGCCCAATGGCGCTTGGGCTAAAGCGAGCGTCATCCAGAAAAAACCAATTTGGCTGATGACCGAAAACTCGCCCACTTCTTGCGGCGTGAACAAGCGCAGCATGAGTAGCGCAAACACTATTTGCGTCGCAAATGCGATGGCGCTCGACAGAGCCACAACGCGGCTGGTGCTGCTGAAACGCTTAAACATACTCAACGCTTACTGCCTTGCTGTTCTGCGATGGCCTGGGCAAGTGCGTGTGCATTTGCATAGGGGGCCGCCACCTCGGGCACGATATGCAGATGTTTCCAAATCGCTAACTTGCCAAGCAAATTAGGCCACGCGAGTTCGCGCACATCAGGCACTACGTATGGGTAAGCATCTAGCGCTTCACCAAAGCTGAATTGCCAGCTGCTTGGGTCATCACGCAGCACATGAAAGTTGCCTTGGTAGTGCGCTGCAAAGTAGCGCACCCACGCGTAGTCGTTGCTCACCACGGGCAGGCCTACGGCGCAGTACTCCAGCAGCTTGGTGGAGGTTTGTTGGTTGTAGGGCTCGATGTTGCTAACTAGGTTTAAGCCAAAGCGTGCGCGGCGCAGTTGGTGTGGCACATCGGCATGCGGCACGCGGCCTGTGCATGTCACGCTGGCGGGCAGCTGTGTGCGCAGCGCATCAGGCACATCACCCACCAGTAGCAACGTGCGGCCTGCGTCGTGAATGCTTTGCAGCAGCGGCACAAAGGGCAGCAGGCGGTTCATCTCACCCAAGTAGACCAAGTCAAATTCATTGGGCGGTATGCGTGTCTGAGCGTCGTCTTCGTAAGAGGCTTCAGGCAACGATGGCGCTGCCGCATCGAAGAAGACTTGTGCCACGCCCATGTCGCGCAATGCGTAAGGCACGCCGTCGTCAAAGCCCATGCGCTCACGCACCCAGCCGTTTTGGAAAAAACGGTAGTCTGGCTTCGGTTGCGTCCAGTGTTTGATGAAGTCTTTCAGCCACGCTTTGGGCGGGGCTGAGGTGGACGCGTATTCGTGGATATGAAAAGAGTTTTTTAAGCGCCGCGCCTCAGCGCTGGGCACGCGCCCGCACATCCACCACACCACTTGCGCGTTGAGTGGCACAGTAGCCCCCGTGTCGTGCACCAAGGCTTGGTGGCCGTGCGAGGTGATGAAGTCCATGTACGCATCAATCTCGGGCAGGTAGGCTGGACCGCTGCGTACGAAGTGGATGCAGACGGTGGGTTTGGTAGTAGGCGAGGTTGCCTTGTGAATAACGGCATTTTGGAAAAATGCTTCGGTTAATTCGGGCGCGTCATCAGGGGCGATCCATGTGTCGGTCATAAAAATATTTGGCGATCGCTTATTTCACTTGTTGCATTTATTGCGCTTATGAGTTTACAGTAGTGGCGTACCTACGCAAATTATGAAACACAGTTAAACAGCCATCACTACAAGAGAGCACCATGAGTACAACCATTGACAGGGACAGGCTTGTCCCACCCCCACTCAACGATCGCGAAACAGAAATGGTAAGGATCGCAGAACGAATGATTATGGCTTGTCTAGACCACTCACGCGCGGCCACCATCACGATAGAGAGTGATGACGGTTCGAGTCCAAGTGTCCAAGTTCCTCCGCAAGTTTTGCGAGTTCTGGGCCAAACGTTAGGACTGATGGCCCGTCACCAACCCATCATGCTTGTGCCAGAAAAGCAGGAGCTCAGTACGGTTGAGGCCGCCAATTATTTGAATGTTTCGCGGCCATTTCTTATCAAAGAAATCGAAGCGGGACGACTGGTGCATCGCATGGTTGGCACGCATCGCCGTGTCAAGTTTTCAGACTTGATGGATTACGCGAAAGCCATGCGCGCGAAACAGCAAGAGGCTCTTGATAAGAAAGCTGCAAACGCACGCGAACTCGGTCTTGAATATTGATAAGTAGCAACTATGGCCGGAAACAACCGTTACACCGTATTGTTAGATGCAAACGTTCTTTACTCGGTTGCCATTTCCGATGCCTTGATGGAAGTCGCTGCTACTGGCATATATGCGGCAAAGTGGTCTAGGCAGGTTGACGAAGAGTGGGTAAGAAATATTGCTAAAAATAAAGGCAGACCTGAAATCGACTTCCATACAAGACGCGACTTAATGCATGACGTATGCCCAGATTGGGAAGCTCCAGAAGAAGCTTGGATGCTCATTGAGCCAAGCCTTAAGCTGCCAGATGTGAACGATCGGCATGTTTTAGCAGCGGCCATTGCTGGACATGCAGACTCTATCGTGACGATTAATATCAAGGACTTTCCAGCCTCTGAATTGAATCCGCTTGGAATTACGGCTTTGCATCCAGACGAGTTTTTGTTACAGCAACTAGAACTCGAGCCTTTGGTTGTGTTGCCTGCATTTACGCCAGAAAAGTTCGCAGATGTATTAGAGCGCAATGGCTTAATTCAAACAGCAGCATTTTTGCGGCAAGCGCTTCAATTAATCTAGATTTAGATTCCTATCGGTGCATTTGGGTGCGAAGCAACTTTTGCCAATTGCCAACAAACCCATCGATATGATGCCGCGCCACGATGCGGGCCATGTCGTCACGCACTTGTTGCTCGGGCAGGCTCAGCACGGTCATCACGGCTTCGGCCAAAGACACCGGAGCATCGCCACGCGCCAACAAATAAGGTGCATCAAGGTCATACAGCTCGCGCATGGCGGGGATGGGCAGCGATACGCAGGGCACGCCGCAGGCGAGCGACTCTAGCGCGGTCATGGGGCAGCCCTCGTAACGCGAGGTGAGCAGCGTCATTTGCCACGGCTTGTACAGGCTCGCGCCGCTGGGGTGTTTGCCCAAAAAATGTACGCGGCCTTGGTACATCAAGTCCATGCCATCGTGAATCATCTTGCGGTGCATGGGGCCTTCGCCCACGATGCCAAGCTGCGCTTCTTCGGGCAAATAGCGCATGGTGTCTAGCAGCAAGTGCGGGCGCTTCTCGGCAGACAAGCGGCCCACGTAGCCCAGCAGCAAAGGCGGAATGCCTTCACCACCGCGGCCTGCATGCACATGGATGGCTTGGCCTTTGGCCATGGGCGCGATTCCGTTGGGTACGACGGTGCAGCGTTGTTGCTTGCCCAATGTAATGAAGCTGAGCAGCGAGTCTTGCGTGGTGCGCGATACGCACACAAACTGGCTGACTTGTTTGTAGAGCAATCGCAGCCAAAGTTTCTTGAGTGCCGATGTGCCGGCTTCGTGCAGTACATCCATGAGAGGGCCATGCACCCAGCTGACCAACGGTTTGCCCGTGATGGCTTTGAGCGCTGCGCCGCAGTAGGTGGGGCCAAAGTTGTGTGTGGCGATGATCACATCGTGTTGCTTAGCCGCGCTAACCAATGCGGGCCATTGCGTTTGTTGCCAAGGTAGAGCGGTGACTTGCCAGCCTTGTGCGCTGAGCGCATCGGCCAAGGTGCGCGTCATGGTGTGCACGCCGCCCCATGAGGGCTCTTCTAGCAACAGGATGCGGCGGGTGCTCATGCGTTCTCTAGGCAGTTCAGCGTGCGCCAAAACCTGTGCACACGGTTTTCACTGTTTTGGCTGCAATGAGCAAATCCAGTGCAAGCGAGTAGTGCGCCACGTAATACAAGTCGTAGCTGAGCTTGATGCGCGTGGAGTCGGCACTGTCGGCATAGCCTTGTTGCACTTGAGCCCAGCCAGTCAAGCCCGGGCGCACGAGGTGGCGGTAGGGGTAGCTGGGGATGGTGGCGGCAAAGTCGCGCACAAAAGCGGTTTGTTCAGGGCGTGGGCCAATGAGGCTCATGTGACCCATGAGCACGTTAAAAAGCTGTGGCAGTTCGTCTAAACGGCTGCGGCGCAACAGGCGGCCTACGCGTGTGATGCGTGGGTCTTCGGCTTGCGCAAAGTGCACGCCGGGTGCTTGCAAGCCGTGCACCATGCTGCGGAATTTCCACAGCGTGAACACATGGCCATCACGGCCCACGCGGGGTTGCGAATAGAGGGCTGGCCCTTTGGAATCCAAACGCACAGCCAGCGCCACACATGCGGCGAGGGGCAGCCACAAGGGCGCGAATGCAATGACGGTGATCACATCCAATAAACGTTTGGCGCGGTCGTAGCTCGGGTCGTTGTCGATTTCCCAGAGCGAGTCAGCGGCGGTGGGCAGCATCTTGCGGCCGCTGGTGAGTTCGGCTACGGCTTCGACGCTGTACAGGCGCAGGTGTTGCATCTTGAGTTCGCCCAACAAACGCGTGCGCTCGTCGGTGCTGCGCACATGGCGGTCGAGCATCACGCCGTCGCAGGCGGGCAGCGGTGAGTCGCTGTTGGGGTTCCAAGCGATGAGTTGCAAGGCTTGTGGGTCTAGCGTGTTGGGGCTCAGGCACGCGGCCAGTTGGGCGGGCACGTTGGCGTCGAGGTGCACCAAACGCAAGGCGCGGTGTTTGACATGGCGGCGGTAGCCCCACCACAGCCACAGCGTGGTGGCTGCATAAGCCCACACCACGGCTGCGCGTGAGTAGGGCTGCTGCAACAGTGCAAAGCCCAAGGGTGTGAACAAAAACGGCGCGGTGGTCGATACCCACAACACACCACTTCGCTCGGCGACGGGCAAGTTGGAGGCGCGCATGAGCAAGTGCGTGGCGATGGCGTAGGGCAGCACGCACCACCAGAGTGTTTCGCCAAACTGGTAGGTCATGACGCCGGCGTCTTCGAACAATTGCGCAGCCATCAGGCTTGGCAGCAACATCCACATGCCCCACAAGGCCCAGCGTTGCAGGGCATCGCGGCGGCGCACCGATGCAGACACGAGGCCTGCGCTGTTGTGCGTGCTGGTGTTTGCGTCATCTTGAGCAAGTGTTTTTGTTTCGCTGGCTTCTTGCGTGCACTGGCGGTACACCTGCAGCACGCGCTCGGCCATGGGCTCGGCAGCAAAAGCGCTCTCGAAGGTTTGCTGTGCGGCTCGGCCCAAGCGTTTGCGCAAGTGCGGGTCGCGTACCAGTTGCAACAGTTTTTCTGCCACAGCATCAGGCGTGTTGGCGGTGAGTACGCCGTCTTGGTAGGGGATGATTTGCTCGCGAATGCCGGGCAGGCTGCTGGCCAGCACACACAGGCCCGCACGCATGGCTTCGAGCACGGTGATGGGCATGCCTTCGTGGTCGGACAGCAGCACAAACACTTCGTGCTGCGAGAGCAGTTCGCTCACGTGGCTCACGTCGCCCGTCCAAGTGATGTTTTTGAGGTTGAGCGTTTTGGCCTCAGCACGCAGTTCAGCGCTGAGTGGGCCATCGCCCGCCAAGGTGACGGGCAGCTCAAAGCCCAAGGTGTTGCGCACTTTGGCCAATGCTTGCAGCAGCAAATCGTGGCGCTTCGGGCTTTTCATGCGCGCCACCATGATGAGGCGTGGCGTGCTGGCGGCTTGTTGTGCTGGCTGTTTGGTTTCGTCGCTTGATTCGGTTGAACCGTCCGTGCCTGCCATTTCGAGTTTGGGCAAGCGTGCAATGCCGTTGGGGATGACGTGCACGCGTTCGTGCTCAATGGCAAGGTCGTAAGCTAAATCACGTTCGTACTTGGACACACAAATCATCTGTGTGGTCCATCGCGCCATCATGCGTTCTGCCAATGCTGCGGCAGTGCGTCGCACCAGCGGCACTTCGGGTTTGAAGCCAAAGCCATGCACGGTGTACACAGCAGGCACTTGTGCGCGATGCGCAGCCACGCGTGCCACCAAGCCGCCAATGGCGCTGTGGCCATGCACGAGGTCGGGTTTGCGTGTGTGGATGAGTTCGGTTAGCTGCTGCAACGCAGGCCAAAGCTTGAGTGGGTTGAGCGACTCCAACATGTCGGGCATAGGGCACACGGTGATGCCCAATGCGTTGAGTTCGCGGCCCAGCACAGAATCTTCTACAGGCCCGCCAATGACTACGGTGAAGTGCACACGCGTTTGCAAGGCTTGGCACAAGTCGCGGACATGCGACTGAGCGCCACCCGCTTCGCCGCGTGTGATGACGATCATCACATGCGGTACTTGGGCGCCGGCTTGCAAGGCCGCTGGGTCTAGTTTGGCCCATGGGCTGTTGCGGCGGCGTTGGGGTTCGACGAGGCCAGCTAGGTGCAGCGTTTTTTCGACGTTCACGCCGTGGTCGACTACGACCTCCACCGTCGATGTTTGAGTTACCTCGCTGGTTGTGTCCGACGCAGTTTCGTGAGCAACGGTTTGCGCTGTGGGACTTGGCGTTACTTCACCCGTATTGGCATTCGGCACTTCTTTTGGCTCTGCAGCCTTGCGCTTAGCGCGCAGCTTCTTTGCAGGGGCCGCAGGCGGCAATGATGCTGGGTCAAAAGCAGGCGGGAAGTCGTCAAACAGGGACAGCGTGCCGTCGTCTTGGTTTTTCATAGGGGGGTGTCAAAACCTTGTGGGTTCATGGATTGCCAGCGCCATGCGTCGGCGCACATGCGGTCTAGGTCAAGCAAGGTTTCCCAATTCAACAAGGCTTTGGCCTGACGTGGATCGGCCAAGCACTGGGCCACATCGCCAGGACGACGCGGCACCACTTGGTGGGGGATGGGCACGCCGTTGACGCGTGCAAAGGTGTCGACCATGTCTTGCACGCTCACGCCGCGGCCTGTGCCGAGGTTGACGGTGAGGAGTTTTGGCTCGTTCAAAGCACGCAGCGCAGCCAAGTGGCCTGCGGCCAGATCGCTCACGTGCAGGTAGTCGCGCACGCCTGTGCCGTCGGGCGTGTCGTAGTCGTTGCCAAAAATTTGCAAGTGCTCGCGCTGACCCAAGGCCACTTGCGTGATGTAGGGCATGAGGTTGTTGGGAATACCGTTAGGGGCTTCGCCCAGCAAGCCGCTTTCGTGCGCGCCCACAGGGTTGAAGTAGCGCAGGATGGCAATGTTCCAGCGTGGGTCAGCCGCGTGCAGCTCGCGCAGCGCGTCTTCGCACATCAGCTTGGTGCGGCCATAGGGGTTGGTGGCGGTGAGGGCAGCGGTTTCGGGGATGGGCACGCTCACGGGATCGCCATATACAGTGGCTGACGAGCTAAACACAATGCGGCGAACGTTGGCGCGGTCCATGGCCTGCAGCAAGTTGATGGTTCCGCTGACGTTGTTTTCTAGGTAGCGCAGGGGCTGGGCCACCGACTCACCCACAGCCTTGAGGCCCGCAAAGTGAATGACGCCTGCAAAGTTGTAGCGGGCAAATAGGGCATCTAAGGCTGCAGAGTCGCGGATGTCGGCTTGCACAAACTCAATGGGGCTGGCGCCAAGCTTGGCCAAACGGTCCAGCACTTTGGGGCTGGAGTTGCACAAATTGTCCAAAATGACCACCGGCTGGCCGGCTTCAGCAAGTGTGACGACGGTGTGCGAACCAATGAAGCCCGTGCCGCCTGTGATCAAAATGGGTTGTGTCATGCTGTGAAAAATTTATAGGTTTTGATGATTATCCCCTGCGAACATGCGGTCTGCGGCCTAAAATAAATCCAGCTTGCCAGTGCGCACAGTTAGTGCTCTGGTGGCTGATTTCTATCTTTTTACCTTTTTAGTACTTTCATGAAACGCACACATTCCTCTCACGCTGCAGCGCACGCTGGCGCTGAATCTTGCATTGCCCTCATCGACGCCCGTTTTTTGGCATGGCTGCAAGGCCAAACCGACACCGCACAAGACCATGTGCGCCCGCAACTGCACCAGTTGCTGAGCAACGCGCTGGCGCACAACAACCTCGATCTAAACGTACGCCGCATTTATTGGTACAGCGACTCATCTGACGATCAAGCCATTGGTGGCCAAGTGAGCCGCGCTGTGTTGCCACACAGCCAAGATGGTGGTTTGTCCATGTTGCGCACCTTGGGTGCTGACCTGAAACGTTTGGCCGAGCGCGGCGCGTGCGACCACCTGTTGGTGGGCAGCGATGACGAGCGTTTGATCAGCCTGATTGACGAAGCTCAGTTGCACGGCGTATCTGTTCACTTGTTGGCCGACGAAGCCTCGCGCAATATGACGCAGCTCAACCGCGAAGACCCAGGTTGGGCGCGCTTGTTGTCGCAAGCCGACCAGCGCGTGGTGTTGGGCGCACAAGCATCACGCGATGGTGGCTCACGCCACGCGAGCTCAATGCACGCAGTGCCTCAGGTCGACCCTGAGCAGTTGCGCGAACAACTCAATACCGTCATCAACACCTGGTGGGCCGATGAGCCCGAAGACTTGCGTGAAGAGCTGCGCGAAGAGTTGCAAAACACACGCGGCATTCCACAAGAGGTGGACCGCCAGTTGTTGTTGGGCGTGCGTCGCGTGTTGGAGCGTGCGCTGAGCTTCCAAGAGAAAAAACTCTTGCGCGAAATGGTGCGTGAACTGGTGTTGGGCCCACAAGCTGCAGCCGCTGCACCTGCGGTTGACCACGCTGAATAACCACGTTGACCAAACCCATCACGGAGTTACACACCATGAGCGATTTTTCTCCTGCCGACATCTTGGCCCAGGCGCTGCCCTACATCCGCAAGTTCCACGGCAAAACCTTGGTCATCAAATACGGCGGTAACGCCATGACCGACCCTGCGCTGCAAAAAGCATTTGCCGAAGACGTGGTGTTGCTCAAGCTCGTGGGCATGAACCCCGTGGTGGTCCACGGTGGTGGCCCGCAAATTGAAGGCTTGCTGCAACGCTTAGGGAAAAAGGG
This sequence comes from Limnohabitans sp. TS-CS-82, assembly GCF_002943475.1. Taxonomy (NCBI): domain Bacteria; kingdom Pseudomonadati; phylum Pseudomonadota; class Betaproteobacteria; order Burkholderiales; family Comamonadaceae; genus Limnohabitans; species Limnohabitans sp. TS-CS-82. Next base: position 435,173 of record NZ_PTQX01000001.1, on the reverse strand, counting down.
CGAGTTCATCGAAGGCATGCGCGTGACCGACGCCGAAACCATGGAAGTGGTGGAGTGGGTGCTGGGCGGCGAAGTGCAACAAGACATCGTGGGCCTGATCAACCAAGCCGGCGGCAAAGCCGTGGGCTTGACGGGCCGCGATGGCGCGATGATTCGCGCCAAGAAACTGACCGTTCACGACAGCAAAGACCCTAGCAAAACCTACGACGTGGGCCAAGTGGGCGACATCGTCAGCATCGACCCCAGCGTGGTGAAAGCCTTGCAAGACGACGCCTTCATCCCCGTGGTGAGCCCCATTGGTTTTGGCGAACACAACGAGAGCTACAACATCAACGCCGACGTGGTGGCTGCCAAGTTGGCTACGGTGCTCAGCGCCGAAAAACTGTTGATGCTCACCAACATCCGAGGTGTGCTGGACAAGCAAGGCGAGTTGATGACCGAGCTCACACCGCGCCGCATTGAAGAGTTGATCACTGATGGCACGATCAGCGGCGGCATGATTCCAAAGATTGCTGGCGCACTGGATGCCGCCAACAGTGGTGTGAAAGCGGTGCACATCATCGATGGCCGTGTGCCCCACGCCATGCTGCTGGAGGTGTTGACCGAACAAGCCTTTGGCACCATGATTCGCTCGCACTAACTTCTCTTCTAAGCCATGTCTGACAACGCCTTGCCCGACGAAGAAGCACCTACCCGTGATGAACCCAAGGTGCGTCAACGCATGAAGCCTGGCCAACGGCGTGAGCAAATTTTGCAAACGCTGGCGGGCATGCTGGAGCAACCAGGCACTGAGCGCATCACCACCGCGCTCTTGGCTTCAAAGTTGGATGTGAGCGAGGCGGCGCTGTACCGCCACTTCGCCAGCAAGGCTCAGATGTTTGAAGGCTTGATTGATTTCATCGAGCACAGCCTGTTCAGCCTGATCAACCAAATTACCGAGCGCGAAGGCGACGGCGCTCAAAAAGCCGCACGTATGGTGACGGTGCTGTTGCAGTTTGGTGAGAAAAACCCAGGCATGGCCCGCGTGATGGTGGGTGACGCCTTGGTGTTTGAAAACGAGCGTTTGCACCAACGCATGAACCAATTGTTCGAACGCATCGAATCGGCTTTGCGCCAAGTGCTGCGTGTAGCGGCTGAGGCCAATAAATCTGCATCCCCCACCGCTGACGCGCAAGTGCGTGCTGCGGCGCTGGTGGCGTTTGCCTTGGGGCAGTTGCAGCGTTTTGCGCGTTCGGGCTTTAAGCGCTCGCCGCTGGACCACTTGGAAGCGTCGCTTGCACTGATGTGTTGATGATGTTTATACTTGTGTAAACATTGAGAGGTGTCGCTATGAAAGGCATGATCGCAGCAGAACAAACCGTGCAAGAGTGGGGCAATGGCCTTGGGGTGCGCATTACCGCGCCCATTGCCAAGGCCGCGCATGTGGCACGCGGTACGCCCATCAAGGTGGAAGTGGTCGAGGGCGGTTTTTTTGTGCGCGTATCTGGCAAACCTAAATTGTCTTTGGCGCAAAAGCTCAAGCAGTTTGATCCTCAGGTGCACGGTGGCGAAGTCATGGTCAGCGGTCGTGTGGGCAAAGAAGTCTTTTGATGGCGACCGTCTCTAAAACTTGGGTGCCCGATCGTCGCGACATGATTTGGATTGATTTCAATCCACAAGTCGGTGCCGAGATGAAAGACGAACACCCCATGTTGGTGTTGTCTGGCAAAGCGTTCAACGAGCGCACGGGCATTGTCATTGGCCTGCCGATGACGCATGCGGCATATAACGAAACCAATCCATTTGCTATCAAATACATGGGGCCGAAAGCTGAGGCTGGTTATGTGCTGACGCATCAACCCAAATCGTTTGATTGGCGCGTGCGTGGCGCGCGTCCGCACCATTGGAAGCCGTTATCTCTTTCTGTTTTCGAAGAGGCCTGTGAAGGCCTTAATTCGATTATTTCTCTTTAACTCGTTGATGAAAGACTTCTCATGAAACTCGTGCGTTACGGCAGCCCCGGCAAAGAAAAACCAGGCCTCATCGATGCCGCAGGCAAGCTGCGTGACTTGAGTCAAGTCATCGCCGATGTGACCCCCGACCAGTTGAATGACAAAGCCTTGGCGAAGTTGGCCAAGCTCAACACAGACAAACTGCCCTTGGTCAAAGGCAAGCCCCGCATGGGCTGCCCTGTCGCTGGTATTGGTAAGTTTTTGGCGATTGGCTTGAACTACGCCGACCACGCTGCTGAAGCGGGCATGCCCATTCCCAAAGAACCCATCGTGTTCACCAAGGCCATCAGCTGTATCCAAGGCCCGAACGACGACGTGATGTTGCCCAAAGGTTCTGTGAAGTCTGACTGGGAAGTCGAGTTGGGCATCGTCATTGGCACCGAAGCGCGTCATGTGTCGCAAAAAGCGGCGTTTGATTACGTGGCCGGCTATTGCCTGATCAACGATGTGAGCGAACGCGAATACCAATTGGAGCGCGGCGGTACATGGGACAAGGGCAAGGGTTGCGACACCTTCGGCCCTATCGGCCCTTGGCTGGTGACGCGTGATGAAGTGGCCAACCCACAAAAACTCAATATGTGGCTCGACCTCAACGGCGTACGCATGCAAAGTGGCAGCACCAAAACTATGATTTTTGGCGTGGCCAAAATCGTGAGCTACCTGAGCCAGTTCATGACGCTCAAGCCCGGTGACGTCATCTGTACCGGTACACCTCCTGGTGTGGGCATGGGTGTGAAGAAAGACGGCAAGCCAGCGCCTGTGTATTTGAAGCGCGGTGATGTGATGACTTTGGGCATCGAAGGCTTGGGTGAGCAGCACCAGAAGGTTGTGGCTTTTAAGCTCTGACCCTTTTTTGTTTGCTCCGGCTTAGGTGCGTTGCGCACATGAGCTGCGGCGGCTTCCTCATGCTGGAGTAACAGAAATCGTCAGCCGCCACACCCCATGCACGCAACGCTTTGGGTGTTCGCAGTAAATACGTCTGCGCGAAATGAGACGAGCGAAGCAACGTCTGATGCAGACTTCGGGGAGGGGCTTGGGGCAGGTGACGATTTCTGGTACTCCAGCATGAGGAACCTGCCCTAAGTCCCTCTCCGAAGCGAGCTCAGAAAAAATCAGCGCAAAGACTTAAAGCGACACCACCTGCATTCCTGGCAACGTAGCCATAGGAAACTCTTCATGGTCAAACGCCTTGTCGCCATCCTCTGAAGCCACACCCGTGGTCACCAAAGACTTGAAATCAAACTTCGTGTGATCCATCAAATGCGATGGCACCACGTTTTGCAGCGCCGCAAACATGTTCTCAATGCGGCCTGGGTGCTTCTTCTCCCACTCGCGCAGCATCTCCCCGACCACTTGGCGTTGCAAGCCGTCTTGGCTGCCACACAACGTGCACGGGATGATGGGGAACTGACGCACTTTGGACCAACGTTCTAAGTCTTTCTCGGCCACGTAGGCGAGGGGGCGAATGACCATATGGTCGCCGCCGTCGCTCACCAGCTTTGGGGGCATGGCTTTGAGTTTGCCGCCGAAGAACATGTTCAAGAAGAAGGTTTGCAAGATGTCATCGCGGTGGTGGCCCAACGCGATTTTGTTGCAGCCTAACTCACCCGCCACGCGGTACAAAATGCCGCGGCGCAAGCGCGAGCACAAGCTGCACATGGTTTTGCCTTCGGCAATTTTTTCTTTGACGATGGAATACGTGTCTTGCGTTTCGATGCGGAACTTCACGCCCACTTGCGCCAAATACTTGGGCAGCACATCGGCAGGGAAGCCCGGTTGTTTTTGGTCAAGGTTGACCGCAATCAGCTCAAAGCTGATGGGTGCGCGCTGCTGCATCATCAGCAAGATGTCGAGCATGGCGTAGCTGTCTTTGCCGCCGGACATGCACACCATGATCTTGTCGCCTTCTTCGATCATGTTGTAGTCGACGATGGCTTGGCCCACTTGGCGGCACAGGCGTTTTTCGAGCTTGTGGTTCTCGTGCTCGATCTTGATTTGCTTGGGGTCTTTTTCTGCTGTTGTCGTCATAGGTGTTACCACTGTCCTGTTTCCATGCGAATGGCTACTTCGCAGTCTTCAAAAATTTCGAGTTTGGCTATCTTCACGCGCACGCCCAACACGCCCGGCAGTTGCATGAGGCGGTGGGCGAGTTTGCCAATGAGGGTTTCAAGCAGATTGACATGCTCGGCCGTACATTCGCTGATGATGATTTGGCGCACTTTGCGGTAGTCCAGAACGTGGCAAATGTCATCGTCGTGCGGCAGCAGGGGTTGCGTGCCAAGGTTCAATTCGGCGTCCACCTGAATGGGCTGCGGGTCAATCTTTTCGTGCTCCAAGATGCCGAGGTTGGCATCAAAGCGCAGGCCGGTGAGGTTCAAAATTTGTGTGCCTTTGCTTGCCATGTCACAGCACTCCTGGTTTGGCGCGGAACACTTCCACACCCACCGCTTCGCAGTCGGGGTAGACGTCGGGCTTGCGGGTGGACACGCGTGCGGCCATCACGCCCGTGTGTTCCAGCAAGTGTGTGAGGATGTCGTCACACAAAGTTTCTTGCAGGTTGACATGGCCTTGCGCGATGCGGGCGTGCACCACGGCGCGCACAAAGTCGTAGTCCACCACTTCGTCGATGCGGTCGTCTTTGGGGCTAGTGCCTGCGAAGGACACATACAAGTCCACATCGATGATGATGCGTTGCGCCGCTTGCAGCTCAAAGTTGTGGATGCCAATGTGCGCTTGCACAGTGAGGCCGCGCAAAAACAAGCGGCGGCATTTGAGCAATAGGGTGTCGTTCATGATTTGAAAAGTTCCTCGACCACAAACATTACATCACGTGCGAGTGGTACCAAATGTTGGCCGTTGTCTACGCGCACGGTGGTGCCGGTGATGCTGGCGTTGCCTGCCAAAAACACCACGCTGCTTGCCACATCGGCAGGGTTAATGGGCTGGCGTAGCACGTTGGCGCTTGCGGCACGGTTGAAGTTGTCTTGGGTTTGTGGGCCGCTCAGGTACATCAAACCAGGCGCCACGGCGTTGACGCGCAAAGTGGGCGCGAGCGACTGGGCTTGCAAGCTGACGGCGCGCTCCAGCGCGAGCTTGGACAGCGTGTACGAAAAATAATCGGGGTTGAGGTTGAACACCTTTTGGTCTAACACATGGATGACGCTGGGTTTGGTGCGTTGCGTTGCCGAAGCGTTTGCGTTGCCAGTGCTGGCTGTTTCTTCGGCGGCATCTGCATGCAACGCCGCCATCCACTTGCCAAAACGCATAGGCGCCATCAGGTTGACCTTGATTTGCGCCAACGCCTGTGCCTCGTCGAAGTCCGTGCCTTCGTCCGGCACAAACAACGAGGCGTTGTTCACCACGCATTGCAGCGCGGTGCCGGTGATGGCCACCGTGGTGTCAAAAATGCTTTGGCAACTCGCTTCGTCTTCCAAGTCACCTTGCACTGCCAAGGCGTCCACGCCCAAGGTGCGCAGCTCGGCACACAGCGCGTGGGCCTCGGCGTCAGAGCGGTTGTAGTGGCACGCCACATTCCAGCCCGCGCGCGCAAAGGCAAGGCCGATTTCGCGGCCTAAGCGAACGCTGCCGCCAGTGATGAGTGCCCAAGAGCGCATGGTGTGAGGTGCCTGTGATGAAAAGAGAGGGGTGGGTCGAGTTACGATCTGCACCCAATGACGATCCCCCAATTATCCAACGACCCGGGCCAACAGGCTTTGTACACGCTGATTCAGCGCAGCATCGCCAATGCAGGCGGCTGGCTGGGCTTTGACCGCTTCATGGCGCTGGCCCTCTACGCCCCCGGCATGGGCTATTACGCCAACAGCCTGCGCAAATTCGGCCTCACGCCTGAGAGCGGTAGCGACTTTGCCACCGCCCCCGAAATGTCCAAACACTTTGGCCGCACGCTGGCCCACCAAGTGGCCGAGGCCTTGCAAGTCACGGGCACGGACGAGGTGTGGGAATTTGGCGCAGGCTCTGGCGCTTTGGCTTTGCAATTACTGGACAGCTTGGGCGATAGCGTGAGGCGCTACACCATCGTCGATTTGTCTGGCAGCTTGCGCGAGCGCCAACAAGAGACGCTCAAAGCCCATGCGCACAAAGTGCAGTGGGTCGATGCGCTGCCTGAGCAATTGAGCGGCGTGGTGGTGGGCAACGAAGTGCTGGATGCCATGCCTGTGCAATTGTTGGTGCGCAAAGCGGGTGTGTGGCATGAACGTGGTGTGGTTTGGAATGCGGATGCTTTGAGCCAGAGTCAAGCGGGCGTATCGCCATTGCAATGGGAAGACCGCGTGACTGACTTGCGCCCGCCCATGGAAGTGCCTGGCGAACACGACTACCTGACCGAAATCCACAGCCAAGCCGAAGCCTTTGTGGCCACCTTGGCCGACCGCTTCAAAGCGGGCGAGGCAGCCACAGGCAAAGGTGGTGCGGCGTTCCTCATTGACTACGGTTTTCCCGAGAGCGAATACTTCCACCCCCAGCGCAGCATGGGCACGCTGATGTGCCACCAGCTGCACAAAGCGGATTCAGATCCGCTGGCAGATGTGGGCCGAAAAGACATCACCGCGCACGTCAACTTCACCGGCGTGGCGCTGGCCGCACAAGATGCTGGCCTCAATGTGTTGGGCTACACCACCCAAGCGCATTTCTTGATCAACTGCGGCTTGTTGCCGCCGTTGGTGGATGCGCCACTCGACGAAAAAAGCATGGCGCAAAAGCTGATCACCGAGCACGAAATGGGTGAGTTGTTCAAAGTGGTGGCTTTAGGCACGACCGAGTGGGAGCCCATGGGCTTTGCGCAAGGTGACCGCACTTACGCGTTGTAAGTCGCCTTATGACACGCTGGCTCATTGTTGTTTTTGTTGCGTTGCTGCTGATCAACGCGGTGACGCCTTGGCTTCAAAAGCTGGGCTTTGGTCGCTTGCCTGGGGATATTCGTTTCAAGATTTTTGGGCGCGAGATATTTATTCCGCTGGCTTCTACGATCATTCTCAGTCTGGTGTGTGCTGGAATTTCTAAGGTGCTTTAAAGCGCAGCAGCAATAGCCGCTAACCGCGCAGCATCCATACGCGCTCCTACAGCCGGCCCATTAAGTCCGTCTTGCAAAGCCTGCGCACTCACCGCTGCACTATCGACGGATTGAGTTGCTTTCAACAACAACGCTAAGCGAGGCCCTTGCGCATAAGTCTCGTCCTCTTTGCCCAATCGTCCACGCGCATCACACTCACACGCTTGTAGTGCCAGCAAAAACCGCTCAGGTCGCCGCAAAGCATCACACCGCACCAATAGTCGCAACACAGCCTCTGCACCAAAGCCCAAGCTCTGATGAATGTTGCCGTGTTCACGTGCCACCAGTTCGGCCAGTTCTTTGCATTCCACAGGTACGCGCCAACGTGTGCACAGTGCGCGGGTGAGTTTTTCGCTGCGTTGCTCGTGGCCAATGTGGCGGGGCAACACATCGGCAGGCGTGGTGCCTTTGCCGAGGTCGTGGCATAAACAAGCAAAGCGCACTTCGAGCGGCGCGTTCATGCGGGCCGATGCATCCAGCACCATTTCTAGGTGAATGCCGGTGTCAATTTCGGGGTGGTATTCGGCGCGTTGCGGCACGCCGTAGAGCTTATCGACTTCTGGCAGCAGGCGTTGCAAAGCACCGCACTCGCGCAGCACTTGCAACATGCGCGATGGCTTTGCGCCCATGAGGCCGCGTGATAACTCTTGCCACACGCGTTCGCTCACCAATGCATCCACCTCGCCCTCGGACACCATCTCTCGCATGAGCGTCATCGTCTCAGGCGCCACGGTGAAGTCAGCAAAGCGTGCCGCAAATCGGGCCAAGCGCAAGATGCGCACAGGGTCTTCGCGGAAGGCCTCGGTCACGTGGCGCAGCACTTTTGCGGTGATGTCGCGTTGACCACCGTAGGGATCAATCAAGGTGTCACCGTCTTGTGCGATGGCGTTGATGGTCAGGTCGCGTCGTGCGAGGTCTTCTTCCAGCGTCACGTTGGGTGACGCATGCACTGCAAAGCCGTGATAGCCGCGTGCGGTTTTGCGCTCGGTGCGGGCGAGGGCGTATTCCTCGTGCGTGTCGGGATGCAAGAACACCGGAAAGTCTTTGCCCACGGGCTGATAGCCCTGCGCTACCAAAGCCTCTGGCGTGCCGCCCACCACCACCCAGTCGCGGTCAGATCCGTCGAGGCCCATCAGGGCATCGCGCACTGCACCGCCGACCAGGTAGATCTTCATCAGTGACCTGCCACAAACAAACGTTTGATGGACTTGGGCTCAGGAATGCCCAACGCACGCAAGCCAAGCGCATGCGGGGTCGCGATGTTGTTGACTTTCATCGAGTCGAGGTTGTCGCGGCTCATCAAGGTGGGGCCCGGCGCAAACTCCATCAGCAGCGCTTGCAACCAACCGATGGCATAGGGCAGCGAGATGACGGGGCGCTCTTTGCCCACCCAACGGCCAGCGAGCTGCACCAGCTCAGTCAGCGTGAGGATGTCGGGGCCGCAAAGTTCATACACCTGGCCTTCGGTGCTGGAGGTGTTGACGCAATGCACGATGGCTTGCGCCACGTCGTGCACCCACACCGGCTGAAAGCGCGTGTGTGCGCCGGCCAGTGGCATGACGGGGAACACCTTTTGCAGCTTGGCAAACAGGTTGATGAACTGGTCGTCCTTGCCAAAGATCACGCTGGGGCGCAGCAGTGTCAAACCCAGTGGCGTTTTTTCAGCGGCTGCCAGCAGCGCCAATTCGCCGCGCGCTTTGCTGCGCTGGTACATGGATGGTCCATGCACATCGGCACCCAAAGCGCTGATGTGAATCAGGCGTGTGACGTTCTCCGCATGACACGCGCGTGCCAAGTTGGCAGGCAGGGTGACGTGGGCGTGGGCGAACTCTTCTTCTGTGCCATGCAAGATCGCAATGAGGTTGATCACCACATCATGACCATGCACCAAGGTTTGCAGCTGCTTGGCGTCATGCACGTCGGCTTGCACCACCGTCACGCCGGGCATCATTTGAATATGTCGTGCGGGCAGGCGGCGCGTGGGCACGGTCACTTGGTGGTGTTGCAAGCTGAGGCGTGAGCACACATGACGGCCCACAAAGCCGGAGCCACCGAGAACCAGAATTTTTTGAGGTGTGAAAGATTGCATGAATGAGACTGTAGCGCGAACCGCGGCGCTTGCGCGAGCACAGGATAATCACAGCATGAACCAACTCGACGCCCTCAAGCAATTCACCACCGTCGTGGCCGACACTGGCGACTTCAAGCAACTCGCCCAGTTCCAGCCGCAAGACGCCACCACCAATCCATCGCTGATTCTCAAAGCGGTGCAAAAGCCCGAATACTTGCCCCTGCTCAAAGACACCGTGGCTGCTCACGGCAACGAGTCCATGGACGCGCAGATCGACCGTTTGTTGGTGCGCTTCGGCTGCGAGATTTTGGCCACCATTCCCGGCCGCGTGTCCACCGAAGTGGATGCCCGTTTGAGCTTTGACACAGCAGCCACCGTGGCTCGCGCCAAACGCATCATGGCCTTGTACGAGGCGCAAGGTGTGAAGCGCGAGCGCGTGCTCATCAAAATCGCGTCCACTTGGGAAGGCATTCAAGCCGCTGCCGAGCTAGAGCGTGAAGGCATTCGCACCAACCTGACCTTGCTGTTCTCATTCGCCCAAGCGGTGGCGTGTGGTGATGCGAAGGTGCAACTCATTTCCCCCTTCGTGGGCCGCATTTACGACTGGTACAAAAAGTCTGCAGGCAGTGCGTGGATCGAAGCTGACAACGCCAATGCCAACGACCCCGGTGTCAAGTCAGTCCGTGCGATTTACAACCATTACAAACGCCACGGCATCAAGACTGAGGTGATGGGCGCGAGCTTTAGAAACGTGGGGCAAATCACCGCGTTGGCAGGTTGCGATTTGCTGACCATTGCGCCTGAGTTGCTGGCGCAGTTGGGCGCTAGCAACGAGCCGTTAACGCAAGCCCTCAGTGCATCGGCTGCATTGCAGCTGGACTTGCCAGCTGTGCATCACACCGAGGCGTCGTTCCGTTATGCAATGAATGAAGATGCCATGGCCACAGAGAAGTTGGCTGAAGGCATTCGCGCGTTCTGTGTGGATGCGGTCAAGCTTGAAGCATTGATGCACTAAGCATGCTGAGTAGAGACGGAAAAAAGCCCCGCAAGTAATTACGGGGCTTTTTTGTTTGGCAAGAGCACCGAAGTGCTCAGGCAAAGCAGCGAGGCAATTACATGCCCATGCCGCCCATACCACCCATGCCGCCCATGCCACCCATATCAGGCATGCCGCCGCCGGCTTCGTCTTTTGGTGCTTCTGAAACCATGCACTCGGTGGTCAACATCAAGCTAGCCACTGACGCTGCGTTTTGCAAAGCAGTGCGTGTCACTTTGGTTGGGTCCAAGATGCCCATTTCGATCATGTCACCGTAGGTGTCGTTCGCTGCGTTGAAGCCGTAGTTGCCTGTACCAGCCAACACTGCGTTCACCACAACGGATGGCTCGCCACCAGCGTTGTAAACGATTTCGCGCAAAGGGGCTTCGATGGCTTTCAACACCAGTTTGATACCGGCGTCTTGGTCAGCGTTGTCACCTTTGATGGTGCCAGCAGTTTGACGAGCACGCAGCAAAGCCACGCCGCCGCCAGCCACGATGCCTTCTTCCACAGCAGCGCGAGTGGCGTGCAATGCGTCTTCCACGCGGGCTTTCTTTTCTTTCATCTCGACTTCGGTGGCAGCGCCCACCTTGATCACGGCAACACCGCCAGCCAACTTGGCCACGCGCTCTTGCAGTTTTTCGCGGTCGTAGTCAGATGTGGCTTCTTCAATTTGCACGCGCACTTGTTTGACGCGGGCTTCGATGTCAGCAGCTGCACCAGCGCCGTCGATGATGATGGTGTTTTCTTTGCCCACTTCGATGCGCTTGGCTTGGCCGAGGTCAGCCAAAGTTACTTTTTCGAGGGTCAGGCCGACTTCTTCAGCAATCACTTTGCCGCCGGTCAAGATGGCGATGTCTTCCAACATGGCTTTGCGACGATCGCCGAAGCCTGGAGCCTTGACAGCCACAACCTTCAAGATGCCACGGATGGTGTTCACCACCAAAGTAGCCAAGGCTTCGCCTTCAACTTCTTCAGCAATGATCAACAAAGGACGGCCAGCTTTTGCAACGGCTTCCAATGTAGGCAACAAGTCGCGGATGTTGCTGATCTTCTTGTCAAACAACAACACGAATGGGTTGTCCAACAAAGCAGCTTGCTTTTCTGGGCTGTTGATGAAGTAAGGAGACAGGTAGCCGCGGTCGAATTGCATGCCTTCCACAACGTCGAGTTCGTTGTTCAATGACTTACCGTCTTCCACAGTGATAACGCCTTCTTTGCCCACTTTTTCCATGGCGTTAGCGATGATTTCGCCAATGCTGTGGTCGCTGTTAGCAGAGATAGAACCGACTTGAGCGATTTCTTTGGTGGTTGTAGTTGCCTTGGTGGCTTTCTTCAACTCTTCGATCAAAGCTGCAACTGCTTTGTCGATACCGCGCTTCAAGTCCATGGGGTTCATGCCGGCGGCAACGTACTTCATGCCTTCGCGCACGATTGCTTGAGCCAACACGGTAGCGGTTGTTGTGCCGTCACCAGCGTTGTCAGAAGTCTTGGAAGCAACTTCCTTGACCATCTGAGCGCCCATGTTTTGCAACTTGTCTTTGAGTTCGATTTCTTTGGCCACAGACACGCCGTCTTTGGTCACGGTAGGGGCGCCGAAAGAACGCTCCAACACCACGTTACGACCCTTAGGGCCCAAAGTCACTTTGACCGCGTTGGCCAAAATGTTCACGCCTTCAACCATGCGTGCGCGGGCTTCGCCGCCGAAAATTACGTCTTTTGCTGCCATTTTGATATTTCCTTAAATTTCTGAATTCGTGAACTTATTCGACAACAGCGAACAGGTCTTCTTCTTTCATGACCAACAGTTCGTCGCCAGCCACCTTGACGGTTTGGCCGCTGTACTTGCCGAACAACACGCGGTCGCCGACTTTGACAGACAAGGCTTTGATCTCGCCTTTGTCGTTGGTCTTGCCTGGGCCGACGGCCAAGACTTCACCTTGATCAGGCTTTTCAGCAGCTGAGTCAGGAATCACGATGCCTGAGGCAGTTTTTGTTTCGCTGTCGATACGTTTCACGATCACGCGGTCGCCGAGAGGACGAAGTTTCATTGCATCTCCAAATAAGAGCTAAGGGTTTGAAAGCAAAGCGCTCAGACAGTCTGAGCGCCGGGAAAGCCACTGACGGGGTGCTGTTAGCACTCGCCATCATTGAGTGCTAATTTTAGGTCATTCAGGGCAATTTCAAGAGCTTGACCATTAAAAAGCATCATTTGCGCGGTGCTTTTCGAGTCGCCTGTGCCTAAACACAGACCGCAATTGAGTACTTAATAATTTATAGTATTAATTAGTTAAAAAATTAAATACAATCATAAGTGCATACCATAGTGTTAATTCGGTGTGGGTTGCGCACTCACATAAGTGGGTGAATTTACGAACCTTGGCAAATTGCCAAATTTTAAAGTTAAGGATATTTATGAAAACGATCAGCCGCGTGTTGGCTTCTCTCGTCTTGGTAGCTACGGCCGGTGTGGCTAGCGCTCAATCTGCACCAAAAGACTTCTATGTTGAAGGTGGTTTGATGCCAATGAAGATTACTGGTGGAACAACAGACATTACGCCTGTGGCCGCGCGTCTTACCTTAGGTAAGAACATCAACAACAATTTGGCTGTTGAAGGTGTGTATGTTTTTACCGCATCCAAGGACAGCGTAAAAGTGCTCAACACCAACACCAACACCAATGTAGATGTAGATGTTGCTGTTTCTGGCTATGGCGTGTACCTGAAACCTAAATTTGAAGTGGCTAAAGACACAGAAGTGTTTGCTCGTATTGGCTACACGAGTGCAAAGTTGACTGCCTCTGTTGGCAACATCAGTGCGACTGGTGACACTGTGAATTCTGTGTCTTATGGTGCAGGCTTCCAAACTCAAATCAACAAAGATTGGTACGCTCAAGCCGATTACATGGTGTTCTCTAAGAAAGATGGCGGCACAGCTAAAGGCTTTGGTGTCTCAGCTGGCTACCGTTTCTAAGCCAAGTTAGCACCACCAAAAACGCCTTGCACTGCAAGGCGTTTTTTTATGTCTTCAGCAAAAGCTCAACACATCAAGGTAAATCCAAATTCTCAGCCGGTGCTGACACCGAGCGCGGCCCCACCAGCCCTAGCTTGGCTTTGAGCGACTGCGGCTGGCCTGTGATGAGCGCGGCGTAGTTGGTGGTGTTGGACAACACTTTTTTCACATAGTCGCGCGTCTCATTAAAAGGCACGTTCTCTGCCCAGATGGCGCCTTCCAGTACGGGGCCGGTGCCGTCGTTGGGGGCACGCCAGCGGCGTGAGCGGCTGGGGCCTGCGTTGTACGCGCCGGCAGCTAAGGGCATGGAACCTTCAAAGCTGTCGAGCACCAGTTTCAAGTAGCCGGTGCCGATGGCGATGTTGGTGTCGCGGTCGCTGATTTGGTCGGGTGTGAAGCCAGTCAAACCAATTTTGCGTGCCGTCCACTTGGCCGTGGCGGGCATAACTTGCATGAGACCCGAGGCACCCACGTGTGAGCGTGCATCGGTGACGAAGCGGCTTTCTTGGCGAATCAAACCATACACATAGGCGGGGTCGAGGTTGATGGTTTTGGCGCGCGCAATGACGGCGTCTTTGTGCGGCATGGGGAAGCGTTGCTCAAAGTCGATGGCGGCACGGGTGCGTTCGCTGGTGTTGATGCAGCGATCCCACACTTGGTTGTCGCAGGCGACTTGCGCAGCGGCCAGCAGTTCGCGGTCGCTCATCATGCCCGCTTTGCCTTCGGCGTTGACGAGGTTGGTGGCGTAGTTCCATTCGCGCACGCCCTCAGAGCGCAAGCCCATACCAATGGCGTAGAGCGCGCGTTGTAGCGATGGGTTGCGGCGGGCCGAATCCATTTCTTCAGCGGTAGGTGCCGGTGGGCGTGCGGGTGCGCTCACTTTGCGGCCCAGTTCTTCGAGGGCGAGTTGCTCGTAAAAACCGCGCACGCCTGCAATGCCTTCGAGCATGGCATTGGCTTCTTGTTGAATTTGCGGCGTTACTTTTTTGCGGGCCAGCAAGGCACGGGCGTACCAATACACCCACGTAGGGTCTTTGCGTGCCTCAGCACTCATGTGGCTGATGGCACTTTCCACCACGGGCCATTTGGGCGTATTGCCAGCGCGCAAGGCGGCGCGAGCTTTCCAGCCCAACATGTCGTCGTTGAGGTCTTTGTCGTGCGACACGCGGGCGAAGTGTGTGAGCGCGTCGTCATCCAGGCGCATGGCGGATTGACGGCCAATCACGCCCCACACCCAATGGCGCTCTTCGGTGGTGAGGTAAGGCTGCCACTTGTTGCGCATCAGTTTGTCGGCTTTGTCGGCATCACTGGTGGCTACTTTGATGAGGGCCATGACGACCAACTCTTGGCGCACTTTCTGCGGTGCGGCGATGTGCTTGGCCAAAAACTTTTCTGCGTTGTTGATGGCGTCGGGCACCACGTTGGCGGCGTCGGGTGCCACGATTTGTACGGCGTTGCGTGCGGTGCGTGGGCGGTTGTGTTCCACCATCAATCGGGCTTTGCGCCAAATGTCGAGCGCGGTGAATTGCTTGGTGAAGTACAGACGGTCAGCGGCCAAGGTGCAGCCGTCGTCGGCCTCTTTCATGCCCATCCAGTTTTTGCGTACCTCATCGGCAATGGATGCGCTGGCTTGTGGGCCTTTTTCGAGCAACTCAATCGTTAAAAAGTAGCAGCGCAGTTCGCGGTCATCGCGCATGCGGTAGTGGGGGTGTTCGTCGCTGAGCGTGGTCCAGTCGCGGCGTTGGCCCAAGAGAAGCAGCCAGTCGTTGCGCAAGCGGTCTTCTTGGTAGGTGGCGGGGTAGCGGGTAAAGAAGGCGCGCACTTCTTGTGAAGAGGCTTCGTCTAAGCGTGCTTTGAGTTCCCAATACGCAGCCCAAGGCTCGAGCGTGTGGCCTTTGGCTTGGGGCAGCAGGGCGCTCAGGCGCTTGCGGTCGCCGCGCTTGAAGGCTTGGGCCATGTCGGTGATGACCGTATCGGCCTGCGCGTTGTTGGCCGAGGGCGCGGCTAAGCTGGGTTGAACGGCACCAAACGCAAGGAAAACGCTGGCAAACAATGACACAATGACTCGAAATTTCATGGCTTGATTATCTGTGGACAAAAAAACCTTGCGCCAGCAGCTCATTGAAGAGCGTTTGAACATGCCCGATAGGCTGGAACGGGCCGACATGTTGCAGCGCGTGATGCGCATTTGGTTGTTCAACCGACCCGACACGGTGATTGGTGCTTATTGGCCCATCAAGGGCGAGTTTGACCCACTGCCTGCCTTGCACCGCTGGAAAGAAGACGGCGAGTTGTTGGACGAACCACAGCGCCGCCGCATTGGTTTGCCCGTGGTGGACAAGGCCCACAAAACACTCACCTTTCATGCGTGGTACCCAGGCTGCCCGATGGAAGAAGATGCTTATGGCATTCCCAAACCCAAAGACACCGAAGTGATCGTGCCCACTTTGTTGTTTGTTCCCTGCGTGGGCTATGGGCCGGGTGGATTTAGATTGGGCTATGGCGGTGGTTTTTATGACCGCACTTTGGCCACCTTGCAGCCCAAGCCGTTCACGGCAGGCTTGGGCTTTACCCACGGCTTTTTGCCTGACTTGATGCCCGAGGCGCATGACATGCCGCTGGATGCGCTGCTTAACGACAACGGGGTGGTTTGGCCGATGGGTTAAGCCTCATTTGGCTTAGGGCGCTTACTTTTGCGCCATCAAAACTTTGAAATCAGCTTCGTAGCCACGCAGTGCTTCCAGCATGCGCTGGCGTTGAGCTGGCGTGGTGCTGTTATGCAGCTTGGCAAAGCCATCGCAGTTTTCATTCCACAGTTCGCGGTTGTAGGCGCGGTAGCGCTCATTGGGTGAGTTAAAGCTGCGTTCGGTCAAACCGCGCAACATGCTTTGCGCTTGCGCCGTGGCGCTGCCTTCTTGGGCCATGCGCTGAAAGGTTTGCATGCTGTCGGCTTGGCGGCGCTCTCGCTCGGCATAGCTCAGTTTAGGGTCGAAGATGGATTCACTCAGCCACTTATGCAGCACATCGCGTTGCGGCTTGTCGAGGTGGCCGTAAAAGTCTTCCAGGCGGTTGGTGGCTTGCTTGGTGCGAAAACGCAAACGGTCTTCGGCGTTCGGGTCTAGCCAATCCTCTTTCCAAGTTTTGTTGGTCTTGTCAAAGCGTTGGCGAATGTTGCGCAGCTGTTCGGGCTTGAGCTGCGTGGCCAGCTTCGCGTTGGCGGGTTCTACAAAGCGCAGCAGGGTGACAAAGCTGCTTTTCATATCCTCGGTCACTGCACACACTTGCGCGGGCGTGATGTCATTCGGCGCCATGGCTTGCATGCGTTTGAGCAAGGTCACGTATTCGGGCAGTTGCTGCTGGCGGTGCCAGCGTTGCAAATCGGTCAGCGCATCGCGGGTGAATTGCTTTTGCTCGCCTTGAAAATCGGCATAGCTGTCTAGCCACCAATAAATCAGATCGTCGCTTTGGTTATAGACCAGCTTGATGGTGCTGCAACCGTTCAAACCCACGAGTGCCGCCAGTGCAAAACCAAAAGAGGCATGGCGGATAATTCTTTGCAAGATAAGGATGAATGACATGAAGGCTTTGGATGTGGTGATCATGGCTGCCGGTAAGGGCACCCGAATGAAGAGCAGTATGCCTAAGGTTTTGCACCGTCTAGCGGGCAAGGCTTTGGTCCAGCACGTGATTGATACCGCACGCATGTTGAAGGCGCGCCACACCATCGTCATCACTGGTCATGGCGCAGAGCAAGTCGAACCCGCTTTGTTGGCCGCCAACGCCGCAGACAACTTGCAATTCGCCCGCCAAATGCCACAGCTCGGCACTGGCCATGCTGTGCAACAAGCCGTGCCTTTGTTGGCCGACGACGGCGTGGTGGTGGTGTTGTCAGGCGATGTGCCTTTGACGCAAGCGGACACACTGCAAGCCTTGCTCGACTTGTGCGACGGCAAACAACTGGCACTCCTCACCATCGACTTTGCCGACCCCACAGGCTACGGCCGAATCGTGCGCAGCCCCAGCGGCCAAGTGCATGCCATCGTGGAGCACAAAGATGCCAACGACGAACAACGCGCGATCAACGAGGTGTACAGCGGCATCATGGCCGTGCCCGCCAAGTTGCTCAAGCCTTGGCTTGCGCGCTTGGATAACAACAACGCACAGCAAGAGTTTTATCTGACCGATGTGGTCAAGTTCGCCGAGGCCGATGGCGTGCCGGTGGTCGCCCACAAAATTTCAGATGCTGCTCAAGTGGCGGGCGTCAACAGCCCCACACAACTGGCCGAGCTAGAGCGCGCGTTTCAGCTGCGCCAAGCCCATGCCTTTATGGCCGACGGCGTACGCATCATCGACCCCGCACGCTTTGATGTGCGCGGCCACTTGAGCTGCGCGCAAGACGTTGAGATTGATGTGAACTGCATTTTCCAAGGCAATGTGTCCTTGGGCCAAGGCGTGAAGATTGGTGCGAACTGCGTCATTGCCAACTGCACCATTGAAGCCGGCGCAGTGATTCACCCCTTCACACACATCGACGGCGAAAAGCTGGGAGTGAGCGTGGGCGAGGGCGCATTGATCGGCCCATTCGCCCGCTTGCGCCCTGGCGCACAGCTGGCCGCCGAAGTGCACATTGGCAACTTCGTGGAAGTCAAAAACTCCACCATGGCTAAGGGCGCAAAAGCCAACCACTTGGCCTACTTGGGCGACGCCACCGTGGGCGAACGCGTCAACTACGGCGCAGGCAGCATCACCGCCAACTACGACGGGGCCAACAAGCACCGCACCGTCATCGAAGCCGATGTGCATGTGGGCAGCAACTGTGTGTTGGTGGCCCCCGTCACCATTGGTGCTGGCGGCACAGTGGGCGGTGGCTCAACCATTACCAAGAGCACCGAGGTAGGCGCTCTGAGTGTGGCGCGTGGCAAGCAGATCAGCATTGCTAACTACAAGCGGCCTGAGAAAAAGCCGAAGGCTTAAAACGAAAAAGGCAGCCTAGGCTGCCTTTTTTATTCGTTGCGCAACACCGGCCAAGTGCTGGTGAACTTAGCCCGCTTGGTCGCAAAAAACGCTTTCACATTACGCACATTCGCATCCTGCGTGAGCAGTCGTTGCGTGATGGCCAGATAGTCGGGCATGTCTGCCGCTTGCACCACCAACACAAAGTCTGGCCCTGGTGATACGCGCCAACATTGCTGCACGGTGTCGTCTGCGCAGGCGCGTTGTTCGAATGCGTCTAGGTGCTCTGCGCCTTGTGCGTCTAGCGTCACTTCCACCAAAGCGGTCAGGCCGTGCCCTAGTGCTTCGCCCAACTTGTCGGAGCTCAGCACCGCGATTTGTCGCTCTATCCAGCCCTCATCTGTCAGCCGCTTGACGCGGCGCAGGCAGGTGGGCGGTGAAATTTTGAAGCGCTCAGCCAAGGCCACGTTGCTGAGTGTGGCGTCGTGCTGCAAGGCGTCTAGCAGCTTCAGATCGGTCTCATCTAGAAATTCTTGTTTCATAAATCACAATTAATTGAAATTAAATTCCAAAATAAGTTATTGGTGGAATTTTCGTTCAAATATTACAAAAAATAAACAAGAAATTTCTTTTAAGGCTGCTTAATATCTAGGCAACCCAATTTAGGAGTGCTCTTTATGTGTGGCATCGTCGGCGCCGTTTCTACCCGCAACATCGTTCCCATCCTCGTGCAAGGCTTGCAGCGACTGGAATACCGTGGCTATGACTCATGCGGCGTGGCGGTGCATTCGGCCAGCTTGGGTGCGAAGCAGGGCGGCTTGCAGCGTGCGCGCAGCACGGCACGCGTGTCTGAGCTGATGGACCAAGTCAAGGCTGATCACATCGAAGGCGGCATTGGCATTGCCCACACACGCTGGGCCACGCACGGTGCGCCTGCGGTGCACAACGCGCATCCCCACTTCAGCCACGGCACAGGTGCTGGCGCTGGTGTGTACACAGGCGATGTGCCTAACAAGGTGGGCCGCGTGGCACTGGTGCACAACGGCATCATCGAAAACCATGACGAGCTGCGCGCTGCATTGCAAGCCAAGGGCTACGAGTTCTTGAGCCAAACCGACACCGAGGTCATTGCCCACTTGGTGGACAGCCTCTACAACGGCGATTTGTTTGAGGCCGTCAAAGCGGCCATCGTTCAGCTGCATGGCGCGTATGCCATTGCCGTGTTTCACAAAGACGAACCCCACCGCGTTATCGGCGCACGCGCAGGCTCGCCGCTCATCTTGGGTGTGGGCAAAGAGCACAGCGAAACTTTTTTGGCCAGCGATGCCATGGCCTTGGCTGGCGTGACCGACCAAATCGTCTACCTCGAAGAGGGCGATGTGGTGGACATTCAAATCGGCAAATATTGGGTGCAAGACCGCCACCACAAAGCCGTCACACGCGAAGTCAAAACTGTGCAAGCGCACAGCGGCGCAGCCGAGTTAGGCCCTTACCGCCATTACATGCAAAAAGAAATCTTCGAGCAACCGCGCGCCATTGCCGACACGCTCGAAGGCATTGAGGGCATCACGCCTGAATTGTTCGATGGCGTCGGCGATAACGGTGAAACGATCGCAAGCGCTCATCGCGTGTTTCAAGCCGTCGACAACGTGCTCATCCTCGCCTGCGGTACCAGCTACTACAGCGGCTGCGTGGCCAAGTATTGGATTGAAGCGATTGCCAAAATTCCTTGCCAAGTGGAAATTGCCAGCGAGTACCGCTACCGCGAATCGGTGCCCAACCCCAACAGCTTGGTGGTCACCATCAGCCAGTCGGGCGAGACGGCCGATACCTTGGCCGCACTGCGTCACGCGCAAGGTTTGGGCATGGATAAAACGCTCACCATTTGCAACGTGTCCACCAGCGCCATGGTGCGCGAGTGCAAGCTGGCCTACGTCACCCGCGCAGGCGCAGAGATTGGCGTGGCATCGACCAAAGCTTTCACCACGCAGCTGGCCGGTTTGTTCTTGCTCACCTTGGCCTTGGCGCAAACCAAAGGCCGTTTGAGTGATGAAGAAGAGGCTGCGCACATCAAAGCCATGCGCCACTTGCCCGCAGCGCTGCAAGCCGTGCTGGCGCTAGAGCCGCAGCTCATCGCGTGGTCGCAAGAATTTGCCAGCAAAGAAAACGCTTTGTTCTTGGGTCGTGGTACGCATTACCCCATTGCGCTGGAAGGTGCGTTGAAGCTCAAAGAAATCACCTACATCCATGCCGAGGCCTATGCTGCGGGTGAGTTGAAGCACGGCCCCTTGGCCTTGGTCACCAGCGCCATGCCAGTGGTGACGGTGGCGCCTAACGACGCCTTGCTAGAAAAGCTCAAGAGCAACATGCAAGAAGTCCGTGCCCGTGGTGGCGTGCTGTATGTGCTGGCCGATGGCGACACGAAGATTGAAAGCAGCGAAGGCGTGAACGTCATTCGCATGCCCGAACACTATGGCGTGCTTTCACCCATCTTGCATGTGGTGCCGTTGCAGTTGCTGAGCTATCACACGGCGTGTGCGCGGGGGACTGATGTGGACAAGCCGCGTAATTTAGCAAAGAGCGTCACTGTTGAATAAAAGCACGGAAAACTGTACGATCAATACTTGATTTATTGGTTAATATATGTAAAATTTCGTGCATATGAATGACATATGCACACTCCAATTGCACGCCCAAGGCACATGGCACGACGTTGCCACTGTCCGCCTGAGTGGCGATGTGGCGGATGGGTGGAAGGCCAAAACCTATTCTGGTTATGCGATGGACTGGGCGTTTGCTCACGCAGGTGCCACAGATGCACACGCACTCTGCGCTGGTTGGTCTGTCGGGCTTGAGCCTTTGCAGCTCAACCATTGGCCCGTGTTCTTGATTGACATGCTGCCGCAAGGCTTTGGCCGGCAAGAGTTGTTGCAACGCATCGGGCTGTCGCCTACCGCTGGTGTGCCTGCCGATTGGCAGTTGCTGATGGCTGGCGCTGGTAACCCGATTGGTCATTTGCGGGTCAAAGAGGCCGCCCAATGGCTTGACGCGCATGCGGGTGCCACGCGCGGCTTTACCGACCAAGAGGTGGCGCAGCGCGGCGACGAGTTTTCTGAATACCTCGCCTCGTATGGTTTGTTTGTGGCGGGTTCTTCGGGTGTGCAAGGCGAGTGGCCCAAGGTGTTGCTGACCCGAGCCAAAGATGGCTTGCTGTACCTCGACCACACCCTGCCAGATGAGCAGGCCGTGCAGCACTACATCGTCAAGTTTGGACGCGGCACAGACAGGCAGTTGGCCAGCATCCTGCGACATGAGGCGTCTTACATGACACTGGCACAGCAGTTGGGTTTGCGTGTGCATGCGCCGTTGGTGTTGCGCGAGCGGGCATTGTTCATCCCTCGTTTTGACCGTGTCATGCAAGGTGACCAAGTGCAGCGTTTGGCGCAAGAAAGTATTGCCACGCTGACCGGTATGCCCGGCTTCGAGTCTGTGCCCACGCATGACCAAGTGTGTGTGGCACTGCTGCGTCATTGCACCGATCCACAAGCGGAAGTGCTGGAGTACATCAAGCGTGATGTGGTGAATTTGGCTTTGGGTAACAAAGACAACCACGCACGCAACACCGCTGTGCAACGGAATTTCAATGGGCATATTGCCCTCACGCCCTTGTACGATTTCGCGCCCATGTATCTGCACCCCGATGGCATTGCGCGGCGCATTCGTTGGGAAGGTAACGATGGCGGACAACCCAATTGGGGGCGTGTGCTAGACCGGGTGTGCGAGTTGGGCGAGCAAGTCCAGCGCGGGCAGCGAAAAAAAGTCCCACCGTTGGTACAACGTGCGCCATTGGTCGAAGGACTCAAGGCCATGGTGCCCGCGCTAGAGCACATCGCGGCTGTTGGCGACGCCATGGGGCTAGAGCCGCAAGTGTTTAGGCATCTGCGCCCATACGTGTCGGCGCGTGCCACAGAGCTGACAGCATTGGTTTAAGAACGCGCATGGATAAACGTTTCAACACACTCACCTTGGCGCAGCAGCTTGATCTGCGCCAACAAGCCATCGACGATGTACTGGCTCACCCCGAATGGTCGCTACCGCAGGCCGTTCGCCATCTGAAAAAGACCATGCGTATCACCACCGCCGAGATGGCCAAATTGTCTGGCGTGGCATACCGAACCATGCAAGACATTGAGCAAGAGCGCAGCGATGGCAGTGTGCAAACCATGAACCGCATTTTTGGCATGCTGGGCCTCAAGCTCAGCGTGGCAAGGATTGCCCGAGATGACCAGGTTTGAAACCTATGCTGTCAGTGGGTCATCCAAATGCCCCGTTTTCACATAAATCAGCGCACCCTCTGACTGCGTGAACGGCGCATGACGGCTGTAGCGTGGGCTGCGAATCCAAGTGCCTTGCGGGTAAGAACCGTGCTCGTCATGAAACACGCCTTTGAGCACCAAAATTTCTTCGCCGCCCGGATGCACATGCGGGTTGAACTGTGTGTTGTGCGCCCAGCGCACCAGCGCAGTGCCAACGCCATCAAAGTCGTGCAGCGGCATCACCGACAAACCCGCCACCAGCCCTGGGTACCAAGGCGCGGTGAGGGTGTCGATTTGCACCGGTGTTGTATCGGCAGGGTGGAACTGTCGCAGTTTCACAAACAAGGTG
Organism: Limnohabitans sp. TS-CS-82; assembly: GCF_002943475.1. Lineage (NCBI taxonomy): Bacteria > Pseudomonadati > Pseudomonadota > Betaproteobacteria > Burkholderiales > Comamonadaceae > Limnohabitans > Limnohabitans sp. TS-CS-82. Next base: position 412,377 of record NZ_PTQX01000001.1, on the reverse strand, counting down.
CAGCCTTCAGTCGAGAACGGTGTGTGCGTGCTGCCCGGCGGGTTGCGCAGGTAAGTGCCAGCAGGGTAGTGGCCGTGCTCGTCTGAAAACACGCCGTCGAGCACCAGTATTTCTTCGCCGCCACCATGTGTGTGTGCGCTGTAGCCTGAGCCTGCTGCATATCGAACAATGCTGCTGGCTCTGGCCACTTCATCGCCTACTCGATCCAGCGGTTGTCGTTCAACGCCAGCCATGGGGGACGGTTCCCAAGCCAGCGCATAGGTGTCCATCACGGCTTTGAGGGTGAAATCGGCGTTGACGTTCATGGCAGTTTTCTAAAATGGATTGGCTACCATGAGCATAGCGCGAGCACCTGCAAACCGTTGTGGCGCTTCGTAATAACCAGATAAGGGAATCCATTGAAGATCGAAGTGTTGACGTCGCGTGTGCACGGCAAAGGCGTGTTCGCCCTGAGCCCCATGGCCGCAGGCGAAACCGTCATCGAATACGTGGGCGAGATCATTTCCATGGCCGAGGCCTTGCGCCGCCACCCGCATGACCCGAGCAACCCCGAGCACACGTTTTACTTTCACATCGACGATGCACGCGTGATTGACGGCCTATACGGCGGCAATGCTTCGCGCTGGATCAACCACTCATGCCGCCCCAACTGCGAGCCAGTTGAATTGAAGGGACGTGTGTTTATCAAAACACGTCGCCAAATATGGCGCGGTGAAGAGTTGACGTTCAACTATGGGCTGGTAAGTGACGAGCCAATGACTGACGAACTCAAAGCCAAATACGCCTGTCGCTGCGGGGCTAAGAAGTGCAAAGGCACAATGCTGGCCTAAGCAAACAATCAACATGATGAACCAAATGACAGACGCGCAAGCGCAATGGGACAAGGCTTGCAAAACCTTGGACGAAGAGTTTCAACTCAGCGCCAGTGAATTGCCCACGATTGAAACCTCCAAGGCTTTGTTTTTGCAACTGGTGGGGCGCCGTGAAATTTCCCAAGAAGCAGCCAATGCGTTGATGTTCAGTTTGTATTTCTCGGGCTACCTCAGCATGTTGGTGGCGTTCAAGCAGCAAACGCCTGACTTTGAAGTGCCCGACTATCTGAATACGCACCCCGTGCTTGAGGCCTCAAACCGATGGGCTCAGCAGGCAGTAGACGGGCATTTGCTGTTGCAGCTGGCGCAGCCCATCATCCGCGACACGCAAGACTTGTTGGATGCGTTGAATTAAGCGCGCACAGCCCCATAAGGGCAATAGCCGGGGCGTGGCCCCACTTGCGGATGTAGCCTGCAGGTGTTGGGCCTTTTTTCATACACGGTGCAACGGCGTGTTTTGGCATCCAAGTTTTGGCAGTCGCCATTGGCGCGACGCGACAGGGTGAAGATGCTGTTCTTGAAATTGAAGTGCTCGATCACGCCCATTTTTTGCAAGCGCTTGGCAATTTGTTTGGGCTCTTCGTGTTCAGCTTCAAACGGGTCGACCAGCTCTAAGCGAACCAAGTCTGGCAATTTCACTTCCACCGGCATGGTGCAGCAGTTGGCCGCACAGGTGCTGCACAGGCCGTTGCGATAGCGGGTCCAGGTGTCGCAGTTGTCGACGTTGACGATGGAGATGTGAGACCTCATGCAGCGTTCTCCACTGATGCAGGCAGAGCGGGCATTTGATAAGCCAACACTTTGAGCGACCGTTCAGGTGATACATCGGCAAACGCTGCAGGGTTGGCCACGCGTTCTACAAAATTCAACTCAGGCGCGAGCGCTTGCATTTGGTCTTGCAAAAAGTCCAGGCCCAGCTCTGGCGCGTTCAAGCACAACAGCGCGTAGCCGCCAGGGGCCAGCAGTTCAGGCAAACGGCGCATGAGTTTGGCGTAGTCTTTGGTTGCGATGAAGCTGCCTTTTTGGTAGCTGGGTGGGTCGACGATGACAAGTCCATAAGGACCGCTGCGCGTGATCTTGCCCCACGTTTTGAAGATGTCGTGCATCAAAAAAGTGGCACCTGTGCTGATGCCGTTCAGCGGATGGTTTTGTTGGCCAATCGCCATCGCGCCGTGGCTCATGTCCACGTTCACCACTTGCTTGGCTCCCGCTTGCAGGGCCACCACTGAGAAGGCGCAGGTGTAGGCAAACAGGTTGAGCACTTTCAGGCGCGGCTGGTCAGCGCCGTAGTTGTGCACCAACGTGCGCACCCATTCGCGGCCTTGGGCCATGTCGAGAAACAACCCATGGTTTTGGCCCTTGAGCACATGCACGCGAAAGCTCGCACCGTTCTCTGTCACCACATGTGGGTCAGGCACCGTGCCGCTCATCAAGCGGGTTTCAAGGTGACCTTCAGCGCGGCATTGAAACACCCAGTTGAGTGGCTGATCGGTCGCAATCAGCGCCCAGCGTGTCGACAGCGCGACACCGATCGTGGCAAGTTCGTCGTCGCTCACCGCTTGAAAACTGGTCAACACCAGCACTGGGGGAAAAGCGTCTAACGCCCATTGCTCGCAGCCCGGATGCAAGCCACCTCGGCCGTGGAAGATGCGTTGTGCATCGTTGGGCATGGCCATGTTGGCAATGGCGTTGAGCAGGGCTTGCATGTGGAACTTTGCGGAGCAGATGTAAACAGAAGGGGGTAAGTGTATGTATTTGCCCGTTCAGGCTTTAAGGAAAGGTACGCGCGTTAGGATATGAGCCCTTTTTGAAAAATACAGTTCGGACATCTCATGACCCCAGCAGAACAAGAATTACGCACCGCCGCACTTGAATACCACCGCTCGCCCACCAAGGGCAAGATTCGCGTGGAGCCCACTCATCCGCTGGACAACCAGCACGACCTGAGCTTGGCCTATTCACCTGGCGTGGCGTACCCTTGTTTGGAGATCGAAAAAGACCCGCAGCTCTCTTACGAATACACCAGTCGCGGTAACTTGGTGGGCGTCATCACCAACGGCACAGCGGTGTTGGGCTTGGGTGATATCGGCGCATTGGCCGGTAAGCCTGTGATGGAAGGCAAGGGTTGTTTGTTCAAAAAGTTCTCAGGCATTGACGTGTTTGACATCGAACTCGACGAACACGACGCCGACAAATTGGTCGACATCATCGCCGCCATGGAGCCCACCTTTGGTGGCATCAACCTCGAAGACATCAAAGCCCCCGAGTGCTTCTACATCGAGAAAAAACTCCGCGAGCGCATGAGTATCCCCGTGTTCCACGACGACCAACACGGCACCGCCATCATCTCTGCAGCCGCCATGCTGAACGGCCTAGAGTTGGCGGGCAAAGACATTGCCAACATCAAAGTGGCCGTGTCGGGTGCAGGCGCTGCGGCCTTGGCTTGCTTGGATGTGTTCTTGGGTTTGGGCGTGAAAGCGGCCAACATTTACGTGTGCGACTCCAAAGGCGTGATTTACGAAGGCCGCCCTGGTGGCTATGACGAATCCAAAGCCCGTTTCGCACAAACCACAGACGCACGCACGTTGGCCGATGCGGTCAATGGTGCCGATGTGTTCTTGGGCTGCTCTGCGCCCGGTGTGTTGACACAAGACATGGTCAAGACCATGGCCGACAAGCCACTCATTTTGGCCTTGGCCAACCCCGAGCCAGAGATTCGCCCCGAGTTGGCCAAAGCTGTGCGCCCTGATTGCATCATCGCCACGGGTCGCTCTGACTACCCCAACCAAGTGAACAACGTGTTGTGCTTCCCGTACATCTTCCGTGGTGCTTTGGATTGCGGTGCGACCAAAATCACCGAAGAGATGAAGATTGCCTGCGTGCGCGAAATCGCCGACTTGGCTAAGTTGGAAGTGACCGCCGAAGTGCAAGCCGCTTACCCCGGTTTGGATTTGTCTTTTGGTGTGGACAACATCATTCCTAAGCCATTCGACACACGCCTCATCCAGCGCATCGCGCCTGCGGTGGCACGTGCGGCCGAAGCCTCGGGTGTGGCCAAGCGTCCCATCAAAGACTTTGACGCGTACGCCAAGACCTTGACCGCTTGGGTCAAGTAACACCTTGAGCCGGCTCAAGCTCACCCGCGACAAGATTTACAAAACGGTATCGCGCCAATTGCATGGCGTGGTGCCGTGTTGGGTCTGCGGGGAGCATGTGGCGCACGCCGACGCCACGCTAGAGCACATTCAGCCGCTGAGCGAAGGCGGCAACAGCCATCAAGAAAACTTGGCCATCAGCCACGACCGCTGCAACAACTTGCGGCACGCGAAAACCAAGTACTGATGCCACATCAAAAAAAGCACACCGCGTGGATGGGCATTTGTTTGTTGCTGGTCGCCGTTCTGTGCTTTGCAGCGCTGGACACCACCAGCAAGCGGGTGACCACAGAAGTACCGTTGCTGATGGCAGTGTGGGCCCGTTATTTTTTTCAGGCTTTGCTCACCACAGGCGTGGTGTTGCCGATCAAAGGCTTGGACGTCTTTAAAACCAAAAATCAGCGTCAACACATCACGCGGGGTGTGTTGCTGGTCTCTGTCACGGGCTTGGCTTTTGCGAGCTTGCAGTTCATGCCTGTGGGTGAATTCACGGCCATTGTGATGACGGTGCCTTTGTTGGTCACTCTGCTGGCCACGCGCATGTTGGGCGAGCATGTGTCCACGCAGCGCGTGATCTTGGTGTGCGCGGGCTTCATTGGCACGCTCATCATCGTGCGGCCCGGCACGCAGGTGTTTGGTTGGCCGTTGCTCATTCCGCTTGCCTTGGTCATTGTGAACGCGGCATTTCAATTGCTGACCAGCAAGATGGCGCGCACCGAAGACGCGATGACCACCCAGTTTTACACCACGTGGGTCGGTACTGCGATGGCCTCCGTGCCGCTCTATTGGTTCTGGGTGCCTGTGACCGACACGCAGGTGTTGCTGGAATTGGTGTTCATGGGCGTGTCTGGCTGCATTGGCCATTTCTTGCTGATCTTGGCGTTTGAGCGTTCGCCCGCCGGTACCTTGATGCCCTATATGTATGCGCAAATTGCGTTTGCCATGTTGGGCGATTGGTTGGTCTTTGGCCACGTACCAGACCATGGGTCGCTGCTGGGGATTGCTTTGATCGCCTTGAGTGGCATCGCTGGAGGCCTGCTCACCGTGTACGAGATTCGTCAAAAAACCCAGGGCTAACGCACGCAGTTTCTTTAGCGTGTGGCGGGCGCCTGAACTGTGCGTTCGAGTTTGTGCACCTCAAAGTATTGAGCCTTCAGGCGGTTGATCAGCGCTGCATAAGCTTTGGGATCGACCTGCGGTGTGCGCGACAACACCCACAGGTACTCGCGCTTGCTGTCACTCACGGCTGCCAGTTGGTAATCGGCATCGAGGTCAATCACCCAATAGTCGCCCCACACCTGTGGCAGCCAACTCAGCCAGGCGGGCGCAAAACGCACTTGCAATTGAGGCGATGAGGCCGCACCCACTTGAATGGCTTTGCCCAGAGCGTCAATGGTGCTGCCGTCAGCCGTGGCACAGCTGTTGAGCACTTGCAGCGAGCCATCGGTTTGCGCCAAGTACTGCGCGCGCGTGTTGGCCACACACTTGGCTTGGAAGCGGTTGGGGAATTTGGCAATCTCATACCAAGTGCCCATGTAACGCGGCACGTCCAGCGCGGCGATGGTGGTTACCGCTGGCAATACAGCTGGCGTAGCGGCGCTTTGTGCGGCCACTTTGAAAGAGGCCAGTTGCAAGGTGGCGGCGGCTAAACCAATCACCAGCCATGGACGTTTGAGCAACATGCAAGCCTCTTTCGGATGCGTTTAAAAAGCCACTTGCGCACGCAAGCCGTGCAGCACGATTTCAGCAATTTGAATCAACAGCAACAGCGCGATGGGTGACAAGTCCACCCCGCCCATCTGTGGCAGCACGCGGCGAATCGGGATGAGCAGTGGCTCGATCAATTGCGCCAACAGGTAGCGAATTTCAGCAGCTGCGCTGAACCATGACATGAGTGCGTAGCCAATCACCATCCACATCAGGCTCGACAACATCACGCTCAGCAACTCAAAACCCGCGTTGACAAACAAACCCAGCCAGTCAGACGTGGCGCCCGCCACGATCCACAGCAGCGAGTGTTTGGCCAACAGCACCGCATAAGCAGCCACCAGACTCGCCGTGTCTAGGCGACCCAGTGCTGGCACGTAACGGCGCACAGGCAACACGATCCAATTGGAGATGGCGAACACAAAGGGTGCCAGTGGGCTACCGCCGCTGCGCGACAAGCTGATGCCCATCAAGTGCATGTACATGCGCAGCAAACAGGTGCCAGCCACCAGGCCAACGGCGAAGTGCAGAACTAAGGAGAAAATTTGTATAAGCATGGTCAGAGTTTAGGCGGGCTCAGGCAAAATTTGTGCTTCCACTCCAGATTGTTCTGTATGAAACAAACCCCTGCATTGCCCCGTTTTATTTTTGCCAGCCGCTGGTTGCAGCTGCCTTTGTATTTGGGCCTCATTGCTGCGCAAGGCGTGTATGTGTTCCATTTTTGGGTCGAGTTGGTGCATTTGATTGAGGCGGCGTTTGGCAGCCAAGCGGCACTGGATGCCTTGGTCACCAGCATTGGCTACAAAAACGGCATGACCGTCACGCATCTGAGCGAGTCCATCACCATGCTGGTAGTGCTGGGTTTGATTGACGTGGTGATGATTTCAAATTTGCTCATCATGGTCATCGTGGGCGGCTACGAAACCTTTGTCTCGCGCATGTACCTCGAAAACCATCCGGATCAGCCGGAATGGTTGAGCCATGTGAATGCCTCGGTGTTGAAGGTCAAGCTGGGTATGGCCATCATTGGCATTTCATCCATCCATTTGCTCAAGACTTTCATCAATGCGGCCAACTATGACGAGAAGGTTTTGATGTGGCAAACCATCATCCACATCACCTTCTTGCTGAGCGCCTTGGCCATTGCGTTGACCGACAAGCTGTCGCACGCAGCCCCTTCTTCCTCTTCTTCGCATTGAATTGCGCTTCATTGTTTATGCAAGCTCGCCACCCCATCCACCGCAATGCCCTGGTTTTGTTCTCTGGCGGACAAGACTCCACCACCTGCTTGGCCCATGCGCTTGCGCAATACGAGCGCGTGGAGACCTTGGCGTTTGACTACCGCCAACGCCACTTGGTGGAGCTAGAAGCCCGCATTCAAGTGTTGGCGCAAATGCGCGAGCAGTTTCCACAATGGGCACACAAGTTGGGCGAAGACCATTTGCTCGACCTTGGCGTGTTGGGCCAAGTGAGCGAAACATCGCTCACACGCGACATGGCTTTCAAGATGGAAGCCTCAGGTTTGCCCAACACCTTTGTGCCGGGACGCAACTTGTTGTTCCTCACACTCGCCGCTGCATTGGCCTATCGCCGTGATTTGGATGTCATCGTCACCGGCGTGTGCGAAACCGATTTTTCGGGCTATCCCGATTGCCGCGATGACACCATGAAGGCCATGCAAATTGCGTTGTCGCTCGGCATGGACCGCCGCTTGTTGATTGAGACACCTTTGATGTGGATCGACAAAGCGCAAACGTGGCAACTGGCCTTTGACCTCGGCCAAAAAGCCTATGCCGATGGCGGCCACCAGTTAGTGGACCTCATCGTCGAGCACACCCACACCTGCTACATGGGTGACCGCACGCACCGCCATGCATGGGGCTACGGCTGTGGCACCTGCCCTGCATGTGATTTGCGCGCTAAGGGCTGGGAGCGCTGGAAGGCCTAAGTGTTAAGAATGAATTTGGCCGCGCTGCCTTCAGGCGCAGGCACAAACTGCCACACCGTGTCGTGGTAACTGGCCACGCTGGCACGGTGGGCGATAGACACCAAGCCACCGCCTTCTTCGCGCACCATCGTCAACAGCTTTTCGTACAGCGTTTTCTCGGCTGCTTCGTCGAGTGCGCTGGTGGCTTCGTCAGCAAACACCCAACGTGGGCGCTTCAGTAACACACGCGCCAAAGCCAAGCGTTGTTGCTCGCCACCTGAGAGCTGTTGCGTCCATTGGCCTGCCACGTCTAGGTCGTTCACCAGGTGAGGCAGCAGTGCGTCGTACAGCGCGTTCTTCAAGGCTTCATCGGTGTAGTGCTCGGCGCTGTCTGGATAAGCCAGCGCTTGACGCAAGGTGCCTTCGGGGAAGTAAGGGCGCTGCGGCATGAACACGCTTCGTTCGGGCAACACCACGGGGCCGTAGGTGATGGGCTCGCCACGGCGGTCATGTGTGGGTGAGGTGACGTGCGGCCAAATGCCTGCCAACACGCGCAGCAAGGTGGATTTGCCGCAGCCCGATGGACCGCGAATCAACACGGTGTCGCCAGCAGCGGCGTTGAGCGATGTGTCGGCCAGCAACACCTCGCCATTGGGCAGCGAGATGGTGAGGGGTGTGGTGTGCAGGGCGTTGATGCCGGTGTGCGTGACGGGGGCCGCACCCGTGAAAGACAGCGGTGCAACCGCGGGTTCTGCGACTTCGTTCACCTTGATGGCCAGCATCTGATCTTGAAAACTTGTCAAACGCAGCGTGGTAGCTTGCCACGACGCCAAGCGGCTGTAGTTGCTGATGAACCAGCTGAGCGACTCTTGCACTTGACCAAATGCCGAAGAGATTTGCATCAACTCACCCAGCTGAATCGCCCCGCTGAAATAGCGCGGTGAGGCCACCAACATGGGGAACACCACCGCCGCTTGGCCATAGCCCGAGTTGAACCAGGTGTAGCGCTTTTGCACGCGCAGCAAGCGCATGAAGTTATCCAGCACCAGTGCAAAGCGCTCTTGCAGCGACAAGCGTTCCACGCGGCCTCCACGGTCAAGTGCAATGGCTTCGCTGTACTCGCGCACGCGCATCAGGTGGTGACGGAAGTCTGCCTCAAGTCGCTGCTGCGTGAAGTTGAGTGACGCCATCGAGCGGCCAATGAAATGACCAATCAAGCTACCCGCCAGTGCGTAGGTCAAAGCCATCCACACCATGAAGCCTGGGATGTTGTAGGTCTCGCCCAGCACATCAAAACTAAAGCCGCCAGACAGGCCCCACAAGATGCCCACAAAGCTCAGCAGCGTGACCGATGCGTCGAGCAAGCCGAGTGACAAGCTGACCGTGTCCGCGGTGAACTGCTGCACATCTTCTTGAATTCGTTGGTCTGGGTTGTCTGTGCCGTTCTTGCTCTGCAATTCCAGCTGATAAAACACATGGCCTTTGAGCCAGCGTTGCAAGTAGTCGCGCGTCATCCACGCACGCCAACGCACTTGCAGCAGCTGCGTGAGGTAGAAGCGATACACCGCCACGATGATGAAACACGTGGCCAGCATGGCGAATACACCGAGCTGATGCCAAAACACAGCGGCGTCACGGTTTTGCAGTGCGTCATAAAACACGCGGTTCCAGTCGTTGAACAGAACCATCATGTAAACCATGCCGAGGTTCAAGCCCACGCAAGCGGCCAGCAACAAGCGGGCTCGCCATTTTTCTTCCGACTTGAAATAGGGCAGTGACAAAGCCCAGACACGGCTGAGTTGCAAGCGGCTTTTTTGCCAATTCGTCGCCACGTTGTTGGCGACGGTTTTAAAAGCGTTCATGTGTTTTCAAACTTCGGTGTTGCTGTTGCGCACGCCGCTGGCCACATGGCCTGCGGGCACGTGACGGGCGGCTGACTCGATGTGGCCGGTTTGGTCGTCAAAGAAAAAGTCGGGTTCAAACTCGCGCAAGAACTCGCCTTTTTCAAGGCCACCCAAGAACATGGCTTCATCCACTTCAATGTTCCAGTTCATCAGCGTGCGAATGGCGCGTTCGTGCGCGGGCGCGCTGCGTGCGGTGACCAGCGCGGTGCGAATGCGCATGTGCGGCGTACCTGCTCGCTGCAGGCCTTGCAGGGCTAGCAGCAATGGTTTGAACGGGCCAGCGGGCAAAGGCTGCGCGGCATTGGTTTTTTCGTGCTGTTGAAACGCGTCCAAACCTTGGGTTTGAAACACACGCTCGGCCTCGTCGCTGAACAACACCGCGTCGCCGTCAAACGCAATGCGCACTTCGTGAGGGTTGGCTTCAGACGCGTGCGCTGAGTGCGGATACACCTGCGCGGCAGGTACGCCAGCATCGAGTGCAGAGCGCACATCCGACAAATGCGTGGACAAAAATAAGTTGGCGTTGAGCGGGCGCAAATAGCGCCAAGGCGATTGCCCGCGTGTGAAGCTGCCGCGCTGAATGGGTAAGCCGTAGTGCTGCGCCGAGCGGAACACGCGCATGCCGCTGACGGGGTCGTTGCGCGAGAGGATGACCACTTCCACGCGTTGCGCCTCAGAGGTGTTGAACGCCAAGAGCTTTTGCACCAATGAAAACGCCACACCGGGTTTGGCGGGGGTTTCTAGGCGGTCGAGCTGCAAGTTCATGTAGGCGCGGTCATCGCCTTGTTCGAAGACTTGGTTTTCCTCTTCAAAGTCAAACAGCGCTCGCGAAGAGATGGCGACGACCAACTTACCGTCTAAAGAAACACCCATGAATTACCTCACCCACTGATTGAGTTGAATGATTGGCAGCATGACAGCTAAAACAATCAGCATGACCATCGCGCCCATCGCGACGATGAGCAGTGGCTCCAGAATCGTCGCCAGTTGTAAAGCGCGGCGTTGCACTTCTTCGCTCAGCTGTGCGGCGGCACGTTGCAGCATGGTGGGCAGTGTGCCGGTCTGTTCGCCCAGGCGCGAGAACATCACCAGCAAGCGCGGGAAACGTTTGTGTTGTGCCAAGGCCGATGCCAGCGGTGCGCCTTCACGCACCAGCACCAATGCGTCTTGCGCATCGCGCTTAAGCGCTGTGTTGCTGAGTGTGTCGGCTGCTGCTTGCAAGGCTTTCAAAATCGGCACACCTGCGGTGGCCAGCATGGCCAAGGTGCTGGCAAAGCGTGCAGCGTTGTAGCCACGGGCCAAGCGGCCAATGAGCGGCAATTGCAACCACATGGCATCAAAACGCAAGCGCACATCGGCTTGTTTCAAGGCCACATGGCCACCAGCGGATAGCAAGGCAACCAGCACCAAGCCCCACAACCAAAAGTTTTGTACAAAGCTGCTCAAGGCCAGCATGAAGCTGGTGAGTGCTGGGAGTTGCTGCTGGTTGCTGCCAAACACCTGTGCCACTTGCGGCACCACATAGGCCAGCAAGAACAACACGATGACCAAGGCCACCACGCACACGATGGCGGGGTACAGACCTGCAGCCAACAATTTGCCGCGCAAGTTTTGTTGCTCTTGCAAATCGTCGGCCAAGCGTTCGAGCACCAGCCCTAAGTGGCCGCTTTGCTCGCCTGCGCCAATCACGGCGGTGAAGATGGCGCTGAACTCACGCGGATGCTGACTCAGCGCTTTGGCAAATGGTGCGCCCGAATTCACCTCGGTGCGCAGGGCAGACACCAAGTCGCGCTGGCGGGGTGTTTCGGCTTCGTCGCTCAAGGCGGACAGTGCGCGTTCGAGTGGCAGGCCAGCGTTGACCAAACCTGAGAGCTGGCGCGTCCATACGGCCAGCGCGGTGCTGCTGAAAACCTTGCTTTCCCAAATGACGGTGTTCAAGCCGCTGCTCGAGCGCTGCACGGGTTCTACTTTGAGCGGCACCAAATCTTGCGCGCGTAACTGGCTGCGTGCGGTGCGCGCGGTATCGGCCTCGAGCACGCCACGGTGCGTTTGGCCTTGGGCGTCTAGGGCTTCAAACGAATAGGCGGGCATGGTGGATCGGGCTTGGTCGCAGGGACTTAGTCGCGGGTGACGCGAATCAGTTCTTCGCGGGTGGAAATGCCTTGGCGCACCAAACGTTCGCCATCGTCACGCATCAGCGTCATGCCGTTGCGCAAAGCTGCATCGCGCAGCTGCGCTTCACTGGCTTGGTTGTGGATGAGGGCGCGAATGTCGTCGTTGGTGGTGAGCAGTTCAAAGATGCCGGTGCGGCCTTGGTAGCCGCTTTGGCCGCACTCGTCGCAACCTTTGCCCGCACAGTGCGTGCACGTTTTGCGCAACAGGCGTTGTGCCAATACACCCAGCAAAGACGAGCTGAGTAAGAAGGGCTCCACGCCCATGTCGGTCAATCGCGTGATGGCGCTGGCGGCATCGTTGGTGTGCAGCGTGGCCAACACCAAGTGGCCGGTGAGCGAGGCTTGAATGGCAATTTGCGCGGTTTCGTAATCGCGAATTTCACCAATCATGATGATGTCTGGGTCTTGGCGCAGGATGGCGCGCAGAGCCTTGGCAAAGTCCAAATCAATCTTGGGGTTGACCTGCGTTTGGCCCACGCCGGCGAGCTCGTATTCAATCGGATCTTCCACCGTCATGATGTTGTTGCGTGTGGCGTCTAGCCCCTGCAACGCGGCGTACAGCGTGGTGGTTTTGCCCGAGCCCGTAGGGCCGGTGACCAAGATGATGCCGTGAGGTTGCTTCACCAAGCTCTCAAAGCGGCGCAGGGTTTCGCCTTCCATGCCTACGGCTTGCAGCGTGAGTTTGCTCTCGGTTTTGTCTAGCAAACGCAGCACGGCGCGTTCGCCGTGTGCGCTGGGCAAGGTGGACACACGCACGTCAATCGCGCGTTGGCCGAGGCGCAGCGAAATGCGGCCGTCTTGAGGTAAGCGTTTTTCGGCAATGTCTAGCTCGGCCATGATTTTGAGGCGTGAAATCAGCGCCGCATGCAAGGCACGGTTGGGCTGCACCACTTCGCGCAGTGTGCCGTCCACACGGAAGCGCACGCTGCTGTGGCGCTCGTACGGTTCGATGTGAATGTCGCTTGCGCCATCACGTGCGGCTTGCGTCAGCAAGGCGTTGAGCATGCGGATGATGGGCGCGTCGTCTGCGGCTTCGAGCAAGTCTTCCACCGCGGGCAGCTCTTGCATCATGCGCGTGAGGTCGGCGTCGCTCTCGACTTCGCTCACCACGGCGGCGGCGTTGCTGTCGGCTTGTGCGTAGGCTTCGCTGATGCGTTTGGCCAGTGTGGCTTTGTCGGTGTATTCAAACGACTGCACCGCGTGGCGACGTGTGACCTCGCTCCATGCGCTCAGGTCGGGCGCGTCGCTGTGCCACAGCGTGAGCGTGTGGCCATCGTCCTCCAGCAAGAGCTGGTGGGTGCGGGCAAAGGCGTAGGGCAGCGGGCGGCGCATGTTTATTGGGCGGGTGTGGCGGCTGGCACGGCAGACTGAGGCGTGTCTGCTTGGCTGCTGCCAGAAGCCTTGGGTTCTTCTTTGGGCTTAGGCACGGGCGCGGGGGGCAAGACAGGCGCATTGCCAGAGCCCAGGATGGGGTTGAAGCCAGGCTGCGCGTTTTGTTGCATGCCCATCATTTGTTGGTAGCGGTTGTTGCTGAGCGCATCCGAAGCCGCCGCATCACGCATGACCACTGGGCGCAAAAACACCATCAAGTTTTTTTTGGTTCGCGTACGGCTTTCGCTCTTGAACAGCCAGCCAATGACAGGGATATCGCCAAACAACGGCACTTGACTCGCACCGCCAGAGTACTCGTCGGATAACAAACCACCCAGCACGATGATGGAGCCATCGTCAACCAGCACATTCGATTCGATGCTGCGCTTGTTGGTGATCAGGCCAGTAGATGAACCCACAGAGTTGGGCACGACGCTAGACACTTCTTGGAAGATGGTGAGCTTGACGGTGCCGGTCTCGCTGATTTGTGGTTTGACCTTGAGGGTCAAGCCCACGTCTTTGCGTTCCACGGTTTGAAACGGATTGACCGAGCCGTTGGTCGTGTTGTTGTTGGTGTACTGGCCTGTGACGAAAGGTACGTTTTGACCTACGACGATCTTGGCTTCTTCGTTGTCGATGGTGAGCAAGGTTGGTGTAGACAGCACATTGCCGTCACCGTTTTGTTGCAAGAACGTGGCCAAGCTGCTCAGCACATAAGTGCCATTGATTTGTCTCGCGTTTCCAATGTTCAGTCCACCACCCAATGCGCTGAGTGCCGCTGCACCGCCTGAGGCACCGATGATGTTGCCTTGTCCAATCGTCGTGCTGATTGGGTTATTGAAATTGGTGCCAATGATGCCAATGTTGCCGCCCGATTGGCCTGTGGCGGTTTGCCACTGAATGCCCATTTGCGCCGCTTTGTCGGCATTCACTTCGGCAATCAAACTCTCCACCATCACTTGCGCGCGACGTTGGTCGAGCATGTCAATCACGGCACGCAGTTGGCGGTACTGTGGCTCGGGCGCGGTGATGATGAGTGAGTTGGTGGCCGTGTCGGCTTGAATTTGTCCGCCCGTTGCAGAACCACTGACAGTGGCTGTGCTGCCCAAGGTGCTACCGGCTGTTGCAGATGCAGGTGTTGCTGCTGTGGGGTTGGCTGCAGCGGTGCCCATCGGTGATGAACTACCCGTGCCGCCTGTGGCTTGGCCGCTCACCGCAGCACGCAAAGTGGTGGCGAGTTTGGTGGCGTCCGCATTTTTCAAATACACCACATGGATGTTGCCGCTGGGGTTGGTGCCACCGGGTTGATCCAGCTTGGCGACCAAAGATTTGACCAAGGCCACGCGTGCAGGGTTGGCCGCACGCAAGATGAGGGTGTTGCTGCGTGGCTCAGCCAGCAGCGTGGTTTTGTATTCGGCACCGGTTTGACCTGGGGTGGCGGGCGCTTGCGCAGTGTTGCTGCCCGATTCCACCAAACGCAACACCAAGGGTGCCAAGTCCACCGCGATGGCGTGCTTGAGTTGGATCACTTCCACATCACTGGCGTTGGACACATCCAGCGTGGCGATGATGCGGGCCATGCGCTGCAGGTTGTCGGCGTAGTCAGTGATGATGATGGAGTTGTTGCCGGGGTTGACGTTGATGGTGTTGTTGGGGCTGATGAGCGGGCGCAACACGGGCACCAAGTTGTTGGCTTGCTCAAAGTTGAGCTTGAAGATGTGCGTGACGATTTGGCCGCTGCCTGAGCCGCCGATGCCATTTTGAATTTCTTGCACATTGCCGCCTTGCAGCTTGGCGTCGGCCTCGGGCACGATTTTGTAGAGGCCCTTGGTCTCGACCATGGCAAAGCCTTGCAAGCGCAAGGCTGACAAAAACTGGCTCCATGCTTCGTTGGGTGAGACCGGCAACTCGGTGGTGAGGTTGATCGTGCCTTTGACGCGTGGGTCCACCACCAAGTTGCGATTGGAGAGCGTGGCCAAGGTGCGTGCCACAGACTCAATCTCAGCATTTACAAAGTTGAGTGTGATGGGCTGCTGTTGTGCGGTGGCTTTTTTGGTAGGCGGCGCAGCGTGTGCGGGTGACACGCCGAGTAACGCAGGTGCGAGGCTCAAACCTAGGCTCAGATGAATGGCAAGCGCCAAAGCAGAGGGTTGGAGATAAGTGTGTTGCTTAGCCATACGCGTTAACCCATTTTCAAAATCGACTTGGCACCTTGGCGCTGGCCAAGGATGTTCAATAAATTAGAGAGCGCTGCTTCTGCATCAGGCGCGGCGCTTGCCTCGCCATTGAAGCGCATGCGCCCATTGTGTAGTTGGCCCGTGCCCTGCAAGAGCAAGCTGCCTTCCAGTGTGTCCAGCGTCAGTGCCACGCCCTCACCGCCTTGCACGCGAACACGGTAAGTGCCCAAGGGGCGCAGCGTAGACAAGCGCGTTGACAGCTGTTGCAGTTGCAGCTCAGCTTGACCTTGTAATTGTTCCGAGCCCGCTTGCTGGGACCATTGCAGCTGCGTGGTGTGCAGTTGCATTTGGCCTTCGGGCTGAATGGTGTTCCATGGCGCACCCAAACCCACCAGCCAGCTGGCGGGCCAGTTGGACGTGTGGTCGCTGACCTGCACGCGCACGCCGCGCCACATGGGTGAGACATCCACACGCACGGGTTGTGGTGTGCAACACGCAGAGGCCACGGTGGCGCTGAGGGTGGGGCGCCAGTTGGCCCAATCGAGACGAGGGCCAAGTTGCCACGTCACGCGCGTGGGCAATGAGGTGGTGTTGGCGGGGCGCGCCATGTTGGCAGCGGTCCCGATGTTGAGCGGGCCTTCGTTGAGCACCCATTGCGCCGAACCATTCCACACGGTGCCTTGTGCGTCGGGCAACAACACGCGCTCACCGCTGGCTTGCTCAATGGCGTGCGTCACCCAATGCGCAGGGGCTTGGGTGATGAAGGCCAGCGCTAAGCCCAAACCCGCACCTGTCCAAGCCCAGCGTCGGCTGGTGTTGGGGGCGAGGGCTGGATGGCGTTGCATGGTGTGGTTTTAGTTGGCCGTTGCGCCACGGTTGGGTAGGCTCAACACGAGGTTGCCGTCCCACACCACGACATTCGCATTGCTAACAGGCGTTGTAGGGGGCGTTGTGCTTGCTGTGCCGTTGGTGTTGCGTGCCAGGTGCGCTTCCAAGGGCAAGGTCTGTGCTTGGCTGCGTGCTTGTGCCAACCAGTTCGCCAAGGCGGGGGCCGGCACTGCTTTGAGTTGCACGGTCACGCGGTCACCTTGCACGTTGAGTTGTATTTGCGTGCCAGAGGTGAGGTTTTGCAAATTACGCAGAGCTTCGTCGCGCGAGAGGGGGGTGCGTGCTTTGATCGCTTGTGACTGCGCTTGCAAGGCCAGCATGAGTGCTTGTTGTTGGCCGATTTGCGTGCGACGGTTATCGCTGTCGCGCAAGGTGTTGAGTGCGGGGGCAATGGCGATGGACCAGAACAACAGCACACCTAGCAAGGCACCCAACACAGAGACGCTACGTTGTTCACGCGGGCTCAAAGCTTGCCAGCGGGCTTGTGCTTGTGCGCGAAGTTCTTTCATTTCACGCCCTCCGCTTGCAACACCCAGGTGTCGTTGCCGTCTTGGCGCAGGCTCAAGCCTTGAGCTTTGAGGCGCGCCATGCCCGCCGCGTTGCTGTCGAGCGCCACGCCTTGTACGCGCAGCGCATGGTTGGCAAAGTGAATTTGCTGTGGTGTTTGTCCTGCGGCCAGCACACCTGCAAATGCAGCGAGCAAAGGTTCTAGGTCAGTGCTAGAAGCCGCGCCTGATTTTTGTTGCAACACATCCACCTCGCGTTGCATTTGCAGCGGCGCGTCGATGACCAAGGTCACAGATGGGAATGTGGTTTTCAAGATGTTTTGCAGCGAGGCTTGTTGCGCGTTCAAAGCGCTGCGTTCGCGCCAAGCCAGTGCATTGAGCCCCAGCACTTGCAACGCGATCAGCGCCACCAGGCCCCAGCGCACAGGTTGCCATGCAGGGGCATGCAGCACGGTTTGCAATGCGGCCAGCGCTTGGCGCTGCAAGCGTTGTGTGCGGCCTTGTGCCCATTCACCTTGTGCCAAATCCCAATCCGACTGGCTGGACTTGACCCAGCGCTGCGCCGCGCTTTGCAGCATGGGTTGGCGTTGCAAGGTGCTTTGCACGCGCGCCACCATGGCGGGCTCGGCTTGAACTTGTAAATTGTCTTGGCTCAGCTCGGTAAACGCGCGCCACTGGGCAGTGTTGGGAGGCAGCAGGGTCACGCCGTGTGCGTGGCACAGCAGGCTTTGTGAATGGTCGGGGTCGCCCATGACCTGCAACACAGGTGTTTCGCTGGGTGACAGCTCGGGGGCGATGCGTTGCACCCTCAAGCCCGCGGCTTGCAAGGGGGCGAGGGCATCGCGCAGCCATTGCTTGTCGCACACGGCCACCAAGGTTTCACCACCGCTGCGTGCGATCTGTTCAGTGTCTGGGGCAAGCACGAGGTGCAGTTGTTGCGGCTCGTCGAGCAAGCGGTCTTCCAACAAGCCATGCAACACGCTTTGCAAACGCGGGCCGTGGCTGGCAGGTGGCAGTTGCACGCGGAGCCAGGCCAAGCGGCTGTGTGGCACCACGGCCACCACTTCGCCCGCGTGCGCAGACAGCGTGGCCGCGGCCCCCGTGGCGCTGCGCAACACTGTATGTCCGTCTGAGTGAACGTGGGCATAGCCAGTGGTGGCGTGTGCAGAGTGGGGGAGCGCGATGATCAGCATGGATTTGTCATTGTAGAGAGCCAGACTCGCGCCAAAGCACCTTTAAATCTTGGCCTTCGCGCTGCACCAAAGAGCGCTCTTGCAGCATGGTTTGCGGCATCCGAAGGCGGCCCAGCACTTCAAAGTAACGGGTGTTGACGCTGTGTGTGTCGCTCAAGCTGACGGTGCGGCCCAGTGCTTTTTGAAACGCGTCGATGCTGACCCAGTGTTGCCGCTCGCGCTGTTGTACCAAGCGTTGTGCGTCAGACAGGCTCAGGCCTGGCACGCTGGCGTACAGCACTTGCATACTGGCGGTGTTGATGTTGACGGTCGTGCGATTGGGCAGCACGGTGATGTGGGGCCTTAGGGTTTGCAAGGCTTGAGGTGTCAATCCGAACCAGCTGAGTTGGCCCACGCGTTGGGGCATCAAAGGTGAATTGCTGTTTTGCTTTTGTGCCGCCAGCAGACCTTGGGTGAGTAAGCTGAGCTGCGCGGGTGGGACGCCCAGTGCGTCAAACAAGCGCTCAAACGCGAGCACGATTTTCCCATCGAGCTGTTCGCCTTGCAGCAAATTGGTCACGTTGAGGCGGCCTTGCAGATCGCTCACAGCACCCGACAAAAGCACTTGGCGTGCAAATTTTTCATCGTCGATGGTGTTGCCTGTGCCATCGGGTAACGCCGCTAAGAAGCTAGACAAACGCGCTTCTTGCAGTGGCACGGCCCAAGGCTCGGCCAAGTGGTCGGTGGGTGCGCTGGCATCGCCCGCTCGCGCGTCTTCGCGCAGGATGACGCGGGCCCAGTCCAGTGCACCCGTCAGCAACCAGCGTGCTTGCGTGCGTTGGCGTTCCGCGCCTTCTACCTCGATGGATTTCCATTGTTGCCACAACGCACCCGCGGTAAACGTGGCCACCAGTGCCACGGTGAGCATGGCTGCCAGCAAGGCTGCGCCGCGTTGTGAGGGGGGTGCCGCGTGCTTCATGTCTTGGTGTTGCTGAAGTTGGGGCGCACCCAGTTAAGGGTGATGCGGCCACGCACGCCTGTGCTAGCGGGGAGGTCGATTTGCAGGCGGATGGCGTCGGGCAGTGCGCCTTGGCCAGTGCTGTTGGTTTGCGGCGTGCCGCCCACCGCGTTGTTGTTTGTATCGCTGTTGCCAGCGCTGGAGAGTGGATTGGTCCAAGCGTTGCCGCGGAAGTAGGTGAGTTGCCAAGTGTCCAGCGGGATCAGCGAAGTTTCAAACGCGGCGTCATCGGCGCTTGGGTTTTGTCCCCAGCGCTCAGCGTTGGCCCATGCTTGCTGCAAAGCCGCACGCGTTTGCAAGGGGGCTGATTGCCAACGCAGCCATTGGTTGCCGCGCAGTGTCCATGCCACCACCCACAGACCCGCGTCTGCACCATCGGCGCGCCAAGCCGTGGCACGGCGGGTGAGGCGTAGCGTGCGGCCATCCCACAGCACACCTGCATCGGTGATGCTGGGCACGGGTTGCACGGCGTTGAGGTCGGCCTGCCATTGCGCGAGCACGGTTTGCAACACCGCGGTTTTGTCGACCTGCACTTGTGTGATGTCACGGCTGCGCATGAGGCTGTCAAGCCCACGCCAGCTCAAGCCCGCCAGCACCGCCATGAGGGTGATGGCGATGAGTAGCTCGATGAGTGTGAAGCCGCGTTGGCCCTTGGCGTTTGTCATCAGTAACGCCCCAACACGGTGGTGATGTTGAGCACGGGCGTGGCTGCGTCAAACACTTGCGCATCGACACGGCGAAACGCGGGGTTGGGCGTGGTGCGCACGGTCAGCGCCACTTCAAAGTTACGCTCGGCTTGCGGGCAGGGCACACGCGAGTCACCCACGCCTGGCAGTTGCTGCGAGAGGCGCAGTTGGTTGAGTGCGTTGTCAGCGCAAATTTGTGCCAGCAACACATCGGCTTGGCGCTGTGCGTTGCGCGTGAGGGCACCGCTGACTTTGAGCCCACTCATCAGCGCGATGGACACGATGGCGAGTGCCACCAACACCTCAATCAAGGTGAAACCGCGTGAGCTTTGGCGGGGCGTGACAGCGGGTGTGCGTTGTGTGTTTTGCAAGCTCATGGCACGACCTGAAAGGGGCGCAGCCCGTCTGTGCCAATGCTCAGCGTGGGGAATGGCTTGGCGCTGTTGCTTGTTGCCACGCTCAGCGTGATGCGAGCCGGTGCGAGGATGGGTTCAGGGCCGAGCACCACCAAGTTGGTTCGCGTGGCAGTGTTGATCGCCGCTTGTGTGCCAGCGGTCAGCCATGTTTCTGTCCGTGTCGCAATGGGGCTGGCGGAGTTACTCAGTGCTTGGTTTGGCGCAATTGCGGGTCGAATGACAAAGCCCTCTGCCGTGGGCTGCCAAATCAAAGCCACACCACTGGTACGCGATTGCGCACGGGCAGCTTCTAAGACGGCCACTAATCGCTGCGCTTCGCGCTCAAGTTGGGTTTGATTGCTGTCGCGCAGCGACAAGCTCACACCCGCCACGCTGAAGCCGATGATGGCTAGCACCACCAACAGCTCCAACAGGGTGAGGCCTTGCTGGCGCTGCATAGCGGACTTAACGAACAGCTTTATTGCCAGCTGCCGAGGTCGGCGTTTTTGCCTTCGCCGCCGGGCTGACCGTCAGCGCCTAGTGACAGCACATCCACTTCACCCTTCACGCCGGGGTTCATGTATTGGTAGGGGCGGCCCCATGGGTCGTTGGGCAACTTGTCGATGTAGGGCTTCCAGTTGAGAGGTGTGGGGCCAGCCGTGGGCTTGACCACCAAGGCGTTCAGACCTTGCTCGGCGGTGGGGTAGTTTTGGTTGTCCAAGCGGTAGAGCTTGAGGGCTTGCATGAGGTTGCCCACATCGGTTTTGGCTGCGGTCACGCGTGCGTCGTCGGCACGGTTGAGCACGTTGGGCACTACGAGTGCGGCGAGCACGCCGATGATGGCGAGCACCACCATCAATTCAATCAACGTGAAGCCACGTTGGCGTTTGGTTTTTTGGGTGGTTTGTTGGGCTTGCATAGGAGGCATTTCAAAGGTTCTCAGTTCAAGGATGAATCATAATCCGCTGATGCTTCGCTACCCCCCTTCATTTGCCACCGTCTTTAGCGCCTCGTCGCACGTGGTGCTGCCCGTTGCCTCGTTGCTGGTGTGGGGTGCTGTGGCGTTTAGTGCGGTCACATGGGGCTTGCGTTGGTCGGCCACGGGCACGAACCCGAGCAATACCACCGCTGCGGCGCAGGCGTTGCCCGAAGTAGATGTGTCTGCCGCAGCTCGCAGCCTAGGCGCTGCACCCGTGCAGGCCGCTGCTGCGCCAACATTGGCCAGCCGTTTTCAGCTGCAAGGTGTGATGGCGGGGGGGCCCGATGCTGGCGCTGCGTTGATTGCGGTGGATGGCAAACCGGCCAAGCCCTTCCGTGTGGGCGCTGTGGTGGCTGATGGTTTGGTGTTGCAGTCAGCAGAAGGGCGACGCATCAGCTTAGGCGCGTCGATGGACGGGGCGCAAACTTTGCTGCTGGAGCTGCCAGCTAAGAAGTAATCAGCCGATTAAGCATTCGGCTGAAATTCCCAAACCCGTATGTAGCTTGCGAACCATGCTCATGGTGAGTGGGCGTTTGCGGTTCAAGATTTCATAAACGCGATTGCTTCGGCCAATCATGGGTTCGAGATCTTTAGGCTTGAGGTCTTGTTGCTCCATGCGAAATTTGATGGCTTCAATCGGGTCTGGCAAGTCGATTGAATAGTGACGTGCTTCGAATGCTTGAACGAGCGTCACCAACACATCCAGGCGATCACCGTCAGGTGTTCCTAGCGCAGGGTCGCTTTCCATCAGTGCCGCGACTTCTTTGAGCGCTGCCTTGTAATCTGCTTCGGTGCGAATGGGTTTGATGTCCATGTTGTGCTCCTTCAATTCATGTCCACGGTGCTTGCGTCTACCGTGTCGTACTGCGCGTGTGTGCCGATGAACTTGATGTAGACCACGCTTAGTTTGTAGGCGATGGCCACAATCAACCGAAAGTCATTGCCTTTGATGTTGAACACCACGCGGTTATTGCCCACAAAGCTTGCGCTTGCGAAATGTCGCTTAATGTCAGCAGGCGTTTGCCAATTGGCTTTGCACGCTTCATCGTGCCAAGCCAATAAAGCTTGTTTGGCCAGAGGGTGCTTTGCGCTGAAGTCGCGCAAAGTTTTAACGGCAATCACTCGCATTCGTGAATCATAGTCCCATATTGGGACTATGTCTATTGTTTATTTCAGCGCTGCAAGAACAAGCGATAAGCAGGGTTCAGTGTTTCTTCCACAAACGGGTAACCCAAGCCTTCTAAGAAAGCAGTAAACGCTTTGTTGTCAGCCTTAGGCACTTGCAAGCCCATCAAGATGCGGCCGTAGTCCGCGCCTTGGTTGCGGTAGTGGAACAAGCTGATGTTCCAGCCTGGGCGCATGGCCAGCAAAAACTTCATCAACGCGCCTGGGCGCTCTGGAAATTCAAAACGCAAGATGCGTTCTTCGTGCGCCAAAGACGAATGCCCGCCCACCATGTGGCGGATGTGTTCTTTGGCCAGCTCGTCGTGGGTGAGGTCAATCGAATCGAACCCACTCTTGGTGAAGTGGCTTGCAATCTTGCTGCTTTCGCCTTTGACGCCTGTGGTCAAACCCACAAACACGTGGGCCTTGGCTTGGTCGCTCATGCGGTAATTGAACTCAGTCACATTGCGCGGTGTTTTAGCGCCACCAAAACTGGGCAGTTTGCCAATCAGCTCGCAGAAGCGGCGCAGGCTACCAGGCTGCTCGGGAATGGTCACGGCAAACAAAGCTTCGCGTTCTTCACCCACCTCGGCACGCTCGGCCACAAAGCGCAAGCGGTCGAAGTTCATGTTGGCGCCGCACAAAATGGCGGCGTAGGTCTCGCCCTTGGTTTTGTGCTCGGCCACATATTGCTTGATGGCGGCAACGGCCAATGCGCCTGCGGGCTCCACGATGCTGCGGGTGTCCACAAACACATCTTTGATGGCGGCGCACACGGCATCTGTATCCACCGTGATGTAGCTGTCGACCAAGTTCTTTGACACGCGGAATGTTTCTTCGCCTACCAGTTTCACCGCTGTGCCGTCCGAGAACAAACCCACGTCGTTGAGCGTGATGCGTTTGCCTTTCGCGACCGACTGCATCATGGCCGACGAGTCGTCCATTTGCACGCCAATCACTTTGATCTCGGGGCGCACCGCCTTGATGTAGTTGGCCACGCCGCTGATCAAGCCGCCGCCACCAATCGCCACAAACACGGCGTCGAGCTGGTGCAGGTTGAGGCCTTGCAGCTGGCGCAACATTTCCATGGCAATCGTGCCTTGGCCTGCAATCACATCGGGGTCATCAAACGGGTGCACAAACGTCATGCCGTTTTTCTTCTCGAGCGTGAGGGCGTGGGTGTAGGCGTCTGAGTAGCTGTCGCCCGCCAGCACCACCTCGCCACCCAATGCTTTGACCGCTTCAATCTTCACGCTGGGCGTGGTGGTGGGCATGACGATGATGGCTTTGGTGCCTAAGCGCTTGGCACCCAGCGCCACGCCTTGAGCGTGGTTGCCGGCCGAGGCGCAAATGACGCCTTTTTTCAGCTGCTCAGGCGTGAGGTGTGCCATCTTGTTGTACGCGCCGCGCAGCTTGAAGCTGTGCACGGGCTGCTGGTCTTCGCGCTTGAGCAGCACAGTGTTGTGAATGCGGTGGCTCAAGTTCTTGGCCACCTCCAACGCAGATTCAATAGCCACGTCGTACACACGGGCGGTCAAGATTTTTTTCAGGTAATCGGCGGGCTGCAGGGCGCGCGCTTTTGGGGTGCGGGTAGACATGGGGTGATTGTCTCTTATGGAAAAAGACGAAAAAAAACCCCGAGTTTTGCAACTCGGGGCATGAATCCACTTTTGAGGGTGGAGGAGACAAGCCCAAATTGTATGCAGATTTTGTTGCGCTGCAACAAAAATGTCTGTTTTTGTGTCAATTGGGATAGGGTTGGCGCGAGTGAACAATGTTCAAAATCTCTATTCCGGTCAGCGCGTGGCGATAAATGATCACGTAATTCGGGTGACTCACAAACTCATGCGTGCCAGCCACGCGACCTCGGCGATAGTGAGCTGGAAAAATGCCTAAGTTGTCGGCATCTTCGATCAATTGCGAGGCAAGCTTGGCCGCAGCCATTGGGTTAGATTTGGCGATAAACGCCACGATGCAATCTAGGTCTTCTACGGCGGTGTCAAGCCAGACGACGCTTTGCATTTTCAGCCTCTATCGTGGCAGCTAGTTTTCGAGCTACATCGTCGCTGGTAAATCTTTTTGAGGCTGGTGAGTCAGCATTCGCGAGTGAGGCTTGCACTTTTTGACGCAGCCAAGCGTCGTAAGTTGCCGCATCTTGTTCAGATGGGAACTCGGAAACAATGGGGTTTTGTACTGCGCTCATGGCCCGTAGGCTAGCATATGGCCAACAAATTAGGCAACATAAATCGCACACAGCGCAGGAGAAACACATGGAATGCACCGTCAGTTGGACCGGTAACTCAGGCACTCGTTCAGGCATGGGCTTTGTTGCAGAAACAGGCAGCGGCCACGTGGTGGCCATGGATGGCGCACCCGATGTTGCCAAGCCCGAGAACGGCGGCCAAAACTTGGCGCCACGTCCGATGGAGCTGTTGCTGGCGGGCACCGGCGGCTGCACTGCGTATGACGTGGTGCTCATTTTGAAGCGTGGCCGTCACAACGTGCAGGGCTGCAGCGTGAAGATCAGCAGCGAACGCGCCGCCGAAGACCCCAAGGTGTTTACCACCATCAACATGCACTTCACCGTCACAGGTAAGGGTGTGCCAGCGAATGCGGTGGAACGTGCCATTGCCATGAGTCACGACAAGTACTGCTCTGCCAGCATCATGCTGGGCAAGACGGCAGAAATCACCACCAGCTTTGAGGTGGTGGAGGCTTAAAGCATTGCTTAGATCCGATGCGCCACGGTCGTCATCACCTGAGACGCCGCTTTCATCAACGCTTTAAACGGTGCGGGCAACTCGGCCGCACCTGCAGCCAAAGCCTCTTTGGCGTGCTGCGCCTCGTCAGTTTTCATTTGCGCCACGATGGCGCGGCTGGGCCCGTCATTCGCGGGCAACAAGCCCAAGTGGCTTTCTAAATGGGCCTCAACCTGACGCTCAGTTTCCACCACAAACCCAAGGCTCATGCGGTCGCCACCTAGCTTGGCTGCTGCATAGCCAATGCCAAACGCGCCGGCGTACCAAAGCGGGTTGAGTAGGCTGGGGCGTCCGCCTAGCGCTTCTAAACGTTGTTCACACCAAGCCAAGTGATCGGTTTCTTCGTTGCAGGCCGTGGTGAGGTGCTGGCGCAGCGCTTGGTCTTTGGTGGCCAAGGCTTGGGCGGTGTACAGCGCTTGCGCGCAGACCTCGCCGACGTGGTTTACACGCATTAAGGCTGCTGCATCAGACTTCTCAGCTTCGGTCAGCGGGGTAGGCGTGGGTACCTCGGCCGCCCACATGGGGGTGGGGCGGTTGGCGTGGTGGCGGGCAAAGACGGTGCGCAAGGCGCTGTCGGCGGCGATAAGTAGAGCATCCATGGGAGGAAGTTTAAGTTGTGGTGAGGTGCTTTGATCTGTGCATTTTTAAAACCTTGGTATTTTGAAGATCGTTTATTTATGCGGGTTTGCGAGTGGTATTGGCTTTAGGTGTTGCACAGACGCAACGTAAAAGACGAGTTTTTGACACCTGTCATAGGTTTCTGCAGTGGAGTCTGGTTCAATACGTGCAACTTCCCGAAAACGGAGGTTGGCTCTGGAAAGTCTGGAGCCCCTGTTCAAACCTTGGAGAACCTTGAAATGAAAAAAACCCTCGTTGCTATCGCAGCACTCGCCGCTTTCGGCGCACAAGCTCAATCTAGCGTTTCTTTGACTGGTAACGTTGACGTTGGTTACCGCGCTATCAGCGTTGGAAACAACGCCCAAAAAGATGCCAAGCTCATCACACACAACAACGCTTCAACTTCTGCAATCTTCTTTAAGGCAGTTGAAGACTTGGGCGGCGGTACAAAAGCAAACTTTTTTGGCGAAGCAGACTTTGCTCCCTCCAAGAATGCCCTGCAAAACTCTTCTACAACCAATAACGGTTTTAGCTACTCTGGCGCATTCTTCAACTCAGAAGTCTATGTTGGCTTGAATGGCGCTTTAGGTGACATCAAATTAGGTGCACCAAACTCTCCTGCTTTGTCTGCTGCTGGCACTTCCAACCCATTCGGTACCGCTTTGGGTGGTGGTTACAGCGATACATTTGGTCGTTTGGGTACAAACGGTAACGTTGGCATCAACGGCTACTCTGGCCAAGCTACAACAGCTCGTATCATCCGTCACGAACGTGCAGTTGTTTACACAACACCTACTTACAGCGGCTTTAGCGGCCAGTACGAAGTTTCGTTCAAGAACGGCAATGCGACTGGTACAACATCCTCGGCCACAACCGATGGCACAACTTATGCCAGCAACAACAACGGCTTGGCATCTTTGTCATTGAAGTACAACCAAGGTCCTTTGAACGCGATGTACTACAGCGGGACTTTGACTGGCCCAGCAAACCAAGCAGCCGGTACCATCTCTTCTGCTGGTGCATTGACTGCAAACGGTATCACTGCAAACAACAAGGTTAAGTACAACATTGCGGCTGCTAACTACACCGTTGGCGCAGTGACTGGTTACGTCGGCTTTACAACGACGAAGTCTGATCAGACAGGTACTCCATCTGCATCGATTACTGACAAAGAAGATAGCAAGTCTAGCAACTATGCTGTGAAATACGCTGCAACTCCAACAATTGATTTGTTATTCAACCGTGTAACTCGTACAAGCAACCAAGCTACAGATTTGGTGCGTTTGCCAAATGGCAAGGCGACTTTGACTGGTTTGGGTGCGGACTACAAATTGAGCAAAACATCTAGCGTCTACTATCGCTACGAAAAAGCGGCTAACGTGGTTGTTACTGGCTCAGGCGCTTCGAGCAACACATACGGCGACCAAAAAATACAAGCTTTGGGCTTGCGCGTCGCTTTCTAATCCCCCCGCTGGCTTAGCCAGTTAAAGATTTAAAAGTCTAAAACCCCATCGTGGCAACACGGTGGGGTTTTTTCATGCCGTTTGGCTCCGTCGATAATCTAGTTTTTTAGAACATGTGCGCATGCCCTCAGCTTTCAAAACACCAGCGAAACTTTCAGCCAGCATGCCTATTGCGCTTGATGGGGTGACATTGCTGCGTGGCAACACCACTGTGTTTCAGTCTTTGACCTTGGGTCTGAATGAATCTCGCATTGGCCTCATTGGTGACAACGGTGCAGGCAAAAGCAGTTTGTTTCGTTTGATCTGCGGCCTTGATCTTGCGCAATCAGGGCAAGTGCACGTGCCTGTCGCGGCTGATCGTGCGGCTCCGGCTGTGGGCATGATGTTTCAAAACCCCGACGAACAAATCATCTTTCCGACCGTGGAGGAAGAGCTGGCTTTGAGCCTGCGCCATTTGCGTTTGTCTCGCACCGAGACGCAAACCCATGTACGCACTTGGTTAGCAGCACGAGGCTTGGCAGATTGGGCCCCACGCGCCATTGGCAGCCTGAGCCAAGGCCAACGCCAACACGTGTGTTGGTTAGCGCTACTGATTGGTGCGCACCAAACACTCTTGTTAGACGAACCCTTTTCCAGTCTCGATCTGCCCGGACAAGTGGTGCTAAGCAAAGAGATTGCAACCGCGCCACAACAAGTCATTGTGTCCACCCATGTGTTGGACCATGTCCGCCACTTTGAGCGGGTGATTTGGTTAGACAAAGGCTGTGTTCGTGCCGATGGGCTTGGCACAGACGTGTGCGCGCAATACGAAGCGGATGTGTCCGCGCGGATGGGCTAAGTAATGGGCAGCCTTTACAGCGATGATCCAACTTGGCTGCATCGTCTGCCTGCAGCCATCAAGCTGGCTTTTTTGGCGTTGCTGGGGACGGGTGTTTTTCTGACGAACGAGCTGGTTGTCTTGTCAGTCAGCGCGGCTTGTTGTTTGGTCATTTTTGTCTCACTAGGTAGAGCGGCGACACGCGTTAAGCCTTTGCTGATGGGCTTGGCGTTTGCCAGTGTGTTGATCGGTTTGTTTCATGTTTACATGCAACAGCCAATGGTGGGGGCCATCAGTGTGCTGCGCTTGATCAGCACCACCTTGATGGGCATTGCGCTCACGCTCACCACACGTCACACGGACTTGTTAGCTGTTTTTGCGTGGCTGCTCAGCCCCTTGCGATTTTTGGGCGTTGAGCCCGAACGCTTATCGTTACAAGTGGCATTGATGCTGCGCTTCACCGAGCATTTCTTTGTACTCTGGCGTCGTTTGGACGATGCACACCGCTTGCGCACGGGCAATGCGGGCGGTTTTAAAATACTTGCTCCTCTCACCATTCAAATGTTGGTTGCCGCTAGACGCGTGGCTGACACGCTGCATGTGCGGTTTCGCCGTTAACGCGATGACTACCACTTATCTTTTTATGAACACATCTTCTTTATCCATCGCGTTGGTTTCACTCTTCGCGGCTTTGATCGCTGTTTTTGGTTTGATTCCAAAAATTGATTTGCCATTGGGCGTACCCATCACACTGCAAACTTTGGGCGTGATGTTGGCAGGCTGCATGCTCGGCCCAAAGCGCGCATTGCAAGCCTTGCTGTTGTTTCTTGCAGCAGTGGCAATTGGTTTGCCTTTGCTGTCAGGTGGTCGCGGCGGCATTGGTGTGTTCTTCGCGCCTGCCAGTGGCTATTTGATTGGCTGGCCAGTCGGTGCTTTTGTGGCGGGTTGGGTCATGCACATGCTGCCGCGTGCCACACCGCGCAGTGCTGCTATCAGCGCATTTGTGGCATCAGCCATTGGTGGCTTGTTGGTGGTGCATGTGTTTGGTGTGATTGGCTTGGTCAACATTGCCAACCTGACCTGGGAACAAGCCATCATGGGCACCTTGGTGTTTGTGCCGGGCGACTTGATCAAGTGCGTGCTGTGCGCAACCGTGGTTCACACCGTGGCGCGTGGCCTGCCTGATTGGCGCTTTGGTGGCTGACACGCTGGTTCATGCGCCACTTGCGCACTGGGCACAGTCCCGTGCACAAGTGGTAGCTTTGGATGACGGGCAAACGCAGCTCACATTCTCAGAGCTGTATGAAAAGGTTCAGCAGGAAGTCACCGCACTTCAACAGCAGCACGCACCTGCCACTGTTTTTGTCGATGCACAACAAAGCATCCTTGCGCAAATGGTGCACTTCCTGGCGATCATCAGCAGCGGTCGATGCGCTGCTGTGAGCGACCCCGACTGGCCCGCTAGCGTGCGCCAAACGGTGCAAGATACGTTTTCACAAGACCCAGCCACACCATCTGCACCTACGCCGACATCGCCGTTTTACATTGGGTTCACATCTGGCAGCACGGGCACACCAAAAGGCTTTCGACGTCACCACCAATCGTGGACAGAAAGCCTGCGTGTGTGTCTAGACACCTTTGGACCTGATGCAGCCAGTTGCGTATTGGCGCCGGGTCGCTTCTCGCATTCCTTGTTTTTGTTTGGCATGGTGTTGGGCCTCTGGAGTGGCGCAGGCGTGGTGGTGCAAGAGCGCTTTTCAGCACCTCGCATGATGGACACTTTGCGCTCTGGCCGCACGCCGTGTTTGGTGGCTGTGCCCAGTCAATTGCTGCTGATGCTAGAGATTGCGGCACGCCGAAAAGTGGCGCCCATCGAAGGCCTGCGATTGATTTTGATCAGCGGTGCGCGTTGGATGCGTGACCGCACCACTGCGCTTCAAGCCCTGTTTCCCAACGCGCGCATTGTTGAGTTTTATGGTGCCTCTGAAACCAGCTTCATGGCTTGGATGGATGCCGATGCATCAGCACCACCACAAGCCGTGGGCAAACCTTTTTCAAATGTGGACATCGACATTCGAGCGCCAAAATCATCTGAAGGCACCGGGCAAATTTATGTGCGCAGCCCCATGCTGTTCATGGATTACGTCGGCGCACCTACGGACCACACAGCAGCGGTGCGCGACGGAGATTGGCTATCGGTGCGTGACATGGGGTATTTAGATGAGCAAGGTTTTCTGTGTCTTGTGGGCCGTGAAAACCGCATGTTGGTCACCCAAGGTAAAAACCTGTTCCCCGAAGAACTCGAGGCGGTGCTCATGGCGCAGCTCGGTGTGCAACACGCTTCGGTGCACGGCATACCCGACCCGATTCGCGGACAGCAAGTGGTGGCGGTGGTGCAGCTCGACTTAACTGAGCCATTGCCCACTGCGCAGCAATTGTCAGAAGCGTGTCGCGCGCAACTGGCAAGTTACAAAGTTCCCAAACGATTTCTCATGTGCAGCCAGTGGCCTTTGACAGCCAGTGGCAAAACAGACCATCTCGCTGTGGCAAAGGTATTGGCATGTCTACCCCCACTTCTTTGATTGCCGCATGGGCGCGCAGCGCCGTGGTGCCGCGCGATGGCGCGTTCAAAACTTTGCATGCGCACGACATCGCTGCACCTGTGTTGCAAGCTTTGTTGACCCGCGCAGGTGTTACGCCCTCCGATGTGGATGCGGTGGTGGTGGGCAACGCACTCGCAGCAGGCGGCAATCCTGCACGCCTATTGGCGCTGCACGCAGGCCTGCCAGAAGCCTGCGCCGCATTCACCGTCGACACCCAATGTTGCGCGGGTTTAGATGCAGTAGCCGTGGGCGTTGGCTTGATTGCATCAGGGCAAGCAGATGTGGTCATTGCCGGCGGTGTTGAAGCATGGAGCCGCTCGCCCATTCGCATGCATCGGCCGCTGCATGCTGATGACGTGGCCGTGGCTTATGAACGCCCAGCCTTTGCGCCGGCACCAGAGAAAGACCCAGACATGTTGCTGTCTGCGGCCCGCTACGCTGCACAAAATGGTTACACCCGTACGCAGCAAGAGACCTACGCCATTGAGAGCCACCAACGTGCATTGATGCACCAAGCACACATGGCACATGAAATCGTGCCTGTTGTGGGCGTGTCGCATGACCTCTACCCCAGACGCATTGACCCTGCGCGTGCAGCGCGCATGCCTGCGGTTGCTGACTCGCTCACCGCGCTCACCATTTCAGCGCAAGCCGATGGCGCCGCGTTTGTGTTGCTGGTCAGTCCACAAGCGGCCAAACGTTTACACATCACACCCCAAGCTGCTTGGGTAGCCAATGCCTCTGTGGGTAGTGCGCCTGAATGGCCTTTGCTTGCCGCCGAGTTGGCTGCGCGTGCTGCACTCGAACGCGGACAGTTTGCTGATGCAGCAGCCATGCATTTTGTCGAATTGCACGATGCGTTTGCTGTGCAAGGCTTGAGTTTTTCTGAACGCTTACACCTTGACCCAACTTGCCTCAACTCCATGGGTGGTGGGCTTGCACGAGGCCACCCCATTGGCGCTTCGGCGGCCATTGCATTGGTACGTTTACTGGCCAATTTAGAGCGCGACCACACATCAGGTGCGCACGGCTTAGCGGCTGTGGCGGGCGCTGGCGGGCTAGGTGCTGCGGCTGTGGTCTGCTGGTTGTGAGGCGGTTGCCTCTTAGCCGATGACCTTGAAATAGTCGTCTAAATCGCAACGCGTGGTGCGTGTGGTGTTCACGGGTGCTGCAGGGTCTGCATAGCCCAAGGCCATGCCACACACAATGTGTGACGAAGCTTCCAGCCCTAAATGTTGGCGAATCAAACTGGGGTAAGACGCTACGGCACCAATGGCGCAGGTGGACAAGCCTTTGGATTGAGCGGCCAACATCAAGCCATACAAGCTCATGCCCAGGTCCATATAACCACCGCTGCCAAAGCCATGCGCCATGGTGACGACCAAAGCGACAGGGGCATCAAAAAAACAAAAATTACGTTCAAACTGAGCATCGCGCCCAGCACGGTCATCACGCGCAACGCCTAATGCGCCATAAAGCGCTTGTGCTGCTGCCACTTGGCGACGACGCAAGATCATGGGCATGGGGTTGGGAAAGTAGTCGTAGTCTTCTTTCTCTTGTGCGCCTGCGCGCCAAGAAGTTACCAAGGCATTCGACAGTTCACGCCTCACCTCGCCCTGCACAGCGATGAAAGCGCCCGGCTGCAAATTGGCCCCACTAGGCGCCATGCGCGCCAACGCCAACACCTCATGCAGCAATGCATCAGGCACAGGGGTGGATAGATAGCCCCGCACCGAGTGGCGTTCGTGGACCAAAGAAGAAAAAATGTCAGAAGCGTTCACACTGAAAATTATCGATGCAATTGCATGGTGCAATAAAAAACCCCACCGTGTTGCCACGATGGGGTTTTAGACTTTTAAATCCTTAACTGGCTATGCCAGCGTGGGGATTAGAAAGAGTGGCGAACGCCGATGGCTGTCGTCTTGGTTTTGTCATCGTTTGCAGTTGTTGTATCTGCATCACGAACTTCGTAACGTGCGTACAAGTTTGTGCGCTTGCTCAAAGCGTAGTCAGCACCAAAACCAGAGATTTTCTTATCTGCGTTTGCAGAGGTCTTGTCGTTGTTGCTGCCCATTGAGGCCATCAATGTTGTTGCGCCCAAAGCATATTTAGCACCGATCATCTTGCCAGCAGCGTTAGTTGCTGTAGATGAGTTTTGCTTCTCAGTCCATGTTGCGCCGTACACAGTAGCTGCACCGAATGTGTAGTTAGCAGCCAGAATGCTCAATTTGGTGTCGACATTAGCAGCTGTAGCTGTAGGTGCAGTATTCGAAACCAGGTCAACAACACCTTCAGAACCTGTAGACACTTTTTGGTTGGCGTACATCACGTTCAAAGGACCGTTGCTGTATTTCAAACCGATGTCAGTCACGCCTTGACGGTTAGTGCTACGAGCAGATGTTGTATCAGCTGTGTTAGTGCCGCCAGTCACGTTAACTTGTGGGACATACAACACAGAACCGCTGAAACCGCTGAAAGCTGGAGATTCGTAGCGAATTGCGTTGTTGAAACGTGTAGGTGCGCTGTTGTAAGGAGATGCAGGGGCAGAGCTGCTGTAACGGGTAAAGATGTTGCCGTTGGAGGCGTAGCCTGAACCCAAAGCTGTACCGAACACGGATGCAGTGCCCCACGCGTCGAGCGCGTTGGAGTTCACACGGCCGAGTTTGATTGAACCAGCTTTGGCGCTTGACAAGCCAACGAATGCTTGCTGTGCGTTACCAATTGCAGTGTTGTATGTTGCATCACCTGCAGTATTGTTTGTGGTGCCGCCTTGAACGCCGTTGCCTGACAAGAAGTCAGGTGTCAATTGGAATTGGAAGTTAGCAGCTAAGCCGTTGCCCAAATCTTCGGTACCAGCGATGGTCAACACTGAAGTTGCTGTACCGTTGGCTTTCAGGCCTTTGTAATCAGAAGCTGTCAGGTTACCAGCAGGAGCTGTAGAGCTGTAGCCAGCGTTGACAGACTGATAGCCAGTGTCGATCAAGCCAGAAATAGTCACGCTAGATTGAGCTTGTGCGCCGAAAGCGGCGAGTGCTGCGATAGCAACGAGGGTTGTAAATCATGTCGAAGGTGCTAGAAGGTATCGACAGTGTGCGTTGATTTTGTTTAGGTGTTGCCAGAAAATTTTCGTTAAAAGTTGTACGGTAATTGGTTTGCAACTTTGACCGCGTTAAAACAACACATGCATGCCTATTTTGCAGAGTGGTACGACTGGCAAAGACATGGCAGCGACACGGCAGAAACGCAACCGTATGGTTTGCTGGCGCTGCTTAAAACAGGTCGCAATTTGCGGTGTACAACATTACGCTTGAGCGATGCTGACCCAAATTACCAACTACGCTATTGATGCTGCCAACGACCAACTGCACAAGCGTGAACGCACCGTACCTATAGCAAACACAATCACCGCCGTTGCAGGTTATCCCAACAAACTTGTAGTGTTCAAAATTGCCGCCAGCAAGTTCTGGCAGGTGCGCTGTTGGGTTGATGGTCGCTTTCATAGAAGGTCAGCAAAGACCACTTCGTTCAAACTGGCAGAACGTTTCGCTCGTTGGTTTTATGAAAGCCTACTCGCCAAGCGCCATATCTCTCAGCTTGAACCAAGTGCTGCAATCGCCACCAAAACTTCCCGCAAGACAAACGAGCCACAAGAGTTGACGTTTGGTGCCATTGCTGCACAGGTATATGCCAACGAACATGCACGAATGGAGCGGGGTGAATTTGGTGCAGGCAGCTTGCGTATGTTTCGCAACAGGTTAGATGCATATGTGCTCCCACACTTTGGCGCAATGCTTCCCAGTGCGATCACCTACCAAATGTTGCAAGAGTTCGCACAAACGCTGAGCATCAAGCACACGACCACAACCGTCAGCAACTACCTAATCATTGTTCGCAAGGTGCTTGTTCATGCTGTGCGTATTGGTGCGATAGAGCAAGCACCAGACATTCCAAAAATCAAAGTCAAGTCCGCATCACGTGGTGCTTTCACACCCACTGAGTATTGGCAGTTACTAAGAGCTGCTCGTGCGCTGCGTGGCGTGCAGCATCCAGCCAGCAAGAAAGAGATGCGCAAGCGCATCAAGCAAGCCTATAACGATCACCGCATGCCGCCTGAGATGGCTTGGTCAATAAGCCTGATGGTCAACTGCTTCTTGCGACCTGGCGACTTAACAAAACTCAAGCATCGCCATGTTGAAGTGATACGAGGCAAGAACACATATTTGCGCCTTACCCTGCCTGAAACTAAGCTGCATAGTGCACCCATCGTCACACTACGCCCTGCTGTTCGCAT
The DNA here is from genome assembly GCF_002943475.1 of Limnohabitans sp. TS-CS-82. NCBI lineage: Bacteria > Pseudomonadati > Pseudomonadota > Betaproteobacteria > Burkholderiales > Comamonadaceae > Limnohabitans > Limnohabitans sp. TS-CS-82. Next base: position 377,731 of record NZ_PTQX01000001.1, on the reverse strand, counting down.
TTACGAGCAAATCTGCAAGCACAGACCTGATGCAAAGCCCAACGATTACCTGCTGCTGCCTGACTTAAAAAACAGAACCCACGCTTTGGCAGTGCTGAGCACCATGTTTAACTGGGTGCTTGAGCACACGGGACTCAAACTCAACCCACACGGGCATCCGCGCAGCCTTTACAGCTTGCGTCACAGCGCCATCACCTTCCGCTTGCTTTATGGGCAAGGGATTGACTTGATAACTCTGGCGCGAAATGCTCGCACCAGTGTGGAAGTTATCAACAACCACTATGCAAGCACTGTGACTGGCGAGCAAAACATTGCCATGCTGCAAAGCAGGCGCACAAACACTTAGCAAGCACGCCCGCAATAACGTTATTTCTTAAACCCATCACGCAGCTTGGTGCTGGCGCTTTCAATCTGTGCATCCAGTTCGCTGTTCAATGCAGCATTGATCAAAGTGTCGAAAACAGCTGGCAGTTCTTTGATGCTGGCAATCTCAATGGCTGATTTACCTTTGCTCAACTCCAGCGTCTCGCTCCCATAAAAGACACTCAGCAGCGTTTCATTCTTTTCACCTGTCCACCACCAAGCTTTGATGCGAACAGGCATTTCACGCACCGTGCGTTCGCCAGTTGTGCGATCAACTACTGTGCGAAGGCGCTGGGGTGTGAAGTTGCGACCTTCAATGACTGCAATTGCCAATTCGCGCTGATCAGTCAATTTATTGATCAGCTTATTGCGGCGCTTGACCACATCAGGCAATGCGCGGGGCTTGCGTGCTGTAGTGAGTTTGAGTGTTGCGAGTGCGGAAGTAGACATGTGCTTTTCCTTTCAAGTGTTTATAAAGCACAGGTAATTTTGTGATCATGCTGGCGCTTGGGCGACCAGCAACCCGCCAGATTGGCGGGGCATTGACAACAACTGTCGTGTTACACGACAGCTGATCAGCGTCTAGTTACGGGACGTTGGGCTTGATTTGTCGCGCAGCTGTCAGCGACTTTTGAGCTTTGAGGACTTGCTGGCGCTGACGCTCTGCAGACAATGCATCTGCGGCACGATCTTTAGTAGCCTTCAGGTTATCAATGCGCTGTTGCTCAGGTGTTTTAGGCTTAATTGTTTCTCCAAGCACGGGACTGGCAACGATGCTGTCCCAGCCGTATTGGTATTGCAGCAGCAGTCGTGCATGTGTTGTGTTTTCTGCATGAACAACGGTTTTGATCACGCTGCCCTTTATGCGAACGGTGGCGATGTAGTCTTTCATACAGTATTTAGCCAAATAACACCGCAAAAAATCTACGGTTCTATTTGGCAGGACTAAATAATTGCATGAACTACAAAGACATGCAGCAAAGAAAACAGACAGATGACTGGCTTGCAAAAAACGGGGTGAATGTCGCGCACATTTACGCTGGAACGAGTGAGCTTTTCCAAGCGACCAAGCTGGCAACTGCCACGCTAAAAGATTGGGGCAAGCTGCTGGAGCAAAACCAAGCTCATGCGCTGAACAACTTTCTCAAAGCCACTCGCTCATTTGCTACTCGCAACAAGATCACTCAAGGGCAGTGTTTTAAGGTGATGAATATCGCTAAGCAGGCACAGCGCAAGTCAGCCAAGTTCAACAAGCAAAACACCAATGCAACCAAGTAAGGCAGCTCAAGATCACGAGTAAGTCGCTCGTCTAACAAATGGCACAAACGCGGGTTGGAATATGACGGCTAATGACCCCGCTCTCGCAGCAAGTTGGTATGAAGGCTTGCAGCACAGAGAGAGCCGCAGAGTTGCTGCAATGCAAATCAATGCAGAAGCAGTTTGCGAGTTTCAATACATTCGTCTCGCGTCAAACTCTTTCATACTCGTCCTGCGACGGGCTTTGCACTGACCAGAACGACACGGCGGCTTATGTTCATCTTTGTGATGACATAGCCGTCGTTTGCTCAAAACATTTCCCAACCAGTCATCTCTCAGTTCTAAGCGAAGCAACTTGCGTGAGCTGCAAGCGATACGCAAGCGAACGCAGTTCGCTCTCAGCAGTCAAAACACAACCCCTCAAATCAGCGCAGCAAGCGCAGATCTTTCAGCGCCAGCAAGTCATGTAGCTGGGTTAACGAAAAAGCGCTGCAGCGTTGATTTAAGCAATCGCAGCACAAATGTCGTCTTGATCCCACAGATCGTTGGGCTAAAGACATAAATAAATGCGCCAAATAAAAACACGCTTTGATTTACCGCGTTGATTTCATTAAAGATTTTCAACCCGCGGAAATGGCGGGCTATAGGTCGCCCAAAAACACAAAAGAAAACACACTTAAAGAACGAAATCATTTAATGCAAACAACACAAATCATGTCCCAAGCAAAAACACTCACGCCAACAGAAGTTGAACAAGTCTTGAACTACATCGCTACGCAAAGCTTTCCGCTTCGCAACCGCGCGATGTTCTTAACGGGGTTGTGGTCTGGAATGAGAGTTGGAGAAATAGCCAGTCTTTCAGTTGGCAATGTCATGAACAGCGATGGCACTGTCAAAGCGGAAATACGCTTGACTGCAGATCAAACCAAGGGGCGCCAACCACGCACAGTGTTTTTGCCCCAAAAGCTGCAGGAAGAATTGCAAGGCTATTTGGCATTGCGCCAACCTGCAAATCCTTCGCACCCACTTTTCGTAACAGCGGGTCGCAAACGCTTTAGTGCCAACGTGATGGCACAGCACTTTCACTACTTGTTCAAGAAGGCAGGTGTTGCTGGTGCAAGCAGCCACTCCATGCGTCGTAGTTTCATATCGCACTTAGCCGCCAAAGGAATTGGGGTTCGCGTGCTGGCTAGCCTTGCAGGGCACCGCTCAATTGCTGTGACGCAGCGTTACATTGACGTCAACGACGAGATGAAGCGGAACGCAGTTGAGTTGATTTAAAGCTTGTTCCAGTTGGAACAAATTCCTTCCGCTAGGAATATTTCACAACCCGCTCTTTCTTATCAACGATGTCAAACTGCCGTCCTCGCTGCTCTTCCTCGTAATGCACTCTGCGTGCATCGTCAATCTTCCCTGCACTCAAGCTAGACGTTAGATCTAACGACCACCATTGAGCCTCTAGCTCCTTGTGCATTTCAAGCTGACGGGCATTAAATCGCTTGTTCTCAGTTGGCGTGACTGGCTTGAAGCTTGGAAAAACTCCCTGCTCCACATTAGCAATTAACAGTTCGCTGCGCTTGCGTAATCTACTTACGCTGGCTCGCATTCGATTTTGCTTCTCAAAGATCTTGTCTACATCGCCTCCCAATGATTCATTGCTGGGACTGACACGCAACAGCTTGCCTATGCGAAACAGGTCTGCACGCTTCACCAGAGCAACTTTTTCTTCAGTCATGACACGAGTTGACAGCTTGTCAATTAATTCGCGATGAAGAGCATGCACTTCATACATTTTTCTCAACGTATGAACTCTGTATTGCACAGGGTTTAGTTTGAACATGGATGAGCTCATCTCCAATCTGTTATTCAGTCGCTGCTCCTCATGCAAGTCAAGTATTCGCCCAATCTGGCGCTGAATAGTTCGCCGTGAAAGCTTCAACGGTATATCAATCCAAACGTGATCAGCAGAGTATTTGTGCGATGCCCTTTCTCGCGGGTTCCTCGCCACCTCTTTGACTTTGGGGAAAGGGTCCTGCTCCCTAAACACCCAGCTACCGCGATCTATCCACCAATCATCAAACGTGCAGTCGTAGACATTGCCAAAAGCTCTGTAGACCCTTGCCAAGTTTTTATCTTGGGTCTCTACCCTGCTTTCTTTTGAGGTTTGACACACCAGCCAGTAGTCCTTGCTTAGCCGCAAGAACTCCCACCACCAGCGGTGCACCCCCTCTTTCGCCACAGCCAGCGACTCCTCAGGGCTGCGGAACCTCACACGTGACTGCCCCTTGAGCAAATGCTCTTGTGAAGGTGCTTCTAGATCATCTTTCATTTATTAACCTATTGTATGCGTTAAGAGTCTATCAACAGTTAACGATCCATCATTACTACATCGCAGAAACAAACAAAAACAAGTTTCTGGGATGGCTTTAGCAGATCAGCTGGGGCCTTTTAAAAATGCAAATACCTTGAAAGGGTCGCACCATGACAAACATCATCACTCAAGCTACGGCAGCTCAAGCCGCTACTGCAACCATCAATGCCACAGCTGCCTCGCCCAGCATCAAGCTGGACAGTGCAAAAGCAAAGATCAGCATCTCAACTGGCGCAAAAGCCACCAAGCAGTCAGCAAAAGTTGAAGTAACCCCCGTGCTGGACTACAGCCCTAAGCTCAGTGTTGAGCGTGCTGCACAGGACGGTGAAAACCTTGCGACGCATGATCGCTCACATTACGTTACTGAGTTCAAGCGTGGTGTTGAAAAAACTGCTCGTGCCACACTTGAGATGTGTCGCGTGGTCTATGAAGCAAGCCGTGTGCTGGACTCATATCATTTCCAGCACTTCTGCAAAGAGATTGGCTACCACGACAACAGCTCCACCATTCGCAAGTTCATTGCGATTGGCAAGGTTTATCCTCGCTTCATTGATTATGCGGATCAGCTGCCAAGCGGTTGGACTGCGATTTATCAAATTACACAAATCCCTGCAGATCACTTTGAGCACATGCTCAAGAACGGCAAACGTCTTGATGAGCTCAAAGGCAAGCGCTTGCAGGCATTGCTTGGAAAAACTCGCCAGCTGGATGATATGACTGCACCTCTCAAATTCGACAGCGAAGCGGGTGGCTTTGCATTTGGCAAACTGGTCGCGATGCGTAAGTTTGATGATGTAGATTGGCGTGCAATTGAAAAGGCAATGAGCGAACTGGAAGCTCGTCTCCCTGTTAAGTTTGTGGTTCCCAAGGAACTCACGCAAATCGTTGAAGAACGTCGTCTACGTCGCTATCAAAGTGCCAAAAAGCACTATACGCATCAAGAGTTCAAGCCTGACACATGGGATATGGGCGAAGAGGCTAATGCAGTTTTGCCGCGCACTGAGCCTGAAGTCGTGGCTGAAGCCTAAGCCTTTATCTCAAATCTACAGCCCGCCTAGTGCGGGCTTTTTTGTTCCAGTTGGAACAGAAAACAATGTCCAACTCACTACCAACATAACCGCAACCAATCTCTCGCAAGCCCGTGAACTGCTCACACATCTGTATGGCGCAAGCAATGTGCTGCAACTCAGCAGGACGTAATGCAAACGTGCGCCAGTAAAAAACCCCACCGTGTTACCACAGTGGGGTTTTAAGACTTTTAAATCCTTAACTGGCTAAGCCAGCGGGGGGATTAGAAGTTGTGTTGCAAACCAACCAAAGTTGTTTTTTGCTCTTTAGCGATAAAACCATTGGTGGAATTGTCGTAAGTTTGCTTGGCGTAACGTGCGTAAACGCTGGTGCGCTTGCTCAGGTCGTACTTGGCGCCAACTGCAGTCATCTTGATGTCCCAGTTGTCAGTAGTTTTGTCATCCAACTTGCCTGTGTTTGCCATCAAAGTGGTAGCGCCCATTGCGTAAGCAACTGCAACGTTGTAGTTGCTTGACTTACCAGCTGCACGACCAGCTGTAGCTGTAGCGGCGGCTTCTGTAACCGCAGCCAAACGCTCGTCCTTACCAAAACCGTAAGTAGCAGTCAATTGGCCCATGGTGTAAGCAACGTAACCGTGAGTTTGCTTGTGCACAGCAGCTTGGCTGTAGCTAACCAACATAGCCTTCAAAGGACCGTTCACGTATGTCAGGCCAATGTCTGACTTGCTGTTAGCACGAGCAACAGCTGCTGTACCGTTAGATACAGCCAAGTCAGTTGTCTTGGATGCAGATGCGACTTTCAAAGTCAAACCAGAGAATGTAGGTGTTGTGTAAACGATTTGGTTGTTTTCACGAACGTGGCTGAGACCTTGTGAAGTGCCAAAACCTGAACCAACTTTGGTGCCAAATGGCGTACGGCCAGTCACATCCAATGATGGGCTGTTAGGTGAGCCAATCTTGATGTCACCCATGCTGCCTGACAAGCCAACGAATGTTTCGCCACCCAAAGAAGCGGTTTGTCCAATGTTTGTATTGGTTGAGCTACCCCAGTTAGCCTTAGCATCGTTGGTGGAGTTGAAGTCGTTTTCGATCAAGAAGTTGGCTTTCAGACCGCCACCAATGTCTTCAGTACCAAAGAAAGTCACTTGTGAAGTGCCTTGTTGGCTGTTGAACAGGCCAGAAACAGCGCGAACGTTGCCGTTGCCGTAAGTTGTGACTTGGTTGGTCATTGATGGGTCAAAGGTACCTTTGATGCCAACAGTAGATTGAGCTTGTGCGCCGAAAGCGGCGAGTGCTGCGATAGCAACGAGGGTTATTTCCCTTCCTATTCTGCAAATGATTGATTTGCTTCAATAGCGTCAATGTGTTCATAACTTTGACGAGTTATGAACGATGAACTCCCATTTGACGCATTGAAACGGAAAAAATGTACTTAGACGCTCCAGCAAACGATGATTTTTTCTTTATTCCGCGGGCGCGAAATTCCCCGATCAAATCAAGCTTTATGCAGGTGGAAGGTTTGCCTGAAAAACTCAAAATTTTCAGGATTGCAGGAAGTAAGTATTGGCAGGTTCGCATTTTTAGCCATGGGCGCTACATCGGCAAAAGCTTGAAAACAACGGACGTGCATGAAGCGCATGTGCTTGCCAAGAATTTTTATAACGAACTGGTGATGCGTGGGCAGGTTGATGTCTTAGCCGTGCCTGACGGCGATGCGTTGCTGATCATGCGAAAAAACCAATATCTCTTGCATGATTTGATCGAGGAGATTTTGCAAAGAGAGTTGGAGCGTGTGGCCAGAGATGAAATCAAAAAAGAATCATGGCTGATGACCAAGATTCGTCTTGAAGGACTTGTTTTTGATTTCTTGAGACTTAAACCGTTGAGGTCTATCAACACCAAAACCGTCCAAGACTTTGTGCAGTTTTTGACAGAAAAGAACTTGGCTGGTTCCACCATCCTTGGTTATTTGGCGCATTTTCGAAAGTTGTTGAAATTGCTGTTTGTGCGTGGCGTGATTTCGCAAATGCCGCTTTTTCCGCCGGTGAAGTTGCAGCTCAACTCTCGGGGTGCATTCACCGTGACTGAATACAAATTGATCCTTCAAAAATCCAAAGAGCTGACACGCACCACCTACACAGACTGGCCGTCTGGAAAGCGCATTTGGATTCATGCCTCGTACCACACCATGCCCATTGAAATGAATGGACTGATTCGTTTCATGGTGTACACCTTTGTGCGTCCCGGTGATGTGCGACAACTGCAGCACAAACACATCGAAATCATCAAAGGCCAGTTCAACTACTTGCGACTCACTTTGCCCGAGGTCAAGCGTCACAAGGCGCCAATTGTCAGTTTGCCACCTGCTGTGTGCATTTATGAACGCCTGCTCGCACGTCAAAAGGCCCAGGGTTTTGGCCGCCCTGACGACTATGTGTTTTTCCCGCAAGAACCCAATCGCCGCCGCATGCTGGACATCATTGGTTGGCTTTTTAACTGGATTCTCAAAGACCTTGGTATCAAGCAAGGGCCGCATGGGGCCATGCGTTCGCTGTACAGCTTGCGTCATACCGCCATCACATTCAGGCTGATTTTTGGTGGAAATATTGATTTATTGACCTTGGCCAGAAATGCCAGAACTTCGGTGGAAATGATTGAAAAGTTCTACGCCAGCACCCTGTCGGCGGAGATGAATATCGCCCTGTTGCACGGGAAAAGAGGTAAGTAATTTCCCCATGGTGACACTCTCTAGAATGTAGATTTACGCATTCATTCACCACAACTGGAGCTTCACATGAAAAAGCAGTTCGTTACCTTGGCTGTTGCCACCTTGTTGGCAGGCACCGCCTTCGCGCAAGCCAATGACACCCTCGCCAAAGTCAAAGCCGCAGGCAGCATCACCATGGGTGTGCGCGACTCTTCTGGCGCCTTGTCTTACACCTTGGGTGACGGCAAGTATGTGGGCTACCACGTTGAGATTTGCCAGCGCATCATTGCCAACGTTGAAAAAGCAGTGGGCAAAAAGCTGGAAGTGAAATACACACCGGTCACTTCACAAAACCGTATTCCTTTGACTGAGAACGGCACTGTGGATATCGAGTGCGGCTCAACCACCAACAACGAAGCCCGTCAAAAGCAAGTGGCTTTCGCGTTCACCACCTACGTGGAAGAAGTGCGCATCGCTGTGCGCGCTAACTCTGGCATCACGTCTATCGCTCAGTTGAACGGCAAGAACGTGGCTACTACTACTGGTACCACCTCTGTGCAATTGCTCCGCAAGAACGAACGCGCCACAGGCGTTGACTTCAAAGAAGTGTTCGGCAAAGACCACGCAGACAGCTTCTTGTTGCTCGAGTCTGGCCGCGCTGATGCGTTCGTGATGGACGGCCAAATCTTGGCTGGCAACATCGCCAACTCCAAGGCTCCAGCCGATTTCAAAATCGTGGGCGAAGTTTTGAACGTTGAGCCTATCGCCATCATGTTCCGTAAGGACGATCCAGCTTTCAAGAAATTGGCTGACGAGACCATCGCTGGTTTGGCCAAATCTGGCGAACTCGCCAAGCTGTACGACAAGTGGTTCACACAAGCCATTCCTCCAAAGAACATCAAGCTCGGCATGCCTGCCAGCGATGCGAACAAGGACGCTTGGAAAAACTTGAACGACAAGCCTGTCGAAGCCTACGCCAAGAAGTAATTTAGAAAACGCAAACATGACACTCGATTGGCAGGTTTTTCTTCAGGACGACGGTGGTGGACGAACCTACCTCGAGTGGATGTTTGAAGCCTGGGGCTGGACGCTTTCTGTAGCGGGCAGCGCCTGGTTGGTGGCGATGTTGTCAGGATGCCTCATGGGCATCCTGCGCACCTTGCCCCAAGATACGCGTTTGAATGTTTGGTTAGCTAGATTCGCCAACGCGTGGGTGGAGCTGTTTCGCAACATCCCCGTGTTGGTCCAAATTTTTCTCTGGTACTTTGTGTTGCCCAAGGTCTTTCCGGCCATGCAACAAGTGCCGGGGTTTGTGTTGGTGGTGCTGGGCTTAGGCTTCTTCACCTCCTCACGTATTGCAGAGATGCTGCGCGCGGGTATCCAAGCCATGCCACGCGGCCAGCGTTATGCGGCCATGGCCATGGGCTTTACCACTTGGCAAACGTACCGCTATGTGCTGCTGCCCATTGCGTTTCGCACCATTTGGCCGCCGCTCACCAGTGAGTCGATGAACTTGCTCAAAAACTCATCGGTGGCTTTTGCGGTGTCGATTGCCGAGCTCACCATGTACGCCATGCAAGTGCAAGAAGAAACCTCGCGTGGCATTGAGGTGTACTTGGCCGTGACGGCGCTGTACACCGTGTCAGCCTTTGCTGTGAATCGTGTGATGGCCCTCATTGAGCGCCGCATGCAAATCCCTGGCCTTGTGGTTGCGGGCAATGTGGGCGGGGGGCACTGAACATGAGCGCACTTGATTTTTCTTTTGTCGAATGGGATATCTTTAATAAGTTTGTGTTGAAGGGTATGTTGTTCAGCGTGGAACTGACCATCATCGCCACCATCGGCGGCATTGTGTTTGGCACCATCCTCGCGCTCATGCGCTTGTCGGGTAATAAATTTTTAGAACTGCCCGCCGTCATCTATGTGAACGGCATGCGCTCCATCCCCTTGGTGATGGTGATTCTGTGGTTCTTCTTGTTGATCCCGTTTTTGATTGGCCGCTCCATTGGTGCTGAGCTGTCTGCCACCATTACTTTTGTGGCTTTTGAGGCGGCGTACTTCAGCGAAATCATGCGTGCGGGTATTCAGTCCATTCCGCGTGGTCAGGTGATGGCGGGTCAAGCTTTGGGCATGACCTACAGCCAGAACATGCGCCTGATTGTGTTGCCACAAGCCTTTCGTAACATGATTCCCGTGTTGCTCACGCAAACCATCATCTTGTTCCAAGACACCTCATTGGTCTACGCCATTGGTGCGTATGACTTGCTCAAGGGCTTCGTCACCGCCGGCAAGATTTATGGCCGCGTGGAAGAGGTGTACATCTTGGCCGCCTTGGTCTATTTCGTGATTTGTTTTGGCCTCTCGGCCCTCGTGCGTCGCTTACAAGCGCGCATTGCCATCATTCGCTAAGCGTTAAGCTGCGCTGGAGTTCATCGTGATTGAATTAAAAAATGTTTCCAAGTGGTACGGCCCTGTTCAGGTGCTGAACAACTGTTCCACCAACATCCAAAAGGGTGAAGTGGTCGTGGTTTGCGGCCCATCGGGCTCGGGCAAATCCACCCTCATCAAAACCATCAACGCCTTGGAGCCTTTTCAAGAAGGCGAGATCATGGTCGACGGCATTGCGGTGCACGGCAAAGACACCAACCTGCCCAAACTGCGCAGCCGCGTGGGCATGGTGTTTCAGCACTTCGAGTTGTTCCCGCATTTGTCGGTGACCGAGAACTTGACCATTGCGCAGCAAAAGGTGTTGGGTCGCAGCGAAGACGAAGCGCACGCGCACGGTTTGAAATACCTAGAGCGTGTGGGCCTGATGGCGCACAAAGACAAGTTCCCAGGCCAGCTCTCAGGCGGCCAACAACAACGCGTGGCCATTGCCCGTGCCCTGAGCATGGACCCCATCGTGATGTTGTTTGACGAGCCCACCTCGGCACTCGACCCCGAGATGGTGGGCGAGGTGTTGGACGTGATGGTGGACTTGGCCAATGAAGGCATGACCATGATGTGCGTGACGCACGAAATGGGCTTTGCCCGCAAAGTGGGCAGCCGCGTGATCTTCATGGATGTCGGCGGTAAGATTTTGGAAGACTGCTCGAAGGATGAGTTCTTCAACCACCCCGAAAACCGTCAGCCACGCACCAAAGAGTTCTTGAACAAGATCTTGGCGCACTGATATCTGTTTTCCCTCCGGAGAGGGTTGCGCAGCTTGGGTGCGGCGGCTTCCTCATGCTGGAGTACCAAAAATCGTCAGCCGCCGCACCCAAGCCGCGCAACAGTCGTTAGACCAGAAACAAAAAGCGACAATAAAAGCATGACGCAACAAATCACCATCACAAAACCCGACGACTGGCACCTGCATGTGCGCGATGGCGCTGCACTCAACACCGTGGTGCCCCACACCGCCGCCGAATTTGGCCGCGCCATCATCATGCCCAACCTCAAGCCCCCCGTCACCACGGCGGCGCAAGCGCTTGCGTACAAACAACGCATCATGGCTGCAGTGCCGCAAGGCGTGAGCTTCGAGCCCTTGATGACGCTCTACCTCACCGACAACCTGCCCGCCGACGAAATCGCCCGCGCCAAAGACGCTGGCGTGGTCGCCGCCAAGCTCTACCCAGCAGGCGCCACCACCAACAGCGATGCCGGCGTGACCGACATGCGCAAGACCTACAAAACACTCGAAGCCATGCAAAAAGCAGGCATGTTGTTGTTGGTGCACGGTGAAGTCACTAGCAGCGACATTGACCTTTTTGACCGCGAAGCCGTGTTCATCGACACACAGCTCATTCCGCTGCGCAAAGATTTCCCCGAACTCAAAATTGTGTTCGAGCACATCACCACAGCCGATGCAGCGCAATACGTGGCCGAGAGCGATCAGTACACGGGCGCCACCATCACCGCGCACCACTTGCTGTACAACCGCAATGCCATCTTCACCGGTGGCATTCGCCCACATTACTACTGCTTGCCCGTGCTCAAGCGCGAGACACATCGCTTGGCTTTGGTTAAGGCCGCCACCAGTGGCTCATCCAAATTCTTCTTGGGCACCGACAGCGCGCCACACCCCGCTCAGCTGAAAGAACACGCCACAGGTTGCGCCGGTTGCTACACCGCCCATGCAGCTATGCCTATGTACGCCGAAGCGTTTGACAATGCAGGCGCGCTCGACAAACTTGAAGGCTTTGCCAGCTTCCACGGCGCAGACTTTTACGGCTTGCCACGCAACTCGGGCACGCTCACCCTGCGTAAAGAAAGCTGGACGCCGCCTGAGAGCTTTGCGTTTGGCGAAGCCGACTTGAAGCCTCTGCGCTCTGGCGAGGCATTGCCTTGGCGCGTGGTTTAAATCCAAAAACAGAAGGCTTTGCAGGCGCTGTCTTAGCCGAGATTGATTGGTCGCAGCCGTGGTTCGCACCGTGGCGAGAACTCGGTGAGCCAACGGCACATCTAGCGCTGAAGCAGCAAAGCGTTGCCGAAGCTCTTAACGCAATCACATGCACAGCCAAGCGCGAGGCCAGCGCGGGCTCGGGTGATATTGCGAGCGCAGCGAGCGTGAACACGACCCGTGCTGGCCTCGCGCTTGGCGATGCCAAAGAAGTGACGTTCGTCCCCCAGTCAGCCCTCCCCGAAGGTCAAGCCTACGAAGACTTCATCTTCAAAACGGCCCAAGTCCCCACCCGCGACGGCCTGCACGACTTCTTCAACGGTTTGTGCTGGCATCGCTTCCCACTGGCCAAGCGTCGCCTGAATCAACTGCAAGCCGCTGAGATCGAAGCTCAAGGCATCAGTGCTACACGCGGCCCTGTGCGCGATGCACTCACCTTGTTTGACGAAAACGTCGTGCTCATGCACGCATCCGACGAGGTGTGGGCTGCGTTGCAAGCGCGTGATTGGCTCAAGCTCTTTGTGTACCTCCGTGACCAATGGCAGCACGTTCACCTCGTGTTGTTCGGCCATGCCTTGGTCGAAAAACTCGTCACGCCTTACAAGTCCATCACCGGCCATGTGTACCGCGTGGCCAATGAGGTCAACCCACACGACGAAGCCGCGTTAGATGCGTGGCTGGTGCAAGATCTGCAGCCTGCCAAACTAGCTACTAAACCTTTCGAGCCACTGCCCGTTTTGGGCGTTCCAGGCTGGTGTGCTGACAATGCCGAGCGTGCTTATTACGAAGACACAAATGTGTTTCGTCCTAAGCGTGAATTAGCCATTAAGGCATCCAAATAGCTCACAGCTTTGCCTAACTTTTGTGTGGTTTTTAAAATGCTGCGTGTTGAATTGCCAGCAATCGCCCCTACCATTCATAACAGCGGACCTTTGTATTACCCGCTGAAAAGGAAACCATGAAACGCATTCTTCTGTTCGTCCTCACCAACCTCGCCGTCATGGTGGTGCTGGGGGTCGTCGCCAGTTTGCTGGGCGTCAACCGCTTTCTCACCGCCAACGGGTTAAACCTGTCGGCCTTGCTTGGCTTCTCGCTCATCATGGGTTTTGGCGGTGCCATCATTTCGCTCTTGATGAGCAAACCCATGGCCAAGTGGAGCACGGGCGCACACGTCATCACCCAACCCGCCAACCAAGACGAAGCGTGGTTGGTGAGCGTGGTGCAACGCTTGTCTGAACGCGCTGGCATCACCATGCCCGAAGTCGCTATTTATGAGGGTGAGCCCAACGCATTCGCCACCGGTGCATTCAAAAACTCAGCTTTGGTGGCAGTGTCCACCGGCTTGCTGCAAGGCATGACCAAAGAAGAAATCGAAGCTGTTCTGGGTCACGAAATTGCCCACGTCGCCAATGGCGACATGGTCACGCTCACGCTCATCCAAGGCGTGCTCAACACCTTTGTGGTGTTCTTGAGCCGCGTGATTGGCTACTTTGTGGACAGCATGCTCCGCAGCAAAGACGACGAATCCACTGGCCCCGGCATGGGCTACTACATCACCAGCTTCGTGCTCGACATCTTGCTTGGCTTCGTGGCCAGCATGATCGTGGCCTGGTTCAGCCGTTACCGCGAGTTCGCTGCGGATGAAGGCTCAGCCAAGCTCTTGGGCAACAAACAACCCATGATCAACGCCTTGGCCCGTTTGAACAGCATGCAAGCGGGCGAGCTGCCCACCAGCGTGGCTGCCATGGGCATCACCGGTGGTTTGGGCAAGTTGTTTGCCTCACACCCACCGTTGGAAGAGCGCATTGCAGCTTTGCAAGCGGCGCGCTGATTTTTGAACGCGGCTAACTCTCCTTGGACGGTCGCCCCCGCGCAAGCGGTGGCGACCGTTGCCATTCAGCCTGCTGCTGAACTCACGCCTGCGCAAAAACGTTTCAACACGTTGCTGGCGCGTGTGTCGGCCTTGTCTGATTCGATTGCCACGCTAGAGGCCTTGTCTACGCAGCACCGCAGCAGTCACCTGACTGCGATGAGCGCGTTGAAAAACCAAGAAGACACTGCACGCAAAAACCTGTTGTTGTTTTTAGATGGCCGTTTGCATCAGGCAGAGCTCACTGCCTCACACAGACGCAGCGCCACGCAAATAATTCTTGCGCTTTGCGAAGCGCTAGAACACAAGAAAGACGGCCAAGTACAAGCGGTGTTCAACCAACACCACAGCGAAGAAGACGCACAAGCCTTGGCCGAAGAGGCCCGCGCAGGCGCCGAACATGCCAAGGCCGTGTTTGAAGATTTGTTTGGCAAACCCTTGCATGGCGCAGACGACTTGCACACGGCAGAGGCCGTATTTGAAGCAGGTCTGCGCCAATACCGCGAACAGCAACAGCGCCTCGAAGACAAGCGCCAAGCCAAGAAGGCCAAGAAAAAACCAGCGGCGCGTCAGCTCAAAGACGCGCAGCAAAAGATGGATGCCAACACCGCGCTGCGCACGGTGTATCGCCAGCTCGCCAGCGCCTTGCACCCCGACCGCGAGCCCGATGAGGCCGAGCGTCTGCGCAAGACCGCGTTGATGAGCGAAGTGAATGCCGCGTATGACCGCAAGAACTTGTCGGAGTTGCTCAAGCTGCAATTGCAATTGGCACAGATCGACAGTGCGGCCTTGAGCCGTATCGCCGACGACAAACTCAACGCCATGTGCCTGCTGCTCAAAGAGCAAGTGGAAGCGCTGGAAGAAGACGAAGCACAAGCCCAGTTTGAAATTCGTCACTACCTTGGCGTGAACGAGCTCGATCACATCAGCGCCGAAAGCTTGGCGCGCGCACTGGCCATTCAGCTGCGGGACAAAGAGCATGAGGTCGACACGCTAGAGCGCGACTTGCGTCGCATTCAAAACGAAGCGGAGCTGAAACGCTGGCTCAAGGAGCAAGCGCAGCTGGCCAAAGAAGCGCGGGCAGAGCTGACCGATTTGGACCGCTTGCTGTACCGATAAAAAGAAACAGCGCCCATGAAGGCGCTGTTAAGTTTTTTAACCGCTGAGTTGTTAGCCCGGAATATCCGGCTCCACCAGCTTGGCCAATTGCTCCAGCGACTCTTGCCATCCGAGATAACACATCTCCAAGGGAATCATCTCAGGAATGCCTGCTTGGGTGACGTTCAACTCTGTGCCGCAGATCACGGGCGTGAGCGACACCGTCACCTCCAGCACACCTGGCAAGTCGGGGTCTTCAAACTTGTCGGTGTAGCGGATGCGTTCGTTAGGCACGAGCTCAAGGTACTCACCACCAAACGAATGGCCATTGCCACTGCCGAAGTTATGAAACGACATACGGAACGTGCCGCCTACTTTTGCATCGAGGTGATGCACGGTGCAGGTGAAGCCATAAGGCGGTAGCCACTTGGCCAAAGCGCCGCCTTCTAGGAAGGCGCGATACACCTTTTCGGGCGACGCTTTCAAAACTCGGTGCAGGTGAACGCTTCGGCTCGACATGTCGATCTCCATGAAAGAGTTTTCAAATACTTGCAGTGCTTAAACCGGCAAATAACCTTCAACCGACAAATAACGCTCACCCGTGTCGTAGTTAAAGCCCAGCACGGTTGCACCCGCTGGAATCTCAGGCAGCTTCTGTGCAATCGCAGCCAGCGTGGCACCCGAAGAGATACCCACCAACAAACCTTCTTCAGCAGCGCTGCGGCGGCCCATTTCACGTGCTGCGTCGGCTTCGACTTGAATCACACCGTCGAGCAATGCCGTGTCTAAGTTCTTAGGAATGAAGCCCGCGCCAATGCCTTGGATGGGGTGGGGCGCAGGCGCACCGCCGGAGATGACGGGCGATGCGGTGGGCTCGACCGCGTACACCTTCAAGTTGGGCCACTTGGCTTTGAGCACTTTGGCGGCACCCGTTAAGTGGCCGCCCGTGCCCACGCCGGTGATGAGTACGTCCACGCCATCGGGGAAATCCGCGATGATTTCTTGCGCGGTGGTGCGTGTGTGCACGTCGATGTTGGCTGGGTTTTCAAACTGCTGTGGAATCCATGCGCCTGGTGTTTGTGCTGCCAGCTCTTCGGCACGGGCGATGGCGCCCTTCATGCCTTTTTCACGTGGCGTCAAATCAAACGATGCGCCGTAGGCCAGCATCAAGCGGCGGCGTTCGATGCTCATGCTGTCGGGCATGACCAAGATCAGTTTGTAGCCTTTCACAGCAGCCACCATCGCCAAGCCAACGCCTGTGTTGCCCGAGGTGGGTTCGATGATTGTGCCGCCTGCTTTGAGTGCACCCGACTTCTCTGCCGCTTCCACCATCGCCAAGGCGATACGGTCTTTGATGGAGCCACCGGGGTTGGTGCGCTCGGATTTGATCCATACCTGATGCGTGTTGCCAAACAGGCGGTTGATGCGGATGTGCGGCGTGTTGCCGATCGTGTCTAAAACGCTGTTGGCTTTCATGAGTGGCTCCTAGAAGAAATGAGTTGTCGTGCGACGGCTTCACCGACTTTAATGCCATCCACGCCCGCCGACAAAATGCCGCCTGCATAACCCGCGCCTTCGCCTGCTGGATACAGGCCAAAGAGCGTGGGGCTTTGCAAGCTGTCGTCTTCGCGGGCAATGCGCAGGGGCGATGAGGTGCGAGTTTCCACACCGGTCATCACCGCGTCGTGCATGTCAAAGCCTTTGATTTTTTGGCCGAACACCGGCAGCGCTTCGCGCATGGCGGCGATGGCGTAGTGGGGCAGTGCGCTGTTGAGGCTCACCATCTTCACGCCTGGTTTGTAGGAAGGTTCGACGCTGCCCAGCGCAGTGGATGCTCGGTCGGCCACAAAGTCGCCCACCAGTTGTGCGGGGGCTTCGTAGCTGCTGCCGCCGAGTGTGTAGGCATGGGCTTCGAGTTGGCGTTGCAACACCAAGCCTGCCAGCGGGTGGTAGCCACCGGGTGCATCGTGCGTGGTGTGGCGTACGGCGTTGCCAAGCTCTTGGCCCAGCTCAGATTCAAAGGCCGCTGGGTCGGTGGGGTAGTCGCTCGGGTCAATACCCACCACGATGCCTGCGTTGGCATTGCGCTCGGCGCGCGAATATTGGCTCATGCCGTTGGTCACCACGCGGCCAGCTTCGCTGGTGGCGGCTACCACCGTGCCACCGGGGCACATGCAAAAGCTATACACGGCGCGGCCGTTTTCGGCGTGGTGCACCAGCTTGTAGTCGGCCGCGCCCAGCAATGGATGGCCAGCGTGCTGGCCCCAACGTGCGCGGTCAATCACGCCTTGCGGGTGTTCAATGCGCACGCCCACTGAGAACGGTTTGGCTTCCATCGCCACCGCATGGCGGTGCAACATGGTGAAGGTGTCGCGAGAGCTGTGGCCCAGCGCCATCACCACATGGCGGGCGGGTAGGGTGTATGTCTCGTCGGTGGCGTGGTTGTGTATGCGCAGGGCTTGGATGGCTCGGGGTGATGATGCATTGCTAGCGTTGTCTTCGTAGTCGATATCCACCACGCGCTGCTCAAAACGCACTTCTCCACCGAGGCGAATGATTTCTTCGCGCAAGCCTTCCACCACTTTCACTAGCTTGAAAGTGCCGATGTGCGGGTGCGCGGTGAACAAAATTTCTTCGGGTGCACCAAAGCGCACAAACTCGTTCATCACCTTGCGGCCCAAATGGCGCGGGTCTTTGATTTGGCTGTACAGCTTGCCGTCTGAGAACGTGCCTGCGCCACCTTCGCCGAACTGCACGTTGCTCTCAACGTTCAAAATCTTTTTGCGCCACAAGCCCCAGGTGTCTTTGGTGCGTTGACGTACGGTGGTGCCGCGTTCAATCACGATGGGCTTGAAGCCCATTTGCGCCAACACCAGCGCCGCAAAAATACCGCAGGGGCCGAAGCCCACCACCACAGGGCGCTCGCCTGTATGTGTGCCCCAGTCGCCTGGCGCGTGTGCGGGCGCGAGCCACGACATGTCGGGTGTGGGTTGAATGTGTGAGTTCTTTTCGTACTTGGCCAATAGCGGTGCTTCTTGCGAGGCATCGGCCAAAGTGATGTCTACGATGTAGACCACCAGCAAGTTTTGTTTGCGCGCATCAAAGCTGCGCTTGAACACCTCTAGGGTGGCGATGGCGTCTGTTGATATGCCTAAAGCTTCAGCAGCGAGCGTGCGAAGTGCATCAATCGGGTGAGGTGGAAGCTGGCGGTCTGCCTCGGTTTCGGCGGGCGCATCGGCGGCGCGGCGTTCTTCTACGGGGAGGGCAGACAGCGGGAGTTTGAGTTCTGAGAGTCGAATCACAAGCGTGTGGCCCGTGGTGATCGGGCAAGTTATGTCGAGGGCCTTGATTATCCGTCGATAATCAAGCCGTGAAGCTCGCTAGGCCGTCGCTGGTGCAATCTGGGAAACCAGGCACTGGAGGAACGTCCGGACTGCGTAGGACAGCGTAAGAGGTAACACCTCTCCACCGTGAGGTGAGGATTAGAGCAACAGAGACGAGTCGCACCAGGGCAACTTGGTGCGGGTGAAACGGGCAATCTCTACGCGCAGCAATACCAAGTAGGCCAACGCGGAGCGGCGCGGTTCGCCGCGTCTTTTCCAACTTGCGGTTCGCAGGTTGTTGGCGGGTAGGTAGCACCGAGCCGAGTGGGCAACCCTCGGCCCAGATTAATGACGGTCACGCCGTGGGCAACTACGGTGCACAGAATCCGGCGTATCGGCGAGCTTCACACTTTTTTCTTTACCAAGGCCGCAGATGTCAGAACTCACCCCCGTCGACGGCTTTGAGCAACCCATCGTGCATGAAACCGCACTCAGCAAATCGATGGTGTTTTCAGACATCGACATTCAAAGCCGCATGAGCGTGGCGCGGCCTGATGAGTTGCAGTTTGAATACACGCGTTTGATGATGGGGGTGTTGTTGTTTCAACCGCAACCCAAACGCATCTTGATGGTGGGCTTGGGCGGCGGTTCACTCGCCAAGTTTTGTTACAAACATTTGCCTGATACGCATATCACGGTGGTGGAGATCAACCCACACGTCATTGCACTGCGTCAAAGCTTTTGCGTTCCCGATGACGATGCGCGTTTTCAAGTGTTGCAGATGGATGCTGCGCATTTCATGGCGCAAACCGAGCAAACCTTTGATGTGGTGTTTGTCGATGGCTTTGACCAACACGGCATGCCCGAACAGTTGTGTTCGCCGCAGTTTTATTCAGACTGCCGCCGTGTGTTGAACACCGGCGGTGTCACCGTGGCCAACTTGCACCGGTTCAGCGCTTACCGCGATGTGTATGTGGACCGCATCGAAGCGGCGTTTGACGGTGCGTTGTGGATCGTCAATGCGCCGGGTACGACCAACTGTGTGGTGTTTGCGATGCATAATTTTTCTAAACAGACCAAGCTCACTTTCAGCAAACAAAAGCCGACGCACATGAGTGATGAAGCTTGGGCGCAGATTTCACCCAGTGTGGCGCGGGTGTTTTTGGCCACGCAGAACACAACCACTGTTTAGCACCGCTCTACGCGAGGCTGCGAATACGCTCCACATGCGCCAGTAACGAGCGCATGGCCACCGGCCACAAACGTGGTGGCACATCGTCATAGGCTTGTTTGACCCAATCATTCATGCTGCCTTCGGCGTGCTGCTGCATGACCTTCAAAATTTTGGCTTCGCGTTTGAGGCGATGTGCTTTGAGGTGGTTGATGCAGGCGCGTGCATCGTGCGGTTCATCCCACAAGTTGCCCAACACATAGCCGTGTGCGGGCAGGATGAAATCAATGCGGTCTTGCTCACAAGCTGCCAACAGTTTGTCTAGCGAGTTGAGGTAATCGTTCATGTTGCCATCGGGCGGGTCGATCACGGTGGTGCTGCCGTTGAGCACATGGTCGCCGCTGAACAGCAAGCCGTCTTCTTCCAGCACCAAGCACAGGTGGTTGGCTGCATGGCCCGGTGTGTGGATGACGCGCAGGGTGTGCGTCATTCCATTCCCTGCCAACAACAAACGTTCACCATCTTCAAGCTCGCGGTCTGGGGTGAAGGCGCTAGCTGCACGTGCAGTTGCGTGAGAGGCCAAACCAAGAACGGGCGGCGTGTGCCCATGCTGGGTGCACATCGCTTGCAAC
Source organism: Limnohabitans sp. TS-CS-82 (assembly GCF_002943475.1). NCBI lineage: Bacteria > Pseudomonadati > Pseudomonadota > Betaproteobacteria > Burkholderiales > Comamonadaceae > Limnohabitans > Limnohabitans sp. TS-CS-82. The sequence goes on along the minus strand of NZ_PTQX01000001.1, from coordinate 357,530 downwards.
GGTGCCGCGCCCGGCGAGTGGTCGGGGTGCGAATGGGTGCACACGATGTAGCGGATGTTGCCGCCTGCGGCACGCCACAAACGGTCCAGGTGTTCGGGATCGGCGGGGCCGGGGTCGATGGCGGCGTAGCCCGTGTCGGGGTCGCCCACCAAATAGCTGTTGGTGCCGGGGCCTGTCATCACGCCGGGGTTGGGGGCGGTGAGGCGTTGCACGTTTTTCAACAGCAACACGGGTTGATCGGTCACCCAATCGAGGTGGTGCAGCATTTGTCCATCGGGACAGGTGAGGGCCAGTTCGCCAAACGGGCCTTCGTGTTCCATGTAGCGCGCTTCTTTGCCGCCCAACCAACCCGCACGTGGGCAGCTGGTGAACCAGGGTTGCTCGGTGGCGCAGTCGGCCAACACGCTGTCTACCGTGGCGTAGCTTTGCAAACGCTCTAGCGTTTTGATGGTGGGGTAGATGATGAAGAAGTTGCCCTCAGCGTGGCGTGCCAAGGCGTCGGCAGGGCGCACCCAGACTGGCTCGAACTGCTCTTTTTCGTCGGCCACGGGCGTTTGTGCATCGGGCATGCGGGCCACGAGGAAGGGCACGTCAAAGCGGCGGGGCAGGTCGCGGTCGGTGATCCAGTGGGCGAGTACAAACACCTCGTCCGCTGCGAGCGTCAGGCCGCGTGCGGCGCATTGCTGCGCAAAGTCGCCTTGGACCGCATCGCGATCGAGGGCTGCAATGTCAGAGGTGTTGGCCATTTGTCCGTTGGCATGACGGGCTAACAAGATGCCCAGTTCTTCAAAGCTTTCGCGAATGGCCGCAATGGCTTGGGTGAGGTGCAAATCGCTTTGCGTGGCGCGGCGCTTGGCGTGGCCGTGGGCCTGCGCATCAGCGACGTCAATGCCGCCACCCGGGAACACATACGCGCCTGGCGCAAAACTGGCGGTCATCGAGCGGCGCGTCATCAGCACTTCTAGACCTTCCGGACCATCGCGCAGCAACAGCACAGTGGCGGCGGGCAACACGCGCGCGGGTTCTTGGTGGGGGTGGGGGAGTTGGGTAGAGCGGGCCATCGGCATATTATGGAGAAGCCCTGCAAACACGTGCCCTCTGAGTGTTTACCCTTGCGTAATTGCCGCATCATGTTGCCCCTGCGTTTGACTAACAATTTGCCTAAGACAGTTTTTATTTAGGAGTGAACAGCATGCAACGACGCACATTCAAAACCGCCCTCGGTCTGGCCCTGACTTTGGCCGCACTCAGCGTGCCGCAATTGGCAACGGCCCAAGCTTGGCCGACCAAGCAACCCATCAAGATGGTGGCGGTGTTCCCACCAGGCGGTTCTGTGGACCAAGTGGCGCGCATTTTGGCGCAGCAACTCAGTCTGCAAATTGGCCAAAGCGTGATTGTGGAAAATCGCGGTGGCGCATCGGGCGCTATTGGTACCGCGGCTGTGGCACAGGCCGCTGCTGATGGCTACACCTTCGGTGTGGTGTTTGACACCCACGGCGTGAACCCCAGCCTCAACCCGAACCTGCCGTTTGACACCAAAAAAGATCTGATTCCTTTGGTGTTGGTGGGCACATCGCCCATGGTGTTGGCGACGCATGTCAACTCTGAGTACAAAACCTTCAAAGATGTGGTGGACGCTGCCAAGGCCAAAAAGAACGTGAGCTTTGGCTCGATTGGCAATGGCAGCTTGGGCCACTTGGCCATGGCCTTGTTGGGCAAAGATGCCAACCTGGAATGGACCCACGTGCCCTATAAAGGCGGCGGTCCTTTGATGAGCGATGCCATTTCTGGCCACGTCCCTTTGTCGATTGCCTCAGTGTTTGTGACCAAGCCCCACATCGACAGCGGCCGCATGCGTCCCTTGGCTGTGACATCAAGCAAGCGCGCAGCTGATTTGCCCAATGTGCCCACCATCGCTGAAAACGGCTACCCCGGCTTTGAAGCCCCCGCTTGGTGGGCCGTGTTGGCGCCCGCCAAAACACCGGCTGACATCGTCAAGCGCATGAACGAAGAGCTCAACAAAGCTCTGAAGAACCCCGAGGTGGCTAAGAAGCTTGATGCGCAAGGCATTGACATCATGGGTGGCACGCCCGCAGTGGCCAGCGCTTTCATTGACAAGCAGATCAACGTCTGGGGCAAGGTTGTGAAAGACAACGGCATTCGCGCTGACTGATGATTCACTGGCAGCTGCTCTGAGCAGCTCTTGCTAACAAAAAAGGCCATCCTTGCGGATGGCCTTTTTTATTTGATGAATCAACGGGGTGCTTCGCCGTCGGGCGTGATTTGCAAAGCCACCAAAAAGCGCGCCACCATGTTGTAAGTGGCAATGGCGGTGGTCAGTTCCACCAGTTCCGTGGTGGTGAAGCGCGCTTGCATTGCTGCAAACAGCGCATCGTCCACCTTCACATTGCGCGTCATTTGTGCAGCGTATTGCACGACCAAACGCTCGATGTCGTTCAACGTCGCATCGGTGATGGCTTGGCAGGCGTCGCCTTGCACCACACGGTTCAAGGCATCTAGCTGGTCTTGTGTGCCGCCAGCAGTGAGGAAGTCGGGCGCATGGTGGTGGTACTCGTACTTGGCGCCGGTCAGCAAGGCCACGGTACAAATGCCCAGTTCACAAAGCTTGCGGCTGGTGGATAAGCCGGTACGCACGTTTTTCAGATGTACGTTCCAGCCGCGTGCCACGGGCTCGCTCCACAGCAGCGCGCGGTCAAGGTTCATCAGTTCACCGCCGCGACGGGCGAGGATGGCGTCGACCAAGTCTTGGGGTTGGTGTTTTTGTTCAGGGGTCCAGGCAGGAATACGCATGTGTTGTTGAGTTGGTTAAAAGTAGGCCGTGAGCATAAGCGCAAGCGTGCAAAAGCCCTGACCAATCAGCGACATCACAGTGCCCGATAATCAGCGCATGCGAATTCGCTTCACCAAAATGCAGGGCGCAGGCAACGACTTCGTGGTCTTGGACGAGACCACGCAGCGTTTGCAGCTCACGCCCGCCCACTACCGCTTTCTGGCCGATCGCCACTTTGGCGTGGGCGCAGACCAAATCTTGACCGTGCGCCCCGCGCCGCAGCCTGACGTGGACTTTGAATACGTCATCCACAACGCCGATGGCGGCGAGGTGGAGCAGTGCGGCAACGGCTCGCGCTGCTTTGTGCGCTTTGTGCGCGAGCAAGGCTTGACCGACAAAACCACCGTGCGCGTCAAAGTGCATGGCGGCGTTATTACCCTTCAAGAAATGCCAGACGGCCAAGTGACGGTAGACATGGGTGCGCCCGTGTTTGACTTGCCCCAAGTGCCGTTTGCCGCAGCGCACGCCACCGCTGTGAACGACACCACTTGGCAATTGGCCCTGAGTAATGGCGACGCCGTGAACGTGGGCGTGGTGTCCATGGGCAACCCGCACGCGGTGCAAGTGGTGGCCGATGTGGACACGGCCCCCGTGCTGGCGCAAGGCCCACTCATTGAAAACTACACTGCCTTTCCTAAGCGCGTAAACGCAGGCTTCATGCAAGTGCTCAGCCGCAATGCCGTGCGCTTGCGTGTGTTCGAGCGCGGCTCGGGTGAAACCTTGGCGTGTGGCACCGGCGCTTGTGCGGCGGTGGTCACCGGCATTCGCTGGGGCTTGCTGGATCCACGCGTGACCGTGCAAACCCACGGCGGCACACTCACCATCGAATGGCATGGCGGCGACACACCTGTGCGCATGACCGGCCCAGCCACCACCGTCTTTCAAGGCGAAATCACCATTCCGGACACCCTATGACCAATGCTGCTATGAATCCCATCACCGAAGACGACATCGCCAATTTCTTGGTGCATACGCCAGACTTCTTCGAGCGTCATGCCGAGCTGTTGTCAACTGTCAAGCTGACCAGCCCACACAACCACCGCTCGATCAGCTTGCAAGAGCGTCAAGCCGAAATGATGCGCGAGAAGATTCGTGCCCTTGAGCTGCGCATGATGGACATGATGCGCCACGGCACAGAGAACGAAGTGCTGATTGAGCGCATGCAGCGCTGGGTCAAAACCCTGTTGATGACTAGCAACGCGCGCGATTTGCCACACACCATTGCGGACCACATTCAGCATGACTTCATGGTCCCGCAAGTGGCCATCAAGGTGTGGGGCGTGCGCGAGGATTTCAAAATTGAGCCCTTCGCGCAAAGCGTGATCGACCCCATCAAAGACTTCGCCGCTTCGTTGACCACGCCCTATGTGGGCATCAACAACAACTTCGACGCCGTGCAGTGGCTGGCCGACCCCGCCGCCGCTCAGTCGGTGGCCTTCATCGCCTTGCGTGCCACGCGTCCTGAAGACACGCCACAAACCGCTGCCGAGCAACCAGTGATTGGTTTGTTGGTGTTGGCCTCACCAGACCCACAGCGCTATTACGAAGGCATGGGTACCACCATCATCGAACGCATGGGTGACTTGGCCAGCGCTGCGCTGTCACACCTGCGTTAAACACAAACATTCAAAGCACATGGACCTGGTCGCTCGCTACCTCGACCACGTTCGCTTTGAAAAGCGCTTGGCAGAGCGCACCGTCACGCTCTACAGCCTCGACCTAGAAAAACTCACCGACTACGCAGCCCTTGCCAACGTGGCGCTCGAGGCGGTGCAAAGCACACACATTCGCCGTTGGGTCTCGCACATGCACAGCGGTGGCCGCAGCGGGCGCGGCATTGCGCTCATCCTTTCGGGCTGGCGCGGGTTTTATGTGTGGCTGGGACGTCAAGGCTTGGTCACCAGCAACCCCGTGCAAGACGTGCGCGCCCCCAAAGCCCCCAAGCCCTTGCCCAAAGCCCTGAGCGTGGACGATGCCGTGCAACTGGCCGAATACCACGCTACCCCCGACGCCGCCGACCCGTGGCTAGAGTGCCGCGACGCCGCGCTGGTGGAGCTGCTGTACGGTTGCGGCCTGCGTGTGGGCGAGCTAGTAGGGCTAGACGTGCAAGCGGGCGCACAAGCCAAAGGCTGGATTGACTTTGACGGCGGCGAAGCTCACGTGCTGGGCAAAGGCAGCAAACGCCGCAGCGTGCCCGTGGGCGGCAAAGCGCTAGAAGCCATGCAAGCGTGGGTGGCAGTGCGCGACCAAGGCCTCACACCCGCCACTGCCGAACAAACTGCGATGTTCATTGGCCGCAATGGCACACGCCTGACCGCGCAAGCCGTGTGGCAGCGCTTGCGTCAGCGCAGTTTGAAAGCGGGCTTGTCTACGCCCGTGCACCCACACATGCTGCGCCACTCCTTTGCCAGTCATGTGCTGCAGTCGAGCCAAGATTTACGTGGGGTGCAAGAGCTACTGGGTCACGCCAACATCACCACCACGCAGGTGTACACGCGGTTGGACTTTCAGCACTTGGCGCAGGCTTATGACTCGGCGCATCCTCGGGCTCGGAAGAAGTAACGCCTCTTTGAAGTTGCTCCGGCCCAAGTCAGGGGTGGGGCAGGCGCATCGGCTCATGCGTCGCTGCGCGCCAAAATCGCCTCAACGCCTACCCCACCCCTGACTTTGGCCTTGTTGGCTTGCCAACATTGGCCTGCGTGACGCTTCGCAGTCTTTTATGCGGAGTGGTTTTCTAAACGGCCATCTCTACCGGTACGCGACGTGGCGAAGCGAAATAAACAGCAAAGCACAAGGCAAACCCCCAACGACTCAAACGACAATCGAGTCAATGAAAACAATCAAGCTAAGAGAAGGCAAAGAGCGTTCTGCGCTGCGCCGCCACCCGTGGATTTTTGACGGTGCCATTGCCAAAGGCAGTGGCGATGCGGGCGAGACCGTGCGCGTGGAGTCGAACGACGGCCAGTTCCTTGGCTGGGCTTCGTTCAGCCCCGAATCAAAAATTCGCGCGCGCATTTGGAGTTTTGACGAAGGCCAGCGCATTGATGCCTCGTTCTTCAAAACCTCTATCGCCCGCGCCATTGCAGCGCGCAGCCGTTTTGACATTCAAAGCAATGGTGTGCGTTTGATTCACGGCGAGTCCGATGGTTTGCCTGGCCTGATCGTGGACCGTTATGACGACATCTTGGTGGCGTCGTTTCTCTCGTGCGGCACCGAGCGCTGGAAGTCTGTGATTGCCGACGAGTTGCTGGCCCAAACCGGCCTCACCAAACTCTACGAACGCTCAGACTCGAATGTGCGCAAGCTTGAAGGTTTGCCCGAAGTCACAGGCTGGCTGCGTGGTGAGGGTGCTACAGGCGTGGTGCTGCGTGAGCACGATTGGCAGTTGTCACTCGACGTGGCTGAGGGCCACAAGACAGGTTTTTATTTAGACCAGCGCGACAGCCGCAAGAAGTTTGCTGACTACGCCAAGCGCTTGCAGTTTCAGCGCGTGCTCAATTGCTATTGCTACACAGGCGGTTTCACCGTGGCCGCTTTGGCTGGCGGTGCAGCGCATGTGACGTCGATCGACTCGTCTGGCCCCGCGATCGAGCTGGCCAAAGCCAACGTGGCGCTGAACGGCTTTGACGCCGCACGCACCACCATGATGGATGCCGATGTGAACGCGTCGTTGCGTCAGTTCATTCAAGAAGGCCGCACGTTTGACGCCATCGTGCTCGACCCACCGAAGTTTGCGCCGTCTGCCGCGCACGCTGACCGCGCGGCGCGTGCTTACAAAGACATCAACCGTTTGGCGTTCAAGCTGTTAGAGCCGGGCGGTGTGTTGTTCACCTACAGTTGCTCGGGCGGTATCAGTGCCGATTTGTTCCACAAAATCATTGCCTCAGCCGGTATTGATGCGCCGTGTGATGGCTACATCAGCGAGCGCATGCAAGGCGCGCCAGATCATCCGATGACGCTGACCTTTCCCGAGGGCGAATACCTCAAGGGGCTGGTGGTTGTGAAAGCGGCTGATCTGCTTGAAAAGGCTGGCTCGGCGACAATAGCCAGTTGATTGAAACGTTCAGAAATAAGGCTTCTCTTTTATGTTGATCCCCGCCACCATCCTGACCGGCTTTTTGGGCTCGGGCAAAACCACCTTGCTCAAGCGCGTGCTGACCGAGGCCCACGGCCAAAAAATTGCCATCATCGAAAACGAGTTTGGCGAAGAAAACATCGACAACGAAATCTTGGTGTCTGACACCAACGAGCAAATCATCCAGATGAACAACGGCTGCGTGTGCTGCTCCATCCGAGAAGATTTGCGCACCACGCTGCAACTGCTGGCCGCTAAAAAGCGCAAAGGTCTGTTGGACTTTGACCGCGTGGTGATTGAAACCACGGGCCTCGCTGACCCTGGCCCTGTGGCGCAAACCTTTTTTATGGACGATGAGATTGCCGAGAGCTTTTTGCTTGACTCCATCTTGACCTTGGTGGACGCCAAGCACGCGGCCCAGCAGCTGAACGATCGCCAAGAGGCCCGCCGCCAAGTGGGCTTTGCCGACCAGATCTTCATCAGCAAGGCCGACCTCGTGACGCCCGCTGAGTTGGATGCTTTGCAGCACCGTCTGAAGCACATGAACCCACGCGCCCCACAAAAAGTGGCGCATTTCGGTGACGTGTCCTTGAGCGAGGTGTTTGACCTGCGTGGTTTCAACCTGAACGCCAAGCTCGACATCGACCCTGACTTCTTGTCGGACGACGACCATCACCACCACGATGGCGAGCACTGCGACCACCCCTCGCACAAGCATGGCCATTCTCATGACCATGGCCATGACCATGGCCACGAGCACGGTGAGCACTGCGACCATCCTTCACACGCGCATGAGCATGATCACGGCCCAGGCCACCATCACCACCACGATGACGACGTGAAGAGCTTTGTCTACAAATCCAAGCGCCAGTTCGATCCTGCCAAGCTGGAAGACTTCCTTGGCGCCATCGTCAACATCTACGGCCCCAAGATGCTGCGTTACAAAGGCGTGCTCAATATGAAGGGCACCGAAAAGAAGGTGATCTTCCAAGGCGTGCACCAGTTGATGGGCAGCGATTTAGGCCCTGATTGGGCTGAAGGTGAAGAGCGCATCAGCAAGATGGTGTTCATTGGTATTGACTTGCCCAAGGACATCCTGATCCAAGGTCTTGATCAGTCCTTGGTTTGATTAATTTTGTTAGTTTTTTCCAATTTGATAAAGCCTTGGGGTTTGTGGCTACAATCCCGCGCGCCAGACCCTGCCAGCACACCCGTGCTGACTGGGGCAGCCAGGAGACCCACAGTGAACGCTAAATCCAAGAAAACCGCTTCTAAAAAGCCTGTTCCCGCTAAAAAAGCGGCTAAAACAGCGGCAACGCCCAAAGCGGTTGCGAAGAAGATCGTGAAAAAACCTGTGGTGGCCAAGGCCCCCGCTAAGTCTGCCAAGCCTGTGGCTAAAAAAGCTGCGCCAGTCAAAGCTGCTGCTAAGAAGGTGGTTGCTAAAAAAGCGCCGGCCAAAAAGCCTGTAGCTTCAAAAGCAGCACCTAAAAAGGTGGTCGCTAAGAAGGCCGCGGCTCCTGCTAAAAAAGCAGTGGCTACGAAAGCGCCTGTCAAAGTCGTGAAGGCACCAGCCAAGGCGGTTAAGGCTCCTGCAAAAGCAGTCAAAGCCCCAGCCAAGGCAGCAGTCAAGGCAAAAACACCTGTCAAAGCAGCAGCTAAACCTGTAGCAAATAAAGCCGCGGCGAAGCCGGTTGCGAAAGTGGCCCCAAAAGCCGCATCCAACGCTGCTCCTAAAACAGCTCCAAAAGCAGCAGCGAAGCCGGCAGTGAAAGCTGCACCCGCCAAGAAAGCGCCTGCTGCAAAACCAGCACCGGCCAAAGCCGCCAAGCCTGTTGTGGCTAAGGCTGCAAAGCCTACCAAGGAAACTAAAGTCAAAGTGGTGGCCGCACCTGCACCTATCGTGCATGTGACCCCCATCATTCCTGGCTACACCCCCGTGGTGCACAAGAAAAACTCCAGAGCAGCCAAGATGGCCGCTTTGGTTCCACCCCCGCCAGCTCAAGTGGTTGCGTCCAACGCAGCCAAGAACAGCTTTATGCCGATGACGGCACCCTCCGCTCCAACCATTGTTCCCGTGATACCTAAAAAAGACGCCAAGCTCGCTAATAACTGGAAGACCAAAACGGCCGACCAACTGACCGATGCAGAAATCATCGCCATGCCCGACAGCGAGTACATGAATGACATTCAAATGGCATTCTTCCGACTCAAGCTCGTGCAGTTGAAAAACGAAGTGCTGAGCAATGCCAGTGAAACCACTGAACATTTGCGTGAAGACACCGTGGTGGTACCCGATCCAGCCGACCGCGCCACCATCGAAGAAGAGCACGCACTCGAATTGCGTACACGTGACCGTGAACGCAAGCTGCTCAAGAAGATTGAGCAGTCCATCCAGCGCATTGACAGTGGTGACTATGGTTACTGTGACGAAACTGGCGAAGCCATCGGTGTAGGCCGTTTGTTGGCTCGTCCAACCGCCAGTTTGTCGCTTGAAGCGCAAGAACGTCGCGAAATTAAGCAGCGCATGTTCGGAGATTGATGGCCAAAACGCCAAAAATCATCAAAAAGCAGGTCTCTGGGCCTGCTTTTTTTACGTCCCTTTCTCTTCATAAGCCACTTTTAGTGCGCTTGCTAAGTGCTTCATTTATAACGATTTTTGGTCCTGGATATGGATGTTAAAATCGCTGTAAGTTGTTGATTTCATTGAAAAAATTACTAATTCGGGTGTTCTGAACTGGTTTTCCTGCTACAGTGCAAATAAGTGCAATTAAGTGGTGAAAAGTGCCTTTCGTGCTTTTGCCGCTGGTTGTTTTGTTTATTTGTCCGTGGAAAAAGGGTCGCCAACGTGTTTCAGGGCGCTTCATCGCTGAGTCTCGACGCCAAAGGTCGTCTGTCGGTGCCAACCAGGCATCGCGACGTCTTGAGCGCGACTGCGGCTGGGCAGCTCACGATCACACGTCACCCCCACGGCTGCTTGATGATTTTTCCACGCACCGAGTGGGAGAAGTTCCGCGAACGCATTGCCTCTTTGCCGATGAGTGCGCAATGGTGGAAACGTATCTTCTTGGGCAATGCGATGGATGTAGAGATGGACGGCACAGGCCGTGTCCTTATCTCCCCCGAACTGCGCACCGCAGCGGGTATCAGCAAAGACACCATGCTGCTCGGTATGGGTAACCACTTTGAACTTTGGGACAAGGCGACTTACGAGGCGCAAGAGGCCCAAGCCATGCAGGGCGACATGCCCGATGTGTTCAAGGAATTTTCTTTTTAAAGGATGACGGTGGACACGCCCTGGCAGCACACCACCGTCCTACTCAGCGAAGCTGTCGACGCTCTCGACATCAAGCCGGACGGTACCTACGTAGACGCGACCTTTGGTCGTGGTGGGCACTCCCGCCTCATCTTGTCCAGGCTCTCGCCCCAAGGCCGTTTGATTGCATTCGACAAAGACCTCGATGCGATAGCGGCGGCGGAACAAATTCAAGACCCGCGTTTTTCGATTCGTCACCAAGGCTTCACGCATTTGGGCGAGTTGGACGCGGGCTCGATCGACGGCGTGTTGATGGATTTGGGGGTGAGCTCACCCCAGATCGACAACCCAGCACGCGGTTTCTCCTTTCGAAACGACGGTCCTTTGGACATGCGCATGGACACCACCCGTGGCCAAAGCGTGTCCGAGTGGCTGGCCGAGGCGGAAATTCAACACATCGCGGAGGTGATACGTGAATATGGCGAAGAACGGTTTGCTTTACAGATTGCAAAGGCGATTGATGCTCGCCGACAAGAACGGGGCGTGCCTACATCCACCTCTGAACTGGCCCAGCTCGTGGCTGACACGGTCAAAACCCGCGAGCCGGGCAAGGACCCTGCAACGCGCACATTTCAGGCTTTTCGGATTTTCATCAATGCCGAGCTTGAGGAGTTGCAACAAGCGTTAAGCGCGTCGTTGCAAGTTCTGCGCCCCAGAGGTCGATTGGCTGTGATCAGTTTCCATTCCTTGGAAGACCGCATCGTCAAACAGTTCATCACGCAGCATTCACGTGAGGTGTATGACCGCCGTGCGCCGTTTGCGGCTCCTAAGGTGATGGACTTCAAAGCGATTGATCGCATCAAGCCCAGCGCTGACGAAGTGGCGGGTAATCCGCGCTCACGCAGCGCCATCATGCGCGTGGCTGAGCGCTTGGGAGCGACCGAATGAGTCGCGTGAGCTTGCTTTTGCTGATCGCTGTGATGGCGAGCGCGCTGTACTTGGTGCGCACGCAATACGAGTCGCGTTCACTCACCACCGAGATTGACCGTGCCACCAGTTTGGCGCGCAACCTAGAAACAGAAAACGACCGCTTGGATGTGGAGCGCCGTGCGCAAGCCACGCCACTGCGTGTTGAGAAATTAGCGCGTGAGCAATTGCACATGCGCACCATCACACCTGCCATCACGCAATACGCCACCGTGCCAGGTGGCGCTGCTGCATCGGCACCTGCGGAGGTTCGCCCATGAGCAGCCGCAGCGTGCAATACACCTCTAGCCCCTTGCTTGCCAGTAAGACGCCCATCTGGCGCAGCCAGTTCATCGTGGCAGTCATTGCGGCGGGCTTCTTAGGTTTGGTGGCGCGCGCTGCGTACGTCCAGGTGATTGACAACGCGTTCTTCAAACGTCAAGGCACCGTGCGTTTTGTGCGCACCTTGGATTTGCCTGCCAACCGTGGTCGCATCTTGGACCGCCACGGCAACATCTTGGCGTCTAGCGTGCCTGTGCCCAGCATTTGGGCCAACCCAGAAGACATCGAGCGCGATCCCGCCAAGCTCAAAGCCTTGGCGAAATTGTTGGGCATGAGCACCGCAGACCTAGACAAAAAGCTGCAAGACGAAGACAAAACCTTTGTGTGGCTCAAGCGTCAGGTGGACGAGTCGGTGGCCAAAGACATTACCGCGCTCAAGATCAAAGGCGTGTACGACCGCAAAGAGTACAAGCGCATTTACCCAGAGGGTGAGTCGGTGGCGCACGTGGTTGGCTTCACCAACGTGGAGAACTTGGGTCAAGAAGGCGTGGAGCTGACCTTCAACAAAGATTTGGGTGGCAAAGCCGGTTCGCGTCGCGTCATCAAAGACCGTTTGGGTCGCGTGGTGGAAGACATCGGCGAAATGGTGCCGCCTGTAGATGGTCGAGATTTGCAACTGAGCATCGACAGCAAGGTGCAGTACTTTGCTTACGAAAAAATCAAAGAGTCTGTGGTCACCAACAAAGCTGTTGCAGGCAGTGTGGTGGTGCTCGACATCAAGACGGGCGAGGTGTTGGCCTTGGTCAACTACCCCAGCTACTCACCGGGGAAACGAGGGAGCTTGAGTGGTGCGCAACTACGCAACCGAGCCCTCACCGATACGTTTGAACCAGGATCCACCATGAAACCGCTCGTGGTGGGTTTGGCTTTGGAGAAGGGCATTGTCAAGCCTGAGACCTTGATTCAAACCGCGCCCGGCAAACTGCAAATGGGTACTGCCACCATCACCGATGCGCACCCGCACGGTGTGTTGAGCGTGAATGAAATCATTCAAAAGTCCAGCAACGTGGGCACGGTCAAGATTGCCATGCAAATGCAGCCCCACGACATGTGGGAAGTGTTCACACAAATGGGTTTGGGACAAAAGCCTCAGGTGCCCTTTCCTGGTGCAGTGGCTGGCAAGGTACGCGCATATAAAACATGGCGTCCGATTGAGCAGGCCACCATGAGCTATGGCTACGGTTTGTCCACCAGTTTGTTTCAGCTGGCGCAGGCCTACACCGTGTTTGCGCATGACGGCGAAATGGTGCCCATGAGCTTGGTGAAAACCAACCAAGCGCAAGTCAATGGCGCGCGCGTGTTTTCATCGCACAACGCTGCTGCCATTCGCAACATGCTGCATATGGTGACCATCCAAGGTGGCACAGCGCCCAAGGCGCAAACCATGGGTTACTCGGTGGGTGGAAAAACCGGTACGGCCCACAAGGTTGAAGGCAAGGGCTACGCCAGCAAAAAATACCGCGGCTTCTTTGTCGGCATCGCGCCCATTGACAACCCACGCATCGTGGTGGCCGTGATGGTGGATGAACCCACCGGCGGCGCTTACTTTGGTGGCGATGTGGCTGCTCCTGTATTCAGCCAAACCGTGCAACAAACTTTGCGCATGATGGGCGTGCAGCCCGACATGGCGGTCAAACCCCAAGTGGTGACCAAGGTTGAGAAGGAGTCGTTTTGATGAAACGACTGCATAACCCCCAAGACGCCGCACAGTGGCTGCGCACCCAAGTGCGTGGTGTGTTGCACACCGACAGCCGTCGCGTGGGTGCAGGCGATGGCTTCATCGCGTGGCCGGGTGGTGTGACAGATGGCCGTCAGTTTGTGGCTTCTGCTGTGAAGCAAGGTGCCACCGCTTGTGTGGTCGAGCATTCGGGTGCTGAAAACTTTGCTTGGGATGAGAGCGACGCCATCGCCACCTACGACGGTCTCAAAGCTGCCAGCGGCTTGATTGCTGCAGCGTATTACGGACAACCCAGCCAAGAGCTGGACGTGGTGGCCATCACAGGGACCAATGGCAAAACATCCACCGCATGGTGGTTGGCGCACGCGCTGCAAAACGCAGGCAAGCGCTGCGCCATCGTGGGCACCTTGGGTGTGGGTGAAGTAGGGCAGCTCGAAGTGACAGGCATGACCACACCCGACCCCGTGTTGCTGCAAGCGCGTTTGCGCGACATGGCAGATGCGGGTGTGAAGGCTTGCGCCATTGAAGCCTCGTCGATTGGCTTGGCTGAACACCGCTTAGACGGCACACAGGTGCGTGTGGCCCTGTTCACCAATTTCACGCAAGACCATTTGGACTACCACGGTGACATGGTCAGCTACTGGCAAGCCAAGTTGGCCTTGTTCAGTTGGGCGGGTTTGCAAGCTGCAGTGGTGAATGTGGACGATGCACAAGGTGCGGCTTTGGCTGTGCAATTGAAAGCCCGTGGTGACTTGCGCGTGTGGACCATTTCGCGTGACCTTCATTCAGGCAGTGATGAAGTCGCAAGCAAAGGCGCATCCGCGCAACACATCATGGCGCGCAACATCCAGCACCGCTCTATGGGCGTGTGTTTTGACGTAGTCGAGGGTGATGAAGTTCATGCGCTTGATACGCAGTTGGTTGGCAATTACAACGTGAGCAATGTGTTGGGCGTCATCGCCTGTTTGCGCGCTTTGGGTGACAGCTTGGCCGATGCCGTGCAAGCCTGTCGCGAGTTACCTGCTGTGCCAGGTCGCATGCAAACCGTGGGTGCGGTTGGTGAGCCTTTGGTGGTGATTGACTATGCGCATACGCCCGATGCCGTCGCGCAAGCGGTGCAAGCCTTGTTGCCACTGGCGCAGTCGCGCGGTGGTGAGTTGACCTGTGTCTTGGGCTGCGGTGGTGACCGCGATGCCGCCAAGCGTCCCTTGATGGCCGCAGCTGCCGAGCAATACGCGCAGCATGTGGTGCTGACCAGCGACAACCCGCGCAGCGAAGATCCGCAAACCATTTTGAATCACATGCTCACTGGCTTGCACAACGCAGCTAATACCAAAGTGATTGCTGACCGTGCACTAGCCATTGCACAAACCGTCCAACACGCGCGCGCGCAAGACGTGGTGTTGGTGGCTGGTAAAGGTCACGAGAATTACCAAGAAATTTCAGGCGTCAAACATCCGTTCAGTGACGTGCAGCACGCACGTGATGCTTTGCAACAAAGGAGGGCGCATGTCTGACATGAACCTCAGTTTGACGCAAATCAGCCAATGGCTCAGTGCAGCGCAGTTGCATGGTGATGGCAGCTTGACGATTCAACGCGTGAACACCGATAGCCGTACCTGCCAAGTGGGCGACTTGTTTGTCGCCTTGAAAGGTGAGCGATTCGATGCTAATGACTTCTTGTCGCAAGTCGCTGCCAGCGGCGCCACGGCTGCTTTGGCTGAGCGTGGTTTAGACGCAGCCAAGTTAGCTGGTGTGCAAGTGCCAGACACACGCATGGCTTTGGGTCAATTGGCCAAAGGCTGGCGCAGTCAATTCAACTTGCCCGTGATTGCCGTCACGGGCAGCAACGGCAAAACCACCGTCACACAAATGATTGCCAGCATCTTGCGTGCGGGCTTTGGCGACGACGCATTGGCCACGCAAGGCAATTTGAACAACGACATTGGCGTGCCGCAAACCCTGCTGCGCCTGCGTGCGCATCACCGCAGTGCGGTGGTGGAGTTGGGCATGAACCATCCTGGCGAAATCGCAGGTTTGGCCGATATGACGCAAGCCACCGTGGCATTGGTCAACAACGCCCAGCGCGAACACCAAGAGTACATGGCGACCGTCGAGGCGGTGGCGCAAGAAAACGGCGAAGCCATCAAGGCCTTGCCTGCACACGGTGTAGCCGTATTCCCCGAGCATGACGCCTACAGCGCGTTGTGGCAAAGCTTGGCAGGCAAGCGTGCTTGCATGCGTTTCTCCATGAGCGCCGACACAGTTGACAAGGCAGAAGTGCAGTTGCTCAAAGCCGATTGGTTGAACGACCACTGGGCCGTGGAAGCGCAAACACCCGCAGGTGTGTTGCGCACGCAGCTGCACATCGCAGGTCGTCACAACGTGGGCAATGCACTGGCAGCCACCGCCTGTGCGTTGGCGGCAGGCGTGTCACTCGATGTGATTGCACAAGGTCTGAACAGTTTTGAGCCTGTCAAAGGCCGCTCTCGCGCATTTGGCATTCAGTGCCAAGGTCGCGACATCACCGTGGTGGATGACACCTACAACGCCAATCCCGATTCTGTGCGTGCCGCCATCGATGTGCTGGCCGAATTGCCTGCACCACGTTTGTTGGTGTTGGGCGACATGGGCGAGGTGGGTACGCAAGGCCCCGAGTTCCACCAAGAGATGGGCATCCACGCTGCACAAATGGGCATTGACCATGTGCTGTGTTTGGGTGACTTGGCTGCACACACAGCCACAGCCTGCGGTGCGAATGCACAGCACATGAAAGACATTGATGCATTGAATGAGCGCGTGATTCAACAGTTGCCACAACTCGGCAGCGTGTTGGTCAAAGGCTCACGCTTCATGAAGATGGAGCGCGTGATTGAGGCCATCAACGCCTGTCACGACCACAACAAAAAGGAAACGACGCCATGCTGCTGACCTTAGCCCAATGGCTGCAAACCCTCTCGCCAGAATTTGGTTTCTTCCGCGTGTTTCAGTACCTCACGTTCCGTGCGGTGATGGCTGCGTTGACGGCATTGCTGATTGGTTTGATTGCCGGTCCTTTTGTGATTCGTCGCTTGGCTGCCTTGAAGATTGGTCAACCCATCCGCGAATACGCCATGCAATCGCATTTGGCCAAGAGCGGTACGCCCACCATGGGCGGTGTGTTGATTTTGATTGGCATCGCCGTGTCAACCTTGCTGTGGGCTGATTTGTCGAATCGCTTTGTGTGGATCGTGATGATCGTCACCTTTGGTTTTGGTGCCATTGGTTGGGTGGATGACTGGCGCAAGGTGGTGAACAAAGACCCAGAAGGCATGCGTTCACGCGAGAAATACATGTGGCAATCCATCATTGGTTTGGTGGCGGCTTTGTATTTGGTGTTCAGCATTTCCGAGAGCAACAACCTGCGCGTGGTTGAGTTGTTTTACTCATGGGTGAAGTCAGGTTTTGATGTGAACTTGCCACCCAAAGCAGGTTTGCTGTTGCCCTTCATCAAAGAAGTGAGCTACCCACTGGGCGTGTTCGGTTTCGTCATCATGACCTACTTGGTCATCGTGGGCTCTAGCAACGCGGTGAACTTGACTGATGGTTTGGATGGCTTGGCCATCATGCCGGTGGTCATGGTGGGCTCGGCATTGGGCGTTTTTGCCTATGTGACGGGCAGCTCGGTGTATTCCAAATACCTGTTGTTCCCCTACATCCCAGGCTCAGGCGAGTTGATGATTTTCTGTGCCGCCATGGCCGGTGCAGGCTTGGCGTTTTTGTGGTTCAACACCCACCCCGCGCAAGTGTTCATGGGTGACGTGGGTGCGCTTGCTTTGGGTGGTGCGCTCGGCACGATTGCGGTGATCGTGCGTCAAGAAATTGTGCTGGCCATCATGGGCGGCATCTTTGTGGTGGAAGCCTTGTCGGTCATGTTGCAAGTGACGTACTTCAAGTACACCAAAAAGAAATATGGCGAAGGTCGCCGCATTTTGAAGATGGCGCCTTTGCATCACCACTTCGAGAAGAGCGGCTGGAAAGAAACCCAAGTCGTCGTGCGTTTTTGGATCATCACCATGCTGCTGTGCTTGGTGGGTCTGTCGACTTTGAAGCTGAGATAAGACGATGCAGCAACTCCACAACCAATCAGTGCTGATTCTGGGCTTGGGTGATTCCGGCCTGGCGATGGCGCGTTGGTGCTCGCGCTTTGGCGCGCAAGTGCAAGTCGTGGACACACGCGCTGAGCCGCCACATTTGGCTGCATTACACGCTGAGTTGCCGCAAGTGAAATTTGTACATGGCGCATTTGATGCCAGCTTGGTCGAAGGCCAAGATGTGCGTGCGGTGTTCAAGAGCCCTGGCCTCAGCCCTGAGTCTGTGGCGCCCGTGTGGAACGCTGCTGTGGCCGCAGGCTTGTGGGTAGGAACAGAGCTGACTTTGTTTGCGCAAGCGTTGAGTGATTTACAGACCACCATGGCTTATCACCCCAAGGTCTTGGCCATCACGGGCACCAACGGTAAAACCACCGTCACTTCGTTGACAGGCCAGTTGCTCGAGCGTGCAGGCAAACGTGTGGCTGTGGCCGGCAACATTGGACCGACGTTGTTGGATACCTTGTCGCAAGCATTGGACAAAGCCGCAGAAGAACAAGCCGCGGCGGATGTGATTGCCGCGCAAGAAGCTGCCGAGTTGGCTGCGGATGAAGCTGCTGCTGAACAAGCACGCGCAGTTGCAGAGGCCAAAGAAAAAGCGGCGGCAGCACAAGCTGCACAAATGGCTTTGGATGCTGAAGAGGCCATGGCGCAAGAAGCGGCAGCTGAAACACACGCAGCATCACAAATGGCACTGACAGGCACAGAGGCAGTGCAAGCTACGCAATCAGATGAACAAGCCGCGCAAGTGACGGCAGCTGATGACGAGCCCTACGAGGTGGACCTGCCACCTTTGGTTCCACCGCCGCCGCCTCCCGCCGATCATCCGTTCCTGCCGCAAGTGTGGGTGCTAGAGCTGTCGAGCTTCCAGTTGGAAGGCGTGGATAACTTCGAACCCACTGCTGCCACCGTGCTTAACCTCACCCAAGACCACCTTGACTGGCATGGCAGCATGGACGGCTATGGCGCAGCGAAAGCGCGCATCTTTGGCAAGCGTGGCGTGCTGGTGCTCAACCGTGAAGATGCAGGTGTGATGGTCATGTTGGACAGTGCACCCATTGAGGTGGCAGAAGTTGTGGCCAAGCCCTCGCGTGCGAAGACACCTAAAGTTCAAGTGCGATCGCACCTCACCTTTGGCGGTGATTTGCCACAACGTCCTGGTGACTATGGCATTGAAACCGTCAATGGCATGACATGGTTGGTGCGTGCACTAGAAGCCGACGAAACACGCAAGCGTAAAAAAGACGACGAAGAAGAAATTCACATTCAACGCTTCATGCCTGCCGATGCACTGCGCATTCGCGGTCGTCATAACGCGCTCAATGCATTGGCTGCCTTGGCTTTGGCAGGTAATGCTGGTGGCGACTTGGCACCCATGTTGTTTGGCTTGCGTGATTACCAAGGTGAGCCACACCGTGTGGAGCCTGTGACTGTGCTCAATGGCGTGGAATATTTCGACGACAGCAAAGGCACCAACGTGGGCGCCACTGTGGCCGCGTTGCATGGCCTCGGTGTGGACCGTCGTTTGGTTGTCATCTTGGGTGGTGATGGCAAAGGACAAGACTTTGCACCGCTGAGCGAGCCCGTGTCGCGCTATGCACGTGCCGTGGTGTTGATTGGCCGCGATGCCCCCGCATTGCGCGAGGTGTTGCAGCACAGCGGCGTCAAGCTACTGGATGCCGCCACCTTAGAAGAGGCTGTTAAGTTATGTAGCGAACAAGCGCATTCGGGTGACGCTGTGTTGTTGTCACCCGCCTGCGCAAGCATGGACATGTTCCGCAACTACGCGCATCGTGCTGAAGTGTTTGTGAATGCGGTGAACCATTTGGTGGAAGAAGCAGGAGGCATGATATGAGTGCCCTGCAGCGCATGAAACAAAGCTTCGCACGCCTGATGGGTGGCGACGAGCCTGAGACCGGCATGGATGCTTTGCCTGTGCGTGTGCACGGTACCGAGTTCACGCGCACTGCGGCTTCGCCTGTGCATGTGAAGGGATTTGACCAACCCTTGGTGTGGGTCACCTTCGCCTTGTTGATGTTTGGCTTGGTCATGGTGTATTCGGCATCGATTGCCATTCCTGACAACCCACGCATGGGCGCGGGCTACACGCAAACGCATTTCTTGCTGCGCCATTCGCTGTCGCTGTTCGTGGCGTTTGTCGCAGCCTTGTTGGCATTTCAGATTCCGCTCAACACGTGGGAGCGCGTGGCACCCTGGGTGTTCATTGCGTCCATCGCGTTATTGATTGCGGTGTTGATTCCGTTCATTGGTAAATCTGTGAACGGTGCACGCCGCTGGATTGGTCTGGGCTTCATGAACTTCCAGCCGTCTGAGTTGGCCAAGTGGGGCGTGTTGTTGTATGCCGCCAACTACATGGTGCGCAAGATGGATGTGAAAGAAAACTTCTTCGCCGCCGTGTTGCCCATGGGTGCAGCGGTGGCGGCGGTGGGTTTGTTGTTGTTGTCTGAGCCAGACATGGGCGCGTTCATGGTGATTGCTGTGATTGCCATGGGAATTTTGTTTTTGGGCGGCGTGAACGCCCGCATGTTCTTCTTGATCGCCGCCGCATTGATTGGCGTGTTCGCACTCATCATCGCCACGTCTGAGTGGCGTCGCGAGCGCATCTTTGCTTACCTCGACCCATGGAGCATGGAGCATGCACTTGGCAAGGGCTACCAGTTGTCGCACTCGCTGATTGCGATTGGCCGTGGCGAAATTTTTGGCGTGGGTTTGGGGGGCAGCGTGGAAAAACTGCACTGGTTGCCTGAAGCGCATACCGACTTTTTGCTGGCCGTGATTGGCGAAGAGTTTGGTTTTGTGGGCGTGGTGGCTGTGATTGGCCTGTTCATGTGGTTGACGCGTCGCATCATGTACATCGGCCGTCAAGCCATTGCCATGGACCGCGTGTTTGCCGGTTTGGTCGCGCAAGGCGTGGGCATTTGGGTGGGCTTCCAGTCTTTCATAAACATGGGTGTGAACTTGGGGGCCTTGCCCACCAAGGGCCTGACCTTGCCACTCATGAGCTACGGCGGTTCTGCCATTTTGTTGAACCTGATTGCCATTGCGGTGGTGTTGCGCGTGGATTTTGAAAACCGCGTTGTGATGCACGGGGGACGACTATGACCCAACGCACCGCACTCATCATGGCTGGTGGTACTGGCGGCCACATCTTCCCAGGCTTGGCTGTCGCTGAGCAATTGCGCATCCACGGTTGGAATGTGCATTGGCTTGGTGCACCCGAGCCGAGCATGGAAAGCCAGTTGGTGCCGCCACGTGGCTTTGCGTATGAGACCGTTCAGTTCGGTGGTGTGCGTGGCAAAGGTGTCAAAACTTTGGCGCTGTTGCCTTTCAAGTTGTTGCGTGCGTTCTGGCAAAGCCTGTGTGTGGTGCGCCGCGTGAAGCCCGATGTGGTGGTGGGCCTCGGTGGCTACATCACATTCCCCGCCGGCATGATGGCCGTGCTGTGGGGTTCGCCTTTGGTGTTGCACGAACAAAACTCCGTCGCTGGCATGGCCAACAAAGTGTTAAGTGGCGTGGCTGATCGTGTCTTCAGCGCCTTTCCTAATGTGTTGCCAAAAGCCGAATGGGTGGGCAACCCCATGCGCGATGGTTTTGTGAAGCAGCCAGAACCTGCACAACGCTTTGCTGACCGCACTGGTCCGCTGCGCGTCTTGGTCGTGGGTGGCAGCCTAGGTGCACAAGCTTTGAATACCGTGGTGCCGCAAGCCATAGCCAAGATTCCACACGACCAACGCCCTGTGGTGACACACCAAAGTGGCGCCAAACAAATTGACGCGCTGCGCACGGCTTATGCAGAAGTTGGCGTGCAAGCTGAGTTAACCCCCTTCATCGACGATACCGCGCAAGCGTTTGCCGATGCGGATGTGGTGATTGCCCGGGCGGGTGCCAGCACCGTGACCGAGCTGGCTGCCGTGGGTGCAGCTGCGATTTACGTGCCGTTCCCTCATGCGGTGGATGACCACCAAACCACCAACGCACGCTTTGTGGTCGACGCAGGTGGCGGTTGGTTGATGCCACAAAACGAATTGAAAGCCCAAGACTTGGCTGACCGTTTGCAATTCATGACGCGCCGCACTTTGTTGGCATGTGCCGAAAAAGCCTATGCCGTGCGTCAAGTGGAAGCGGTGACAAGCGTGGTGGCCGCTTGCGAGCAGCTCGCAGCGAAAGGGAAAAAATAATGAAACACGCCATTCGTCACATCCATTTCGTCGGCATCGGCGGCGCAGGCATGAGCGGCATTGCCGAAGTGTTGTTGAACTTGGGCTATGCCGTGTCAGGCTCTGATTTGTCAGACAGTGCGGCCTTGAAACGCCTGCAAAGCTTGGGCATCCAAACCCATGTGGGACATGACGCCAAAAACATTGTGGGTGCAGATGCCGTGGTCACGTCCACAGCAGTGCATGCCGACAACCCTGAAGTGGTCGCAGCACACGCCAAGCTCATTCCTGTCGTGCCACGCGCCGTGATGCTGGCCGAGTTGATGCGTCTCAAAACAGGCGTGGCCATCGCAGGTACGCACGGCAAAACCACCACCACCAGTTTGGTGGCCAGTGTGTTGGCCGAAGCGGGTATGGACCCCACCTTTGTGATTGGCGGCAAGCTCAACAGCGCAGGCGCCAATGCCAAGCTGGGCTCGGGCGACTACATCGTGGTGGAAGCCGACGAGTCAGACGCCTCGTTCTTGAACCTCTTGCCAGTGATGGCGGTGGTGACCAACATCGATGCGGACCACATGGACACCTATGGCCATGACTTCAACAAATTGAAGGGTGCGTTCATCGAGTTCTTGCACCGCATGCCTTTTTATGGCGCGGCGATTTTGTGCACGGACGATGCGGCTGTGCGCAGCATCTTGCCCGAAGTGTCACGCCCCATCACCAGCTACGGTTTCAACGAAGAAGCGCAAGTTCGCGCAGTCAATGTCCGTGCTGACAACGGCCGCATGTGCTTCACGGTGCAGCGCCGCAACGGTGTGACCTTGCCTGACCTCGACATCACCCTTAACTTGGCGGGCGAGCACAACGTGCTCAATGCCTTGGCTGCCATCGCGATTGCGGTGGAATTGAACGTGCCCGATGAGGCCTTGCAAAAAGCTTTGGCCGAGTTCAAAGGCGTGGGCCGTCGTTTCCAACGTCACGGTGAAGTGGCTGCGAAAACAGGTGGCGAGTTCACCCTCATCGAAGACTATGGCCACCACCCCGTGGAAGTGGCTGCCACTTTGGCGGCTGCGCGCGGCGCATTCCCTGGTCGCCGTTTGGTGTTGGCGTTTCAGCCACACCGCTACACCCGCACGCGTGATTGCTTTGAAGACTTCGTCGAAGTCATGGGCCGCGCCGATGTGTTGTGGTTGTCTGAAATTTACGCCGCAGGCGAAACACCGATTGCTGCGGCTGATGGCCGCGCACTGTCGCGTGCCATGCGTGTGGCAGGCCACGAAGCCTTGGTGTTCGTGGATGACATTCAAAAAATGGCTCAAGTCATTGCTGACAACGCCCAAGACGGCGATGTGGTGATGTGCATGGGTGCAGGGTCGATTGGCCAAGTGCCAGCCAAAGTGCTGGCGTTGGTGCAACAACGTAAGAGCTAAGAAGTATTTAAAAGCATGACCTTCCATATTCAAACTGCCAAAGTCGCCGTCCTCATGGGTGGCCTGTCTGCTGAGCGTGATGTGTCCCTCATGTCGGGCAGCGGTGTACTCAAGGCTTTGCAAAGCAAAGGTGTCAACGCCACCGCGTTTGACCCCGCTGAGCGCAGCTTGGATGAGCTCAAGCGCGAAGGCTACACACACGCCTTCATCGCGCTGCATGGCCGCTACGGTGAAGACGGTGCAGTGCAAGGTGCTTTGGAGTTGCTGGGCATTCCATATACAGGTTCAGGCGTGATGGCCTCTGCCATGGCGATGGACAAAGTGATGACCAAGCGCGTGTGGAGTGCCGTCGGCTTGTCAACACCCGGCTATGTGTGGTTGTCACCCGAAGACCAAACGGCAGACAACATCAATGCCATTCCTGCCAAGCTCGGCTTGCCTTTGATCGTCAAACCACCACGCGAAGGCTCATCCATTGGCATGAGCAAAGTCACGCAAGCTGGCGACATCACAGCCGCCGCTGAGTTGGCTACCCAATACGACCCCGATTTGTTGGCAGAAGAATTCATCACCGGCGAAGAGCTGACCTGCCCCATCTTGGGTAACGGACCCAATGCACGTGCCTTGCCCGTGGTGCGCATTGCAGCACCGGACGGCGCATACGACTACAACAACAAGTACTTCACCGACGATGTGAAGTACCACTGCCCAAGTGGCTTACCCGAAGCCGAAGAGCAAGAGGTGCAACGTTTGGTGGTGGCTGCTTACCGCGCCTTGGGCTGCCGTGGTTGGGGTCGCGCCGACATCATGTTGCGTGCGTCTGACCGCAAGCCGTTTTTGTTAGAGATGAACACATCACCCGGCATGACCAGCCATTCTTTGGTGCCTATGTCTGCACGTGCAGCGGGCATCAGCTACGAAGACCTGTGTTTGATGTTGCTAGAGAGCGCCACGCTTGATCACCCCGGAGGTCCAAAAGCCGTATGACCACGCGCTACACCCACATGCGCCCCCGTCCTGAGGTGAATGCCTCGGTGCCGGTGCCGCTCGACGTCAAGCTCATGCACATGGCGGCTTCGCTCATGTTCGTGGGTTTGGTCGTGGGTGCGTTGCTGGGCGGCGTGTGGACTTTGGTGCAGTTGCCAGCGTTTGCGTTGCGTGGCATCACGGTCTTAGGCGATGTGGAGCACAACAACGACGTGACCTTGCGCGCCAATGTGGTGACCAAGTTCACAGGTAATTTTTTCACGGCCGATTTGGCCCGTGTGCGCACTGCGTTTGAAAGCGTGCCTTGGGTGCGTTTGGCCTCGGTGCAACGCGAGTTTCCCAACCGTTTGCGCGTGACCTTGCAAGAGCACAAGCCTGTGGCTTATTGGGGCGATGACGGCGAGCAACGCATGGTCAACAGCTTTGGCGAAGTGTTTGAAGCCAATGTGGGTGATTTGGATGACGACAAGATGCCGCGCTTGAGTGGACCTGACAGCCAATCGCAACAAGTGCTGTCTATGTATTTGGCCCTCGAGCCCGCATTCAAAACCATCAACTTAGGTGTCGAGAGTTTGGTCTTGACCGACCGCGGCAGCTGGCGTGCCAAGTTGGCACACGGTGCGGTGATTGAGTTGGGACGTGGCGGTGTGGATGAGGTGATGGTCCGTGTGCAACGCGTGTCACAAACGCTGGCACAGGTGACGAATAAGTTAGGTCGCAAAGTGACGGCGATTGAGTCTGCTGATTTGCGACACGACAACGGTTATGCGCTTCGTTTGCGCGGGGTGAGCACGCAAGACGTGCCCGCCAAACGCTAACGCGCACAGAGAGAAGAAGAGAAAGAACGAGGCTGTTATGGCAAAAGATTACAAAGAACTGGTGGTCGGCTTAGACATTGGCACAGCCAAGGTCATGGTGGTCGTGGCCGAAGTGTTGCCCGATGGTGAGCTCAAACTTGCTGGCCTCGGTGTGGCCCCCAGCAATGGTTTGAAGCGCGGCGTGGTGGTCAACATCGACGCCACCGTGCAAAGCATTCAGCAGGCTTTGAAAGAAGCAGAGTTCATGGCCGATTGCAAAATCACCAATGTGTACACCGGCATCACCGGCAGCCACATTCGCGGCATCAACTCCACCGGCATGGTGGCGGTGAAAGACAAAGAAGTCACTGCAGCCGATGTGGCGCGTGTGGTGGAAACCGCGAAAGCCATCAACATCTCGACCGACCAACGTTTGCTGCTGGTGCAGCCGCAAGAGTTTGTGATTGATGGCCAAGACGTGCGCGAACCCATTGGCATGAGCGGCATCCGCTTGGAAGCCAAAGTGCACATCGTCACGGGCGCACAAAGCGCAGCAGAAAACATCATCAAGTGCGTGCGTCGTTGCGGCTTGGATGTGGACCGCTTGATGCTCAACCCCTTGGCATCCAGCATGTCGGTGTTGACCGACGACGAGCGCGAACTCGGCGTGGCTTTGGTGGACATTGGTGCAGGCACGACCGATGTGGCCATTTTCACCAATGGTGCGATTCGTCATACAGCGGTGATTCCAATCGCGGGAGATTTGATCACCAGCGACATCGCGATGGCTTTGCGCACGCCCACCAAGGATGCGGAAGAAATCAAGATCGAGTCAGGCTATGCCAAGCAGCTGCTGGCTGACCCAGATGTGCAAGTGGAAGTGCCGGGCCTCGGCGACCGCACACCACGCATGTTGAGCCGCCAAGCTTTGGCGGGTGTCATTGAGCCACGCGTGGAAGAAATCTTCTCGCTGGTGCAGCAAGTGATTCGTGATTCCGGCTACGAAGAAGTGTTGTCGTCTGGCATTGTGCTCACGGGCGGCAGCGCGGTGATGCCAGGCATGGTCGAGTTGGGTGAAGATATTTTCTTGAAGCCTGTGCGTCGCGGTGTGCCGCAGTACAGCAGCGCCTTGGCCGACATGGTGTCGCAGCCTCGTGCTGCCACGGTGATGGGCTTGCTGGCTGAAGCCGGCGTGGACCGTCAACGTGGCTTCAAAGTTTCACAAAAGAGCGGCTCTGTCAATTCGTTGATGGACAGTATCAAAAACTGGTTTGTGGGGAACTTCTAAACATGATTCCTCACACCTTGCTTTATCTCGCGCGGGGCAGCCCGCCGCAGCGACCGCACAGGCATCGACGATGTCGATCCTGTGCGCCCAACGCGCCACCCTCGTAGAAGGAACGCGATGAACCAAAAGCAAAACACAAACACCTGGCAACTGCAAATTTTTAGATTAGGAGAAACATCATGACCATCGAAATGATCGAAGTTGAAGCATTCAACTCAGGCACACAAATCAAAGTCATTGGCGTGGGCGGCGGCGGCGGTAACGCGGTCGAGCACATGATCAGCTCTGGCGTTCAAGGCGTGGAGTTCGTTACGGCGAACACAGACGCACAAGCCCTGCGCGTGAGCAATGCGCACAAAGTCATTCAGTTGGGTTCCACAGGTTTGGGCGCTGGTAGCAAGCCAGAGCGCGGCCGTGAAGCGGCTGAAGCTGCGATTGACGACATCCGTTTGGCGCTGGAAGGCACCAACATGTTGTTCGTCACGGCGGGTATGGGCGGCGGCACAGGCACAGGCGCAGCACCTGTGGTGGCGCGTGTGGCACGCGAGATGGGCATCTTGACTGTTGGCGTGGTGACCAAGCCTTTCGAATTCGAAGGCAGCCGCCGCATGAACAATGCTGAGACGGGTTTGGCCGAACTTGAAGCCAACGTCGACTCACTCATCGTCGTGTTGAACGAAAAGCTGATGGACGTGTTGGGCGAAGATGCCAGCCAAGATCAAGCTTTCGCCTTTGCCAACGACGTGTTGAAAAACTCGGTCGGCGGCATTGCCGAGATCATCAACGTTGAAGCTTTGGTGAACGTCGACTTTGAAGACGTGCGCACCGTGATGAGCGAAACCGGCAAAGCCATGATGGGCACCGCTGCGGCCAACGGCCCAGACCGTGCGCGCATCGCCGCTGAACAAGCGGTGGCTTGCCCATTGCTCGAAGGCGTGGACATGTCGGGTGCCAAGGGCGTGTTGGTGTTGATCACCGCAGCCAAGGGCGGCTTGAAGTTGTCTGAGTCTCGCGAAGCCATGAACACCATCCGCAAGTTCGCTTCACCCGATGCGCACGTGATTTACGGTACGGCTTACGACGAAAACTTGGGCGACCAAATTCGCGTCACCGTGGTGGCCACAGGTTTGGCCGGCAGCCGCCGCGCTGCACCTCAGTTGCAAGTGTTGCGCACCGGTACAGATGGTGTGGGATTCCCCACAACACAAGCGCCTAATGCATCGCCTGCCGGTGTCTTGGCTGCTGCAACGGGCGGCTTAGCTGGTTTGGCAAGCGGTTTGGGAATTGGTTCTGCCGCTGCACAACCCAACTACGACTCCATGAACTCTCCCGCCGTGTGGCGTGGCAACCGCACCTCAGCCGCTGCCAAGGTCGATGCCTTGTCATCGGGTGGTATGGATGACTATGAAATCCCAGCTTTCTTGCGCAAGCAAGCGGACTGAGATTCATTAAAATCACACCGTGCTTAAACAAAGAACCCTTCAATCCCTCACCAAGGCGGTGGGTGTCGGTCTTCACAGCGGTCAACGCGTGGAACTGACACTGCGCCCGGCGCAACCCGACACGGGCATCGTGTTCCGTCGGGTGGATTTGCCGCAGCCAGTCGACATTCCGATCACCGCCACGGCGGTGACGGATACGCGCTTGGCGTCGACCATTTCCAATGGTGGTGCGAAGGTGTTCACGGTGGAGCATTTGATGTCGGCCTGTGCAGGCCTAGGTATCGACAACCTGTACATCGACATCACCGCAGAAGAAGTGCCTATTCTTGATGGCTCGGCTTCGTCGTTTGTGTTCTTGCTGCAAAGCGCGGGCATCGTGGAGCAAAACGCGCCCAAGCGTTTCATCCGCGTGTTGAAGACCGTCGAAGTGCGTGAAGGCGAGGGCGCCAACGTGAAATGGGCGCGGCTCGACCCGCACCACGGCTATAAGCTCAGCTTCGAAATTGACTTCCGTCATCCTGCTGTGGATTCAACCGGTCAAAGCGTGGTGTTTGACATGGATGTGAACGATTACACCCGCGACATTGCACGCGCCCGCACCTTTGGTTTCACGCGTGATGTAGAAATGCTGCGTGCCAACGGCCTCGCTTTAGGTGGCGGTTTGGACAACGCCATCGTGATGGACGACTACAAGGTCTTGAACAGCGACGGCTTGCGCTATGACGACGAATTTGTGAAACACAAAATTCTCGATGCTATGGGCGACTTGTTTTTGATTGGTAAACCTTTGCTAGCCTCTTATGTGGCGTTCCGTTCGGGACACGCCATGAATAATTTATTGTTGCGTGAGTTGCTCAGCCAGCCTGATGCCTATGAAGTCGTTACCTTTGACGATGCGCGCAAAGCACCTCCGGGTTTGGCGCAGCTGGCGCCGGCTTGGTAAGTCTTTGAATACATCGCCTCCGCGGTGAGAGAGAGGTTGAGATGACGGTGTATCACATCCCCACGGTCTATCTCATTCTTGGCATTCTCTATTTGATCTTGCCTTTGACCGTTTGGGCCTTGCTGCTCAATCAACCGTCACGCGCTTTGACTTTTTGGTGCTCAGGGGGCTTGCTCTTTGGGATTGCTCTGGCGCTGATCGGCTTACGTCCCCATCTGCCAGCTTGGGTGACTTACACCGTCGCCAATGGTCTGATGTGGAGTGCAGCCTTGATGCAGATCTTGGCTTTGCGACGTGCACTCGATCAAGATTTGGCGATGAAAAGAGCCGTCGCGTTGATCATGCTTTGCGTGCTCGGTTTTGAATTCTTCCGCGTGGTTTTGCAAGATGCTGTCTTGCGATTTTCTTGGTCCACGTTGATTTTCACCGGCCTCTTTTCATACATCTCCTATCTGTCTTGGCGCATTGCCGCTGTCCATCAGTTGAAAAGTGCCAAGTGGTTGTCTGTGGTGTACGCAATCACTGCGATCATCATGTTGGCTCGGACAACGATTGTGCTGTCAGGACTCACAGAGCCCGATGTGGTGGCGAGCGGTGTGGACAGTGTGTTGACTGTGTTCACAGGCTTGTTGATTTCAATCTTGGGCAACTTTGCTTTTGTTGGGATGTTCTTGGAGCGATCCACACAAGGGCGGATGAAAGCGACTGCTGAGCGCGCGCGACAAGAAGAAAGTGCGCGTCTGGGAGAACAAATTGCCCAGCTGGAACGTCAAAGAACCTTGGGGACGATGTCTGCATCTTTTGCACATGAGCTCAGCCAACCGTTGACGGCGATTTTGATGGATGCGCAAGCCATCAGAATCAGCGTGGCTTCTGGAGAATCCAATTCGAAAGAGGTGTTGGAATCGATTGAAGAAATCGAAAACAGTACCCAACGCACCGTGAAGTTGGTCGAGCGCATTCGCAATTTCATTCGACCTGCGCAAACCGACTACGAAGTGGTGGACTTCAAAACTCTGTTGGAAGATGTGGCGCAACTGCTCGCCTATGAAATACGCAAGCAAAAAATCAAGTTCGAATTTGATCTGGACGCCGTCCCATGCTGGGTACATGGTGACCGTGTCCAGCTATCTCAAATTGTGTTGAATGTGTATCGCAATGCCATGCAAGCCATGGAGCCCAACGCCAGCAAGAAAATTTTCGTCTCTCTTGAGCATTCGGATGAACGCGTTGTTTTACGCGTGCGTGATACAGGACCAGGTGTTTCAGCAGAGATGAAGCAGGTGGTTGGTGAGCCCTTCATGACCTCAAAAGAAGAAGGCTTGGGTGTAGGCTTGTCCATCTCTAAAACAATTGCAGAAATGCACAGCGGCAGTTTGACGATTTCAAATGCGGTGGATGGCGGCGCCATCGTCGAGTTGAACCTGCCCGTCGTTCAGCTTTGAACAGTCAGCGATCAGCGGCTACGTCCCGCTTTGTACATGCCACTGGTGCTGCGTTGCAGTTCAGTGGCCGCTGCCAACTTGGCCATGGAGTGCCCCGCATGGGCATGGGTGATGGCAATGCCCAAGGCATCGGCGGCATCGGGCCCGGGCAAGCCCGGTAGATTGAGCAAGCGCTTGACCATCTCTTGCACTTGTTCTTTCTTAGCCAATCCATGACCGGCCACGGCTTGCTTCATTTGTAAAGCGGTGTATTCGGCAACGGGTAAGTTGCAAGTGGCCAAGGCGGTGATGCAGGCGCCACGCGCTTGTCCTAGCAGTAGGGTGGCTTGCGGGTTGACGTTGACAAACACAATCTCTACCGCTGAGGTGTCTGGCTTGTAACGCGCCACCACTTCGTGGATGCCTTCAAACAAGACCTTCAAACGCTCGGCCAAATTACCTTGTGCTTCTTTGTTGGTTTTGATGGTGCCGCTGGCCACGTACAGCAACTGGCTGCCGTGTTTTTCCACCACGCCAAAGCCGGTGGTGCGAAGCCCAGGGTCAATGCCAAGAATGCGCATTTACGGCAACTGTGCGCTGCCCATGCGCATCAAAATAATTTCGGTACGACCCGCAAGGTACTCTGACTGCGGGAACTTTTGGTAGTGCTTGGGGCGCGGCAGCATCACGGCCAAGCGGCCAGCTTCCCAAGGCGATAGCTGCGACGCGGGCTTTTGAAAGTAATGTTGTGCGGCAGCTTCTGCGCCAAAAATGCCTTCACCCCATTCCACATGGTTGAGGTAAATCTCCAAAATACGCTTCTTGCCCAGCACCGCTTCTAGCATCACGGTCAGCACAAACTCTTGGCCCTTGCGGATGAAAGTGCGCTCGCCAGACAGAAATAAATTCTTGGCCAGTTGTTGCGTGATGGTGGAGCCACCCACCACTTTGGCCGCTGCCTTGCCTTGTGCTTTTTTGCTGGCCTGTAATTCGGCTTTGGCGTTTTTGGCCCACGCCTTTTCAATTGCATCCCACTGCACGCCATCGTGCTGCGCGAAGATGTCATCTTCAGACGCAATCACCGCGCGCTTCAGGTTGTTAGAGATTTGCGAGTAGGGCACCCAGTCTTGGCGCCAACGCAAGCGGTCTTTGGTGTTGACGATGCGCCAAGCTTCTGAGCGTTCAAACGAGGTGGATTCGGGTGCCACACGCGCCATCACGGCGATGCGCGCCAAAAAGAAAAATTGCAGACCAAGCCAAGCCACGCCGACCAGCAACAACCAGCGCAGCCATGGACGAAAGCGTGAGGTGTTCATGGTTGACGCATCGACTCAGTTGGCGGCTTCGCCGCCTTTGGTTTGCAAAGTGTTGTCACGGCTAAAAATGAAACGTGAAACCACGGCGAGTTGATCCGCTTGTTTGCGCATGTCCTCCGTGAACTCGCCAAACGGTCCGGCCGCTGTGGCAATGGCTTGTGCACGACGGTCGAGGTCTGCCAGACCCGAGCTTTGAACCACTTCGGTGGCCAACACGCGCCCATCGGTATTGACGGTGATGATCATCGTCAATTCACCGTAAAGTTTTTGCCCGCTGTTGGTGGCGGGGAAGTAGCGCGTGCCACGGTCTTCAATTTTGCGGCGTAAGGTGTCGTAGTAGAGCGCATAGGCCACTTGCTTGGTGGCAGGGCTCACGTAGTGTTTGCGTGGTCGCGCATTGTCTTGGTTGATGCGTTGTTCAATCTCGGCCAAGAGCTTGAGCAGCTGTCGGCGTTTTTGCTCAATCGCATCTTGTTCAGCTTTTGATTTTTGCGGTTGAGGCGGTGGCAGTTGCGCAAGCAGGTTTTTCACTTGCGCCAACAGCAGCGATTGCTCTTTGCGCATCTGCGCGACTTGGCGCTGCATGGACTCGGTCATGTCACCGACCGAGGTGGTGGCCGCCGTGGGGAGCGGCGATGCTGCACGACCGCTTTTAAGTTCACCGCCACCTGCCAATTGCGTTTGTGCCAAGGCTTGTGCCTTATCAGGTGCATCAGCTTTGGCGCGCGTGTTGACCAAAATGACATCCAGCGGTGCGTCGCTGAACAAGCGGTCAAAGCGCTCAGGTGCGGCAATGCGCAGCGTCAGCAGTGCAACATGAAAGACGAAAGAAATGAACAAGGCCTTTTGCAGCCTTGACCAATGCTTCCATGACAAACGCGAGAGCATCACGCAGTCGGTCCTTCCGCCGTGGGTGCCTCGTTCACGTCCATGGCCAACGCAATGGGGCCTGCGGCGCTGTCGTCTTCGTCGTCTGTCATCTCGACTTCTTCGGCGCTGGAGGGTGCATCTGCTTCAAGCAGGTGCAGCAGGTGGCCGCTGATGTCGAGGCTGATGTCGTCAATCTCACTCAAGCGCAACTGCACGTGTGCGCCGCGTGGCAAATCGCCACCGCCGAACACGGGCAAGACCAACGGCAAGTCATCGGCGCGCGCCATGGGTGGTTGACCCGGGAAAGCTTTGAACACGGTGGCGCTGAGCTCGGTGATGCTGTGTTGCTTCAAGTACTGAAGCGTCCAAAAACGTTCCATGCCGTTTTGGTAGGCGTTGTACGCACCATAAGCGCCATCGAATGCAGAGATGATGGAGAACAGTTCGGCGTCTTTGGGTTTGAACGGCGCAGCCAAAGCGGCGGTGCTGCCGTGCTTGGCACACGCAATGATTTGCCATTGGTTCACCAAGTCGGTGTAGCGACGCAGCGGCGAGGTGCTCCACGCATAGCTGGGTACGCCAATGCCAGCGTGTGGCAAAGCTTTGGTGCTCATGCGCACTTTGACGCCGGGCAACAAGCTGGCTTGGCTGCGGTAGATGCCGGGCACGCCCAGCTCGGCCATCCAATTGCCCCAGGTGCTGTTGGCCAAAATCATGGCTTCGGCCACCATCAAGTCGAGTGGCGCACCGCGTTGGCGGATGCTGATTTGCACTTGCTCGTCGCCTGTGGGCGTTGCGCCGTTGTTGCCAACGAGGCGGAAGTTGTAGTCAGGGCGGTTGAAGTTTTCGGGCTTGCCGCGTACCACTTCGCGTTGTGCTTTGAGGTGTTGGGCCAAGCGGAACAGAAAAGCCAGTTCCGTGCGTGGCATGGCGGGCTCGGTGGTGCCTGCAACATGCGTGAAGCTCGCGTCGTTCAACCAAGCTTCGGTGACGATGGCGTCGAGTTGGTCGTGACGTAGGTTGGCGGCAATGGGCACACGCTCCACGCGTGTCTCGGTGTTTTGCAAAGCCAGCGTGGCTTCATCAAACGTGGCGTACAGCGACACGGCGGGGCAGTCGCGGCCTTCTTGCAAGGTGTAGGTTTGCACCACGTCGTCGGGCAGCATGGTGATTTTGTAGCCCGGCATGTAGACGGTGGACAAACGTTGGCGGCCCAACTGGTCAATCGCATCGCCCGGCTTTAAGGCCAGCGCAGGTGCAGCGATGTGAATGCCTAGCGTGACCGTGCCGGTGCCCAAACCTTGCACCGACAAGGCATCGTCAATCTCTGTGGTGTGCGAGTCGTCAATCGAATAGGCCTTCACCTGGGCCAGTGGCAACTCGTCCGCAATGGCGGGGGCTTGCAGGTTGGGGAAACCCGTTCCCTTGGGGAAGTTGTCAAACAAAAAGCGTTGCCAGTGGAACTGGTAGGCCGAGTTGATAGCGCCTGCTTTTTGCAGCAATGCCAGTGGCGCAGTGTGTGTAGCGCGTGCGGCCTCGACCACGGCTTTGTATTCAGGCGCGTTCTTGTCGGGCTTGAACAAGATTTTGTAGAGCTGCGTTTGAATCGGCGCAGGACAAGTGCCTTGGCCCAACTCGGCAGCCCAACCTTCGATTTGCGCTTGGATTTGTTTTTTCTTTTCGATGCCAGCGAGCGCTTGGGCAATCACCTCGGCAGAGGCCTTCTTGAAGCGGCCTTTGCCAGCGCGGCGAAAGTAGTGGGGTGCTTCGAATACGCGCAGCAAGGCAGCGGTTTGTTCGGTCAGGGTGGCTTGTGCGCTGAAGTATTCGCGGGCGAGGTCGGCAAAGCCAAACTCGTCTTCGGGCGCGAATTCCCACGCGAGGTCAAGCTCGATGGTGGTGCTCAAGGCCTGCGCCTCGCGCATCAGTTCAGCGGGCGACGGCTTCTCAAATTTGAGCAACAAATTCGCGGCCTTGACCTTGACCCGTTTGCCGGATTCCAGCTCGATTTGGGCTGAGCTCTCGGCTTCGGAGAGGATGCGGCCCGTCTGGAATTTTCCAGCTTCTTCAAACAATGCGTACATGGGCAGCATTGTCCCACGCTCCACCTAGGGCGCAGGCTGCAAATCTAGAAATTCCAACAGCTGCGTCAGGTAGTGGCCGAAGTCGCTGATGGCATGGTCGCCGCCTTCTAGGACCACTTGTTGCGAGCCTGGGTAGCGCGCCGTCATTTCGCGCCAGTCCAGCACTTCATCTCCTTTGGCGATGAGTGCCCACACGCGCTCGGGATGCGGCAAAGGGCCAGCTTGCAAGGCGCGCAGCTCATCCACAAATTCGGGCGCAAAGTAAAAGCGCTCGGCGGGGTCGTGCCACGCGCTTTGTTCGCCGATGTAGTTGGCCAAGTCACGCGCTGGGTTGATGGCAGGGTTGAGCAGCGCAGCCTTGCACCCGCGAAGGGCCGCCAGCCAGGTGGCGTAAAAACCGCCCAGCGACGAACCGATCACTGCCATGCGGTCCGCGGGCCAATGGGCCGTGCCCTCTGCAATCAAGGCCGCAGCCGCTTTGGGCGAGGGCGGCAGTTGTGGGCACCACCACGTGATGTGTGGGAACTGTGCGGCCATGATGGCTGCGACTTGTCGCGCTTTGGTGGATTGGGGTGACGAGCGAAACCCATGCAAATACAGCACATGGGTGGTGGGCAACGTGTGGGGGGATGGCGTCTTGAGCGAAGTCATGCCGAATGCTATCAGTGGCCCCAAGGACAGTCACGCGACAGGAGATAATCTGACCCATGCCCACCGTCATTCACAAACCCAGCCCCTTTCAGCGTTTGATGCCTTTGCTCAAAGGTTTTGATGGCCCCTTGGCGTTTGGTATTTTTTTGTTGGCGTGTGCGGGTTTGTTGACCATGTACTCGTCGGGCTTTGCCAACGGTGCGCGCTTCTTTGACCATGGCCGCAACATGATGATTGCGGGCTTCATCATGTTTGTGGTGGCACAAATTCCGCCGCAGCGTCTGATGGCATTTGCGGTGCCGCTCTACACCTTGGGTGTGGCCTTGCTGGTGGCCGTGGCTTTGTTTGGCTTGACCAAAAAGGGCGCACGTCGCTGGCTCAATGTCGGCATCGTCATTCAGCCCAGTGAAATCATGAAAATCGCCATGCCGTTGATGTTGGCGTGGTGGTTCCAAAAGCGCGAAGGCCAGTTGCGCCCACTCGACTTTTTGGTGGCGGGTTTGTTGTTGATGGTGCCTGTGGGACTCATCATGCGTCAGCCAGATTTGGGAACTTCCATCTTGGTGTTGTCGGCTGGCATGGCGGTGATTTTCTTTGCCGGCTTGAGCTGGTGGCTCATCGTGCCGCCCATCATCTTGGGTGTGATTGGTGTGGGATTGGTGGTGCTCTTTGAGCCCACGCTTTGTGCCGATGGTTTCCGTTGGCCCATCCTGCACGACTATCAGCAGCAGCGCATTTGCACCTTGCTCGACCCGTCAAGAGACCCGTTAGGCAAAGGCTTTCACATCATTCAAGGCATGATTGCCATTGGCTCGGGCGGTTTTTGGGGCAAGGGGTTCATGCAAGGCACGCAAACCCATTTGGACTTCATCCCTGAGCGCACCACCGACTTTGTGTTTGCCGCTTTTGGCGAAGAGTTTGGCTTGGTCGGCAACTTGCTCTTGATTGCTGGCTTCATCTTTTTGATTCTGCGTGGCTTGGCCATTGCAGTGGAAGGCCCCACGTTGTTTGCCCGATTGCTGGCTGGCAGCGTGACCTTGAGCTTCTTCATTTATGCCTTTGTGAACATGGGCATGGTCAGCGGCATATTGCCTGTGGTTGGGGTGCCATTGCCCTTCATCAGCTATGGCGGCACGGCCATGGTGACGCTGGGGTTGGGCTTAGGGATATTGATGTCGGTGGCCAAGGCCAAACAGTTGGTGCAGTCATAATTCGCGCATGATTTCACGCGAACCTACCCTTGAGCGATTGGCCATTGCCCGTCAACTGTTGTTAGAGCCTTTCGGTTTGGACGAAACCGACTTGGCCAAAACATTGGCCGAGATCAAAGCGCACAAAGTTGACGAAGCCGATTTGTACTTTCAATACACCCGTGCCGAAGGCTGGAGTTTGGAAGAGGGCATTGTCAAAACCGGTTCCTTCAGCATTGACCAAGGCGTTGGCGTGCGCGCGGTGAGCGGCGAGAAAACCGCCTTCGCGTACTCCGACGATATTTCCAAAGCCTCCTTGATGGATGCAGCACGCACCGTGCGTACCATTGGCGCAGCCGCCAAAGGTGGTCGCGTCAAAGTGCCTACGCGCAAGGTAGCATCGAGCCGTTCTTTGTACGGTGGCTTGGACCCGATTTCTTCACTCAACAGCACCGAAAAAGTTGAACTGTTGGGTCGTGTGGAGCAAATGGCTCGCGCCAAAGACCCACGTGTGATTCAGGTGATGGCCGGTTTGGCCAGTGAATATGACGTGGTGATGGTGGTGCGCGCTGATGGCACCTTGGCCGCCGATGTGCGCCCCCTCGTGCGCCTGAGCGTGACCGTGATTGCCGAACAAAACGGTCGTCGCGAAGTGGGCTCGGCTGGCGGCGGTGGCCGCTTTGGCTTGGACCATTTTGATGATGCGCTGGCGCAAAGCTATGTAGACGAAGCCGTGCAACTCGCACTGACCAACCTCGATGCACGTCCAGCGCCCGCGGGTGAGATGAGTGTGGTGTTGGGCCCAGGTTGGCCCGGCATCTTGTTGCACGAAGCCATCGGCCACGGTTTGGAAGGCGACTTCAACCGCAAAGGCTCCAGCGCATTCAGTGGCCGCATTGGTCAACGCGTGGCTGCCAAAGGCGTGACCGTGTTGGACGACGGCACGATTCCTGACCGTCGTGGTTCACTCAATGTGGACGACGAAGGCAACCCTAGCCAACGCAATGTGCTCATCGAAGATGGCATTTTGAAGGGCTATATCCAAGACAGCATGAATGCGCGCTTGATGGGTGTGAAACCCACGGGCAATGGCCGCCGCGAAAGCTACGCCCATGTGCCTATGCCGCGCATGACTAACACCTACATGTTGGGCGGTGACAAGTCGCCCGAAGAAATTGTGTCGAGTTTGAAGAAGGGCTTGTACGCCGTGAACTTCGGTGGCGGCCAAGTGGACATCACCTCAGGCAAGTTTGTGTTCTCGACCTCTCAAGCGTTTTGGGTGGAGAACGGCAAAATTCAATACCCCGTCAAAGGTGCGACCTTGGTAGGCAACGGCCCCGATGCACTGACGCGCGTGAGCTTGATCGGCAACGACATGAAGCTTGACCCGGGCGTGGGCACCTGCGGCAAAGAAGGCCAAAGCGTGCCTGTGGGTGTGGGGCAGCCTACTTTGCGCATTGATGGTTTGACTGTGGGTGGAACCGCGTAAACCCTAGCCACTTGTCAGCAAACTGCCAGAATCCCTGTGCTACATTCCAATCCATGAGTTCAGCCCGTTTTTACTTTGCTTACTTTTTTTATCTCACGCCCCCACGGCGGTCGAGAGATCTGAACGTAGCCCAAACGCTCTGAACTCCCAAACCAACCGCCGGACCCCCGGCGGTTTTTTTTTGCCAAATTCTTCAATCATTTTTTCAAACTTCAGGACGAGACCATGAAAACGAACACCCCTTATCCAAGTCACGTTGAACACACCAGTCAAACCGACGATCAACGTATCAAGGACATCACCGTGCTGCCTCCTCCCGAACATTTGATTCGCTTCTTCCCCATTCAAGGTACGCCTGTGGAGAAGTTAATCACGAAGACCCGCAAGACCATTCACAACATCATGCACGGCACAGATGACCGCCTGCTGGTGGTGATTGGCCCATGCTCGATCCACGATCCTGCTGCTGCAATTGACTACGCGCGCCGCTTGCAACCGTTGCGCGAAAAGTACGCCGACACTTTGGAAATTGTGATGCGCGTGTACTTCGAAAAACCACGCACCACCGTGGGCTGGAAAGGTTTGATCAATGACCCGTACTTGGATGAGAGCTACCGCATCGACGAAGGCCTGCGCATTGCACGCCAGTTGCTGATTGAAATCAACCGCCTGGATTTGCCTGCGGGCAGCGAGTTCTTGGATGCCATCAGCCCGCAATACATTGGCGACTTGATTTCGTGGGGCGCGATTGGTGCGCGCACGACCGAGAGCCAAGTGCATCGCGAATTGGCCTCCGGTATTTCTGCGCCCATCGGCTTCAAGAACGGTACCGATGGCAACATCAAAATCGCCACCGATGCGATTCAAGCCGCTGCTGGCGCACATCACTTTTTGTCGGTGCACAAAAACGGTCAAGTGGCGATTGTGCAAACTAAGGGCAACAAAGACTGTCACGTCATCTTGCGCGGCGGCAAAACGCCCAACTACGACGCAGTCAGCGTGACTGCTGCGTGTGAAGAGTTGGCCAAAGCCAAGTTGCCTGCGACCTTGATGGTGGATTGCAGCCACGCCAACAGCAGTAAGCAGCACGAGCGTCAACTGGTGGTGGCCAAAGACATCGCCGAGCAAATCAGCGGTGGTTCAAACCAAGTGTTTGGCGTGATGATTGAGAGTCACATTCACGGTGGTGCGCAAAAGTTCACGCCCGGTAAAGACGATGTGTCTAAGCTGGAATACGGTAAGAGCATCACCGATGCGTGTTTGGACTGGAACGATTCCGTCGCTTCGTTGGACGTGTTGTCTGAGGCTGTGGCGGCGCGTCGCAAGCGTTCGTGATTTTTTGTTGTTCGGAAGATTTCGCGCGAGCAGTTGAGTGTCTACAACGTCGAACTGCGAAGCAGGAGCAAGCCCCCAAAATGTTTCGATTGCGCACGCTCAGCACGCAGAGTGGTCAGTGCCTGATACGGCGCCATCACGGCCCGCAGGGACGTTAAGCCGTGTCAGGTGCTGCCCGCTCTGTGTGCGTGCGAGAGAAAAAGCAGCAACACGCACACAAGCAGCGATAAAAGAAGAGAAGTTACGAACCCAAAGCAGTCAGCAACTTCGCGTGAATCCCGCCAAATCCACCATTGCTCATACAAAGCACATGGTCCCCCGCTTGCGCAGCAGCCACCACTTGTGCAATCACCTCATCCACAGTGCCAGCCACCGAAGCCCGTGCCCCCATGGGTGACAAAGCGTCGACGGCATCCCAGTCCAAACCACCTGAGTGACAAAACGCGAGGTCTGCGTCTTCCAAACTCCAAGGCAGTTGCGACTTCATCGTGCCCAGTTTCATCGTGTTGCTGCGTGGCTCAAACACCGCCAAGATGCGGGCATTCGGACCCACTTTGCGGCGCAGGCCGTCGACGGTGGTGCGAATGGCGGTGGGGTGGTGGGCAAAGTCGTCGTACACCGTGATGTCGCCGCCTGTGCGTGACACTGTGCCTCGCACTTCCATGCGACGGCGGACGTTTTGAAACTCGGTCAAAGAGGCGGCAGCTTGCGCGGGGGATACGCCCAAGTGCTCCGCAGCGGCAATCGCGGCCAAAGCGTTGAGCTGGTTGTGCACGCCCGTGATGTCCCATTGCACGCGGCCCACTTTTTGGCCGTGGTGCAGCACCGCAAAGTTGTCGGGCTCACCTTCGACAGACCAACCATCTTGGCCGGTTGCGTTGGCGCTTACGCCAAACTTGGCCACACCGCTCCAGCAGCCTTGGTCCAGCACGCGTTGCAAGCTATCTTCATCCGCATTGACCACCACACGGCCACTGCCGGGAACAGTGCGCACCAAGTGGTGGAACTGGCGCTCGATGGCGGCGAGGTTGTCAAAGATGTCGGCGTGGTCGAATTCGAGGTTGTTCAAAATCGCCGTGCGCGGGTGGTAGTGCACAAACTTGCTGCGTTTGTCGAAGAAGGCGGTGTCGTATTCGTCCGCTTCAATGACGAAAGGCGTGCGCTTGTGTGCGGCCACATCGGCTTCTGAGCTCAAACGGCCCAAGCGAGCCGACACGCCAAAGTTCATGGGCACGCCACCGACCAAGAAGCCAGGCTCCAATCCAGCCGCTTGAAGAATCCAAGCGAGCATCGAGGTGGTGGTGGTTTTACCGTGGGTACCTGCGACTGCCAAAACGTGGCGAGGCTGGCTGGGGTGGTGCAGCACGTGTTCAGCCAGCCATTGGGGGCCGCTGGTGTAGGTGGCACCGCTTTCCAAAATGGCTTCCATCAGCGGGAACTTCGGACTGCCGTCGGCCAAGCGTGCGCGTGAGACCACGTTGCCAATCACGTAGACATCGGGTTTCAAAGCCATTTGGTCTGCACCAAAGCCTTCAATCAATTCAATGCCCAAAGACCGGAGTTGGTCGCTCATGGGCGGGTAGACCCCCGCATCGCAACCCGTCACCTTGTGGCCCGCTTCACGCGCCAACGCAGCCAGTCCACCCATGAACGTGCCGCAAATTCCCAAAATATGTATATGCATCCACTTATTTTAGGAGGGTGTATCCATGGGCTTTGGGCGAGCAGCCTTGGGTGGCCCCACAATCACACCTATATGAATACGGTTCAAGACGAAATTGCAGCCACAGCCGCTCGCATGGTGGTGGAAGAGGGGCTGGAGTACGGCCCCGCCAAACGTCGCGCAGTCAAACAGCTGGGTTTGAATACACGCGCGCAGCTGCCCAACAACGACCAAGTGGAAGACGCCGTGCGTGAATACTTGGATCTCTTTTGCGCCGACACCCAGCCTGCCGAGCTAGCTGCCTTGCGAGCGTTAGCGGCGGTGTGGATGGAGCGCATGGTAGCTTTCCGTCCTCACTTGGGCGGGGCCGTGTGGCGCGGCACTGCCACCGGTTTGTCTGACATTTATTTACAG
Source organism: Limnohabitans sp. TS-CS-82 (assembly GCF_002943475.1). NCBI lineage: Bacteria > Pseudomonadati > Pseudomonadota > Betaproteobacteria > Burkholderiales > Comamonadaceae > Limnohabitans > Limnohabitans sp. TS-CS-82. Next base: position 316,734 of record NZ_PTQX01000001.1, on the reverse strand, counting down.
TTGTTTTGCGATGACTCCAAATCAGCCGAAATTAGCCTCATTGACCACAATGTGCGCTACGAGGTCAGCACGGTTCAGGGGTTCCAAGGCGAGGCGGTGGATGCGTTGAGCATCTTGAGCAGTTGCCCAGGTCTGTCGCAAAAAGTGTTGGTACATCTGATGATTTACGACTTAGACGACCTGCGTGGTGCCTTGAAACCCGACGGGCAAGGACGAACCTACCGAGGTGACTTGGCTGCATTGCAGCGACTGATGAAGGAAATTGAATGACGTTGAGTGCAAATAGACGAGTGGCGATGTATGCAGGCGTGGCTGCGCTGGCTGCAATTGCCGGAGCAGGGGTGGCATGGAAGCGCCAGTCTGTGGGCGCGATGGACGCTGAAGCTTTGACCGCTTTGTGGGCCGCTGAGTTCGACACACCCGCTGGTGAGACTTTGTCGATGAAGGCTTTGCAAGGTCGCCCCTTGGTGATCAACTTCTGGGCCACCTGGTGTACCCCTTGTATTGAAGAAATGCCTTTAATTGATGCGTTTTTTCGCGAAAATGAATCGAAAGGATGGCAAGTTGTTGGTCTTGCCATCGATCAACCGAGCCGTGTGCGTCAATATTTGAGCCAATTTCCCGTGAATTACAGAATCGGTTTGGCTGGATTAAACGGGACGGAACTCGGCAAGATGCTTGGGAATGATGTCGGAGGCCTCCCATTTACGGTGGTTTTAGATGCAAATGGGCAGCTGATCCAAAGGAAACTGGGTAAGTTGACACCGGATGACATCAAAAAATGGGTGGCGTAAGTAGTTTTATCCGACGAAGATTTTGAAATTGGTGTAAATTAGCACCTTATTTACAACAAATAGGATGTAGTTATGGATTTGCGAAAACTCAAGACGTTGATTGACCTGGTCTCCGACTCCAATGTGTCTGAACTCGAAATCACCGAGGCAGAAGGCACGGTCCGTATCGTTAAGAGTGCACCCGCCCCTGTGGCGATGGTGACGCAAATGGCTGCTCCTGTTGCGATGGCTGCCCCCGTGGCTGCTGCCCCAGCGCCTGTTGCTGCACCTGTGGTCGAAGCCGCACCTGCAGGTCACACCGTCAAGTCACCCATGGTGGGCACGTTCTACCGCTCTTCTAGCCCTGGCGCCAAGTCGTTTGCCGAAGTGGGCCAGCAAGTCAAAGAAGGCGACACCATCTGCATCATTGAAGCTATGAAGATCTTGAACGAGATCGAGGCTGACAAGGCAGGCACCATCACCAAAATCTTGGCCGAGAACGGCCAAGCTGTGGAATACGGCGCACCCCTGTTCATCATTGAATAAGGGGCTGGCCTGTCATGTTTAAAAAAATCCTGATCGCCAACCGTGGCGAAATCGCGCTGCGCATTCAACGCGCTTGCCGCGAGTTGGGTGTCAAAGCGGTGATGGTGTATTCCGAAGCCGACCGTGACGCCAAGTACGTCAAACTGGCTGACGAAGCCGTGTGTATTGGCCCAGCGTCTTCTACGCTGAGCTACCTCAACATGCCCGCCATCATTGCGGCTGCTGAAGTCACAGACGCCGAAGCCATTCACCCTGGTTATGGCTTTTTGAGCGAAAACGCCGACTTCGCGGAACGCGTTGAAAAGAGCGGTTTCCAGTTCATTGGCCCGACCGCTGAATCCATCCGCATCATGGGCGACAAAGTGTCGGCCAAGCAAGCCATGATCAAAGCGGGCGTGCCTTGCGTGCCAGGCTCTGAAGGCGAGTTACCGGACGATCCTGCCGCCATCAAGCGCATTGCCAAGAGCGTGGGCTACCCCGTCATCATCAAAGCCGCTGGCGGTGGTGGTGGTCGCGGTATGCGCGTGGTGCACACCGAAGCCGCCTTGATCAACGCCGTGGCGATGACCAAAGCCGAAGCGGGCACTGCCTTTGGCAACCCTGCGGTGTACATGGAGAAATACCTCCAAAACCCACGCCACATCGAAATTCAGATCTTGGCTGACAAGCATAAGAATGCGGTGTACTTAGGCGAGCGCGATTGCTCGATGCAACGTCGTCACCAAAAAGTGATCGAAGAAGCACCAGCACCAGGTATCCCACGCAAGTTGATCGACAAGATCGGCGAGCGTTGTGCCGCAGCTTGTAAAAAGATCAACTACCGCGGTGCGGGCACGTTTGAGTTCTTGTACGAAAACGGCGAGTTCTATTTCATTGAAATGAACACCCGCGTGCAGGTGGAACACCCTGTGACGGAATACATCACCGGCGTTGACATCGTGAAAACACAAATCATGGTGGCGGCTGGTTTGAAGTTGCCTTTTGCGCAGCGCGACATCGAAGTGCGCGGCCACTCGATCGAGTGCCGCATCAACGCGGAAGACCCGTTCAAGTTCATCCCCTCGCCTGGTCGTATCACCATGTGGCACGCACCCGGCGGCCCCGGCGTGCGTGTGGATTCACATATCTACACCAACTACTACGTGCCGCCAAATTACGACTCGATGATCGGCAAGATCATCGTGCACGGTGACACCCGTGACGAAGCCTTGGCGCGCATGCGTACCGCGTTGAACGAAACCTTGGTCGAAGGCATCAACACCAACATCCCGCTGCACCGCGAGTTGATGGTGGACGCCAAGTTCATGGCCGGTGGCACCAATATTCATTACTTGGAAGAGTGGCTCGCCGCTCACAAGCGCTGATGTTTGAGCTGCGACTGATGTGCCCCGAAGACAGCGTGGAAGCTGTTTGCGAGGCACTGGATGCACTCGATGCTTTGAGTGTGTCCGTCGAAGATGCGGATGCCCAAACCGATGCCGAGCAAGCCTTGTTTGGCGAGCCTGGCATGCCGCCTCCCAAAGAAGGCTGGAAGCGTTCGCGCATCGTGGCCTTGTTTGCCGAAGAGGCAACGGCCAAAGATGCCTCGCGTTTGTTGGCCTTGCAAGATTTTTTTGCTGACAGCCAAGTGCTGGGCATTCAACCCGTGGCTGACCAAGATTGGGTGCGTTTGACGCAGTCGCAATTCGCGCCTGTGGAGATCACGCCCGAGTTTTGGATTGTTCCGACATGGCATGAGCCCCCTGAGCAAGCTCAAAAAGTCATTCGCTTAGACCCAGGTCTGGCGTTTGGCACAGGCACACATCCCACCACGCGCATGTGTTTGCGTTGGATTGCCACGCACGATGTGGCCAACCAGCGCGTGCTTGATTACGGTTGCGGCTCTGGTATTTTGGCCATTGGTGCTGCTTTGCACGGTGCTAACAACATTGACGCGGTTGACATTGACGATGCGGCTGTCACGGCTACTGTGCTCAATGCCGATGCGAACAATGTGCGCTTGAATGCAGGATTGCCCGACAAGGCCACAGGTCAATATCAAACTGTGTTGGCCAACATCTTGGCTACACCACTCAAAGTGCTGGCACCGTTGCTACGTAGCCATGTCGCCGCGGGTGGCAACTTGGTGTTAGCGGGTATCCTTGAGCGACAAGCCCAAGAACTCAAAGACGCTTACGCGCCGTACTGCACGCTGCAAGTGAGCGACACGGAAGATGGCTGGATTTTGATGACCGCCCACTGCTGATGCACATTACCCACTGCCCCCAATGCGAGACCGCCTTCAAGGTGTCGCCCCAACAGCTAGAGCTGGCCAAAGGGTGGGTGCGGTGCGGTCGTTGTGCGCACGTGTTTGAAGCGGCGTTGCATTTTGAGACGCCACCTGACATTCCTGAACCCCCTGCGCCAAGTGCAGACGCACCTGCCTTGTTCCGTGCAGCCATGGCGCCTGCTATTGCAGCGAATGAGGTCACGCCTACCCCTTCACTGAAAAACACGGAATCAGCAGATGACGTGAACGTTTCCTTACCACTCAAATGGGTGGTGGGCACAGGTGTCTTGGTTTTGGCTTTGCTGTTGCAACTCGTGGTGGCCCAGCGCAATTGGCTGGGAGCAGAAGAGCCCGCATTGCGCCCCGTACTTTCAGCCCTGTGTGCTTGCGAAGTCACGTGGCCGCGCGAGCCTGAGGCTGTGCTGATTGAAAGCAGCAGCTTCACTGAAAACCCACAGGGTGGCTATACCGTGCAGCTGCGTTTGAAAAACACGCAGCACCATCCGGTGGCCATGCCCGCGTTGGAGTTGAGTTTGATTGATTTGCAAGACCAAGTCTTGGTGCGTCGTGTGTTCAGCGCTAAAGAGCTGTCAGGCAAAGACCATGTGCAAGCGCTGCGCGATGTGCGTTCGACCTTGAACTTCGACTTGGACGACAAGGTGAGCAAGCGCATCACGGGTTTTCGCGCTTTTGTTTTTTACCCTTAACGATTCTCTTATTTTTCGAAAGTAGCTTTATGGCATCGCTGATTTGCGGCTCACTCGCGTTTGACACCATCATGGATTTTGAAGGCCGATTTGCTGAGCAAATCTTGCCCGACCAGCTGCATATCTTGAACGTGTCGTTTTTGGTGCCCGCTTTGCGTCGTGACTTTGGGGGGTGTGCTGGCAACATTGCCTACAGCTTGAAAGTGTTGGGCGGTACACCGTTGCCGATGGCCACCTTGGGCACCGATGCAGCGGACTACTTGCAGCGCTTGAAGACCTTGGGCATCTCGACCGAGTATGTACGCCAAGTGGAAGGCAGCTATACCGCGCAAGCCATGATCATGACCGACCGTGACAACAACCAAATCACGGCTTTCCACCCTGGCGCCATGATGCAGGCGCACACCACCAAGATTGAAAAACGCGCTGACATCAAGCTGGCCATCATTTCGCCCGACGGTCGCGATGCCATGATTCAGCACGCTGAGCAACTCAAAGCTGCAGACATTCCATTTGTGTTCGACCCAGGCCAAGGTCTGCCCATGTTTGATGGCGCAGACCTGATGCGCTTCATCGATCAAGCCACTTGGGTGACGGTGAACGACTACGAAGGCAAGATGCTGAGTGACCGCACAGGCCTGAGCCATGCCGACATTTCACGCCGTGTGAAGGGCTTGATCGTGACCTTGGGAGCTGAAGGTTGTGAAGTGTGGATTGACGGTGAGAAGACCCTTGTGCCGCCTGTCAAAGCTGCTGCTGTGGTTGACCCCACAGGATGTGGCGACGCATGGCGTGGTGCGCTGTTGTTCGGTTTGGAGCAGGGCTGGTCGTTGGCCAAGTGCGCCGCTTTGGGTAACCAAGTGGGTGCACTCAAAATTGCGCAACGTGGTCCGCAAAACTACAACGTTGATGGCTTGGTGATCGCCTGAAAGGGAACCGCTTCTCTTGAAGTGATACAGGCGCTGCTAGCGCTTTAATTTGCCAAGGCGAGCCATTGGGCTTTGGTACAAGCAGCTGCGCTGACCCGCAGCTGTTTTCGTTTGGACGTCTGTCCGCGTATCAATTCCACCTCTCGTTTGGCAATGCCTAAGGTATCTGCTAGCCATGCTGTCAGGGCCAGGTTGGCTTTGCCATCGACGGGCGGTGCGTGTAAGCGCACACGCAGCGCGCCATCGTGCTCGCCATCGGCTTGGGTGCGTGAGGCGTTGGGGATGACATGGATATCCACGATCACTGCGCCTGTTTTCTCTGGGCGAAGGTAAGTGGTTGGAGGGAGCGTCATTATGTGGGGGGCAAGAAAAAGCCCGAGGCCTTGCGGCGTCGGGCTTGAGCTGACGGTAAACCGTTGCCTTGATCAGTGAAGATTAAGGCTTGCTAGCTGTTGGGAAAGGCCAAGCAGCTTGCGGGTTCAACGTGGTCTGTGCGCGGGCAGCGGGTGCTTTCGCAGCTTTCTTTGCAGCAGGCTTTTTAGCGGCTTTTTTAGCAGCTGGTTTTTTGGCAGCAGGCTTTTTAGCCGCTGTTTTCTTAGCTACTTTTTTAGCCGCTGTTTTCTTAGCAGCAGGCTTTTTAGCGGCAGCTTTTTTAACGGCTGGCTTCTTAGCTGCTACTTTTTTAGCTGCTGGCTTTTTAGCCGCAACTTTCTTTGCAGCTGGCTTCTTAGCCGCTACTTTTTTAGCTGCTGGCTTTTTAGCTGCAACTTTTTTAGCTGCTGGCTTCTTGGCCGCTACTTTTTTAGCTGCTGGCTTCTTAGCCGCGACTTTCTTAGCTGCTGGCTTTTTGGCCGCGACAGCTTTCTTTGCAGGGGCCTTTTTAGCGGCCGGTTTTTTTGCAGTTGCCATTTTTGTTCTCCTAGATCGAATTTAGATCATTGGGTGAAAAAACACTTTGCACGGATTTTTGTGTGCAAAACGATTCATGGCGCTGGACCCGGGTCCAACGCCATGAACGGGGTAAGTTCACCACCACACCTCGTGATCGGGTGTTTGTCAGTGTGGTGAACAAGTTCGGTGACATGTGTGTGTTTAAGCCATCAGTCCCAAGACAGAGCACCACCAGATTGGTACTCGATCACACGGGTTTCAAAGAAGTTGCGTTCTTTCTTGAGGTCGATCATCTCGCTCATCCAAGGGAACGGGTTTTCTTCGTTGGGGAACAAGGCTTCCAAACCGATTTGCGTGGCGCGGCGGTTGGCGATGTAGCGCAAGTAGCCTTTGAACATCGAGGCATTCAAGCCCAACACGCCACGTGGCATGGTGTCTTCGGCATAGCGGTATTCGAGCTCGACGGCCTTCATGAACAAGGCTTTGATTTCTTCCTTGAACTCTGCTGTCCACAGTTGTGGATTTTCAAGTTTGATTTGGTTGATCAAATCAATGCCAAAGTTGCAGTGCATGGACTCGTCACGCAAGATGTATTGGTACTGCTCGGCAGCACCCGTCATTTTGTTTTGACGGCCCAAGGCCAAGATTTGTGTGAAGCCTACGTAGAAGAACAGGCCTTCCATCAAGCAAGCGAACACGATCAACGACTTCAAAAGTGTTTGGTCGGTCTGCAGTGTGCCGGTGTGGAAGTTGGGGTCCATGATCGCGTCGATGAACGGGATCAGGAACTCGTCTTTGTCGCGAATGGATTTGACTTCGTGGTACGCGTTGAAGATCTCACCTTCATCCAAGCCCAAAGATTCGACGATGTATTGGTAAGCGTGTGTGTGAATCGCTTCTTCAAACGCTTGACGCAACAAGAACTGGCGGCATTCAGGTGCGGTGATGTGGCGGTAAGTGCCCAACACGATGTTGTTGGCAGCAAGCGAGTCGGCTGTCACAAAGAAGCCTAGGTTACGCATGATCAAACGACGCTCGTCGTCGGTCAGACCGTTGGGGTCTTTCCACAACGCGATGTCGCGTGTCATGTTCACTTCTTGCGGCATCCAGTGGTTGGCGCAAGTGGCGAGGTATTTTTCCCATGCCCATTTGTATTTGAACGGCACCAACTGGTTGACGTCGGTTTGGCCATTGATGATGCGCTTGTCAGCGGCTGTCACACGGCGCGCACTGGCTGCAGAAGATGTAGGCGTTGGGGTTGCTGCTGGTGTAGGTGCTGCCGCAGACAACGGCACTGTTGCGCCGTCATTCAAAGTGCGTGTAGCCGCAACAGGCTGCATGGCAGGTGTCGCAGAAACAGGTGGGAGTTCCATCGAGCGGTGAGGTAATCCGCTTGCAAGAGGTGATGGCGATGAGGGCTTGACTTCTTCGTCCCAGGTCAACATATGTATTTATCCAATGCATGAATTATGAATGCAACGAAGACAAACGCAAAGCATTCGTGAACTTCGTTGCAAGTTTTTGTTGTATCACTGACACGATTCGCAGGTGGGATCATCCACACCGCAGAATTTAATGTCAGTGGCGGGGATGGCATTCATCTGTGCTTGCGCCGCAGCGGCTGCTGCTTCGAGTGCGTTCATACCACCTGCTGCTGGACCCGAAGACACAGCATTGTGTGAGCCAGCTTGCACAGTTGATTTCTCAACTTGTTGTGCGCTGGAGGTGCGGAGGTAGTACGTGGTCTTCAAGCCGCGCAACCAAGCGAGCTTGTAGGTCTCGTCGAGCTTTTTGCCTGACGCGCCAGCCATGTAGATGTTGAGAGACTGCGCTTGGTCAATCCACTTTTGACGACGTGATGCGGCTTCCACCAACCAAGTGGGTTCGACTTCAAACGCCGTGGCGTACAAGGCTTTGACTTCCTGTGGCACGCGGTCGATGGGGCGCAGAGAGCCGTCGAAGTGTTTCAGGTCCATGACCATCACGTCGTCCCACAAACCAAGGCGCTTCAAGTCGTGCACCAAGTAGTGGTTGATGATGGTGAACTCGCCCGACAAGTTGGACTTGACGGACAAGTTGCCAAAGCAAGGTTCGATCGAGGCGTCCACACCAATGATGTTGGAGATGGTCGCGGTTGGTGCGATGGCCACGCAGTTGGAGTTGCGCATGCCGTCTTTGGCGATCTTGGCGCGCAAGGCGTCCCAGTCCATGGTCTTGCTGCGGTCGACTTCGAGGTAGCCCCCGCGTGCTTGGGCGAGCATGTCGAGTGAGTCAATTGGCAAGATGCCTTTGTCCCACAACGAACCTTTGTAGCTGGCGTATTGGCCGCGTTCTTTGGCCAACTCAGACGATGCCCAGTAAGCGTAGTAGCAAACGGCTTCCATCGAGCGGTCAGCAAATTCAACCGCGGCTTGTGACGCATAAGGTACGCGCATTTCGTACAAGCTGTCTTGGAAGGCCATGATGCCCATGCCCACAGGACGGTGGCGCAGGTTGGAGTCACGCGCCTTTTTGACAGCGTAGTAGTTGATGTCGATCACGTTGTCGAGCATGCGCATGGCCACTTTGATGGTGCGCTTGAGCTTGTCATGGTCGAGTTCTTTGCCGTTAGGACCGTCTTTCAAGTGTTGAGACAGGTTGACGGAGCCCAAGTTACACACCGCAGTTTCGGTGTCGCTGGTGTTGAGTGTGATCTCTGTACACAGGTTGGACGAGTGCACCACGCCCACGTGTTGTTGGGGTGAGCGCACGTTGCATGGGTCTTTGAACGTGATCCATGGGTGGCCTGTTTCAAACAACATGGTCAGCATCTTGCGCCACATGTCGCTGGCTTGCATGGTTTTGCTTGGCTTGATTTCGCCGCGCTTGGCTTTGGCTTCGTAGGCCACGTAGGCTTTTTCGAATTCGGCGCCGAACAAATCGTGCAAGTCAGGCACATCAGACGGAGAGAACAAAGTCCACTCGCCTTTTTCCATCACGCGACGCATGAACAAGTCTGGAATCCAGTTGGCCGTGTTCATATCGTGCGTGCGACGGCGGTCGTCACCGGTGTTCTTGCGCAACTCGAGGAATTCTTCGATGTCCAAGTGCCATGTTTCGAGGTAGGTACACACAGCGCCCTTGCGCTTGCCGCCTTGGTTCACCGCCACGGCGGTGTCGTTGACCACTTTCAGGAATGGCACCACGCCTTGTGATTCGCCATTGGTGCCCTTGATGTGGCTGCCCAGAGCGCGCACGCGTGTCCAGTCGTTGCCCAAGCCGCCGGCAAATTTAGACAGCAAAGCGTTTTCTTTGATCAACTCATAGATGCCGTCCAAGTGGTCAGGCACGGTCGACAAGTAGCAGCTCGAGAGCTGTGAACGCAAAGTACCGCTGTTGAACAGCGTAGGTGTGCTGGACATGAAGTCGAACGACGACAGAACTTCGTAGAACTCAATGGCGCGTGCCTCGCGATCCACTTCGTTGAGCGACAGGCCCATGGCCACGCGCATAAAGAAGGCTTGTGGCAATTCGATGCGGTTCTTGCGCACGTGCAAGAAATAGCGGTCATATAGGGTTTGCAGGCCGAGGTAATCAAATTGCAAATCACGGCTGGCTTTGAGGGCTGCACCCAAACGTGGCAGGTCGAACTGCAACATGGCTGGGTCGAGCAAGTCGTTGTCGACGCCTTTTTGGATGAATTGAGGGAAGTACTCAGCGTAGTGCTGGCCCATGTCGGCGTGCAGCACTTCTTTGCCCAGCACTTCTTTGGCGATGGTGTGCATCAACAAACGTGCGGTGGCGTAGGTGTAGTCTGGGTCTTTTTCGATCAGCGTACGTGTGGCCAAGATAGCGGCTTTGTACACCTCGTCCATGGGCACGCCGTCGTACAGGTTGCGCATGGTTTCAGCCAAGATCGGGTCTGGTTTGACGTCTGCACCCAAGCCCGCGCACGAGTCGTTGATCAAACGCTTGAGGTTGTTCAGATCCAACGCCACGCGTTGGCCGTTGTCGATCACGTGCAACGTGGGAGCCGCAGGTGCTTGTTCTTCTTTGATGTGGGCACGTTCTTGGTTGCGGCTCTCGCGGTACAGCACGTAAGCACGGGCGATTTCGTGGTGACCACCGCGCATCAAACCCAATTCCACTTGGTCTTGCACGTCTTCAATATGGAAAGTACCGCCGCCTGGACGTGAGCGCATCAAGGCGCGCACCACGGCTTGGGTGAGGGCTTCGACCATCTCGCGCACGCTGGCAGATGCGGCGCCTTGTGTGCCGTGCACGGCCAAAAAGGCTTTCATCATGGCGACGGCAATCTTGGCGGGTTCGAAAGGAACCACGGCGCCGTTGCGGCGAATGATTTGGTAATGGCTCAACATGGTGGGGGCGTCTGTGGCAGCACGGTCGTGCGCGACGGATGTGTGGCCCATAGATGTTGTGTGCACAGCGTTCTCAGCGGTTTGCATGTCTTTTTTCTTCCTTGTGAGCAGGTCAATCGTGCGTAGAAAAAGTGGTGTCTTGACCACTTCTTAAAAATCAAGTCGACACTATATCTGGTGTTGGATGGTGTGCCAATACGCTACCGGTAGTGTTTTGGTAGGAAATGATTACATTTTAAATGTCGCCCAATCACCTGTGTTGCAGACGTGTTTTACGGCACAGGCGTGAGATCAGTCCTGGTGGGCGATTGAATTGCAAAATCAAGCGTGGACGTGGTGTTTAGAGTGATTTGCTGCGCTGATGCGCATGGCGTCTAAGAGAGAAATGAGAGCGCACAAAAACCGTGCAACACAACTTTTTTTTATGAAATGACGAAAAATTAATTTTTCTGCGGAAAGCTTTTTTCAGACCAGCCCAAAGACTGCTGCAAAAGTATCCAATCAAACCCGGTGCCTGGGTCTTGTTTGCGATCGGGCGCCACATGTTCGTGGCCTGCCATGTGATGCAATTTGTAGTGTTGTGCGATGGCTGCGCACAAACTGCTGAGGGTTTCGTACTGAGGTGCTTCAAAGGTGTGGCCTTCTAAGCCTTCGAGTTCGATGCCAATCGAAAAGTCGTTGCAGTTGTCGCGCCCTTGGTAGCTAGAGCGCCCCGCGTGCCATGCGCGGTCATCGCAGCTGACGAATTGAATCAGTGCGCCATCGCGACGAATCACAAAATGGGCCGACACCTCGGCGCCACGAATTTGTTGGAAGTAGGGGTCTGCATCCCAATCCAGTGTGTTGGTGAACAGCGCTTCTATTTCGGGCCCACCGTAAACGCCTGGCGGTAGGCTGATGGAGTGCAGCACAACCAAGTCGATCGATGTGTCCCCAGGGCGCGGCCCGAAATTGGGCGAGGGCGTGTGCTTGGCAAAGCGATACCAGCCATCGCACCACAAAGTGGTCATGGCATCAGCCTTCATGGCTGTCGCGGTGCGCAGCGCTGCAATACAGACCACGTGCGCCACGTACCGCATCGTCCCCCGGCACATGGGTGCCGCAGTGGGAACAAGGCACCATGGTTTGTGGGCCAGATTTTTTACCGGGTGCTTGGTCAGGCTTTCGCTGTTGGCGAATCCACCAAATACCGGCTAAGACGGCGAGCAGTAGAACGAGGTATTTCATGTCACACGTCCCAACACCACTTCCAGTACAAAGCGTGAACCCGCATAGCCCAGCAGCAGCAAGCCTGTGCCGATGTAGAGCACGCGCACTGCTTTGCGGCCACGCCATCCAAAGCGGCTACGGCCTATCAACAGCACGGCGAAAGTAACCCATGACAGCAGCGAGAAGACAGTTTTGTGGTCCCAGCGCCAAGCGGCTTGGTCGCCATACAAGCTGTCGCCAAACAACCAGCCTGCGCCCAAGGTGGCTGTGAGCAACACAAAACCTGCAGTGACAAATCGAAAGGTCAGGCGCTCGAGTGTGAGCAAAGGCAAGCCCACATGGGTATCAGCACCCATACGCATGTTCTTTTCAGCGCGAGTCATCAGCCAAGCGTGAACCACGGCAGCTGCAAACAAACCGTAAGAAGCCACGCCTAAAGCCAAGTGCAAAGGCAGCAAGGGCGAGGTTTGGATGTGCAGCGATGTGCCAGGGAAGGCCGCAGCCAGCAAAACAACGGCGGCGCCTACGATGGACAGCGTCCAACGTGTGCGCAGTTGTGGAAACCAATGGTGTTCCAGCACATAAAACGTGAGCATCAGCCAAGCCGTGACCGACAGCGCTGGTGCAAAACCAAAGCGCAATCCGCCTTCCTGCGGCGCAAACAAGGCAAAGACCAAGCCCAAGCCGTGCAAGGCCCAAGGCACGCTTAACAGCCGGTGACCCATGTCTGGAGCCACTCGGGGGCCGATGAGTGCCGTCAACGCGTACGCAGCTGCCGTGGGCAGTGCGAGCCAAAGGTTGAGCGGGATGTCGCTGGCTAAAATCATGGCAACAGTTTAGCGTTTCGCTACACACGAAAAACCAAGCCCTATCAAGGGGTACCTATGGCCTCAGCCCTTACCGACAAACTCTCGCGCCTCGTCAAGCACATCAGCGGACAGGCGCGCATCACCGAAAGCAACGTGGCCGACATGTTGCGCGAGGTGCGCATGGCCTTGCTCGAAGCCGACGTGGCCTTGCCTGTAGTGCGCGATTTCATCGCCCGCGTCAAAGAAAAAGCCCTCGGCCAAGAGGTGATTGGCTCCTTGCAGCCCGGACAAGCTTTGGTGGCCATCGTCAACCAAGAGTTGGCCGCCACCATGGGCGAAGGTGTGAGCGACTTGAACCTCGCCGCCCAGCCCCCCGCCGTGATTTTGATGGCCGGTTTGCAAGGTGCGGGTAAAACCACTACCACCGCTAAGCTGGCGCGTTGGCTCATCAACCAGCGCAAGAAAAAAGTGCTGACGGTTTCAGGCGACGTGTACCGCCCTGCTGCGATTGAGCAGCTCAAAACCGTCACCGCCCAAGCCGGTGCCGAATGGTTTCCCAGCTCGCCCGACCAAAAGCCCGCCGACATTGCCCGTGCTGCGCTGGACTACGCACGTAAACATTACTTTGATGTGTTGCTGGTCGACACGGCAGGTCGCTTGGCCATTGACGAAGCCTTGATGGCTGAAATCAAACAGCTGCACAGCGTGTTGAACCCGATTGAAACCTTGTTTGTGGTCGACGCCATGCAAGGTCAAGACGCCATCAACACCGCCAAGGCCTTCAGCGATGCGCTGCCCTTGACCGGCATTGTGTTGACCAAACTTGATGGCGATTCACGTGGCGGTGCTGCCTTGTCGGTGCGTCAAATCACGGGTGCGCCCATCAAGTTTGCGGGTACCAGCGAGAAACTCGATGGTTTGGAACTGTTCGATGCCAACCGCCATGCAGGCCGCGTGTTGGGCATGGGCGACATCTTGGCCTTGGTTGAGCAAGTCACCGCTGGCGTGGATATGGCGGCTGCGCAAAAGCTGGCCGAGAAGGTCAAGCGCGGCGATGCGTTTGACTTGAACGACTTCCTCGCACAAATTCAGCAAATGCGTTCCATGGGCGGCTTGTCCAACATCATGGATAAATTGCCCACGCAAATGGCGGCCAAAGCCGGCCAAGTGGACATGGACAAGGCCGAGAAAGACATTGGCCGCAAGCAAGGCATCATCCACAGCATGACGCCGCTGGAGCGCCGCAAGCCCGAGCTCATCAAGGCCACGCGCAAGCGCCGCATTGCCGCGGGTGCCGGTGTGCAAGTGCAAGACGTGAACCGCTTGCTCAAAGAGTTTGAGCAAATGCAAAGCATGATGAAGAAGATGAGCGGCGGCGGCATGATGAAGATGATGAAAAAGCTCGGTGGCATGAAAGGCATGATGGGCGGCGGTGGCGGCTTTCCAGGCATGCGTTGAAGCTCTCGCGCTTAAAACAAAAAGCCCTGAAACCTCGCGGTCTCAGGGCTTTTTCAATGTTTGACGGCAGCGGACTTTAAGCCGACTCTTTAACAAACACCTCGCCACGCAATGAATGCGGGTTGGCTTCCGTGATCTTCACGTCAATCAACTGGTTCATCAGGCGCTCAGGATTGGGGCCACCTTTGAAGTTGACGATGCGGTTGCACTCGGTGCGTGCACGCAGCTCGGTGGCGTCTTTCTTGGCAAAACCATCGACCAGCACGCGTTGCACCGTGCCTACGCGTTGCACGTTGATGTCGCGCATGTTGTCTTCGATGATTTTTTGCACCTCTTGCAAGCGGCGCAGTTTCACCTCGTGCGGCGTGTCATCTTGCAGGTTGGCCGCAGGCGTGCCGGGGCGTGGGCTGAAGATGAAACTGAACGAGTTGTCAAAGTACACATCGTGCATGAGCTTGATGAGCTTCTGGTGGTCTTCCTCGGTCTCGCCCGGAAAGCCCACGATGAAGTCCGAGCTCATCGCCATGTCGGGGCGAATGGCGCGCAGCTTTTTCACCGTGCTCTTGTATTCCATGGCGGTGTAGCCGCGCTTCATGGCCATCAAGATGCGGTCACTGCCGTGCTGCACGGGCAGGTGCAGGTGGCTCACCAGTTGCGGCACTTTGGCGTACACATCAATCAAACGCTGTGTGAACTCGTTGGGGTGGCTGGTGGTGTAGCGGATGCGCTCGATGCCGGGGATTTCGGCCACGTACTCGATGAGCAAGGCAAAGTCTGCAATCTCAGCCGTGCCGCCCATGGCGCCACGGTAAGCGTTGACGTTTTGGCCCAAGAGCGTGACTTCTTTCACGCCTTGTGCGGCCAAGCCCGCGACTTCGACCAACACGTCGTCAAACGGACGGCTCACCTCTTCGCCACGTGTGTAGGGCACCACGCAGTAGCTGCAATATTTGCTGCAGCCTTCCATGATGCTCACATAGGCGCTGCCGCCTTCGACGCGAGCGGGGGGCAGGTGGTCAAACTTTTCAATTTCTGGAAAGCTGATGTCGACTTGTGGCTTGGACAATCTTTCGCGTTGGTTCAGCAGCTCAGGCAAACGGTGCAGGGTTTGCGGGCCAAACACCACGTCCACGTAGGGTGCGCGGGCAATGATGGTGTCGCCTTCTTGGCTGGCCACGCAGCCGCCGACGGCAATCTTGACGCCCTTGGCTTTCAAATGCTGGATGCGACCCAGGTCAGAAAACACTTTTTCTTGGGCTTTCTCACGCACCGAGCAGGTGTTGAAGACGATCAGATCGGCTTCTTCGACATCGTTGGTTTTTTCGTAACCATCGGACTGCCCGAGCACGTCGACCATCTTGTCCGAGTCGTACTCGTTCATTTGGCAACCGAAGGTTTTGATAAAGACTTTGCGGCTCATGGCTGAGCCTCCCCGTGGGGATAAAAGCAGCGGTTCATGGTGTTGATCCAGAGGCTGTGGAAGAAGTTTGCAATTGTAGTGTTGGCGAGGTGTCAGCTTCTTTTGCGCACGTTTATTGCTTTTATCAGTTGCGGCAATAATTCGCCGTCTGTTGTGGGAATTAAAGCTTGTGTCACATCAAGCCGATACCCACTGACCTGCCCAAACAGGGACGTGCGCTGCGCGTTGTTGTTTGGCTTTATCAAATGCACCCACTCAAGTGAATGGCCATGAAAAAATATTTACGACTGATCATTGAAATCGTCATGGGCCTGCTGCTCGCAGGCGCTTTGGCGTTCGGCTACTGGAGCTACACCGGTAAAAACCACATCATGAGCGAGCTGACCGAGGCCAGCGAAGGCGCGACCGAGGCCCAAGAAGAACTCGAAAAGCTGACCAAGGAATTGGAAGAAGCCAAAGAGAAGCTCGAAGAGCTTGAGCCAGCAGCCCAGCAGATGATGGCTGTCAAAGAATCGTTCACCAATGGCATCGTGTTGCAAGACTACGAAGCCTTCATCAAGGCCCAAAAAGGCCCCGTGACCAGCGAACGCCAATTGGGCTTGGGCGCATTGCGCTTGTTGACCAAAGGCGCTGAAGACCCAGACACCATCAGCGCATTCCAAAAGGCGCTGGAGATGGCCGAGTGGTCATCGCGCGTCAAATCCATCTGTGCCGCGCAAAACGCGTTGGCCGCAGCTGGTCAAAAAGTGAAAGTCTTGGCTGATTGCGCCGCTGAGAAGCCAGAAGCCAAGGCCCACAAAAAAGGCCATGCCGTTCATTGGGACTACGCTGGCGAGATGGGCCCAGAGAACTGGGGCGATGAATTCCCCACCTGCGGCAAAGGCATGAAGCAATCGCCTTTGAACATCACCGGTCCTTTCGAGAAGTCGAAAGACGTGTTGGTGGTCAACTACAAAGAAGGCCCGCTGAAAATTTTGAACAACGGCCACACCATCCAAGTGAACGTGGAGCCCGGCAGCACTTTGAAGATCAACAAGGATGTGTACAACCTGTTGCAATTCCACTTCCACCGTCCTAGCGAAGAACAAATTGACGGCAAACCCATGGCCATGGTGGCGCACTTTGTGCACAAAAACGCCGAAGGCAAGTTGGCTGTGTTGGGCGTCTTGCTCAACGACGGCAAAGACAACGCGGCCATCCAAACGCTGTGGAACAACGCACCCAAGGCCGAAGGCCCAGAGGTGGTGGTGGATAAGGTCAAGTTTGACCCTAGCAGCTTGGTGCCCGCTGCGTTGACGCACTACAGCTACGAAGGCTCATTGACCACGCCGCCTTGTACCGAAGGCGTGAACTTCTACATCTTGAAGACGCCTGTGGACATCGGCAAGAAGCAAGTGGTGGACTTCCCCTTCAAGCGCAATGCACGTCCTGTGCAGCCTTTGAACGGTCGCAAGATCAACGCCAATTGATCGCGCTTCTCACGCGCTGATGTTTCAGCGCGTTGAGTCCAAACCAAAAAGCCTGCTCTGATTCGTCAGAGCAGGCTTTTTTATGGTGAATGCCGCTGTGCGTGTCGTTCGACGGCACTGCTGGCTCACGTCAGCTTGGGTGGCGGCGAGGGTAGGGTGTAGAGCAGAGGCATGGCCACCGCCACTAACAAGAACACCATCACCACAAAAATCAAGAGCAACTTGAAGAATTCAGGCGAGTCGGGGAATTTGGGTTTGGGCGGTGGCGCTTGTTCAACCTTGATGGCAGGCAGTTGCATGCCCGCATGATCGCCCACTGCACGGGAGCGAAACACATTCACCACAGGCATGCCGTTGGCTTGTGCACCGCTCAGGGTGACGGCGATTTTCAAAGCGGCTTGCACTTTCAACTCTGGCGTCTCAAATTGGCCGTGCTCAGCCGCTTCAAGCTCACGCACTTGGGCTTCGGTCAGGCCGCACAAACGCGCGACGCGCGCGTGATCCAGCTTGCAAAGTGCACGCAAGCGAAGCATGGCTTGGGGGTCGATCAGATGGGCATTCATAGGCCTTGCAAAGGTTGATATTTATCGCGTTGAGGGGCATGACATACGCCAGTAAGCGTATGGACCTACCTGTTGTTTCTCATGACAATCTTGTCAGATTTCTCAATTGCAACGCCACTCAATCACTTTTTTTAATTTTCGATGAATTTCCAAAAGATCAAAGAAAGCGACGAAGTTGAGTTGCCCTTGTTACTCAAGAATCGGCTCGTCAGCCTGGTGCTTTACATCAAAGAAAAAATAGAGCTGGGGCAGTTCGATGCACTCACTTTGGCGCAAATTGCCAAAGACAACCGCATGACCATTCCACAGCTGATGGAGTTTGGCTTCACCAAGGCCAATTTGGTGTGTCACGCGGTGGTGGTGGAGAACGAGGTCTTGATTCAAAAGTTGATCGGCTTGGACCTCGCCACGATGGGTGCATCACTCACGGAACAAGTCAAAGCCTATCTGTTTCAGATGTACCAACACGATTTGAAACAGCTGGCGTTTCGCGCGGCTGTTCAAGCCTATGCATGGACATGGTCTGTGGTTGACGAAGAGCGAGTGACCAATCAAGCCATGAAGCTCATGACCCCGATCTACATGGCTTTGCACGCACACGGTTTCACGCATCTGGATGCACGCTGCCAAGCTATTTGGGCACTTTACGTCCGGGGTTTGCGTGCTGCAGCCTTGAGCAAAGGCAGTGCGAGCGACTGTTTAGCTGCCATTACCCCTTCACTTGAATTCATCACAGAAAGTAAAAAATGAACGATAAAAACGACATGTCCAAAGAAAACAGCATCTTCATTGGTGAAGGTGTGGTGTTCAGCGGCTCGATCAAAGCCCCGAATCAAGCGGTGATCTCTGGCAAGTTCGATGGTGAACTCGAAGCACGTGATGTGCTGATTGGCGCTTCAGGTGTGGTGACAGGTAAAACGACGGCTCAGTACGTGGATGTCAAAGGCGAGTTGAACGAAAACGTCACCAGCCGTGAGTTGCTGATTGTTCGTAATACAGGCCGCGTGCGCGGCACGGTGACTTATGGCGAGATTGAGATTGAGCGCGGTGGCCAAGTCAAAGGTGACATGATCCAGCGCTAAATCAGCGCCATCAGGCGCTGATTTTTTGGTGCTTAGATCAGCTTGAGGCGCTCTGAAGAGGGCACCACACGCGTCAGGCGAACGCCGTAGCGGTCGTTCACCAACACGATTTCACCTTGGGCAACCACAGAGTTGTTGACCAACAAGTCGAGGGGCTCACCCGCAATGCGGTCTAGCTCGACCACGCTGCCTTGCGTGAGACGCATCAAGTCTTTGATCTTGATTTGTGCACGGCCCACTTCGATGGACAAATTCACCACGATGTTTTGCAACACCTCGGGGTTGATGTTGCCAGGCATGGTGGGTTTGAAGTCTTCTAGGCTTGGCTCAACCTCTTGCGCCGCAGCTTGCACAGCCACTTCGTCAGGGGTCTCGTGCGCTGCTTCTGCGGCAGCCATTTCAGCTTCATCGTGTTCTGGGGTTGGGTTTTCTTTTTCGTCAGTCATGATGTGATCCTGTCTCAGTTTTTACCGTGAACGTGTTCGTGGTCGATTTGCACCGCCACTTGTGAGCCGCGTGTGCCCACGTTGACGTGGAATGCGGGAACACCATTGGTGCTCATCAGCGCGGTGTCGTCTTTCTTGAAGAACAACAAATCGCCTTCTTGCAAATGGTTCAAGTGGTGCAGCGTGGTTTTGATGTCACCCATGGTGACTTGCAATTCCAGTTTGGCATCACCCACCGCGGCCGCGAGCGCTTGACGCCATTTCTTGTCTGACTCTTCGTTGCCTTCGCCACTTTGCACGCGGCTGCTGAGCAGTTCACGCACAGGCTTCAAGGTCGCGTAGGGGTAGACCAAGTCGATGAAGCCTTTGCCACCGCTGGCAGTTGCGTCAGCTTCAAAGCGGCTCAAGACCACCAAATCGTTTTCATCGGCGATTTGTGCGAACTGAGGGTTGATCTCAGAACTCACGTGTTCGCATTCGATGGGCATCAGTGGGCCCCACGCTTCGGTCAACGAGCGGAAGAACACTTCAAGAATGATCTTGATGATGCGTGTTTCAGTGGGGGTGAACAAACGGCTGGGGGGCAATTCGCCCACGCCTTTGCCAAAACCACCAAAGAAGCTGTCGAGCGAGCTGAACACCACATTGGGGTCGATGATGATCACCGAGTTGCCGCGCAGCGGGTTCATGCGAATCATGTTGACCGACAAGGGGGCGCGCAGGCCTTTGAGGTAATCACCAAACTTCAAAATTTGCACGCGTGTGGGGTTCACACGTGGGCTGGTACGCAGTACTTCGAGCAAGCCAAGACGGAACAGTCGGATGAAGCGTTCGTTGATCATGTCGATCGACGAGACGTTCACGCCCAAGCTGCTGTCTTCGCTGGCGAGGTCGTGCTTGCGCACCCGCACGCTTTCGTTGAAGCCAGTGTCGGTCTCGATCGAACCGTCGCGCACGCCTTCCGACAGCGCGGCCAGTTCTTCGTCCGAGAGCAGGTTAGATTTCATGTTGAATTAAGGGTTACTGCATCACGAAAGAGGTGAAGAACACGTCTTCAATACCGCCGAAGTCTTCGTACTTCATGAGCATTTCGTTCATCACGACCTTGATCTTGGCGGCTAAGTCAACGCGGAAGTCTTGCTTGGCCACATCGGCTTCGGTGCTTTGACGCATCACGTCGAGCACGGCGGAGCGAATGGCAAATTCATGCTTCTTCACGTTGTCGAACACGCGTGAGTCGTAATGGGTCATCACGGCCACTTTCACGACCATGATTTTTTTGGAGTTCGTGATGTTGGTCATGAACTCTTTGTCGATTTCCAAGTAGGTGTTCTCAAAGCGTGTGGCTTCGGCTTCCTTCTTGACTTTCGATGGGCCTTCTGGTGTCGCGCCATGTGCGTTCGCGGCTTCTTTTTCCAGTTCGTCCACTTTCTCGTGGGCGGCTGCTTCGCTCTTGTGCTCGAAGAAGCCTGAGAAATACAAGGTGCCGAACATCACCGACATGATCAGGATGACCACGGACAACACGATCACCACAATCAAAAGAATTGGTTTCTTTTTCTTCGGTTCGCCTTCGACAACTTCTTCTGCCGGTGCTGCTTCTGCTTCTGCCATATCGTTCTCCTAATGTTCAGATTGTCATGCGTAATTTATGCATAGAGGTCAAGCAAGGACGCATTGGCCTTGTTACGGGTAGAGGTCACGCCAGAAGCGTCGCCTGTACCTTTGACTTGCAAAGATGAATTGTCTCTAACTTGGGAATTCTTTCCTGAATTTCCAGAGTTGTTTTGTGGGGTGTTGCCACCGCCTTGGCCGACCTGCACTTGACCGGCATTAATGCCAAAGTTACCAAGTGCTTCGCGCAAGCGCTGGCTGCTGTTTTGCAGCAAGTCGCGTGTGAGCGGGTTGTCGGCACGGAAGACGGCATCGAGTTTGCCGTCTTTCATTTCGAGTTGAATTTCAACGCCACCTAAGTTCGAGGGGCGCAGACCAAATTTCATCTTCCACTCACCATCGCTGAGCTGCTTGTGCATGCGTGCGGCCATTTCGGTGGCCATCTTGTCGCTGAGCTGGTCGTAGACCTCGCTCATGTTGGCGCTTGTGGCTTGTGCGGCATTGGCAGGTGCTGCGCCGGTGGCGTTTTTGGTGTTGCTCAACGCTTGTGAAAAGCTGCTGAAATTTTGCTGGCCTTCGCCTGATGACGATTGCTGATCTGCATGGCTCTCGCTGCCCGCTTCTTCGGAGAAGCGAGACAAGAGGGCGCTCACGTCTTGTTCATCGACGCCGGTTCCCAAGAGCGACAACATGTCGAGGGTGCTAGGGATGGGGGCGTTGCTTGCGTTGGTGTTGACGGGCAACACGGCAACAGGCAAAACGGTGATTTGTAATTGTTGGATCGCAGCCATGTCGGTCGGCGTTAGGCCTGGCAACGCGGGTGCAGCCAATGTGGTGGCCGCTGCTGCCAAACCTGCGCCAGATGCGGCAGCCATAGGCTGTGCGTCAACGGAGGTCATGGCTGCCAGTTGTGTGGCGACGGTGCTGTCTGCTGTCGGAGCCATGCCTTGCGATACGCCACCCAGCACGGTGCTCATGGCTGCTTGCAAGGCGGTGGGCGTGGCTAAACCACTGGCAAGGCTTTGGGCATTTGAGGTCTGCACACCTGTGGGTGCCGTGGTCGCCGGTGGTTGGTTCAATAAGTTTTGAATCTCTGACTCATCCAAACCCATGGCCTTGGCAAAAGCCGCCAAACTTTCAGGGCTTGGTGCCGCTTTGGGGTCTGTGATGATGCGCATCTGCGGGCTCAGCTCGATGGTTTGCAAGGTGGCCGAGCTCGTCAATTCAGATGCTGCAACGTCTTCAGTGGTCGTGGTGACCTGGCTGATTGCAGGTGTGGCAACCACTGAGGTTGTGGCGTTTGGTGTGACGGGGGCACCCTGCATCAAACTCTCTAACAGAGCGTCTGTGTCTGTGGGCTTGTTCTTATTCGACGCGCCTTTGTTGCGTGGGCGTGCTTGAGCTGCAGAGGTGTCATCGGCATCGTCTGGAGATGCCTCGTTGTTCGTGCGTTTCTCTTGCGCGGGGCGTTCTGCGTCGTGCCGGTCTTCTACTGGGCGTGAATCTTGTGTACGTGCTTGTGGTTGTGGTTGTGGCTGCTCTGGCACATCAGCGGCAAAAGTTTGCCGCTCTTGCGGTACCAGGCGCTCCATTTGACGCGCCATGACTTGCGCGAAATCAAACCCCAAGCCACCGCCCGCAGCCGGGCCCACACCAGTGCGCGCGCCTTGTGGCACCGCGTTGTTGGTGTTGGTTGGCACCAGCGGGGCTGGTGGTATTTGGAGATAGCTGGACAGGTTCATGGTGTTCTTAAAACGAGTTTGCCAAGGAGTTAAGCAAGAACCGTGACAGGTCAGTTCTTGCCGCTTTCGGCGGAGAGGCGCATCAGTGTCAGTTTGACTTGGCACATCGATTGCTTAATGAACATGCCTCGACAATTTTTTCAAGGCAAAAAGAAACCTAAACGTTCCACTTTCAACTGGATTCCCTCAATGAGCACTCTCACTCTGTCAACGATTCGACACAACTTGTCGAAATTTGACCTCTCCGGACTCAGTATTCCGGTGGTGGTGCTCGTCATCATGGCGATGCTCGTGTTGCCATTGCCTCCGTTGTTGTTGGACTTTTTGTTTACTTTCAACATTCTTGTGAGCTTGGTGGTGATCATGATCGCCATCGGCACCCGTAAGCCCCTTGAGTTTTCATCCTTCCCCACCGTCTTGTTGTTTGCAACCATGTTGCGCTTGGCGCTGAACGTGGCATCTACCCGTGTGGTGTTGGTCAGCGGCCATGAAGGTGCGCACGCCGCCGGTAAGGTGGTGCAGGCTTTCGGTGAGTTCGTGATTGCTGGTAACTACGTGGTGGGTTTCATCATCTTCGCGATTTTGATGATCATCAACTTCGTGGTGGTGACCAAAGGTGCGGGTCGCGTTTCAGAAGTGAACGCCCGTTTCACCTTGGACGCCATGCCCGGTAAACAAATGTCGATTGACGCTGACTTGAACGCTGGCGTGATCGACCAAGAAACAGCCAAAACACGCCGTGCCGAATTGGCCCAGGAATCTGACTTCTTCGGCTCCATGGACGGTGCCTCTAAATTCGTGAGCGGTGACGCCATGGCCGGCTTGTTGATTCTGTTGATCAACTTGTTCGGTGGCTTGATCATCGGTGTGGCGCAGCATGATTTGCCTGTGGCTGAAGCCGGCAAGATCTACACCTTGCTCACTATTGGTGACGGCTTGGTCGCTCAAATCCCATCGTTGTTGTTGTCACTGGCCACCGCCATCATCGTGACGCGCGTGACGACCGCTGAATCTATTTCTGAGCAGGCTTCTGTTCAGTTGGCTAACCCCACCGCCTTGTTCATCTCGGCTGTGATTTTGATCATCTTGGGCATGGTGCCCGGTATGCCGCACTTGATGTTCATTACCTTGGCTTTGGCTTCTGCTGGTCTGGGCTTGATGATCGTCACCCGCGAAGTGCAAGACGAACAAGCCGAACAAGCCGTCAAAGACGCCACACCTTCGGACGCACCGAAAGAACTCGACTGGGACGATGTGGACCAAGTCGACCTCATTGGTTTGGAAATTGGCTACGGTTTGATCCCGTTGGTCAACGCCGAAACCGGCGGCGAGCTGATGACCCGCGTCAAAGGCGTGCGCAAAAAATTGTCTGCCGAGCTGGGCTTCTTGGTTCAGCCCGTGCGTATCCGTGATGACTTGAACATCGACCCAGACGCTTACAACATCGTGCTCAAAGGCGTGGTGCGTGGCAAGGGCGAAGTCAAAGTGGGCCGCGAGTTGGCCATCAACCCCGGTCATGTGTACGGCCAGTTGGAAGGCATTGCCACCCGCGAACCCGCATTTGGTTTGGAAGCCGTGTGGATTGAGCCTTCACAACGCGACCAAGCCCGTACCCTCGGTTACACCGTGGTCGACGCTGCCACTGCTATTTCTACCCACCTCAACAAAGTCTTGCGCGAAAACGCTTCTGACATGTTGAGTCATGACGAAACCCAACAGTTGCTCGACAAATTGGCTGCCAAGTCACCCAAGATCGTCGAAGACTTGGTGCCCGGCAAGTTGTCACTCGGCATCTTGACCCGCACCTTGCAAAACTTGTTGGCCGAATCTGTGTCCATTCGCGACATGCGCACGATTGCTGAAGCGTTGACTGAGGCCAGCACTCGCACGCAAGACCCCGAACAACTCACCGCCATGGTTCGCCCCAAGCTCGGTCGCATGATCATGCAAAGCCTGATCGATGGCGACAACGGTTTGCAAGTCATGACGCTTGAGCCTTCACTCGAGCAACTGCTGCACAACGTGTTGCAACAAAGCCAGCCAGGCCAAGCCGTGGTGATGGAGCCGGGCTTGTCTGAAAACTTATTTGCCGGTTTGCGCGAAGGCGCGCGCACCGTAGAAGAAATGGGCCACCCCGCTGTGTTGGTGGTGTCCCCCGTGATTCGTGGTTGGCTCTCTAAAGCCGCACGATTCCGCGTGAACGATTTGACTGTGCTGTCTTACAGCGAAATTCCGGACGATCAGGCCGTCAAAGTGATCCACACCGTGGACGCCAAAGCCCGATAAACCGTAAACCTATAACAAAAGACAGAGTGAGCTGACCCTATGGAACTCAAACGCATCCTTGCCCGCGACATCCGCGCTGCCAACGAAAAGGCCGTGGCCCAATACGGCCCCGACGTGCTCGTCATCTCGAGCGGCCAAGTCAATGGCTTGACCGAGCTGATCGTGGCGGTTGATCTGGCCCCCCTCACGCCTGAGGAAGCCGATCCGTTTGTGAAAAGCCAATACGCCACATCGGCTAAGCCCTCTGGCAAGTTTGATGTGTTGTTGGGTCAAACCATCGACCAAAACAAACGCGATGCCCGCGAGCGCCAAGCCACCAAAGTGGCCAAGCCGATTGTGGAAGTTGCGTCTAAGCCAGCTGCGCCTAAGGTCAAAGCCCCTGTCAAAGCCGCTGCACAGCCTGTGGACGAAACCGCCAAACGCGCCGCCGAAGAACACGACACCCTGCGCGGTCGCGAAATCGTCGCGCTGGTGCGTGAAGAGCTCAACTCGTTGCGCCGTGAATTCAAACTGGGCCAACAAATGGCTGCTTGGCAACAAGGCGGCATGCAACTGCCTGTTGCCATCGCACCTTTGCGCGATGCTTTGAACGACGCACCCATTCCTGTCGCTTTGCGTGCCCTGTTGATTGACAACATCAAAGACCACGACAACATGGCTGACGCCATGGGCGCTTTGAGCCGTCAATTGGCCCACTCTGTGGAGCAAGAACAAGCTCAAACGCCAGTGTCGGGTATTCATGCATTGGCTGGCCCATCTGGTGCTGGCAAATCCATGATGGTGGCCCGCTTGGCGCAACATGCTGCCCAATTGCATGGTAGCGAAAAAGTCATGGTTATTAGCTTCCAAGACCAGCGCGCTGGCGCTTGGAACCAAACCCAATTGCTGTGTGCCCAGTCGGGTGTGGACTCGTTCCGCGCCACCAACGCCTCAACTTTGAAGTTGTTGCTTGACGAGCACACCGACCGCCAACTCATCTTGATTGACACCGCGGGTGTGCAAATGAACGAGCGCTTGGCCGAGATTCGCGCCATGAACCTGAATGTGCAGTGCCACGCGGTGATTCCCGCTGACGCATCCGCCGCCAACATCCGCCGCGTGTTTGACAACACCGACAACATTTGGGCATCCTTGATGCTGAGCAAGCTCGACGAATCCAACCAACCTTGGGCTTTGTTGCAGTTCTTGACCGACAAATCTTTGAGCGTGTCCGTGGCCAGCCACGGCGACCGCACGGTTGACTTGGTGCAAGACGTGTCCTTGGCCGGTTTGGTGCAATGCGCCCTCGACAACTTGCCATTGCCCGAAACCGAAGAGCAAGCTCAACAAAACGCACGCGAGGCAGCCGTCAATGATTTGGCTGCTTCCAAACTGGCGCAAATCGCTGCCAAATTTAAAACCGAAACCACAGGCCTGACCCATGAGTAATCCACGCAGAACAGAAGTCATCGGTGTTGCCAGCGGCAAGGGTGGCGTCGGTAAAACCACCACCTCCATCAACTTGGCGGTGGCACTGACTCAGCTCGGTCATAGCGTCATGCTGTTTGACGCCGACCTCGGTTTGGCCAACGCACAAATCGCACTCGGCGCGCGCGCTGAGTACAACTTGGGTCACTTCTTGGCCGGTCAAAAAACCTTGCAAGAAATTCTCATCACCACCCGCCAAGGCGTGAAGCTCATCCCGGGTGCCTCGGGCATGCAAGAGTTGGCGGGTCTGAGCGACATCCAAGCGGCCAGCATCGTGCAGTCGTTTGGCGTGTTGGCCGACGATGTCGACTATTTAATCGTGGACGTGGCAGCCGGCATTTCGCCCTCGGTGTTGTCATTCTTGGCCGCGTGCCAACGCCGCTTCATCGTGGTCAAAGACGACCCATCGTCGATTGCCGATGCCTACGGCACCATCAAAATCTTGAGCAAAGAGATGGGTTTGGACGAAATTTATCTCTTGCCCAACATGGTGCGCAGCCAATCCGAAGGCTGGAAACTTTACAAAAAGCTCAACGACGTCTGTGTGCGTTTTTTGGGCGAGTCGGTGCACTACCTCACCTCGATCGAAGAAGACGAGATGGTGTTGCGCGCACTCAAAAAATACCAGTCGGTGATGGAACTCGCCCCTGGCACAGCCGCCGCTCGTGACTACATGCGCTTAGCCGAGGCATGCACGCACTTGCGTCCGATTGACCACCCTTCGGGCGGTCTGCAATTCTTCATGGAGCGACTGATGAAAAACAGTTCGTCTGACACATGAGAGCCCTCACCCCCGCCGAAATGTACGGCTCTTGCAAGCCCAAGGGCGAAGATTTGGTCATGGCCCATTTGGGCCTGGTCAAACGCGTGGCCTTGCACTTGAAAGCCCGTATCCCCGCCTTCATGGAGCTCGATGAGCTGATTCAAGTGGGCATGATTGGCCTGCTCGAAGCTTCGCGTGCGTTTGATCCTGTCAAAGGCATTGAGTTTGAAAACTTCGCCCACAGCCGTGTGCGCGGCGCCATGTTGGATGAAGTGCGACGCTTGTCGTTCTTGCCCCGCTCAGCCGTGGCTTTCAACAAAGAACACAACACCACGGTGCACGCTTTGGCGGCTGAGTTGGGCCGTACGCCTACGCAAGCTGAAATTGCCGAGTACATGGGCAAAGACTTAGAAGAGTTCCACAAAGAGCGCGGCAAAGCCAAACGCTTCGAGACCTATTCCATGGAAGTGGTCACCGAAGAGGTGATGACCATCGCTGACGACAGCTCGCAACAACCTGAAGTGATCGTGGAAGAAGCGCAGTTCATGGATGCCGTGACCGACGCCATTGCCCAGTTGCCCGAGCGTGAGCAGTTGGTCATGCAGCTCTACTACGTGGAAGAGTTCAACCTCAAAGAGATTGGCGAAACCTTGGGCGTGAGCGAGTCTCGCGTGAGCCAAATTTTGTCTTCAGTGGTCAAAAAGCTGCGCGGCACCTTGAAGGTGGACAACGCGGCCGAAACCGAGAAGGTTGAAACCAGGAGACGCGCATGAGTAATTTCATGATGAACATGATCTCGTGGATCTTGTTGCTCTTGGTCATCTTGACGCTGTACCTCATCGACAAGATCAACCATTTGGCCAAGATGTACGAGGCGCCTAAGCCCGACACCACACCTGCTGTGCCCGATTTCGGATCTGAAATTCCTGGGGATTTGTTGTTCTCAGGTTTGGAAGGCAAAAAGCTGTGGGATGCCATGAACGGCAAACAAGTCGAGGGCTTTGATGCCACCTTGATTGATGCCTTGCGTCCGCATTACGAACCCATCCTGCGTGAGCACATCACGGCCAGTTTCAAAGACGGCATTGAAGATGCATTGGGTGGCACTGAAAACCACATGCCAAGCTCGACGCGCAAAATTTCAACGGCGCGCGGCCACATCCAATCGTGGTTGCCACCGCAGCATTTGGGCAGCGTGTACCGCTCTGCCTTGGAGTTTGCGGGTAGTTATTGCCAAAGCCCAGACTCCGAAGTTTTGTTGCGTTTGAAACAAACCGTGGACAGCGTGGTCGACATGCTTTACCAGCGCGTGGGCATCACCAACGAAGTGCCATTCTCTGACTTCTTATTTGAAGAAGTGCCGCTGGCCGATGACTCTGGCGAAGACACCATGCTCGCACTCACCGATGCCTCAGGCACCTCGGAGGTGTTGGGCAACGGTTTGCTCGAAAACAGCGATGAACGTGAACTGACGCCAGAAGAATTGGCACAAGGTTTAGAGCATGTGCAAGCCTACGAAGACCAGCAGCGGCAAGAAGTTGCCGCTGAAACGGTCGAAGCGGTGATGCAGCCTGAAGAAGTGATGGAAGCGCACGACGAAGCCTTGGTGCATGCGAATGCAGAGACACTGGAAGCTAAGCCTGTTTGATCGGCTGTTTGTACAGATGCCACTCAAGTTTGCGAAGCCCCTTCCGATACTGCCTGTGTAAGCGAAGAAATACACAGGAGTTAATCAAATGCGAGCCAATTCACGAGCCATTCAAAGTTACGGCGATGTCAAAGTCAGCAGCGGCGT
Organism: Limnohabitans sp. TS-CS-82; assembly: GCF_002943475.1. Lineage (NCBI taxonomy): Bacteria > Pseudomonadati > Pseudomonadota > Betaproteobacteria > Burkholderiales > Comamonadaceae > Limnohabitans > Limnohabitans sp. TS-CS-82. The sequence goes on along the minus strand of NZ_PTQX01000001.1, from coordinate 288,138 downwards.
TGCCACGGCCAACAATGTGCAATTGATTCAAATGTTGTTTGATGGCTTGTTGGAAAGTTTGTCCACCGCGCGTGGTCACATCCAACACAAAAATATCACTGAAAAATCCAAAGCTATTGCACGTGCCAGCCGCATCGTGATTGGTCTGCAAGGTGCCTTGGATTTTGAAAAAGGCGGCGATCTGGCCAACAACCTCAATGAGTTGTACAGCTATGTGACACGTCGTTTGTTCCATGCCAACGCCCACAACGATGTGGCGGTGTTGGACGAGATTCACGGTTTGATGCGCGAAATTCGCGACGCTTGGGAAGGCGTGCCTTCCTTGGTGCCAGCGAGCAACCGACCTACCAGCATGATGAACTGATCGCGGTTTTCTTCTTTTTAGAAGAATTTTGTGATTTATCAGTTAATCTTGCAGGTTGTTCGGGACAATTTTTAGGCGCATCCAAGTTTTTGACTTGGGTGCGCCAACCTGCTTGGGGAGAGTGTTAGATGTCAGCAATTATTGGTTTGGTCGTTCTGTTCATTTGCGTGTTCGGCGGTTTCGTGATCGCCGGCGGTAGCTTGGCGCCCATTATCAAAGCCACCCCATTCGAGATGTTCATTATTGGTGGTGCTGGCGTTGGCGGCATGATCACCGGTAACTCTGGCGCTATTTTTAAAGGCGCATGGGGCGGTATGGGTCGCGTGATCAAAGGCCCCAAGTACCACAAGGAAGACTACATCGGCATCATCGCCGTGATCTCCAAGCTGATGAAAACACTCAAGGCCGAGGGTGCCGTGGCGATGGAATCGCACGTGGAGAACCCCGAGGCCAGTGCCATTTTTGGTGAATGTCCCAAGATGCTGCACGACCACGGTTTGGTCGGTTTGATTTGCGACACCATCCGTTTGATGGTGGTGTCTTCAGGCACCTTGAGCCCTTATGCGGTGGAAGATGTGATGACCACATCCATCAAACACCACCACCACAGCGAAATGCAAAACGCCGACGCCATTGCCACTCTCGCTGGCGCCTTGCCTGCGCTGGGTATTGTGGCTTGCGTGTTGGGTGTGGTGAAGACCATGGGCGCGATTGACCAACCCCCTCCCGTGCTGGGCGCCTTGATTGGTGGCGCGTTGGTGGGTACGTTCTTGGGCGTGTTCTTGGCTTACGGTATTTTTGAACCCTTTGGTAGCCGCTTGAAGCAAATCATTGACGAAGACGGCGAAGCCATGAAAGTGGCGCAGCAAGTCATCATTGGCAACATGCATGGCTACCCCGTTCCCTTGATCATTGAAGCTGCGCGCGTGTGTATCAACCACCATGCACAGCCCACCTTTGGCGAACTCTTTGATGCGTTGAGGAAATAATGGCTGACGAAAAAGACGCGGCCGCCGCACCCGAAGACGCAGACAAAGCAGCAGTAGACGCCGCAGCCGCTGCGGCTGCTGCTGTCGCAGCCGCCGAGGCCGCTAAAGCGGAAGAAGAAAAAGAAGCCGCCCCCGCGCCCGTCATCATCATCAAGAAAATCATCGACGAGGGCCATGGTGGCGCTCACGGTGGTGCTTGGAAGATCGCGTTGGCCGACATGATGACGGCGATGATGGCGTTCTTCTTGTTGATGTGGCTGTTGGGCGCGTCTAACGAAGACCAGCGCAAAAGCATTGCCGACTACTTCAAACCCACCTCGCAAAGCTTGGTGGCCATTGGCCAATTGGCTGGCTCCAACGGTGTGTTGGGTGGCCGCTCCATCATTGATCCCGATGGTTTCCCGTTTGCCGCCAAGCAAACGGCGTTGCTGGAACGTTTGACCCCTCGCTCAGAAGGTGGCCCCAACCCCAGTACCGACCCCGGTCAAGAAAACAACAATCCCTACTCAGACCCAGACAAACTGACGCCTGAGCAGAAGAAAGAAATTGCCCAAGCCCAGGAGAAGGCTGACTTTGACAAACTCGAAAAAGAGATTGAGCAAAAGCTGTCGGAAAACAAAAAGCTCGGCGGCCTGAAAGACCAAGTGTCTGTCACGCGTGACAAACAAGGTCTGCGTATTGAGATCATCGACAAAGCCGACTTTGCGATGTTCCCCAGCGGCGGCATGAGCATGCAGGGCAAAGCCTCAAATCTGATCAGCGAAATCGCAGCCTCATTGGCAGAAATGCCCAACAAGATTGCGATTCGCGGCCACACGGACAGCGTGCCCTTCAACAACAAAGAAGGCCGCAACAACTGGTCGCTCTCGGCTGAACGCGCCGAAGTCACCCGTGCCTTGTTGGAAAAGAGCGGCATCAAAGAAAGTCGATTCGCCCGCATTGAGGGCGTGGCCGACACCGATCCGTTCAATCCCAAAGACCCGCGTGACCCGCGCAACCGGCGTATGAGCATCACGGTGCTCTACAACGAGCAAGATTAAGCCGCAGGACGCAGCTCGTATTTGTTGATCTTCTCAATCAAGGTGGTGCGCTGCAAATTGAGTAGTTTGGCCGTCCGTGACACATTGCCAGAGTTGCGGGTGAGGGCTTGCTCAATGATGCTGCGCTCAATTTGCGCCATGCGCTCCTTGAGCGACAGGCCCTCGGGTGGCAGCTGCGGCATGCCTTGGGCCAGCATGATGAGGCCCTCGATGTCGTTGTCCTCTTCCTCGGGCTCACCGTTCATTTCGGCCAAGACCTCGGGTGGTGGCGTCATTTCTAATTTGGCCAGCAAAGGGGCTTGCGCTTGCAGTTCGGCCTGCGCAGATACCAAGCCTTTGGGCAGCAGGGTAGGGGGGATGGCGCGCAAGTCCAGTTCTTGGCCCGCATACAGCGTGCTGAAACGATCGACCACGTTGGAGAGTTCACGCACATTGCCCGGCCATGGGTATTTTTGCAAAGCCGCCATGAAATCGGGTTTGAAGCGAATCGGCTGCTTGCCAAAGCTGGCGCATTTTTTGGCAAAGAAGGTCAGCAGCTCCACCACGTCGGCATTGCGCTCACGCAGGGGAGGCGTGACCATAGGCAGTACGTTGAGGCGGTAATACAAGTCTTCACGGAACCGACCTGCTGCAATTTCGGTTTCCAAATCGCGGTGGGTCGCGGCGACCACACGCACATCCACCTGCACTTGGCGCGTACCACCAATCGGGTCAACGGTGCGTTCTTGCAACACGCGCAGCAGCTTGACCTGCATGTCCAGCGACATGTCGCCAATTTCGTCCAAGAAGATGGTGCCACCATGGGCCAGCTCGAAGCGGCCAATGCGGTCGGCCACAGCGCCCGTGAATGCGCCCTTGCGGTGACCAAACAGCTCACTCTCTAGCAAGTCTTTTGGGATGGCTGCGCAGTTGATCGGCACAAAGTTGGCGCCGCAGCGGTCCGATTGCTCATGCAGCAGCCGAGCCAATAGCTCTTTGCCTGTCCCGCTTTCGCCCGTGATCATCACGGTGGCGTTTGAGTTGGCCATCGTGGCGACCAATTGGCGCAAAGTGGCGGCTGACTCGCTGGAGCCAATAAAGTGTGTGGTGGGCTTCATGTCAAAAATTCCTACACATGATTGTCGGTGACAACCAATATTTCACAAGACAGAAAAAGTATTCGTCTTGAGATTTGTTAAAGATGCCCGCGTCGGTGCCGAATCAAGGGGGAGACCTCTCAAGGACATAGACATGAACCGCAACACCATTTGGGCTGTGACAGCCGCCGCCATCCTGTTGACCGCTTGCGCCAACACGCCTCCGCCCATGCCTGCGCAATCGCGCCTGGACGAGGGCGCCAACATGATCACGCCCATGACCCAAAAGCGTGAGACCTTGGTGGCCACAGGCTACGCGGTCATTAGTATTCAAAATCATCGCAACCCTGCGCAGCAGCGTTTGTTGGCCATTCGTGCCTCCAAACTTGACGCTTACCGCGCTTTGACCGAACAGGTCTATGGCCAGCAGCTCGATGCCAGCACCACCGTGGCTGACATGACCGTGATGAGCGATACCTTCCGCGCCCGTGTGGAAGGTGTCATTTACGGCGCCGTGTTGGTCAGCATCACGCCTGTGGGCGACGACACCTATGAAACCACCATGTCGCTGGACCGCCACGTGGTGAGCGACTTGCGCGCGCTGTACATCGCCAGCTTGAGCAACAAGCGCTAAACACAGACCTCGAAAAGATAGCTATGTGGACTTCGTCGCGTCGGTACCTGTGCATCGCCACTGTGTTGGGGATGGTGGGTGTCAACTTTTCAGTGGCTGCGGCAGATTTGAGCGCGCAAGAGCGCCTCAACGCCATTCGCAGTGCCATGGTGGAAGCCGCCATGAAATCCAACACCCGCGTCAGCGCCACCAGTTGGATGGAAAGCGACGGCAAACTGCGCGAGCTCAACCGCTTTTCATCTGAAATCAAGCTGCGCGATTTGCAGGTGGCTCAGTATTCGCGTGATGCAGGGCAACAACCTCAAGCTGAGTTGGCAGTTACTCATGTCGAGGCCGTGCAGCCTGGTCGCTGTGAAGCGCCGCAAGCCAAAGCACCTTTGCGTCAAGTGATGACGGTGGGTTTGGATTTGTCCCCAGGCTTGGCTCCCGCACAACGCTATCCTGCGCAACAGCTTGGGTTTGCCGCGCGCACACGTTTGATGCAGGCCGCTGCGCGTTCGGAGCGCTGGCGCCTCATCAGCACGCAAGCGCAGCCGCGCACTTATGACCGATTGATTCACGGCCGCGGTGAAGAGCATGTGAAATGGCATGCCCAATTGACCGTGACCCCTGTGCCCTTGGGCGGCGTGTCTGACGACTATTCGGCTTTTGGTTTGAGCTTGCAGGTCAGTGGGCCCAACCAACGCCAAGGTTGGTTCACGGCAGAAGAGGTGGTGGTGCCAAGTTTGCCCACACAGGCCTACGGCACACCCAAGATGGACACCGAAACGAATGCGGCCATTGCGCGCGCAGTGACAGCCATGGTGCAACAGCTTGAAAAACAATTGGCGTGTGAACCACAGACCTTCGCGGTGGAACAGTCCAACGGACGTTTGTCGCTCAACGCGGGCAGCAACGCGGGCTTGCGCGTGGGCGACAAGCTCATGGTTGCAGATCCTTCCGTGTTGCCACGTCACACCCTAGAGCCTGGTGCGCTTGACGCCGCCGTGCTGGCCGAAGTCAAATCGGTCACGCCTTATCAAGCGGAAATCAAGCAAGTGGCTGGACGCAAACAAAAATTTAACGGGGCCTGGGTTGCTTGGCCTTACACGTACTAAAAGATTGACGGGAGAACCGACCATGAACACGCCTATCACTTCTCTTCGCGCCTGGTTGTGCTGCGTTGTTTTGGCTGCCCCTGCCATGGCGCTGGCTGCCAGCCCAGCGCCGCGCAGCACATACCAAGTGGTGTCGGGCGACACGCTGGACAAAGTCATCCGCAAAACCATGCCCGACAGCCCCTTACGCGTTGACATTTTGCGCAATGCGTTTGTGCAACAAAACCCACAAGCCTTCACCAAATCGCCCCCTCGGTCTTTGATGGCGGGTGCGGTGTTGAATGTGCCGAATCATGACGATTTGCTGCGCAGTTACATGGTGCCTGGTCAGTCGGCAGGCAACAGTGGCATGGGCCGCGGCGCTGGTTACTCGACCGCCGACATGAACATGAGCGAGCGCAAAAACTGGGTGCGTTTCCCTTAAGGGGCCGTCATGGCCATCTTGGGTCCTGAAGGCGTCCACGCGATTGCGCGTGTGGCGCCTGTTCATTTGGAAATGCGCACGGCGTACGTGGAAGCCCCTGTCGCACGACAGCTCGGTTTGCACGACGGTCAGGTGGTGCAAGCCACCGCCTCTGTGGTGAACCAGCAGCTCAAGCTGGTGCTCAACGAACACATCTTCAATTTACCCCTACAGCCCTACATCAAAGAGGGCGACATGGTGCAACTACGCGCACAGCTGTTACCTGCGGGTAAATGGGCTTTGCAGTTGCTGCACACGGGGAACTTTGCTGGACCCGATGCGCCATCAGCGGCCATGCCCACACGTTTGAACACCTTGCTGTTTCAGCCTGGTGGCTTTGCCAGTTTGCTCACCCTGTTGCGCCCCGGTGTGCTGGAGAGCTTGGTGCCACCTGTGCAAGATGCGGGTGATTTGAAAAAACGCATCAGCGCACAACGCCTCAGCATGGGCACGTTACAGGCGCAAACCTTGAAGCGTTTTATCCTGGGCCACAGCAAAGCTGCTGAAGCCAGTTTGGCCGAAGGCGAGCCCGTGGCGGACAACACCAAAGTGCTGCTGCGCTTGCTCATGGCCGAGCGTGCACGAGTGGACGAGGACAGTGGCGAAGTCCAAGAAAACCTGCATCACGCCCTCGATGAAATCGAGGCGGCACAAGTGCAGTCTGCCCAAAACTTGCACAAAGGCGAGTTGAATTTGGCTTTTGTGATTCCCTTTCGCGACGCTGATCCTGTCGAGCTGCATTTCGAGCAAAAGGGCAACAAACCGGGTCAACCCAAAAATCCGCTGGTGGTCAACATGCATACCCAAAGCCGGGTGCTGGGGGAGGTGTGGCTCAAAACCACCATCAGCAACAACGCGCAAGTTGACTTGACCATGTGGGCATTGCGCAAAGACGTGGCCGATTTGGCGAAGTTCAATGCCACGGAACTGACGGATGAGTTGGAAGGCGCAGGTTTGCGCATGGGGAGTTTTCAGGTGTACAACGCGCCACGGCCAGACGCTGTGGAAGATCATCCACCGCCAGAGCATGGCAGTTTGATTGACACCCGCGCATGACGGATAAACATTACATGCAAGCTGTGGCTTTGGAATACGGCCGCAACAAAGCGCCCCTCCTCACGGCTAAGGGCGATGATGAATTAGCCCGCCGCATCGTGGCTGAAGCGAAAAAGCAGGGTGTGTATGTGGCCGAAGACCCACGCTTGCTGGCCATGCTCAGCCGGCTCGATGTAGGTCAAGAAATTCCGGAAGATATGTTCACCGCTGTTGCCGTGATTTTGGCGTGGGTGTATTGGCTCAAGGGCATGCAGCCCGGGGATGAAAAGCCTAAGCAGGCTTGAACAGCGCGTGTGAAAAGTTACGCTTCAGCGTAGCCACGACCACCGCGTCGACCACCGCGAGACACCTTGCCCAAACGGTCATAAATCTCGAGCGAGCTGGTGGGGTCTTGCACTTGCATGCTTTGCAGCGCGCCACGGATGGCGTCAATCTTTCGAACAATCAGCACCTCATTGCGGCGATGCATGTCGCGGCAGTGGGCCATGTGCTCTTTGAACCCGTCCCATTCGGGTCCGAGCGCATCTGCTGAGTCTGGACCTTGAATGCCAGCCAGCTGCGCGAGCTGCTGAAGCAGCTCGTTCTTTGTGTTTTGCGACGCTTCGAAGGCGTCTAAATCTTGCACCTTCAACTGCTCGAACTCGCGCTCCAGCATGTCTTCCAGTGTTTTCGCCAAGGCCAAAGCCTGCTCGAGTGAGGAGGCTTGCACGTCAGTGGCGGGTGTTGTCATATCGGACAAAAGACGATCAATCAGAGATGAATGAACGATCAGTTACCGATCATTTTTTCGAGGGCCACAAAGTTTTCAGCAATGCGGCGTGGGTTCACAGGGTAGTTGCCTTCCTTGATCGCCTGCTTGATGGCCTCAACTTTGGAGCGGTCAAAGTCTGGTTGCGCCATGACTTTTTGGGCGACGTTGCTCAAGCTCACTTTATCTGCTCCTGCGGAAGATGCTTTCTCCATGGACGGAGCCAAGTCTTCCTTGGCTTGCGCGGCAGAAGGGCTTCGTTTTTCGACTTTGTCGATGGCGCTGCGAATCGCAGCGTTCGATTGCGTCATCCGACCGTAGTTTGAAATTGCGTCATTCATGATGTTTTCACTTTCTCCAACCTGTTATCAGGTCAAAACTTTTTCACAACACTTCAATCGACCTCAAATTCTAGAACTTGAGCATTTTTTTGAAATATTTTTTAAATACCACTTTTCACCTCAGTTTCGCGGCATTCGGTCCGGTAATCACGCCATGTAGTGATCGACCCGACTCGACATTTTTTAAGCGAATTTGTTCACCTAGACCACCATCTTGCAACGCTTCCGCGCGCATTGTGATGGAAAAGCCTTGTCCTTCGCCTGCTGTGACCTGTACCTCTTGTCCGCGCTTGACCAACACAGCGGTCTTCACGTCGTATGAACGCAGAGGGGTGTTGGGCGTGAGGTCGCGCACCAACTCCATATTTTTTAATAATTTCGTATCGGAAATGATTTGGTTTTCCATGCCCGCCGCAGGCATCTCGGCATAGCTGAACATCTCTGGTTTGATGACCGTGCCGCGCTTGAGCAACTCTTTGGACACCAACACTTTGTACAGCGCAGGTGCCGATGGGCTGGCGCGGTTCACAGGGGTGTTGGCTTGGCCGGTGTTCAGATTGACGAAAAGTTGCCAAGCAGGCTGTGCGCAACGCACACGTATGGCGGGTTGATTGGGAAACGGTTGCTCAAACTGCAGGTTTTGTTGACAGGTTTGCACCGTGATGCGTGGGTCCACAGGCACGACTTGCACCTGTTTACCTTGAAAAGAAGGGTGTGTCGCAGCCCATTGTTGGGCTTGCTTTTGCAAGGCCTCAAAGGCGCTGTCTGGCAACGTCGAATCTGCCGCAAACCCAAGCTGGGCTTTGCTTAGCACGCATGCAGCCAGCCACACGCTCCAGCGCTTGAGGCGCGAGGTGTCGGCATTTTTTAGGCACGGCATTTGCATAGTCATACGGGCAGGTGTTGATGTTTTGACATGAGTTCAGACCCAACCCTTTATGCAAGAACGAAGCCAACTTTTTTACGGACCGATTAAACGGAGCCCTCCATGCGACTCGACCCGTCCTACAACCCTCAGGTGAACACCACCGACGCCTCCGGCAGCCTCAAGCTGCCACGGAGCCAGTTGGCGTACGCCCGCACCGCGCCCGCCTTTTCGCGCGCGATGGCCAGTGCCAACCAATCAGGTGCTTTGGCCCCCGAGGGTGGCACGGCAGCGTGGGGCACTTCGGTTCGTTCAGGTCAAACCTTGACCGGCATCGTGCGCGAGCAGATGGCCCAGCGTGGCGTGAACATTTCAAACAACGAAGCCATGCGCTTGGCGCAAACCGTGGCGCGTTCGAACAACATTGCCAACCCCAACATGATTCATCCAGGTCAGAAGCTGAACCTGGATAGCTTGAATTTTTCTTTGCAACAAGCGCAGGCGGTGAACCAAGCCATCGCGGCCAACAAAGCCGCAGTGGCTTCGGCGACAGCGCCTGCGGTGACGCCGGCTGCCAACGTCAACACACTCAATACCAACACACCCATGGGTGCGACCGCCTTGGCGGGTACGGCCCAAGTGCAGTTGCTCACGCGCTCAGACCGCAGTGGCAATGTGGTACTGGAAAAAACCATCGACCGCGCGATTGAAAAAGGCTTCATCCCCGCGCAAGACAAACAAGCCGTGATGAACAAGATTGTTCAGCTCTCGCAAGAGCACCGCTTTGCACCCGATGACTTTGCGCGCCTCACCTTGATGGAGAGCGATGGCATGAACCCCAAAGCGTCAAACAGCCGTTGTCACGGCATCATCCAGTTTTGCGATGGTCCTGACCGAGGTGCGGCTAGCGCGGGATTTGGTGCCAACCCCAAAGCCATTCTGGGTCACAGCGTGTTGAAGCAACTCGACATGGTGGACAAGTATTTTGAAGACACAGGCCTGAAGAACTTTGGCCCTGTGGGTTTGGATGATCTGTATTTAACAGTGCTCACCCCAGCGGCGCGCAATGAAACGCGCCCCAATGCTGCTTTGAACATTCCCGGTCAGCAAGCGGCTTACTTACATGTGAACCGCGACATGCGTGCACCCATCACGCGTAACTCCATCTTGGCGGGTTTGCATCAAAACGCCAATGAACGTTTGGGTACGGAAGTGGCGCAACGCCCCTCCATGCAGGCGGCTCGCTTGAGCGCCTACGCAGCGCAGGCTGCGGTGTCGGAAGTTCGCTAACTTCACGACAGCGGCAAACATTTGCCGCTTCTAGCGTCAAAACCACCGTGGCACGGCTCTTGCATTAATCGACACGAGGTCTCACAACTTGAGGCCATGTGTCAATTAACAGGAGTCTTGTGATGGACGTTTTTAAATCAGCCTTTGGAATCCACGAGCGTGCACTCGGCGTGAGAAGCCAGCGCATGGAAGTGCTGGCGCGCAACATCGCCAACGCCGACACGCCTAACTACAAAGCACAAGACGTTGATTTCAAGGCCATGCTCAAAGAAGCCAAGACTGAGTATTTGACCGCCACCAATGAAAAACACTATGCCGGTCTGACCGAAGCGCCAGACAACGGCATGCGTTTTCGCACACCGTTCAACAGTTCATTTGACGGCAACACCGTTGAGATGAACGTGGAACAAGCCCAATACGGTAAAGCCGCTGGTGAATACCAAGCGACTTTGCAATTTCTAGAAAACCGCATTGGCGGTCTTCGTAAAGCCATGCGCGGGGAGTAATAGACCATGCAACTTGACAACGTCTTTGGTATTGCAGGCACGGCGCTGAACGCGCAAGCCATTCGCATGAACACCACGGCTTCTAACTTGGCCAACGCCAACTCGGTGGCGGGCTCTGAAGAAGAAGCCTACCGTGGCCGTCGCCCTTTGTTCAAAGCCTTGATGGATGAACAAATGACACACGCTGGCGCTCAGTTCGTTGGTGGTGTCAAGGTCGACCGCATCGTCAATGACCCAGCGCCCATTCGTAAAACCTGGGAGCCCGGCAACCCACTCGCCGACAAAGAAGGCTACGTGTTCCATTCCAACGTGAATGAAATGTCCGAGATGGTCGACATGATGGCCGCCTCTCGTTCGTATCAAAACAACGTTGAAGTCGTCAACACCGCACGTCAATTGATGATGCGCACCCTTGAAATTACCAAGACTTAATCATGGCTACGACCGCAACATCCTCTCTGCCTAGTGGCATCGTCAAGTACGAAGACTACCAAGCGCAACAAAAAGCCACGCCCACGAACACCAACATGGGCCAGACGGAATTTTTGACACTCTTCACCACACAGTTGAAGAACCAAAACCCGTTGGACCCTGTCAAGAACGAAGCCTTCGTGGCCCAGCTCGCGCAGTTCTCACAACTCGAAGCCACCACGGCGATGAAGACCAGCATGCAGAACTTGGTCTCTAGCTTGGCGAACGACCGCTTGCTCGGTGCCACATCGTTGATTGGTAAAACCGTTGGCGTGCCCGATGGCCCTGTGGCTGTCACCGACACCACGGTGTCGCAAGGCGTGCTGAATGCCCCCACGGGTGCAGACGGCATCAAGCTTGAAATCTTCAACGACAAAGGCATTTTGGTGCGCACCCAAATCATGGGCCCACAGCCTGCAGGTGATGTCACCTTGGCTTGGGACGGTATGAATGACGGTGGCACTGCAGTGCCTAACGGCACCTACCGCTATGTGGCCTCGGTCAACAGCAATGGCACGGTCACCAAACCCACGGTCAACACCTACGCCCAAGTGACGGGCGTGACCAGTGCAGGCACAGCCGACGGCACGATGTTGCTCGAAGTGGCCGGTGGCAAGACGGTCAATTTGACTGATGTGAAGCGCATCAGCTACTAATTTCAAGATTCAAGAATTTCTCTCAGGAGCTAAAGCACCATGTCTTTTTATACCTCTCTCACCGGTTTGAATGCCGCCACCGCGCAGCTGGGCGTCACGTCTAACAACATCGCTAACGTGAGTACGACAGGCTTTAAGCGCAGCCGTACCGACTTTGGCGACATTTTTGCGACGTCACCGCTGCAAAAAGCCTCAGCCACCATCGGTCAAGGTGTGTCCTTGAAGCGCGTGGTGCAAGAGTTCGGTCAAGGCAACATGATGTTCTCGTCCAACACCTTGGACTTGGCCATCAGCGGTGACGGTTTCTTCCCGCTCAAATCGCAAGACGGTTTCCAAGACATCTTTACCCGTAACGGTGTGTTCATGATGAACGACCAATACAACGTGGTGAACTCAGCAGGTCAGCGTTTGATGGCAGCGTCTGTTGACTCGTCCGGCAAAGCGAATTTGGATGACATGAACGTGTTGACCATCCCGCAAAAAACCACCGGCATGGCGAAACAAACCAGCAAGGTGTCTTTGGGCTTGAACTTCCCAGCAGATGCAGAAGTCATCACCAAAGATTTCAACCGCAACGATCCCGACACCTACAACAAGAGCACCGCACTCACTGTGTATGACGCCGGCGGTAACTCTTATCTTGCCTCGGTCTACTACGTTAAGACCCAAAACGCTAGCCAAGAAACACCCAATAACAAATGGCAAACCTATGTATACGTGGGTGACAAGCTGGTGAACGCCTCTTTGCAGCAAGCCACCAACACCTTGGGTGAAGATATGTACGTCAATAAATATGGCGAACTCAAAGCTAAGAGTGACTTTAAAACGCCAGAAGAAATTGCCGAATTGAATAGCAGTTTTTCCAAAAAAACGATCAAGTTTTCGTTGGACAATTTGACCGACATCCGCACCTCACAACCCGCCACCGTGACCGCTGGCTTGGCCACCGATTTGGGCACCGGTTCTAACGATGGCATTGACTTTGCCAACTACGAAAAACTGAACAAATCTGATTTGTTATTTAACCAAGGCAGCAGCGCAGTCACCTATGGTTTGGAGTCCGTAGGTCTCAAATCAGCTGATGAAGTCAGTGTGAAATTCAGCAAAGATGCAGAGCCGGTCAAAGTGCCAACTGTCGATGGCTTGCCACCCAGTGCGCTTGATGTAGCAAAAGCGTTGAATTTGAATGCCAGCTTTGCATCGTCCTATGTGGCACAAGCTGCATCAAAGGTCACGATGGAAGGCATCACGTTCGGAACGCCAACAGCTTCGGTGACAGACTTCTCTTCTTTCACCATGACAGTGGGCAGCAAGACACTCAATCTAACCGCCTTAAAACCCAGCGCTGCCACGCCAGAAGGTTTGGCTGTTGAGTTGCAAAAACGTTTGCGCTCAGAAGATGATGGCAATACTGATTTGAGTGTCACCGTTTCTGGCACTGATCTTGTGATTAAAGATGCTCAAGGCCGTAAATTGTCTGGCATCAGCATGAGTAAAAACGCTGCTTCAGCAACGCTACCTTCAAAAATTACCCCCACAGATGGGGAGCTGAAAATCACAGCGATTGACCCTAACGTCAGCGCCGACACGATCAAGGCTGCCATCACGCTCACACAAGGGGACCGTAGTACGGCGGGTGAAACCACTGCAACTACTGCAACCACCATCAAGGTAACGACCAATCCGACTGACTACCCACGTTTTACGGCCACATACACCGTAGCAGGTACCGCACCCTACAAAGCGGTGATGGGATCGGGCACCAATGAGGTGGTTATCACCAGCGAATCCACAGAATCTAAAGCAGAGTTTGTGACCAAGCTGAATGCGAACGATAAATTTGCGTTGGCTTACACCGCGGAACTCAATACCGCAGGCACAGAGATTGTGGTGACGGCCAAAGATCCATCTACCTTGGGCGCCAGCGCAATTACTTCAGATCTGAAGTTATCCAATAGCCTCAATGAGTCACTTGTAACGACTCTAGGAACTGGTAAATCAGCCCCTTCAGCTTTTGCCAACAAAAAGAGCATCGATGATCTCAAGAACCTTTTCAGCGTCAACGTGGACAATTCCATCGATTCTGTGACTGTGGGCTTGGACCATTTGGTGGACACCATGGCCAAGTTGCCTGACACCACCAGCAAGAAACTGTCGGGTACCCAAATTGCTGCTGAATTGACTAGCGTGATGGCACGCCAGTATGGCGATGAAAAACCTTTCAACTTTTCAACGGTTGGAGACCCCACCTTTTTTATTGGCTTGACGCGCGCAGATAAAGTGGTTTTGGATCCGCTGTCAATCAAACTGGCACCTCACGGTGATATGCGTACCGAAGACATGGTGCGTGAAGTGCAAAAGCAAATCAATGACGATCCGGTTTACAGCGGCAAGATTGAAGTGTCGTACGACACCCAAAATCAAAAGCTGGTGTTCACACCCGCCGATAACGCCAAAGTGACGGTGTCTAGCGAGCAAACCGCCATGGATTTGGCAGACCCCTTGGTGCAAGGTGTCAACGATTCATCGGTGGGCTTGAAGCTGTCACCATCGGTCTCCACATCGCCTTTCAAACCACTCAACGAACAACGTTACGGCATGAAGGTTGAATACGACGCGGTCAAACAGACCTTTGTGTTCAAGTCCGGCACCACCGGCGACAACTCTGGCCTGGCAATCACTGGCATCCGCCCTGGCAGTTTGGCCACTCAGTCGTCCAAAGGTTTGGGCATGACGGGCGACCCTGCCAGCTACGTGGTGACGCCCTCTACGGTGGACGCTTTGCGAGGCATTGCCTCAGCGCCTGCGGTGTTGGGTGGCAACCCCTTGGCTGTGAACGTTGACAACAACTTCTCTGTCGATGAGACCAACAACCAGTTTGTGGTGTCTGTCAACGGCATCACAGGCACCGTGGTCGTGCCGCCCAAAGACACTTACACCTTGGGCACCTTCATGGAAGCCCTGCAAGATGGCATCAACAATTTGCAAGGTCCTTCTAAGAATGGCCTGACACCTGACTCTGTCAACGGTGTGAAGGTCAGTTACGATGCCAAGAGTAACGCTTTGCAGTTCACCACAGGTACGGCTTCTACCGACTCATACATCAAGGTCACCGGTGATGCACGCTGGGGTCTGGACGGTTTGGATGCCAAGTTCGGCACCACCACCACATGGATCAAACCCACCGCGTTCAAAGATGAAAAAGGCGCCACGGTCTACATTGACGGATTCGGTGCTGAGTCATCGACCGCGACAGGCTTTGACACCTTGCCTGCTTGGTCACCTGTCTATTTCGACAAAGGTGAGCTGACATTTGACACAGCGGGTAACTTGGTGTCACCTAAACAAGGTGCTCAGTTGGACACCGTGTACTTGCCAAACGGTAAGGGCGCTTTGACTATCAATATCGACTACGCCAAGTCCACGCAGTTTGCGTCACCGTTCTCGGTGTTGTCGCAGTCGCAAGACGGCGCCCCCGAAGGTGACTTGGTGGGCTTGGCCATTGCCGACGACGGCTTGGTGTCTGCCAGTTTCTCCAACGGCGCACAAAAGTCCCTGGGCAAGGTGGTATTGGTGAACTTCTCTAACCCCTCTGGTTTGCGCCAGATTGGTGACACCAACTACTACAAGACGTCTGACTCAGGCACGCCTAAGTACGGCGAAGCCGGTTCGGCTGGTTTCGGTACCGTGCGCTCCGGCGCCACCGAGCGTGCCAACGTGGACTTGACCCAAGAATTGGTGGACTTGATCACCGAGCAGCGTAACTTCCAAGCCAACGCCAAGGCCATGGAAACCAGCACCTCGATGACGCAAACCATCATTCAAATCCGTAACTAATCGGCCTGATTAAGAGACTGACATGGACCGCTTATCTTTCAACGCGATGGCCGCGATCAACGAAGACCGTTTGATCCGGCAACAGTTGTCCAACGACATCGCCAACGTCACCACCGTCGGTTTCAAGCAAACCTTCGAAGCCACCATCCAACCGCACCAAGCGGTGGGTGAGGGCTTTGATTCACGCTTGCAACCCCGTCTGTACACCACAGACCGTGTGCGCTTGGATGCAGGACCTTTGATGGTCACAGGCCGTGATTTGGACGTGTCCATGAACCACAAAACCGTCATGGGCGTGATGGGCAATGACGGAAAACTGGCATTTACCCGCCGGGGTGACCTGCGCGTCAACCCCAACGGTGTGCTGGAAACCGGTTCTGGCCACATGGTGCAAGGCCAAGATGGCGGCCCCATCACGATTCCCGTGGGCTCACGCATCAACATCACCAAAACAGGCGAAATCTTCGCCTCAGACCCCACCCAGCAAGGCATTCCGCAGGAGCAGGTGGTTGGCACCTTGATGCTGCGCGATGCCAGCACCACGAACCTCATCAAACGCGAAGACGGTTTGTTCCGAGTTGACGAAAAACCACTTGGCACGGACTTTGCAACTGGTCCAGAGCCAGTTTCTTTGACACCGCAAGCTTTAGAAGGCAGCAGTGTCAATCCAATGGCATCGATGGTGAAGCTGATTGAACAGAGTCGCTCTTTTGAGCATCAGATTCGTTTGATCAAAGAAAGCAAATCCAACGATGAGTCGGGCGCTTCCATGATGAAGGCGTCTTGAATTTGACAGATTAAAAGGGGCTAGAAGCCATGGATGCATCATTGTGGGTAGCGAAAACCGGTCTTGACGCGCAGCAGACGCGCATGAACGTCATTTCGAACAACTTGGCCAACGTGAGCACGACCGGCTTCAAACGCGACCGAGCCGTTTTTGAAGACTTGCTCTATCAAAACGTCAAACAACCCGGTGGTCAAACCACCAACAACACCCTCTCACCCACGGGCTTGATGCTCGGTACCGGTGTGAAGATCAATGCCACTGAAAAGCTGCACTTGCAGGGCAACTTGATCAACACCCAATCGCCCCTCGACTTGGCGATCATGGGTGGCGGCATGTTCCAAATTCAAATGCCAGACGGCACCACGTCGTACAGCCGCGACGGCAACTTCAAGATCAGCAACACCGGCCAAGTCGTGACAGCGTCTGGCTTCCCGTTGATCCCCAACATCACCATTCCTGAAAACACAGCCAGCGTGACCTTTGGTCAAGACGGCACCGTGTCCGCCGAAATCGTGGCCGGTGGTGGCTCACAAAACATTGGCCAAATTCAAATCGCACGTTTTGTGAACCCAAGCGGTTTGAAGCCCATCGGCAACAACTTGTTTGAAGCTTCGCAAGCCAGCGGTGTGGCGCAGGTGCTCACGCCCGGTCTCAACGGCGCTGGCGCTTTGAAGCAGGGCTCACTCGAAGCCTCCAACGTGAACGTGGTGGAGGAGATGGTCAACATGATCGAAACCCAGCGCGCTTACGAGATGAACTCCAAGTCCATCTCTGCGGTGGACGGCATGCTCAAGTTCTTGAACCAAAACATCTGAAGGAGCCGGATCATGATCGTCCTTCGTTTACTCGCTCTTGCTGGCATTGTTTACCTGTTGCAAGGCTGCGCCACCGAACCTGTCGACATGGTGCTTCGTCCATCGCCAGAGTTCCAACCGGTGTACCCACTTGCCGCTGACCGGCAAAAAGTTGCCACCGGCGGCATTTACAGCAACCGACAAAGTGATGCCTGGTTCGGCCGTGGCCGCAATTACCAAGTGGGCGACATCATCACGGTGTTGCTCAATGAGTCGACGCAAGCGGCGCGCACACAAAACACGGATGTGAGCCGTGAATCTAAAAACTCGTTGCCCTCGGGCTTCAACACCAAGATTGGCAGCATGTCGCCTTTCTTGAACGGCATTGATGTCAATTCCAACAACAACAGCAGCAAAGGCGCAGGCAAGGCAGACCAACAAGCCTCTTTGTCTGGCTCTGTGGCTGTGACGGTGGTTGAAATTTTGGCCAACGGCAACTTGATGGTCCGTGGCGAGAAAAAGCTCGGTTTGTCAGAAGGCACCGAAGTCATTCAAGTTTCAGGCGTGATTCGTCCTGAAGACGTAGGCCCCAACAGCACTGTGCAATCACGCCGTTTGGCCAATGCACAAATCGCGTATCGCGGTTCGGGTGATTTGGCAAATGCCACCAAAGCAGGCTGGGGTACCAGCTTGATGCACAAGTTCTGGCCTTTCTAATATGAAAAATCTCTCCCTGTTTGTTCGCGTCTGCTTGACCAGCCTGTGCGTTTTAGCCGCAAGTGCTGCACAAGCCGACCGCGTCAAAGACTTGGCCACGCTCGCCGCCCAACGTCCTAACCAATTGATTGGTTACGGTTTGGTGGTCGGTTTACAAGGCACGGGCGATGACGCCTCGGTGCCCTTCACCACGCAAAGCATGAAAGCCATGCTCTCGCAAATGGGCGTGCGCATTGACGGTCCTTTGACCGACTTTGAAACCGCAGCCACTGCAGCGCGTGTCGACATCAAAAACACCGCTGCCGTGTTGGTGACGGCTGACTTGCCTGGCTTTGCTAAGCCCGGTCAACGCATCGACATCAACGTGTCTGCCATTGGTAAAGCCTCTAACTTGCGCGGTGGCAGCTTGATCATGACCGCCATGCGCGGTGTGGATGGCGAGATTTACGCTTTGGCGCAAGGTGCACTCACAGCGACCGGCATTGATGCCAGCGCCGCAGGTTCTAAAGTGCAAATTGGTGTGCCCACCTCGGCTCGCATTCCTGGCGGCGCGATTGTGGAGCGCATTGTTGACACGCCTTTTGAGTCTGCCGAAAACGTGATTTTTAACATCCGTGAAAACGATTTCTCCACCACGACCGCCATCGTCAACGCGATCAATAAAAAATTTGGCGGCGACGTGGCACAAGCCATTGATGGTGTATCGGTATCGGTACGAGCTCCTCAAAACTTGAATCAACGCGTCGCATTCATGAGCATGATCGAGGCCCTAGAGGTCACGCCAGGCGAGCCACCCGCGCGCGTGGTGATCAACTCACGCACAGGCACGGTGGTGATCAACCGCTCGGTGCGCGTCACAGCCGCCGCTGTATCGCATGGCACGATTTCTGTGGCGATCACGGCGACCAACGAGGTGTCACAACCCAATATGCTCGCCGGTGGCCAAACCACCGACGTGCAAAACGCTGACATCAAAGTGGCGGAGCCCAACAAGCCTATGTTCTTGTTCCAGCCCGGTGTCGAACTGCGTCAAATTGTGGATGCGGTCAACCAAGTGGGCGCCACGCCTTCTGCGTTGATTGCCATTCTTGAAGCCTTGAAAAGCTCCGGCAGCCTGCGCGCCGAGTTGGTCATCATCTAAGCGAGAACGACTATGAGCAGCTCCGTCGACACCTCAACACCTAGGTCCTACACGGACTTTACAGGTCTGGGTGAGTTGCGCGGTAAAGCGCAGAAAGACCAAAACAGCGCGTTGAAAGAATCAGCGCAGCAGTTTGAAGGCCTCTTCATTCAGATGATGTTGAAATCCATGCGTGAGGCCAATGAGCCCATGAAGGACGAAGAAAACAAATCGCACGCCATGGAAACCTTTGAAGGCATGTTTGACAAAGAAGTGTCTTTGCAAATGTCCAAACGCGGCGCCTTGGGCGTGGCCGACTTCATGGAACGTGCCGTCAAGCAACAACAAATGCCCGCACCCAGCACAGATGCTTTGTTGAAAGCGCGCGGCCAAGGTATCCCATTGAATCCCAAGCAACAAGCTATTCCTTTGCCCACAGCGGCAGAGTTGAGCAAAGGCTTTGCTTTGGAAAAAAACCTGCCACTCAAGAGCTTGCAAGAGTTCAAGGCTCCTTTTTCTGGAGGCCGTAAATGAGTGACATGCTCGGCATCAGCAGCAATGCGATTGGCGCATACCAACGCGCTTTGAGCACGGTTGCAAACAACATTTCAAACGTCAACACCGAAGGCTATTCACGCCAAGACGTGGTGCTCAAAGACTCTGCGCCTAAAAAGTTGGCCAGTATGTATGTGGGTACTGGCGTGATTTTGCAAAACATCAAGCGCCAATATGACGCGTTTGCAGAATCGAACTTGCGTAACAGCACCAGTGACTTAGCCAGTCAAAAACCCATGGTTGATTACGCCAAGCGCGTGATGGACATCATGGGTGACAAAAGTATTGGCTTGAGTTCTGCGTTTGATGACTTCTTTGCCGCAGCAGGTGCATTGTCTGCAGACCCAGCCTCAACTGTGCAGCGCACCAGCTTTTTGCGCAGCGCTGATGGTGTGGCTTCGCGCTTTGGTGAACTCAACACCCAGCTTGAATTGATCGCCACAGAAACACGCCAAGGTGTGGAAAGTGTTGCGGCTCAAATCAACACACTGACCAGTCAATTGGCTTTGATCAACCAAAGCATGACCAAGTCGCCCACCTTGGAAAGCCAACCTGCTGAGTTGCTCGACCGTCGTGATTTGACATTACGCCAACTCTCAGACTTGGTGCGGGTCAAAACCAGTTTCACCACCAATGGCACAGTCAATGTGAGCTTGGGCACCACCATGACCCAAGGCTTGGTGGTCAATGGCAACAAGTCACGTCCCATTGGCGTAGACACTAGCACCGTAGGCAAGATTGAGCTTGTACTCGACCCCTACGGCAAAACCGAATCACTGGCCAGTGCCAGCGGCGGACAGTTGGGCGGCTACCAAAGCTTCATCAGTCAAGTGCTAGAGCCTGCTCAAAAGAACCTGTCTGCGTTGGCGCAAACTTTTGTGTCTGAAACTAATACCATCCAGAAGAATGGCATTGATGGTTATGGGCAAATGGGCGCTGACTTGTTTGCATTTGATCCCAGCGTCACCACACCTGCTGCGGCCATTCGATTGGCTGTCAATGACGGTATGCGTGTGGCCACAGCCGCTCAATTCCGCGTAGGCGAGGGCAATACCAACATTACCACCACCCGCGCCACAGTCAAGTTCACTGATACAACGCCTGCCACGCAGCTGAGCAACAGCCAATTGGTTAACAACCCCAATGCGTCGGCGGGGGTGACCTTCAAGGTCGATGGTGCACGTGTCTACACGCCCGTCAGCACTTTGTCTGCTGGCGTCAAAGCTGCGTTCTATTTAGACGAGGCTGAGCCAGGCCAGCAGCTGCAAGTCATGACCCGCGATGGTCGTCAGCTCTTGGGCCAAGCCTTGACTGAGACAGAAAAGTTTCAGTTGTTCACACCTGACAACGGCTTTGCCGATAACGCCAATTACTCAGATGCCTATCTGAACCAAACAGGTGACAAGGCCTACCGTGGCTTAGACCTGTTTTATGGCGCTAAAGCAGAAGTGCTCTTTGGCCAAAACTTTGACCAATTCGGCGCTGCCGGTGAGTCATTGCCCTTGGCTGCGTCGATGGAAACATCACGCATTTCTTCTAGCGATGCCAAAATTCCAGCCGGTGCCATTACCGTCAATGGTTTGGCGCTGCCCGCATTCAATGCCAACACCGATTCAGAAATCATCATTTCTGGCATAAGTGTGGGCACCGTTCCAACGGCCTACAACTTTCAAGCCGTCGTGGGCGGCCAGTTGATCTCTTCGTTAGTTCCATCGGCGAACACGGGCAGCATCAGCCAGTTGGCGACAGCTCTCAATACCAGCTTGCAAGCACAGGGCTTGTTTGCTACAGCTATCAACAACAACGCTGACATTCGCATCACGGACAGCAAGGGCCGTGATGTCGGCGGTGTGGCATTGGTGCCAACGTCTACAGCTTCAGGTGCTGACTCTGGCTCTGTGCAAGTTCGCTCGGCCGCTGTGCAAGTGGCCAACTGGATCAACGGCAATTCGCAAGCGCGTGTGCTCAACCCCATGTTTGGTGCTGGCGCTAACCCAGGGTTTTCAAAATTTCAGGCCACCTTGGGTGGCGTGTCGTTCGAACTCGCACCCACAACTGCCACCAATCTCAGCAGTTTGGCTGCGGTTTTGCAGCAGCAGTTCCGCGCCAAAGACAACAGCACTGACATCAGTGTGGTGGTGGACGGCACACATTTGCTCATCACCGATGCGCAAGGCCGCTCATTCAAGAACTTTGCACTCATTCCTGCTGACCCGGCCTCTTTGGCCACCGGTGGCAAGGTTGAAATTACCAACAGCAACGTGTCGCAGACCAATGTGCGCGCTGAAGTGTTCTCAGAAGTGCGTGTGCCTGTGGCGCAGCTCAACCTGTCCAAGCCACTGACCATCAACGGCCAATCTATCAGTGGCTACAAGTCAGTCAATGAGCTGGTCAAACAAATCAATGACTCTCAAGCAGGCGTCATTGCCTCTGTCGAGTCCAACGGTGAATTTGTTTTGACCGATCCGTTGGGTAGCCCCATTCGCATCAATGCAACGCCAGATGGCAACGCCTTAGACATCCAGCCCACCACCTACAACGCGCAAGTGCGCATGGTGCAGGTCGTGCGCGACATGCGCATTCCAGCCACTGATGTGGACTTTAAAAAACCCCTGCAAATCAATGGCGTGAACATTGGTGAGGCAGCCTACGATTTACCGGCCGTTCATTTGGCCGACTATGAAATCAAGTTCGGCTCTCCGCTGCAATCTGTATCGGCAGCAACACCTTCAGCTTTAGAGACGGCATTGAATGCCAATGCTTTATTTGCTGCCTCTTATGAGGCCAAGGTCACGGGCGATCGCTTGGTCATCACGCCAATGGCGGGTGACGTCAGCGATGCAGACTTGGACAACACATTTGTCGTCAAGTCTGACAGTGTCTTTTTGTCCCCCCAAACTGAAATCAAAACCCTCAGCGCCTTTGTTGATCGCATCAATGCAAAGAATGCCCTAACCGGTGTGGTGGCGGAGTTGGATCTGTATGGCGACTTGAAGCTCAGCACCACCGATGAAAAAGGCACGCGTGCCATTTCAATCGGACCTGGTAAAGATTCTTTGGGCAATCAAGCGCCCAATGCCTTGGGTCTGGACCCGATGGACTTTGATGTCACCGAGCGTCTCAAACGCAAGCTGCAAGACCCAGATTTCATCAGCGACATTCGTGTGTCGTTTGGCAGTTATGGCGACCCGAAAACCTTTGGCGATCCAGCTGATCTTTCTAAGATGGGTCTGCGCACTGGCGCTTACATCGAACAAGGCTCACCCGATGAGTTGCTGTTGTTTGTCACGGGTAAAGGCGCTGCCAAAATTGCCGCAGGCTATCAAGGTGCACCCGACAACGTGCGTGACAGTTTGCGCGCTCAATCTCTGAACATCAAATTCACGGCTGAAAACCGTTACACCATCACCGATGCTGCCACGGGTACCGAATTGGCCGACCGTTTCTATGACCCGACCGTGCTGGAGCCGGTGGTTGAGTTTCAAGGTCTGCAAATCAAACTCAGCCACGCGCCTGCCGTGGGTGATAGCTACAAAATTGATGGCAACTTCGACGGTCTAGGCAACAACGTCAACATGCTTGACATGGTGGACCTGAACAAAAAGCCCACCGCCAATGGCAAAACCATTGCCAACACCTACATTGACCAAATCAACAACGTGGGTAACTTGGCTCAGCAAGCCATCATCACGCAAGAAGCGTTGACGGTGGTGAATGAGCAAGCCGTGTCAGCGCGCGACAAAGTGTCTGGCGTCAACCTCGACGACGAGGCCGCTGCCCTGATTCGATACCAACAGGCTTATCAGGCGTGTGCCAAAGCCCTTCAAATTTCGGGTGAGTTGTTTGACTCCATTGTTCAAATTCGTTGATCCAGGTAAATCATTATGAAAATTTCTACTAGTCTTTACTTCGATCGTGCGACGCAGCAGCTGGGTGGGGTTCAGTCCCGTTTGACCAAGGTGCAAGAGCAACTCTCCACGGGCTTACAAATTGTCAAGCCCAGTGACGCGCCAGACAAAGCATCGTTGGTCACACGACTTGAATCCGAACTGGCTCGCCAATCGGGCTACCAAGACACACTCAAAGCGGTCAACGTGCGTTTGACGGCCGAAGAAACTGCGCTGAAAAACACCAGCGATGTGATGTTTCGCATCAAGGAGTTGTCGGTGCAAGCTGCCAACGACACCTTAGGCCTGCAAGACCGTCAAAGCATTGCACTAGAGCTGGGTTCTTTGCGTGAGCAAATTTTGAGTTTGGCCAATAGCCAAGACAGCAACGGCAATTATTTGTTTTCTGGCAGTCGTGCTGGTGAAGAAGCCTTCAGCAAAGACAGCAGCGGTCGCATCATTTATCAAGGCGACCATGCACGCATGAAAGTCAACGTGGGTGACAACCGCCGCATGAACCTGAACTTGCCCGGCTCGGACATCTTCACCCGCGTGGTTCGCGATGATGGCAAGGGAGGCAAGGTCGGTGTCGACTTCTTCCAAGCCCTCGATGACCTCACGCAAGCTGTCAAAACGGCTGACCGCACCAAAATTCAACGTGGCATTGGCGAGATTGACACCTTGCAAATTGGTGTCAGTGAAGGCTTGGGTCAAATTGGTGCGGATCTGAGCGTGGTCGACATGCAAACCACGGTGCTGGATCAAGTGGTCTTGCGTTTGCAAACCACCCGCTCGGACATTGAAGACTTGGATTACACCGAAGCGATCACCCGAATGAACAAAGACCAGTTGGCTTTAGAAGCTGCCCAAAGCAGTTTTTCAAAGATTTCACAAATGAGTTTGTTCAAGTTTTTGAATTGATCTGCTCAAGCTTTTCAATAAAGTGCCGACCTACCTGGTGAACTGATCTTTATGGCCACAACGACCCCTACCTCTTCATTGAGCTCCGCGACGAGCTCTGCTTTGGCGTCCTCCACGGCGGCTGTGGCTGCTGCCAATAAGGCCGCTGCGCAAAAATTAGTCACCTCACTGGGTGCTGGTTCTGGGGTGGATGTCAGCGCCTTGGCGCAAAACTTGGTGGATGCCGAGCGTGTCCCCAAAGAAAACGCGATCAATGCAAAGATCACCAAAAACGAATCGCGTATCTCTGGCTATGCAGCCATGTCATTTGTCTTGTCAGGCGTACAAACCGCGCTGACTGCACTCAAAGATCAAAACAACTTCAACGCACTTGGCGTTGCCAACAGCAACGCGGCTGCTTTTTCAGTCACCACCAGCGCCACAGGCACTGCGGGTAGCCATGAAATTGAGGTCTTGCGCGTTGCCAAAGCACAGCGCTCTGTGAGCGATGGCGTGGCGTCTGGTTCGACCCCCTTGAATGGCGGCTTGGCCATGAGCCTGACGATGAACGTGGGCAGCCCTTCGCCTGTGGCCTCCACCATTCAACTGGCTGCTGGCAAAGACACCCCCCAAGAGATTGTCAATGCCATCAACGATGCCAAAACCGGCGTCACGGCACAGCTGGTCAACACGGGTGATGGCAGCGCCACACCCTATCAAATTGTGCTGTCTGGCGCGACAGGTGCAGCCGGTGCGTTTAGTCTGACGCCCAATTATTTGGCGGGCGCAGGCTCGCCCGGCTTGAGCTTTTCAAACGTCAACGCCGCTAACCAAACCGCCACAGACGCATTGGTCAAGGTCGATGGCATCAGCTACACCCGAACCACCAATACCCTCACCGATGTGGTGCCAGGTTTGACCTTGGGTCTCAAAACCACCACCAGCAGCGTTGCCACGATTGACCTCACACGTGACAACACCGGTGTGAAAGAAAAAATGGCCGCTTTGGTCACGGCCTACAACGATGCGCAGACCATTTTCAAAGAAGTGTCAGACCCCAAGTCGTCTTTAGAAACTTATGGCGCCACCTTGTTGGGAGACTCATCCGTGCGCTCCATCAAGCAGCAGTTGCGTGAGATGGTCATGGGCCAATCCTCCACCCCTGGAACAACCGTGGGTGCGCTTTGGCAAATGGGCGTGAGCATCGACATGCAAGGCACCATGACTTTGGATAACACCAAACTCGAGAGTGTGTTGTCTAGCAATTATGCGGACGTCGTCAAAACCTTCACTGGCAACCAAAACGGTTTGTCCGTCTACAGCACGGCCAATGCGGGCGTGGCTGGCGATGCGGTGAAGAAAATTTCTAAGCTGTTGGGCCCCACGGGTATTTTGCAAACGCAAAGTAACTCGGCCACGACGCAAAATACCAAGTACAGCGAAGACTTGACCAAGCTGCAAACCCGCATGGACAACTTGCTCCTACGCTACCAAAAGCAGTTCTCTGCCATGGATAGTTTGGTGGGCGGTGTCAATGCTCAGAAGACCAGCCTCAAATCTACCTTTGAGGGCATGATGGCCAACCTTACGGGTAAATCAGGCTAATTAACTAATCACCTTTCATTACTTTTGGCCGTTGTGCAATTTATTTTGCGCAATGGCTAAAGTTGTTGCGCGTGCTGCCGAATCAGCTGTACACGACCTAGCGGCAAGTTTTTGCCGCTGCGAAAGGATGGTTCTTATGCTCTCTGAATTGACCAGCGGTAATCCCGCTCCCACACCCGCCCCCGTGCGTAGCAAAGCAGCTGCGCCTGTGGCGACTGCCGTTCCACCGACGCCAGAAGATGCGCCCAAAGTACAAGCGCCTAAACCTGTTGACATCAAGGTAGACACCCAAGCTTTGAAAGAAAAGCTCATGGAGTCTATTCAGCATCTCAATCAGGCCATGCGTGATGGTGGACGTAATTTAAATTTCCATATGGACGAAGCAGTGGGTGCGCCCGTGGTCACGGTGAAGAATGCGGATACAGGGGAAGTGGTTCGTCAGTTGCCTAATGAGGTGGTGGTGCGTATTGCGCACAACATTGAAGAGTTCAAAGGACTCTTGCATAACAAATTAACTTAAAAATTTAATCAAACCACTCAAGTAATTTCTTAGAGTGACGATTCACCAGCCATCAGGGAAACAAATTCGTGTTTCTCTGGCAATAACCCCTCAGTGATGACTTTTTAGGAGAAACATCATGTCAGTGATCAACACCAACGTAAAGGCTCTTGCAGCACAAGGCTCGCTGAGCAATGTGAACAAGACGTTGCAAACTTCAATGGAACGTCTGTCCACAGGTTTGCGTATCAACAGCGCGAAAGATGATGCAGCCGGCTTGGCCATCACCAACCGCATGACTTCTCAAATTCGCGGTTATGGCATGGCCATCCGCAACGCCAACGACGGCACCTCCATGTTGCAAACAGCTGAAGGCGCGATGGGTCAAGTCACTAACATGCTGCAACGCATGCGTGAACTGTCGATTCAGTCTGCCAACGGTGGCATGACAACTTCTGATCGCGAATCTTTGCAAAACGAAGTGACTGAGTTGAAAGCCCAAATCCAAGAAGTGGCTACTTCGACGAACCACAACACCATCAAGTTGTTGGACGGTTCTGCTGGCGACATCAAATTGCAAACTGGCGTGAAAGCCGGCGACATGATGAGCATCGGTTTCTCTTCTGTTCAAACCAAAGACTTGGGCTTGGGCACTTTGAGCACGGTGAGTTCTATCGGTGGCAAGATCAACGGCAACGTCAATGGCGCTTTGACAGATGGTTCATTGATCTTGAACGGCGTTTCTGTCGGTGCTTCATTGGCTGGCTCTGACGACATTTCTTCTGCTAACAAAGATGCCAGCGCGATCGCTAAGGCAGCTGCTATTAACGCAGTGTCAGATCGCAGCGGCGTGTTTGCTGTGGTGAGCAAGAACGAAGTCGCAGGTTCTGTGGCAACGGCAGCAACTGCCGGTGAGCTCGGTGTTGTGAAGATCAACGGCTTTGAAACTGCTGGTTTCTATATGTCGGGTAACAAAGAAATTGACCGTACTGCCGTGGTGCAAGCGATCAACGACATTGCAGACCGTACCGGTGTGCGTGCCACAAACACCACAGACGACAACCAAGGTATTTCATTGACTGCTGCTGATGGCCGCAACATTGTGTTGGACGTCGGTACAACCAATGCATCGGTTGCTACGCTGGCCCAAATGGGTATGGCAGCGGCTGGTACATATGTCGGTTCATACCAACTCAGCACCAAAGATGGCTCTTCCATCACGGTCGGTAGCACAGTGGCCACATCTCAAACCAGTGAAATTCGCTCAGGCATTCGCTTCGGTACTTACGAAGCTGGTGCGGCGCAAGCTGCCACAACCACGCGTGCATCTACTGCGGCAGCTCCTGCTTCAGGCAATGCGGGTGTGTTGAATGGCAACACATTGGTCATCAATGGTGTGGGTATTCAAGCTGCTCAAGGTGCTGATGACGATGCATCATTCGAAAATACAGGTTCGACCAAAGCTGCCAGCGCGATTGCGATTGCTGCTGCCATCAACAAGTCTTCCGAAATTACGGGTGTGACTGCGAAAGCAAACGCGAACTCTATCAAGGGTTCTGGTTTCACAGCTGCGGCGATCAGCAGCATCAAATTGAACGGCATTGACATCACCACCACATTGGGCACCAGCTCAACCCGTGAAGACGTGTTGCAAATCTTCAACTCTCGTTCAGGTGAAACTGGCGTGACAGCGACAGCCTACGGTGACGGTATCGAGTTGGTGGCTGCCGATGGCCGCAACATCTCGATCAGCACAGACGCTGGTGGTGCTGCGGCTGCTGCTGGCCTCGGCTTGGCTGGTATGACGGTGGGTGCTACAGGTGCAGAGACTTCTTACTACGCTGGTGTGACTTTGACTTCGGACAAAGCCTTCTCACTGAACAGCGGTAGCGAAGGTGACACTTTGAACTTCAAAGCCTTGGGCTTCAACGAAGGTACTTTTGGTGGTGCTAACGACGGTGCGAAAGTCGCTGAAATCGACATCTCCACAGTTGCAGGTTCAACCTCTGCTTTGTTGGTGATCGATGCTGCGATTGAGCAAGTCGGTAAGAACCAAGCCAAGACCGGTGCTTTCTTGAACCGTTTGGACGCTGTGGTCAGCAACTTGACTGAGTCAAATCAAAACATGTCTGAGTCACGCAGCCGTATCTTGGATACTGACTACGCGACAGAAACGACCAATTTGGCGAAGTCACAGATTGTTCAGCAAGCCGCCACAGCGATGTTGGCGCAAGCGAACCAATCGGCACAAAGCGTGTTGAGCTTGCTCAAGTAATTTGACAGCTTAGTGCACAAAAACGGGCAGGCCACCTTTAGGTCTGCCCGTTTTTTTAGTTATTTGCTACTCATTATTCGTACCTGTTTATTTTTTAAATAAATTACTCAAGTCCCCTCAAGTTTTTCAGTCTCGAACCGATCTACAGATACCGGCATAGTTTTTGCGAATGCTTGTCTTGCGTGTGCAAGTAGCTTTTACAAGAACGCGATATCAAAGGATAGATCATGGCTTCGATTTCACTAAACCTCAATTTGGCCCCCTCCAGCTACGGGAGCTCCGCCTATTCATCAGGCTCGGACGTCTCTGGCTACACCTCGGCTGACATTGCGGCGTTGACGGTTAAACAAGTCGGTTCTTTGACAACCGCGCAAGTGGCAGCTCTCGACCCGGCGGCTTTTGCCGGTTTTACGACAGCCCAAATTCCTGCGTTGAGTGCCACCAGCCTGACGGTTGTTTCGTCCTCTCAACTGAGTAACCTGTCCAATGATCAGCTGGGATCATTTAAGGCCACACAGCTGAAATCGATTTCGACGGCCAATATCGCAAGCCTGAGCACCAGCCAAATTTCTGCCATCAAGGGCACCCAAATCACGGGGTTGACCACCGATCAGGTGCAGGCCCTGACCACGTCGCAAATTAAGGCGGTGGCGACCAGTGCCATCCAAGCGATGTCGGTGGATCAAATTTTTGGATTGATCACGGCTCAAATTGCTGCTGTGGGTACTGAGCAATTGGCAGCTTTGTCAGCCAAGCAAATCGCCGGCATGGAAGCTGCCGATGTGCAAGCCTTGGGTTCCGATCAACTGCGCTCACTCAGCACCACGCAAGTCCGTGCCTTGACATCGGCACAAGCCACAGCACTGACATCGGCACAAGTCAAAGCACTGACGACGTCGCAAGTCAATGCCTTGAGCTCTGCGCAAGTCAAAGCCTTGGACACGGTCGATTTGGCTGCCATGGGTACCGACCAAATTCAAGCCCTGTCCACAGCCGGTGTGGCCGGCTTGAGCACCGATCAAATGACGGCGCTCACCAGCACTCAATTCAAGAGCATGGCTGCCACACAGTTGGCGACGCTGTCTAACTCACAAATCAAAACGGTGGATACCGTTGATTTGGCGCAACTTTCTACGGATCAGTTGCAGTCACTCAAAGCCTCTACGGTGGCGGGCTTGACCACGGCGCAAGTCGCCTCGTTGAGCACCACATTGGTCCAAGCCCTCACCACTGCACAGGTGGCCAGTTTGACCACCGATCAAGTGGTTGCATTGACCACCACACAGGCTGAAAAACTCACAGCCACGCAAGTGGCTGCTTTGACCTCGGTGCAAGTCGGTGCTTTGCAAAACGAAGACTTGGCTAAGTTCTCATCCACACAAATTCAATCTCTGTCGTTGTCTGGCGTGAAAGCGCTGTCGAGTGCGCAACTGTCAAACTTGGGCACTGCACAAATTGAAAAGCTGACCACGGCGCAAGTGGCTGCTCTCAGCAGTACCCAGTTGTCTGCGCTCACCACGGCACAAGCTACAAAATTAACCACCGAACAACTGTCAGCATTGACGGGCAAACAAGCGATGGGTTTGGCAACGGCTGATTTGGTGGTGTTGACTTCCACCCAGCTGCAATCGATCGGCACTTCGGCGGTGGCTCAGTTGAGCACCGAGCAAGTGGCTGCATTGACCACTGACCAAATTGACAAACTGACCACAGCCCAAGTCAAGTCATTGACCACCGCGCAAGTCAAAGCTTTGAGTTCAGACCAAGTGTCTAAGCTCACCACAGCCCAAGTCAACGCCCTGAGTGGCGTACAAGTGGCCGCGTTGGATGCAAGTGATTTGGCAGGCCTGAGTGCCACCAAAGTGCAAGCGTTCACAACGGCCGCCGTGGCTGCGATGACCACA
The DNA here is from genome assembly GCF_002943475.1 of Limnohabitans sp. TS-CS-82. Taxonomy (NCBI): domain Bacteria; kingdom Pseudomonadati; phylum Pseudomonadota; class Betaproteobacteria; order Burkholderiales; family Comamonadaceae; genus Limnohabitans; species Limnohabitans sp. TS-CS-82. The sequence goes on along the minus strand of NZ_PTQX01000001.1, from coordinate 257,662 downwards.
GCCCAAGTGGCTGCGTTGGACACCGCACAAGCTTCTGGGTTGACCACGGCACAGGTGCGCGCGTTGACGACCACCCAAGTGGCCGCACTGACCACGACACAGATTGAAAAGCTGGGTACAGCCCAGTTGGCTGCTTTGACCAGCACACAAGTCAAGGCGCTGGGAACAGCAGACTTGGCGAAACTCGACACAGCGCAGCTGCGTGCGATCACCACAGCGGCCATTGCAGGGTTGGACAGCACCCAAGTGGCGAGCTTGAGCACCTTGCAGGTGGCCAACTTGACAGACGGCCAAGTGGCTGGTTTGTCAGCCACACAAGTCAAAGCGATTGAAACCGCAGACGTGGCGGCCATGACCTCCACGCAATTGCAGTCGATCAGCGGTGCAGCGGTGGCTCAGTTGAGCACCGCGCAAGTGGCTGCATTGACCACAGACCAAATTGACAAACTGACCACAGCGCAAGTCACTTCATTGACCACAGCGCAAGTCAAAGCTTTGAGCTCAGACCAAGTGTCTAAACTCACCACGGCCCAAGTCAAAGCCCTGAGTGGCGTGCAAGTGGCCGCGTTGGATGCGGGTGATTTGGCAGGCCTGAGTGTGGCCAAAGTACAAGCGTTCACGACTGCCGCAGTGGCTGCGATGACCACAGCCCAAGTGGCTGCGTTGGACACCGCACAAGCTTCTGGGTTGACCACGGCACAGGTGCGCGCGTTGACGACCACCCAAGTGGCCGCGTTGACCACGACACAGATTGAAAAGCTGGGTACAGCTCAGTTGGCTGCATTGACCAACACGCAAGTCAAGGCGCTGGAAACAGCAGACTTGGCGAAACTCGATACAGCGCAGCTGCGTGCGATCACCACAGCGGCCATTGCAGGGTTGGACAGCACCCAAGTGGCGAGCTTGAGCACCTTGCAAGTGGCCAACTTGACAGACGGCCAAGTGGCTGGTTTGTCGGCGACACAAGTCAAAGCGATTGAAACCGCTGACGTGGCGGCCATGACCTCCACGCAATTGCAGTCGATCAGCGGTGCAGTGGTGGCTCAGTTGAGCACCGCGCAAGTGGCTGCATTGACCACAGCCCAAATTGACAAACTGACCACAGCCCAAGTCAAGTCATTGACCACAGCGCAAGTCAAAGCTTTGAGCTCAGAGCAAGTGTCTAAGCTCACCACAGCCCAAGTCAACGCCCTGAGTGGCGTACAAGTGGCCGCGTTGGATGCGGGTGATTTGGCAGGCCTGAGTGTGGCCAAAGTACAAGCGTTCACGACTGCCGCAGTGGCTGCGATGACCACAGCCCAAGTGGCTGCGTTGGACACCGCACAAGCTTCTGGTTTGACCACGGCACAGGTGCGCGCGTTGACAACCACCCAAGTGGCCGCATTGACCACGACACAGGTTGAAAAGTTGGGCACAGCCCAGTTGGCTGCTTTGACCAGCACGCAAGTCAAGGCGCTGGAAACAGCAGACTTGGCGAAACTCGATACAGCGCAGCTGCGTGCGATCACCACAGCGGCCATTGCAGGGTTGGACAGCACCCAAGTGGCGAGCTTGAGCACCTTGCAGGTGGCCAACTTGACAGACGGCCAAGTGGCTGGTTTGTCAGCCACACAAGTCAAAGCGATTGAAACCGCTGACGTGGCGGCCATGACTTCTACTCAGCTGCAATCGATCAGCGGTGCAGCGGTGGCTCAGTTGAGCACTGCGCAAGTGGCTGCATTGACCACAGACCAAATTGACAAACTGACCACAGCGCAAGTCACTTCATTGACCACAGCGCAAGTCAAAGCTTTGAGCTCGGAGCAAGTGTCTCAACTCACCACAGCCCAAGTCAAAGCCTTGAGCGACGTGCAAGTCGCCGCGTTGGATGCGGGTGATTTGGCAGGCCTGAGTGCCGCCAAAGTGCAAGCGTTCAGCACTGCTGCAGTGGCTGCGATGACGACAGCCCAAGTGGCTGCGTTGGACACCGCACAAGCCTCGGGTTTGACCACGGCACAGGTACGCGCGTTGACAACCACCCAAGTGGCCGCACTGACCACGACACAGATTGAAAAGCTGGGTACAGCCCAGTTGGCTGCTTTGACCAGCACACAAGTCAAGGCGCTGGAAACAGCAGACTTGGCGAAACTCGACACAGCGCAGCTGCGTGCGATCACCACAGCGGCGATTGCAGGTTTGAGTACTGCACAAATCACAGCCTTGACGACAGCGCAAGTCTCTAATTTGACCGATGCCCAAGTCAAAGCACTGAACGCAGACCAAGCCAAAGGCTTGGCTGGGGACGATCTGGCCAAGCTCACCACGGCACAAGTGCAGGCACTGTCTAGTGGGGCATTGGCTGCACTGACCACCACGCAAGTGGGTAGCTTGACGTCCGATCAGCTCAACAGCTTGACCACGGCCCAAGTGGCTGCCATCACCACCTCGCAAGTGGCGGCCTTGGACGCAGGTCAGCTCAGCAACTTAGGCACGACACAGTTCAAAGCCTTGAGCGCTGCGCAACTCGCTGCCATCAGCACGGCTCAAGTGGCCAACCTCAGCACGGCCCAGCTGTCGGTCATGACCGCCGCGCAGGTCAAAGGCATTGAAACCGCCGACTTTGCCAAACTCAGCACCGACCAATTGGCAGCCTTGAACAGCGCTGCTACTGTGGCCCTGAGCAGCGACCAGTTGGCTGCTTTCACCACCACCCAAGCCGCTGGTTTGGGTACGGCGCAGTTGTCGGCATTGAGCCGCACGCAAGCGCAATACTTAGAAACGGCTGACCTTGCTAAATTGGGTTCGGACCAGATTCGTTCACTCAACAGCTTGGCCATCTCTGGTTTGACCACGGCACAAGTGGTGTCGTTGTCGACCGACCAGCTGTCTGCGCTGCAAACCAGCCAAGTGGCCGGTTTGACCACCGCCCATGCCGCCGCATTGACATCCACAGCCGCCGCCAAGCTGGGCACCGCCCAAGTGGCAGCGTTGTCGTCAGCCCAGGTGGGCGCATTGGCAGCCTCTGCCTTGGCCAATTTGTCGACCGATCAGCTGCGTGCCATCAGCACCAAAGCCGTGTCGGCCTTCAGCACCGAACAAGTGGCCGCCTTGAGCGCTGCCAAGGTTGAAAAACTGCAAGCTGCTCAAATCGCCGCCTTGGGCTCCGCCCAAATTGCTACGCTCAGCACGGCACAAACTGCTGTGTTGACCACCGAGCAAGTCAGTAACCTGACGACCTTGCAAATCAAGGCTCTGCAAACCGCCAACGTGGCGAAGTTGTCGACCGACCAAGTTCGTGCCTTGACCACCGGCCATATTGCTGTGTTGTCTACCGAGCAAACCGCCGCCTTGACCACAGCCCAAGTCAGCAAACTCACATCTGACCAAGTGTCCACCCTGACCGCCAAGCAGTTGAGTGCCGCCACGGCGGGCAGCATCGCCGCTTTGGCCACAGATGGCGTGGCCACCCTGGATGGTGTGCAAGTGCGAGCTTTGTCGAGCGACCAAGTCAAGGCCTTGACCACCAGTCAAGCCGCAGCGTTAACCTCGGTGGCCACGGCCGCCATGACGACAGCCCAAGTGGCTGCGATGGATTCGGCTGATTTGGCGGCCCTCAACACACAAGCCGTGCAAGCCTTGTCGGCTGCTGCGTTGAATGCGCTGAGCTCAACACAGCTCAATGCGTTCACCTCAGATCAAATCAAAGCGCTGACGACAGCACAATTGACGGCCGTCAAGACCGACCAAATTGCAGCCCTCAGCACAGCACAAGCGAGTGCCCTAACTTCTGCTCAAGTTGCAGCGCTGAGTGTCAAGCAGGTGAGTGCCCTTGAAACGGCAGACATCGCAGCGTTGGCCACAGCTGCCACAGCTGCACTTAGCAGCGACCAACTGAATGCCCTCAGCACCGCACAAGTTGTGGCGCTGAGTACCGCACAAGTGTCTAACTTGGGCTCTGCTCAAGTGGCAGCGTTGACTACAGCGCAAGTGGCTGCGATGCAAACTGCTGACGTGGCCGCCTTGAACACCAGCGGTGTTCAAGCCTTGACCACCTCACAGCTCACCACGCTCAGCACCGCACAAGTGCGTGCTTTGACCAGCGACCAGGTAGGCAAGCTCACCACAGCCCAGTTGTCTGTGCTGACTGATGTCCAAGCTGCGGCTTTGGATACGGTTGACCTCGCGCAGCTCAGCACTGCCCAGGTGCGTGCCTTGTCTACCGCTGCCTTGTCAGGTTTGACCACCGCGCAAACTGCCAGCTTGAGCACCGACCAAGTGAAGAACTTGACCACGACCCAAGTGGCTGCTTTGAGCTCTGACCAAATCAAAGCATTGAGCACCGCTCAGTTGGCCAACTTGAGCACCACCCAAATGGCCGCGCTCAAAGCCACCCAAGTGGTGGGCATTGAAACCGCCGATTTGGTAACCCTCACCACCGACAAACTGGGTGCATTGACCACCGCTGCGGTGGCCGCTTTGAGCACGGCGCAAGTGGCCAGCTTGACCACCGATCAAATTGTGGGCTTGACAGCCACCCAAGCCAGCGCCTTGACCACCGACCAGGTGGTAGCGTTGACGACAGCGCAAGTTTCTAAATTGACCACCAGCTCGGCAGCCGCCCTGACGGCTACCCAAGTGGCCGCTCTGCAAACGGCTGACCTTGTCAAGTTGACGACCGACGTTGTCAGCGCTTTGAGCAGCAGTGCCGTGAGCGCGTTGACCACCTCACAAATCGCCGCCCTGACTACCGCACAAGCGGTGGCCTTGACGACCGACCAAATCAAACAACTGGGCACAGCCCAAGTGGCCGCGTTGACCACGGCCCAAGCCGCTGCATTGACTACGGACCAAGTGAGTGCCTTGAGTGGCACCCAAGTGGCCAAGCTTGAAACTGCAGATGTGGCCAAGCTCAGCACCTCAGCTGTTGCAGCCCTCAGCAGCGCACAAACGCGCAGCTTGACCACCGACCAAGTTGTGGCCTTGTCTACAGCCCAAGCTGCTGCCCTCAGCACCACCAGCGCCGCTGCCTTGACCTCCGCACAAGTGACGGCCCTAGAGACGGCAGACCTGGCCAAGCTCAGCACAGACGCTGTGGCCGCCTTGACCACCGCAGCTTTGCGTGGCCTGGACAGCAACCAAGTTGCTGCCATCACCACTGCACAATTGGCTGCGGTCACCACAGAGCAGCTGGCTTCGCTCACCACGGCCCAAGTTGCTGCTTTGACCACGGTTCAAGCCAGCAAACTCAGCACAGACCAAGTGGCATCGTTGACGACCGCCCAAGTGGCGGTGTTGGAAACTGCTGATTTGGCCAAGCTCTCTACAGAGGCCCTGGTGGCCCTCAGCACGGCACAGTTGCGTGCTTTGTCGACCGACCAAATCAGCGGCATGACCACAGCTCAAACCGCGGCCTTGACCAGCGACCAAGTTGGCTCGTTGACCACACCACAGTTGGCCGCTTTGTTGGTGGGCACGCCCATGAACACCATGACCACTGCTCAGGTGGCTGGCCTGACCACCGCACAAGTGGTGGCCTTGACCACCAAGCAAGCCAGCGAGTTGTCTTCTACGCAGCTGGCGGCCATGACCACAGCACAAGTCAAAGCCCTTGAGGTGGAAGACTTAGCCAAAATCAGCACCGCAGCCATCAGCGCTTTGACATCGGCACAAGCTGCCAACCTCACGACGGATCAGATGGTGGCCTTGACCACTGCGCAAGCGGCTCAGCTGGGCACTGCTGCTTTGGCTGGTTTGAGCTCTGCGCAAGTCGCGGCGCTTGAAACCGCCGACTTGGCCAAGCTCAGCACCGATGCGATTCAGTCCATCACGACTGCAGCCTTGGTTGGCTTGAGCGCTACAACGCAAGTGAGCAAACTCACCACGGCCCAAGTGGCTTCGTTGACCACGGCTCAGGTGAACGCACTCAGCACCTCGCAAGTGGCAGCGATGTCTACCGAGCAAGTGAGCAAGCTCAGTTCTGACCAATTGGCGGTCATGACCACCGCCCAAATTGCTGCCATTGAGGTGGCAGATCTGGCGGTCTTGACAACCTCTGCCTTGTCAGCCATCACCACCACACAAGCGGCCAAACTGACAACTGATCAAATTGTGGCTTTGACCACAGCGCAAGCTGCCAGTTTGAGCACCGACGCTTTGAGTGCTTTGAACTCGGCTCAAGTGGCTGCATTCCAAACGGCTGATTTGGCCCAGGTCAGCACTGCTGCTTTGGCGTCTCTCAGTACGGGCGCTTTGGCGGGCTTGAACACAGCCCAAGTGGCCGGCTTGAGCACAGCCCAAGTGGCCAACCTCACCACCGACCAAGTGGCTGCCTTGAGCACCACCAATGTCAGCGCGTTGACCACGGCGCAAGTGAGCAACTTGACGTCTGACCAGTTGTCTGTGTTGACCACAGGCCAAGTCAAAGCGATGACTTCTGCGCAAGTGGTGGCTTTGGGCACAGCCCAAATTAACAAGCTCAGCTCAGACCAAATGGCGGTGTTGACTTCGTCGCAAGTCAAAGCCATGGAAACGGCTGATTTGGTCAGCTTGACGTCCGATCAACTCGCCTCCATCAGCACCGCGGGTGTAGCCGCCTTGACGACAGACCAAGTGGTGGCATTGACAACAGCCCAAGTGGACAAGTTGACGACAGGCCAAGTGGCTGCGTTGACCAGTGCCCAAGTGGGTGCGATTGAAACCGCCGACCTGAACAAGTTGACCTCTGACCAAGTGGCTGCCATCACCACCGCCTCGTTGCGTGGTTTGAGCACAGACCAGGTGAGCAAGCTGGGTACAGCCCAGTTGGCAGCGTTGACGACAGGCCAATTGGTCTCGATGTCAACCGCCAGCGTGGCTGCCTTGACGACGGCACAAACCGTTGCCTTGACGACAGACCAAGTGGCTGCGTTGACCACGGCACAAGCCAAAGCGATCACGACAGCTGATGTGGCTGCCTTGACCTCGTTGCAAGTGGCTGCGCTCAGTACATTTGGCGTTGAGTCATTGACGACAGACCAAGTGGTGGCGTTGACGACAGCGCAAATGGACAAGTTGACGACAGGCCAAGTGGCTGCGTTGACCAGTGCTCAAGTGGGTGCTATTGAAACGGCCGATCTCAACAAGCTGACCTCTGACCAAGTTGGAGCACTCCGTACCGCCTCGTTGCGTGGTTTGACGACAGACCAAGTGAGCAAGCTGGGCACAGCCCAGTTGGCTGCGTTGACGACAGGCCAATTGGTCTCGATGTCAACCGCCAGCGTGGCTGCCTTGACGACGGCACAAACCGTTGCCTTGACGACAGACCAAGTGGCTGCGTTGACCACGGCACAAGCTAAGGCGCTTACGACAGCTGATGTGGCTGCTTTGACCTCAGTGCAAGTCGCTTCGATCAGCACAGCGGGTGTCGCTGCCTTGACGACAGACCAAGTGGTGGCGTTGACAACTGCGCAAGTGGACAAGTTGACAACAGGCCAAGTGGCTGCGTTGACCAGTGCCCAAGTGGGTGCCATTGAAACGGCCGATCTCAACAAGCTGACCTCTGACCAAGTGGCTGCCATCACCACCGCCTCGTTGCGTGGTTTGACGACAGACCAAGTGAGCAAGCTGGGCACAGCCCAGTTGGCTGCGTTGACAACAGGCCAATTGGTCTCGATGTCAACCGCCAGCGTGGCTGCCTTGACGACGGCGCAAACTGTTGCCTTGACAACAGACCAAGTGGCTGCGTTGACCACGGCACAAGCTAAGGCGCTTACGACAGCTGATGTGGCTGCTTTGACCTCAGTGCAAGTCGCTTCGATCAGCACAGCGGGTGTCGCTGCCTTGACGACAGACCAAGTGGTGGCATTGACAACAGCCCAAGTGGACAAGTTGACGACAGGCCAAGTGGCTGCGTTGACCAGTGCCCAAGTGGGTGCGATTGAAACCGCCGACCTCAACAAGCTGACCTCTGACCAAGTGGCTGCCATCACCACCGCCTCGTTGCGTGGTTTGACGACAGACCAAGTGAGCAAGCTGGGCACAGCCCAGTTGGCTGCGTTGACGACAGGCCAACTGGTCTCGATGTCAACCGCCAGCGTGGCTGCCTTGACGACGGCGCAAACCGTTGCCTTGACAACAGACCAAGTGGCTGCGTTGACCACGGCACAAGCTAAGGCGATTACGACAGCTGATGTGGCTGTGTTGACTTCAACACAAGTCGCCTCCATCAGCACAGCGGGCGTCGCTGCCTTGACGACAGACCAAGTGGTGGCGTTGACGACAGCGCAAATAGACAAGTTGACGACAGGCCAAGTGGCTGCGTTGACCAGTGCCCAAGTGGGTGCCATTGAAACGGCTGACTTGAACAAGTTGACTGCAGAGCAAGTGGCATCCATTGCCACGGCTTCGATCAGTGGTTTGACCACGGCGCAAGTCAGCAAGTTGGGCACTGCACAACTGACGGCATTGACCACAGCCCAAACTGCGGCTCTGAGCACAGCCAACGTGGCTGCGTTGACGACGGATCAAATCAGCACCTTGACCACTGAACAAGTGGCCAAGATGACGACCAATCAAATCAAGGCGATCACTGCGGCTGATGTGGCCAAGCTGACCACAGACCAAGTACAAGCCTTGACCACCGATGCTGTGGTGGCCCTGACCACTGCACAGGCGGCTGTTCTGACCAGCGCGCAAGTGTCTGTGATGAGTACAGCGCAGCTGAGCAAGCTGGAAACAGCTGACTTTGCAGCCTTGGGTACCTCTGCGATTGCAGCTTTGACGACAGACCAAGCCACCAAGCTGACCACCGATCAACTGGTGGCCTTGACGACAGACCAAGCGGCCAAGCTGAGCACGGATGCTTTGAGTTCGTTGAGCTCGGCACAAGTGGGCGCATTGCAAACGGCTGACTTGGCGCAAGTGAGCACCGCTGCCATTGCCTCGATCACCACGGCCGCACTGGCTGGTTTGACCGACGCACAAATGAGCAAGCTCACCACGGCACAAGTGGCTGGTTTGACGACAGACCAAGTGGCTAAGTTGTCAACAGCACAAGTGGCTGCGTTGACGACAGCCCAAGCCGCAGTCCTGAACAGCGACCAAGTGCAGGCGATGACCACGGCGCAAATCAAAGCCATTGAAACGGCTGACTTTGCTGCCTTGACTACCTCTGCCATCGGTGCTTTGACGACAGCCCAAACGGTTGCCTTGACCACCGACCAAGTGGTGGCGTTGACGACAACGCAAGCTGCTAAATTGAGTGCAGATTCAGCCGCAGTGCTGAGCACTGCCCAAGCGACGGCCCTGCAAACCGCAGATTTGGCGAGCTTGAGTACAGCAGCTGTGAATGCGTTGACGACAGCGGCTGTGTCTAAGTTGTCCACCTTGCAGGTGAGCAGCATGGGCACTCAGCAGATCGCTGCGTTGAGCCAGGACCAAGTGGCCAAGCTGACCACTGACCAAGTGGTGGGTTTGACCACCACACAAGTGGCAGCGATCACCAGTGATCAACTGGCTGTTTTGACAACAGCGCAAGTTGCCGCGATGGAAACACGTGATGTGGCTGCCTTGACCACGGCGCAAATCAGCAAGCTGACCGAAGCCCAAGTGGCTGCCATGACCACGGCGCAAGTCAAAGCCATTGAAACGGCTGACTTGGTGAAGCTGACCGATGCGCAACTGCAAGTCATCACCACCGCCGCAGTGGCGGCCATGACGACTGACCAGTTGGCCAATATTGGCTCTGCTCAAATCAGCAAACTGACCGTGGGCCAAATGGCTGCTTTGGGCTCTGCCCAAGTCGCTGCCTTGACCACGGCCAATATGCAGCAGTTGAGCATTGACCAAGTGGCTTCCATCACATCTGCCGCTGTGAAGGGCCTGACTACAGACCAAATCAGCACACTGAAGACAGCCCAATTGGCTGCCATGACCACAGCCCAAGTGGCCAACTTGTCGGTGGACCAACTCAACAGTTTGACCACGGCTCAATTTGGCAAGTTGACGGCGACCCAAGTGGCTGGTTTGACTACTGCGCAAGTGAAGTCGCTGGAGACGGAAGACTTGGTGCAGTTGACTTCTGAAGATCAGCTGCAGGCGATCACCACAGATGGCATCAAGGCCATGATGGCTGAGTCGATCACGGCACTGACCACGGCTCAAATCAGCAAACTTGCCACAGGTCAGATCAATGTGCTGAGCAATGCACAACTGCAAGCCATTGAGACGGCAGATTTGCAGAAATTGACCAATGAGCAAGTGCAGGCGATCACAACCGCTGGCATCAAAGCTTTGACGGTGGACCAAGTGAGTAACTTCACCACTGCACAAATCGCTGCATTGACCACTGGACAAGTTAAGGCTTTGACGGCTGACCAAATCGTTGGCTTGACCACGGCACAAGTAAGCAAGTTGACCGAAGATCAACTCAAGGCGATGACTACGGCACAAATCAAGGTGATTGCCACCGATGATGTGAAAGCGTTGACAGCTGCACAGCTGCAAGCCATCACGACAGATGGCATCAAGGCCCTGACGGTGGACCAAATGGCGGTGATCACCACGGCGCAAATTTCTAATTTGCTCGATACACAGGTGAGCAAGCTCAGCGTGACACAGTTGCAAGCATTGGCTTCAGACTCGTTGCGTGCTTTGACTGAAACACAAATTCAGTCCATCACCACCACAGGCATCAAGGGCTTGGCTCTGGATCAAGTGGCTAGCCTGACCACCAAGCAGTTGGCCGCTTTGAGTACCGAACAAGTGGTGAGCTTGACCGCTAGCCAGATTGAGAGCTTGACGACGGCGCAAATCAGCAAGTTGACCGAGACGCAAATCGACAAGATGACCACGGCTCAGATCAAAGCCATTGAAACGGCTGACCTGATCAAGATGACGGCATCTCAGTTGCAAGCCATCACCACCGCTGGTGTGAAGGCCATGTTGGCTGACCAAGTGACCGCATTGACCACTGATCAAATCAGTGAGTTGACTGTGGCCCAAGTGGGTGTGATGACTGCATCGCAAGTGCAGGCGATTGAAACCGCTGACTTGGCCTTGATGACCAATGACCAAGTGGCTGCTTTGAGCACCGCGGCCGTCAAAGGCATGAGTGTGGATCAGCTGAGCAAGATCACGACAGCACAATTGGCGTCGTTGACCACGGCCCAAGTGTCTGTGCTGACCGCTGATCAATTGGCTGGTTTGACGACAGCACAAATCAGCAAACTGACCGAAACGCAAATGGCGACGTTGACTTCGACGCAAATCAAGACCATTGAAACGGCCGATTTGCAGAAGCTCACTGCCGCACAGTTGCAAGCCATTACCACCACGGCTGCAAAAGCTTTGACGGTTGATCAAATGGCCGCGTTCACAACAGCGCAAATCAGTAAATTGACTGAGGCACAAGTGACCGAGTTGAATGCTGCTCAGGTTCAGGCCATCACGACAGCCAATATTCAACAGTTGACCAACTCGCAAGTGCAAGCCTTGACCACCACAGCGGTGAAGGGCATGTTGACCGAGCAAATCAGCAAGTTGACAGCTACACAGTTGGCCAACTTGACCACGTCTCAAGTGGCTGTGTTGACCGCTGATCAGATTGTGTCGTTCACGACCGATCAAATCAGCAAGTTGACGGCAGAGCAAGTGGGTGCGATGACTACGGCGCAAATCAAGTCAATTGCGACCGATGATTTGCAGAAACTGACTGCGGCGCAGATTCAAGGCATCACCACCAATGGTGTGAAAGCGCTGCTGGCTGAACAAGTTGCGGCCTTCACGACAGCTCAAATCAGCAAGCTGACAGAGGAGCAAGTAGGTGTGTTGTCGGTGGCTCAAGCGCAAGCATTGGAGACCGCTGATTTGCAGAACTTGACGAATGCCCAAGTGCAAGCATTGAGTACTACGGCTGTTCGCAACTTGACGACCGAGCAGTTGAGTAGCTTCACACCGACGCAAGTGGCTAACTTGACGACGGCCCAGATTGTGTCGTTGACCACGGCTGACCAAGTGCCAGCTTTGACCACGGCCCAGGTGAACAAGCTGACGGGTGAACAAGTGGCTGTGATGAGCACGGCGCAGATTGTGGCGATTGAAACCGCTGATATCCAAGCGTTGAACAACACGGCGCTGCAAGCCATCACCACAGCGGGTGTGAAAGCCTTGACCACAGACCAAGTGGTGGCATTGACCACAGCACAAATCAGCAAGTTGACGGCAGAGCAAGTAGCAGTGATGACCACAGCACAAGTGGTTGCAATCGAAACTGCTGATATCTCTAAGCTGACGAATGAGCAAATTGCTTCTATCAGCACTGCAGGTATCAATGCGTTGACAGCGGCAGCATCTGGCCAAATTGAGCAATTGACAGCCTCTCAGTTGAGTTCGTTGACTAGCGCGCAGGTTGTGGCCTTGTCGACAGCGGCTGTTGCAGCCTTGTCAACCGCTCAGATCAGTAAGTTGACAGCCGAGCAAGTGGCCGTGATGACCACGGCTCAGATTGCTGCGATTGAAACTGCTGATTTGGTCAAGATGACTAACAGTCAGATTGAGGCCATCTCGACCGCGGGTATCGTGGCATTGACGACAGCTCAAGTGAACGCCATCACTACCAGCCAGATCAAAGCACTGACCCCAGCGCAGATCACGGCAATTGCAACGGATGACATTGCTGTGATTGGTACGGACCAGCTTCGTTTGTTGTCTGATGAGCAGGTTGCTGCAATCAGCACAGCAGATATTGTTGCTCTGACAACGGCTCAAGTGGCCAACATGAAAGCGACCCAAGTGGCGGCCTTGACGACAGCTCAAATAGCGAGTTTAGAGGTGGCTGACTTGAAGGTGTTGACACAAGCACAGCTGAACAATATGTCACAAGAGCAATGGAATGCAGTTACTGATAAGACTGTGACCGGTGCACTGTTTGGTGGAGTGAAATCAGCACCTTATGTCTAAGCGCTAAAAAGGATGGATGAGGATATTCTTCATCCATCCTTTCAGTACCTTTGGGGGGTAGGCCCGTATGGCTTAAATTTTGCTTTGTTTAATTGTCTGAAAATTGACATGAATTAACAAAGGAATCCATATGGAAAAACCACTTTTTACGGCTCACAACATCCTGTTGGATGATGGGACGTATACCAAAGATAAAAATCTTCCGGCCATGACGGAAGAGCCTAGGCTTATTTCGGCAAAAAAGGTATTCGATTCTGTGTTTCAGGGTGACCGTGATCGGCTGAGAATTGCGGATCTTGGATGCTTGGAAGGCGGATACGCCACTGAATTTGCACGATTGGGCTATGACTCTCTTGGTATTGAAGTCCGTGATTCCAATTTTGCTGCTTGTAACTACGTTAAATCAAAAACCAATTTAAGCAATTTGCACTTTGCACAAAATGACGTGCTCAATGTTGAGCAATATGGTCGATTTGATGGCATATTTTGCTGTGGACTTTTATATCACTTGGATAAGCCAAGAGAATACTTGAAAGTACTAGGTGGCATCACACGCAAAGTACTCATTCTTCAAACGCATTTTGCTTTGACGGACGATTTCAATCAGCTTGGGTTGAGCGATACAAGGTTCCAACTAAGCGCCCTTGAAGAAAACGAAGGCATTCAAGGACGCTGGTATGAGGAATTTAATGAAGATACCAAAGTAAGCGACAAAGATAATATGCGTTGGTCGTCATGGGAGAACCACCGCTCGTTCTGGCCAACAAAAGAATACCTATTGCAAAGCATGTACGACGCAGGATTCGACCTGGTCATGGAAGAGTTTGATTCGTTGCGCCCCAATATCGTTCAAGGTTTAGGTAGAGATTATTATTCGGCATTACGCGGAACATTTATTGGTATTAAGTCTTAATTTAATATTAACAAAGAGTTGATTGAAAAAAAACCCCATCTCAATCGAGATGGGGTTTTTTTGATAAATTAATTATTTTATGCACTCAACACAGAGACTTTCCATTGCGCGTAATGGCGAGTATGGTTCTAGTTCTACGATTTCATTAATTAGACTGCTCTCTTGAAACATGGTTCGCTTAATTGACTTAAAGCCAATTCGTTTTAAGTGAAACTCTAGCATTTCAAAGTCCCATCCGCATTTATGCTCATGGTTATGTAGCATTCCCATGAATGCAGCGCCTCGTGGTTGATAAATTTCGAAATCTTCTTTTAGGACTTCCTCGCGGTATTTGTCAATGAAAAAATCATCTTTGTTGTAATACGACTTGATCCAAAGTTCCATATCTGGAACGATAATTCTATGAACGCCACCAACCGCTAATTTTTGATATACCTCATGCAATAACTTAATGCCTTCTTTGTATGAAAGATGTTCTAAGAAATGTGAATGATAAATCACGTCTAAGCTTTCATCTTCGGCCGGTATACCTTTAACCAAATCATGGTTAAACATATAAGTTCCCATGTTCCCAGCTAAATCTTTATAAATACCGTCTGCTTCAAGATTGCTCCAGTAGCCTATGTTTAAGTAGCCCTTGATTAAATTCACACCGCAGCCTAGATTCATTTTTTTGAATGAGTGTAGGTTGATTGAATTTGATTCTGGGTTCTCATGGTCGGTTTGCATCGTGTGCTCCTAATAATTTTGGTTTTGAAAATGATTGGCTTTACATTGCTTTCCAGCAAAAGCGCAGAAAGTTTGTTGGATTTTTAATGCCTTCGGCAACTTTTCTCTCAGCAAGTGTTTTATTTTTTGTGAGATCTCTATTTAATTTTGCAGTTTTGAAGTTTCCATCTTTGAAAATTTTCTCATTCCCAAAGATTGATCGCTTGCCGCCATTTTTTTCCCAAACAAAGGGGAGATATAAGTCTTCATAACCGTAATTGCCAGCAAAATCTTCGTCATACATACATGTTGATCTGAATCTTTCCAAGTTCACAAGGAATGTATTGGGGTGAATTGGGAGCTCTTCATTCAAATTGCTGTCAATGAAGTTTTCAACATGAAAATAGTATAAATTTTTAGTGTCGAGAGACACGAGTTGGCTCAGTATTTTTGATAATCCTGCTTCGTTTGGAAGTTGATCGATGTCAAAGAAGAGTCCCCATGGAGAGGTTGCCATGAAAGTCCCTAAATTTCTAGAACCAGCTTGATTCCATGGGATATCATCGGTAATTCTGTATTGCTTAAAATTATCTAAATTTGACTCAATACTTTCGGCGTTTTCTGAGCAGTCGTCAATAATAATTAGTTCAATGCAATCTTTGATTTCTTCTGGCATTGATTCTAGATGTTTGACGAGTTTTTTTGCAGCTTCTTGCCCGTTGTAATGATGTGTAATTAATGAAAGTTTATTAATATTTGATTCTAATTTGCATTGATTTTTAAAATATAAGTCAGTTGAATCTTTTTTTGAGAAATTGGTTGACGCCAAGTTTTTTTCTATGTCAAAAGTTGCAAATTTAATTTTGCGCGACTTTATTTCATTTCCGAAGCTTATTTCCTGCGTAGATAAATCGACTATTTTTTTCAAATAGTCATCGTTTGAAATGGTAATTAGATCATTTCTGTTGAGTGCAGTCAGAACACTTCCACCCATTCGAGAGACGAGGGTCTTTCCACTGATCGTGACAATAGGTATGCCAGCTTGAATTACATCGTTTGTGGTGGAGCCGCAGTTATACGGGAATGTGTCTAAAAAGACGTCTGCTTTTGTTAATTTTGCTTTGTATTCGCTATGTGCCGCACGTGGCGTGAATAGTATGCGGTTTAAATCAGCGTTCGCCGTTTTAGCCTGATTTTTCAAATTGTTAGTCGTAGTCGGATTGTCATCAATCAACCAAAGCACAGCCCGTGGAATTTCTTTCAATATCTCCATCCACGTCGCAAACATCTCAGGCGTGATTTTGTAAACATTACCAAACGCTGCCATGACAAACGCGTCTTCAGGCAATCCAAATTCAGCGCGTGTGGCTTCACGCACAGGCGTGTCATCACGTGTCAGTGGAATAAAGCTGCCGTCTACATACAAGGGCTTTTCGGTGAAATAAGGTGTCAATTCTTCTGGAAGGGCATAGCGGTCGGCAATGACAAAGTCAAACCAGGGCATGCCGGTGGTGCCAATAAAGCCAAGGTAGGTGCCTTGCTTGGGGGCAGGGTGCAGTGCAAATATGCCAGGGCGTGCGCCAGAGCTGAGGCCATGCAGGTCAATCAGTACATCTATTTCGTCTGCCAAGACCAATTCGGCCACTTGTCGATCGGTCAATGCGCGAATGGGGCGCAGGTGGTCAAAGGCTTTTTTCAGACGCTCACGGTGTGCTGTGCCGTCTTCGGGGCTGAAGTCATAGCCATAAATTTCAAATTTTGATTTGTCGTGGCCTTCCAGCAGTTCAGGCAAGAGCAGTCCCACGGCATGCACGCACAGGTCGCCCGAGACATAGCCAATGCGCAGACGGTCGTGGTGGTATTCGCGGCCTTTGCTTAAAAACTCTTCTTTGAAGCCATAGGTGCGCTCCACAAAGGCAAAGGCTGTGAGCAGCTGCTGCACAGGGTCGTCTGTGAGTGCCAGCATGGCCAATGGCGACGTGGCCATGAGCATTTCGTTTTGCGTGATATTGGGTAGTGGCTTGTAAACAGGCCATGCACAGGCTTTTTGACGAATATGCACCCAGTGTTGAATGACGCCCGGTTGCTTGGGGTTGAGGGCCAAGCTTTGTTCTAGCGCTTCTTCAGCCAAGTCGTATTGTTTGAGGTCTTCTTGCACTCGGCCAATGTGGTTCAGGGCCAGCACCAACATGTCAGGGCTTGGGCCGTCTTTGAGCAGGCGTTTGCTGACGAGGGTTGCCCACTGTTGCAGCGCTTCGTCGCGCTTGCCCATTTTTTCGAGGGTCAAGCCGAGGTTGATCAAGGCTTGCGGGAAGCTGGGCTGCAACACCAAGCATTCCTTGTAGGCTTCTATGGCAGCAGCAGGGTTGCCGGTGCTTTGTTGCAATGACCCGTAGTTAAACCACGCCATGTGACGGTTCGCATCTTGCGACTGGGCGAGCCATGATTGATACAAATTCAAGGCTTCTTGGGCTTGACCAGCTTGCTGCAACTGTTCACAGGTGGTGAACAGGGTGTCTAAACCAATTGGCTGTGCTTGCTCTTGATGATTCATGGCGTCAAAGACGGGGTTGCGTGCATTCATTGTGGGGTGGCCTGCTGAATGAGGGTAGTTTTAGCAAAACAAGCAATTTGTAAGCCAGCTCATATTGACGGTTTTTTGCCAGGGCGATCGCCATGCCACGGGGCGGCGAATGGTATTTACAAGCTGGCATCACTATTGCTTAAGGGTGTTCATGCGCTGATCGTTTGAAAGCGGTCGGCATGTTTTTCCGACACTTCAACTGGAGCATCTCATGACACTTATTCAAGAACTGATTCATCAAGCTGGCACAGGTAGTTTGCTGAATGCGCAGAACATTCAACGTTTCAGCCCCGCTGAAATTCGTGAAGCGATTCAATCCTTGGTCGCCACCGAGCAATTGGACCTGGCCAATGCCTTGGGCGATGCGGGTATGAGCTTGCATCCACACAGCGAAGATATTTTGGCTATTACTAGCTTGTTGGCCATGATGAACCAAGATTGGCCATTGGCTGTTGAGTTGCTTGACGACTTGATGGTGGTGCAGGGCGATAAGACCCCACCCTTTACATACGTGATGATGGTTCGTGCTTTGCGATGCAATTTGGATCCTGCACGTGCCTTAGAGATTGCATGCCAAGGTTTGGCGTTGTATCCACAGCAACTGGAGTTGCTGGCAGAGAAGTTGTCGTTGGATGATTTCAGCGATTCCATGTTGCCCACAGCGGGCTTGCAGCATTAAGCGGCAATGTGTCGCATCCTCAACGGCAAGCGGCAAATGCTTGCCACTGAGATGACAAAACCTTGCCACTGAATACTTAAATGAACAAATTGACATCGAAAAAAAGGGATAAACCCCTATTAAGCAGTGTCGAAAATAGTTGGCACGGTAAGTGCTTAACCAGTGGTGGGTTTGATTGACCAATTAAGGTCAGGAGAAAAAAATGGCAGTTATCAACACAAACGTTAAAGCATTGTTTTCGCAGATGGCGCTCGGTTCGTCCGGTCGCGCACAGAGCGTCGCAATGCAACAGTTATCGACAGGTAAGCGAATCAACTCAGCACGAGATGATGCCGCAGGTATGTCGATCGCAACGCGCATGACGCATCAAATTCGCAGCTTGAATCAAGCCGTGCGTAATGCGGGTGACGCCATTAGTCTGATTCAGACGGCTGAAGGTGCGACCAATGAAATCACAGACATGATGCAACGCATGCGTGAGTTGGCCGTTCAAGCCGTCAACGATACAAACAACAATGCTGACCGTAGCTACTTGGACCTAGAGTTCCAACAGCTCAAGCAGCAAATTGTTCAAATTGCCGACAACACCGAGTGGAACGGTTTCCCCGTGTTGAACGGTAAGGCGGGTGAGCAAGTCGGTGAAATGCCGGTTTATAAAGTCACCTCCGAAAACCAATTTGGCGATGTGTTCATCACGCCTACCACGGCTCGCACATTGACGGGCGCTGATGCAGGCGAGGTGCAAACCTTCACACTGTCAGGTGCCACGCCAACTCCCGGCAACATCACGATTGCGGGTGTGACGGTACAAATCACCTCTTCTGAGAACACATTGGCTTTGGCAGTTGAAAAAATCAAGACAACCTTGAACAACTCCACGACCTTCAGCTCACGTGGCATGACCATCAGTGAAGATGCAGTTACAGCCGGCAAGATGTATTTGAACTACAACGTGGCCGATGGCAACGTGGGCTTAGCCATTGTGGGTGTCAACACGGCCGCAACTGGCTTGAGCTTGTCTGCAGACGGTGTTGAAGTAGCACAAGAAGCCGCGACTCAATCTGCCGAAGTGTTTGCCGATAACGGCAAATTTTTACAGAGCGGTTCTTTGGCGTTCAGTGTGGCCAAGGCGGCAGCAGATGATTCAGTTGTGACAGCGACTTTCACGACCACTGACAACAAACAAATCACCATGACGGGTACTGTGCTGACACAAAGCCCAGCTGTGGTGAAGTTTGCCAAGGCCGATGGTTTGAACAGTTCGGTCATTTCGGGTGACTTGACTTACACCATGCAAGACGCAACAGGCGCGAGCTTGGACTTTGCGACACGCGGTGTCACGATGAGCGTAGGCGTGGCTGGCAGTATTCCTAACTTGCGTGAAGGTGACTTGACGATCAATGGCGTCATCATTGGCCCATCGCATGCCGCTGACGATTTGATGTCACCACGTAACAACGCAGCTGGCAGTGCAATTGCCAAAGCTGCAGCGATCAACCGCATGGCGGTGGATCAAGGT
This sequence comes from Limnohabitans sp. TS-CS-82, assembly GCF_002943475.1. Lineage (NCBI taxonomy): Bacteria > Pseudomonadati > Pseudomonadota > Betaproteobacteria > Burkholderiales > Comamonadaceae > Limnohabitans > Limnohabitans sp. TS-CS-82. The sequence continues at coordinate 238,344 of NZ_PTQX01000001.1, read as the reverse complement.
ATTTCACAAGGTGAGGCACAGTCCATCACCTTGAGCGGCACACCGATGCCCGGCACGATTACGGTCGGCGGTGTGAGCGTGGTGTTGACGAATGACGACAACACGCCTGCCTTGGCTGCCGCCAAAATTGCGGCTGCCATGCAAGCCAGCCCTTTGTATGACAACAGCACAGACCGCAGCGTGGTTTACGCAGCAGGCTCTGCTGTGATTGGTGTCAACTTTCCATCGAAAGAGGGCAACGTCTCCAAATTAGAAGTGGTGCCAGGCGCGACCGGCATGGCCAGTGTGGTCAACACCACGACTGAATATGCGGTCAGGACACCCGGCACAGGCGTGTTTGCCAAAGTGAATGAAAACATCATGACCGGCCAATCGATGGTTGGTGGTCCCGTGACCAAAGGTGTGGTGTTTGTCAACGGTTATGCATCGGCTGACATTTCAACGATTTTTAATAACTCGCAAGCCACACGTTCAAACGTGGTGCGTGCGATCAACTTGATCAGCGACCGCACAGGTGTGACGGCGATTGACTCAGGTTCAGACACCAAAGGCATCAGCCTGGTGGCGCCCGATGGTCGCAACATCGAAGTGCGTTTTGAAACTTCTGACTCAAGCAATGCGATGGTGTTTGGCCAACGTGTGGGTTTGCGTGAAGGTGTTCAAAGCTCCACGATTTCTTTGGAATCAAAAATTCAAGCGCCAGTGGTGCTGGGTGCCAGCGCAACGGGCGATATCACCCGCGCAGGTTTGGTGAGTGGCAACTTCTCTAAGAACGAATCCATTCTGAATACCCGCTCTCGTGAACCCGTCGCAGCGTCGGTGGCACAGGTGAGCAGTGTCTTGTTGACCTCAAACCCCGCAGTGGGCGACACCGCAAGTATTGTCATCAATGGCACAACCTTTACGTCTGCAGCGGCTGTTGTGGATGACCAGCCACAAGACGTGGCGGAAGATTTGATTGCTCAAATCAATGCCAAGTCGATCTTGGGCGTCTACGCAACCAAGGGTAAAACTTTGGGTGAGATTTTGTTGACAGCGCGCACGCCTGGCGAGTCATACACATTGACTGCAGAAGTCAGCTCGAGCGCCACCATCAGTGTGGCAGCGACAGAGGTCACTGCGAACCAAGTGGCAGCCACCAAAAACTTGGGCATGGATGACCTTGAAATCAATGGCATCAAGATTCGCCCAACAACCGCGGACGACGACAAGTTTTCAAACACACTCGTCTCCAGCAGCAACCCATCTGCCAGTGGTTTGGCTTTGGCTGCGGCCATCAACGCCAGCACCAGCTTGACGGGTGTCACGGCTGAGGCTAACCCCGCTGTCAGTGAAGGTATCTTCACCAACACCGGCACGCCTGTCAGTGGCAAACAAGAGTTGTGGGTCAACGGTACAAAAATTGAAGTTGATTTTGTTCAGAACGAAACCGGAACAGCACGCCGTGCCAAAGTGGTGGCGGCGATCAACGAACGCATTGGCCAGCATGGTGTCACTGCGACAGACAACGGCAAAGGCGTGACCCTGGCAACAGACGGTCGCAACTTGTCGGTCTGGCTTGACTCCAGCAAAGATGAACTGACTGCCGCCAACTTCGGTTTGGACAAAGGTGGTGCGATTGCTCAGCAATCGCGCATCAAAGCCGGCGGTGTGGGTGCGACGCCGGGCGAAAAAGCTTCGGTGTACATCAACGGCGTCAAGGTCGAAACAGCGGTTTTGCCAGATGGCGCTACGCCAGTCGAAACTGCATCAGCTTTGGCTTTGGCCATCAGCGGCACAGCCGGCTTGAAAAATATCAAGGTTGAAGTGGATCCTTCGGATACAGCATCTGTGCTGATCACGTCGACGGTTCCAGGCACTGCATTTGATCTGCGCGGTCCGACCGTCAGCACTGCAGGCACACAAACTTTGAAATTGGGCACGATCACGCCAAATTCACAAGGCAAGACTGACGTGTCTGCGGTGGACATGAGTGCAGCTTATTTGACCAACGTGTTGGGCAGCTCGTCTGCACCTGTCAGTGCGATGGATATCAAAACCGTCTACAGCACTGTCAAATTGACGTCAGATGCACCGGTGTTACCAGCATTGCCTGGCGCCGATGGTTTGCCTCCTAACATGATGAACATCACGGGTCGTCCTATCCAAATTCGCAGCGGTGCGGATGGTTTTGGCCCCATGAGTAACTTCTCTGCACTGGGTTTCAACGAAGGCAGCTTCGGTGGCCGTGCAAGTCAAGACATGGATCCACCACGCGTAGGCCGCATGGCTTTCCAAGTGGGATCGAGTGCCAACCAAGTCATCACGATCGATTTGGCTGACTTTGGCAAGGGTGGTCCTATCACGGGTCAAATCACAGCGGATGCCGATTTGGCTGAAGATGCGCGCAAAGTGCGAATCAATACCCGTGACGGTGCGACAGCTGTGTTGAACATGCTCGACAGCGCCATGGACAAGGTCAACGCCACACGTGCCACGATGGGTGCGGTGATGAACCGACTCGACCACGTGATCAACAACTTGACCAACGTGTCGATGAACATGTCTGCGTCTCGCAGCCAGATTGAAGATGCGGACTATGCGCAGGCTTCTACCGAGTTGGCGAAGACACAAATCATGCAACAAGCCGCGACGGCAGTGTTGGCGCAAGCGAACACCAGCCAGCAGTCAGTGCTCAAGCTCTTGGGCGGTTAATCCACCCCAGAGCTACTCATCTGAGTTCAGGCATGAATAGCCAAGGCACTACGCCTCCATCTTCACCCTTACCGAAGGGGCCCAATTGCTGGGAGTGTCGCTACATGGCGATCACTTGGGATGTACGCATGCCTTATGGCTGCAAGCTCATGGGCTTTCGTTCGAAAGTGGTTCCCTCTTTGGAGGTGCTGCGCACGGACGGGCGGTTTTGTGGCGGTTTCTCGCCTAAACCAGCCAAGCAAGAATCAGCGAATAAGGCCCAAAAAGCCTCTAATAAGCCTGTCGGTAACTCGTCGCAACGTCGAGAAACTGACCTTCGCAGGCCCATTACGCACATTAATTTAATTACATAGGTTACAAAACGACCTGGCACGGCCTTTGCATAACAGTCTTACCTTTATTTCGGACTGTACTCAAAGTGAATGCTTCTTCTGTCAACGTAATTCATGCTGTGTGGTTGGACCCTTTCAGTCCAATCGACGCCGCAGATCGCGCCCAGCTGGATGCCGCAGGTATCAGTCTGGAAACTGTTTCTACCTTGGGCGACCTCACGCTGGCTCTGCGCCGCGCACATGTGCTGGTCATTCGCTTGGGCGATAGCGCCGAGCTGCTCCAAGAAGTTCAAACCCTCATTGCCCAACTTGGCCACACCGTGCCCGTGCTGTGCCGCGTGGACCGTCGCCGCATGGAAGTGGCTGTGGACGCGATGCGTTTGGGGGCTTTGCATGTGTTGTCGTCAGACGAGTGGTCTGCCGCAGCTTGGCAAGGCGCTGTGAAAGGCTTGAACGCTCCTGAACTCAAAACCAAGAGCTACGTGTTCGTGGATCCCATCAGCCAGCATTTGTTGGCCTTGGCTCAACGCGTGGCACAAACCGATGTGACTGCTTTGTTGGTGGGCCCTACGGGAGCAGGTAAAGAAGTGTTGGCCCGTGTGTTACACGAGTCTTCACCTCGCGCCAAGGCCCCGTTTGTGGCCCTCAACTGCGCGGCCATGCCAGAGCACTTAATCGAAGACATGTTGTTCGGTCACGAGAAGGGCGCTTTCACCGGCGCTTTGAAAGAACACAAAGGTTTGTTTGAACAAGCCCACGGCGGCACCATCTTTTTGGACGAAATTGGCGAGATGCCCATGAACTTGCAAGCCAAGTTGCTGCGCGTCTTGCAAGAGAAAAAACTCAACCGTTTGGGCGGCGAAGCCACCATCGATCTCGACATCCGCGTGATCGCGGCGACCAACAAAGATTTGAAGCTCGCCATCGAGCAACGCGAATTCCGCGAAGACTTGTATTTCCGCATCAGTACTTTCCGCTTGCGCATTCAGCCCTTGAAAGACCGTCCAGGCGACATCGTGCCTTTGGTGGCTCAGTCTCTGGCCCGTCATGTCAAAGGTGGTTTGCCTTTCACGGTCACGCCTGAAGCGCAGGTGCAGTTGCAAAGCTACCCCTGGCCTGGCAATGTGCGCGAACTCGAAAACGTGGTGCAACGCGCCGTGGTGTTGAGCGGTGGCCGCACCATCAGCCCCGCACATTTGATGTTTGATGATGCACAGATGGACGAGCAAGCCATGCCAGCGATGACGGAGGCTTTGCCACAAGCCCCAGTAGTGGACATGCCTGTGGCTGTCGCACCGGCTGCCCCTTTGATGCCAGCTGCTGTAACGCCAACGTATTACGCCCCTGTCTCTGCATACAACCCAGCGCCCATGGCGCCGATCGAGATGCGTGAAGAGCCAGCAGCGCCCATCAACTTGGACAGCGCGGTCAAAGCCAGCGAGCTGCAAGTGATCATGGCCGCCATCCAAAGCACCGACAGCCGCATGGAAGCGGCTGCCAAGTTGGGCATCAGCCCACGCACCTTGCGCTACAAGCTGGCGCAAATGCGCACCCGTGGCATGCATGAAGGAGCCTCCGCATGATTGATCGCATCTCCAACGCCAATATTCAATCCATGATTGAAACCCTGCGTTCGCACCAGACGCAGGCCACCGGTGTGAATTCACCTGCTGGTGAAACATCACCCGCCAAGATTCAAGGCCAACCTGACTTTTTCAAGTCAGTGCAAAACGCACTCGACAGCGTCAACGAGACGCAACTGAAGTCATCCTCTATGCAAGACGCCTACGACCGTGGCGAAGAAGTGCCCCTCACCGAAGTGGTGTTGAGCATGCAGAAATCGTCGCTGGCTTTTGAAGCCACCTTGCAAGTACGCAACAAAGTGATGAAAGCGTACGAAGAAATCATGAACATGCCTGTTTGATACAGGATTGAGAGACTGATATGGCAACTGATACCTTAAACATGAACGCTGTGGGCATGCCCGTGGCCACAGGCATTGAAACCACTGGCGCGAACAGCGCCAACGGTTCAGCCGCAGGCAATGCGAACAACATGCCCGCATGGCTCAACGCCAAAGAAGGCCCAGGCGCGGTGGTGATGGACGTGTTGCGCCAACCCAGCGTGCGCAAGGCTTTGCCTTTCGTGGTGATCTTCATGCTGCTGATGTCAGTGGCTGTGTTCTTCACCTCGATGAAGCCCACGCCTTACCGTCCATTGGTGTTGATGCTCAACGATGCAGACAAGCAGTTGGCCATCGAAGCCTTGAAGACCGGTGAGTACAAGCCAGAGGTTGATGCCAACACTGGCCAAATCTCTGTGCCCACCACCCGTTACCAAGAAGCCCGCATGTTGCTGGCTTCTAAAGGTTTGCCACGCACCGAAGCGTCTGGCATGGACAACCTCAAAGACATGCCCGCCATGACCACCAGCCAGTTCATGGAGCAGGTGCGCTACAACAACGCGATGGAGCAAGAGCTGGCGCGCAGCATTGTGCAAATCGGCGGCATCAAAACAGCACGTGTGCATTTGGCCGCGCCCAAGCAAAGCGTGTTTGTGCGTGACCGCGCACCCACCAAGGCTTCTGTGATCATCACGCGTTTGCCTGGCCGCACCATTTCATCGGCCAACGTGCAAGCCATCATCCAGTTGGTGGCTTCCAGCGTGCCTTACTTGGCACCAGAAAACGTGTCGGTGGTCGATAACTTTGGCAGCTTGATGAACGACATGTTGACGGAAGCGCCTTTGGGCTTGACCGCACAACAGTTGACACACAAGCAACAGATGGAAGACCTCTATCGCACCCGCTTGATCCAGTTGTTGGCGCCCATCGTGGGCGAGACCAACGTGACCGCACAGGTGAGTATGAGCTTGGACTTCACACAAACCGAAGTGACCAACGAAGAATTTGATGGCCAAGACAAAGGTCCCAAGACACGTTCTGAATTGTTTGTGGAAGACCGCAACACCTTCCGTGATGCGATTGGTATTCCTGGCTCGTTGTCCAACACACCGCCAGCGCCGACCAACCCACAAGCCACCACGCAAACCAACGCCGACCCCTTAAAGGGCGTGAGCGAAAAAGGCGTGCAAGTGACAGCCCGTAGCACCAAAAACTACGAACTCGATCGCGCCGTGCGTCACACCAAAGGTGCCATGGGCACGATCACCAAAATTGGTGTGGGTGTGTTGATCAACGAACGTCCTGTGGCCCCGGGTGCCAAGGTCGAAAAGAACGCCGACGGTTCAACCCCAACCTCAGTGCCTTACACCCCAGAAGAAATCGAACGCTTGAACCAATTGGTCAAAGGCGCTGTTGGTTTTAACAACGACCGTGGTGACGTGGTCACTGTGGTGGGCACCAAGTTTGAACCTCAGTACGACCCCACTGTGATTCCATGGTGGCGTGATGAAAACTACCAAGTCATGGTGAACGCCGGTGTGGTGGGTGGCATCTTCTTGCTCATCCTCTTGACGGTGGTTCGTCCGATGGTGCGCCGCTTGTTGGCCCCCGAGATCGATCCCAAAGCCTTGGCTGCGGCTGCTGCTGATGCAGCCACCAACCAAGCCCAGATGGCGATTGATGTGGCGACCGCTGAGAATGCAGCAGCCCAAGCCGCTGCCGCCTTTGCCAAGAAATCACACGACGGCGAGATGCTGCGTATTTCTGAAGAGGCCATGCGTGCCGCTGAAGAGTCTGCCCGCTTGTCTCAAGAAGCCACGTATGCGGCCGAGCAAGCACGACTGGCTGCCGAAGCCAAGGCCGCTGAAGAAGCTCGTTTGCGTGAAGAAGCCCGTCTGCGTGAAGAAGCCTTGGCTGCTGAACGCGAAGCCTTGGCTGTCGAGATGGCTGCCAAAGCAGCGGTTGAAGCTGAAGCTGACGCTGTTGCACATGCCGCCGCCGCAGAAGCCGCAGAGGCCGAAGGTGCCGACATTGAAATTGAAGAAGGCGAAACGCTAGAAGAGGTCAAGGCCCGCATGGCGAGCATGAAGCCTAAGAAGCAGTCGATTTCTGCCGACTTGCTCAACACAGCGAATTCGTATGACGATAAAGTGGCGTTGATTCGCATGATCATGGCTGAGGACTCCACCCGCGTGGCGGGTGTGCTCAAGAGCTTGATCGAGAAGTAATAAATTTTCCGAGGATTTGAATCATGGCTGACGACACTATTGTGATGACCGACAAACTGCGGGCCGAGCTCGCAGGCATTACCAGCACCCAGCGTGCTGCCGTGTTGATGCTGTTGCTGGGCGAAGAGCAAGCAGCGGAAATCATCAAATTTCTGAGCCCCAAAGAAGTCCAAGCCCTGGGCGCTGCGATGGTGCAGGTGGCTAACTTCTCACAAGAAGCCGTCAACTTTGTGCTCGACGAATTTGTCGACCACTTGAAAAATCAAAACAACGTCAGCATCGGTGGTGCGGACTATGTTGAAAAAGTCATGCGCTTGGCTTTGGGTGACGACAAAGCCGCTTCGGTGTTGGGCCGCATCATGCCGGGCCAAGGCACCAAAGGTTTGGACATCCTCACGTGGATGGACGCCCGTGGCATTGCCGACATGATTCGCGGCGAGCACCCCCAGGTAGTGGCCATCATCTTGTCGCTCTTGGAGAGCGAAGTGGCCGCTGACGTGCTCAACTATTTGCCACCCGATGTGCGCCCTGAAGTGATTCAACGCGTGGCCAGTTTGGACACCGTGCAGCCGTCTGCCATGGCCGAGCTCGAAGCCATCATGAAGCAACAGTTCTCTAAGAACGCATCGGCACAGTCATCCAGTTTTGGTGGCGTGCAAGCCGCAGCCAAGATCATGAACTTGACGAAGACTGCGCTGGAAAACAGCATCATGAGTGGCCTGAATGAAATCGACCCCGACTTGATGCTCAAGATTCAAGACAACATGTTCACCTTCGAGAACTTGGTCAGCGTGGACAACAAAGGCATTCAGGTGCTCATGCGTGCGGTGGAGCCAGACTTGTTGATGATGGCTTTGAAAAACGCCAGCGAAGATTGCCAAGCGCGCTTCTTCGACAACATGTCCGAACGTGCGCGCGGTATGTTCCGCGACGACATGGAAGCCAAAGGCCCACAACGCATGGCCGACGTGGAAGACGCGCAAAAGCAGATCATGCGCAAGGCGCGTAAGTTGTCCGATTCGGGCGAATTGATCTTGGGCGGCGCAGACTTTGTTTAATCAACCCCATCCCGCTCGGGCTGACGTTCCTTGGCAGCCCAATGCCGGCATCGCTAAAAAGTTGAGCAGCCGTGGCTATGCCACGACCAGCTGGACCAGCGATGAGCCAGAGGCGTTTGCTGAGCTTGGCTTTCCCGCCAAGTCCAGCGGGTTCTCGGCCGCGCATTACCAGCCCACCAAGCAGCCGCTGAGCAAACAGGCACAAGCCTCGCTGGCGCTGCTAGAGGGGGAGTACCGCAACGAATCGTTTGGTGAAGAAAAACCTGCGCCCCAAGAAGGCACAGAAACCAATGAGCATTTGCCGTTTGTGATGGACCACTTCGGGGCCACGCGCGTCTCGAAGCTGCGTGCCAACGTGGATGCCGAGGTGTTGAAACGTGCCATGGCGCAAGCCGAATTGGCTGAAACTTTGGTGGTCAGCCCCATCACGTCAGACGACAAAGTGGCCGACCCCATCGTGATTCATCCCGATGTGCCGGACGAGGTGATCGTTGAAGCCGAGGTGTTGGAGGCCGCACCTGTGGATGCGCTTGAGCCTGTGGTGGTTCATTTAGAAACATCACCTGAAACACTGGCTGCGAGCGAAGACGCCGTGGCAGAGGTGGTGGCTGAAGAAGCCCCTGTGATCACCGAGCCGCAAGAGCCTGAGTTGCCTGCGGTTGTCGGTGGCATTCCTCCTGAAGAGGTGGAACAACGCGAAGCCGAACAATTTGCCAAGGGCCTGGCCCAAGCCCAAGAAGAAGCTGCGGTGCAGTTGGCCGAAGCGGTTGAAAAAGCCATGGCTGAGGGCCTTGCCAAAGGACTCGAGCAAGGTAAAGCTGAAGGTTTGGCAGAGGGCTTGCAGCAAGGTTTAGAGCAGGGCAAAGCACAAGGTTTGGCCGAAGGTGACACAGCAGCGCGTGAAGCGGTGGCCGAAGAAATGGCTGCGCAACGTGTGCTGTTTGAAAACGTCTCGACCGAACTGGGTGCTTTGATTGCAGACCCAAAGAAATTTTTCGAGCCACTCAAACGCCTCGCCCTGCACATTGCAGAGCAAGTGGTGGTGGGTGAGCTGCAAACATCCAGCAAAGCCATTGAGCGCTTGGTGCAACGCTGCTTGGATGAGTTAGATCACCCTGTGCATGGTGCCGTGGTGTTGGAACTCAACCCACAAGACAAAGAGCGCTTGCAAACACATGCCTCTGAGTTCATCCAAGGCATGCGCCTCGAAGCCGTGCATGACATGCAAATGGGCAGTGTGCGCGTGTTTGCCAATGACACGGTGGTGGAAGATTTGGTCGCACATCGACTCGAAGGCTTGGCACGTGCCCTGCTGGTCGATGTGGACGAGTGGCGTGCCAAATCGCCTTTGGCACAACGAATTTTAGAAGTTCAAGAAGAAGCGGAGGACGGCGATGTTCATTCCTGATGTCATCAATACTTTGTTGATGGGTTTGATTTTCATGGTCGTGATCGTGACCATCGTGCGCCCCTTTGTGCTCAATATGGTGGGCCATGCAGCATCGAACAGCGACATGCAAAAAGCAGCGGTTGCAGCGGTGGAGCGCGAGATGATTCGCAAAGCCGAATTGTTTGAGGCCCAACGCGCCGACAAAATCAAATACCAAATGTTGCTTTTGGAAAAACCCGAAAAGCCAAAACCAAAGCCTGTGTTCGAACCCGAGCCAGCACCCGAAGTGGTGCCCGTGCCTGTGGCTGAAGTGGTGCCAGAACCTGTGGTGGATGAAGCGCCTGAGATGGTGGCTGAACAGTCTGCAACGCCTGATGCGGTGGAAACGCACGCAGAAGAAGTGACCGCAGATGCCTTACCCACAGAAGGGGAGGCCACCACAGCCGAGACCGCAGAAGCGGCTAACGAAGAAGAAGCTTTGGGCGAAGGTGAAATTGAAATTCGCGAAGGCGAGACCTTGGCCGAAATCAAAGAGCGCATCCGCAAAGAACAACAAAAAGCCAAGAAGCCAACCATTCCGCCAGAGTTGCTCAACAGCGCCAACAGTTACGAAGACAAAGTGGGCGTGGTGCGCATGGTGGTGCAAGCCGACCAGAGTCGCGTGGCCAATGTCATTCGCGGCATGATTCAGGTCGGTAAATAAACATGCTCGACTTTGCCAAAGAAGTTCAGACCAGCTTGCCCAAGCTGCGCACGCCTGAGCCGCAACGCAGCGGCACCTTGGTGCGCTTGGTGGGACTGACTTTGGAGACGCGCGGCATCATGGCTCCCTTGGGCGCCTGCTGCGAAGTGATTGGCCAAGGCGGCCACCGCGTGGAAGCCGAGGTCGTGGGTTTCAACGACAAAACTTTGTATCTGATGCCCTTCACCGACCCCGTCGGTGTGGGCCCTGGTGACACGGTGCGCGTGATGTCTAACTCCGGCATGGTGAATTTGGGCAACGAACTTTTAGGCCGCGTGATTGATGGTCGAGGCATGCCGATTGATGGCAAGCCCATGCCGCACTTGCCCGATCAGCTCAGCCTGTTGGGCCGCCCGCTCAACCCCATGGAGCGCGGTCCGATTGACCACATTTTGGATGTGGGTGTCAAGGCCATCAATGGCGCATTGACGATTGGCCGTGGCCAACGCATTGGTTTGGTCGCAGGCTCTGGTGTGGGTAAGAGCGTGCTCTTGGGCATGCTGACGCGCTTCACCAAAGCCGACATCGTGGTGATTGGTTTGATTGGTGAACGTGGCCGCGAAGTGCAGGCGTTCATTCATGAATCGTTGGGTGAAGAGGGCTTGGCCAAATCGGTGGTGATTGCGGCACCCGCCAACGTGTCGCCTGTGCTGCGCCTCAAGGCCACGCACATGACACACGTGGTGGCTGAATATTTCCGCGACCAAGGCAAAAACGTGTTGATGCTGTGCGACAGCTTGACCCGTGTGGCCCATGCCCAACGCGAAATTGGCTTGGCCATTGGCGAGCCACCGACTGCCAAAGGCTATCCACCTTCCGTGTTTGCTTTGTTACCCAACTTGATTGAGCGTGGTGGTGTAGGCCGCCATGGCCATGGCTCGATCACCTCGATTTACACCGTGCTCGCTGAAGGCGATGACGGCAACGACCCGATTGTGGACATCGCGCGTGCGTCGCTCGACGGTCAAGTCATGTTGTCACGTCGCTTGGCGGACCAAGCGCATTACCCCGCAATTGACTTGAACGGTTCGATTTCGCGTGTGATGCAAACCTTGGTGAGCCCCGAAGAATTGAAGCAGTCCAACAAGCTGCGCCGCTTGTGGTCGGTCTACCAACAAAACGCCGATTTGGTGCAAGTGGGTGCGTACGAAGCGGGCAGCAACCCCGAGTTGGACGACGCCATTCGCCTGCGCGAGCAAATGGTGGACTTTTTGCGCCAAGACATGGACAAGGGCCAGGACTACGCGATGACGCGCAACCAACTGAGCCACATGCTGTCATGAAGCCACGCGCCGCATGGCCTGTGTTGGCCAAGAAAGCCAAAGAAAAATGCGATGAAGCCCTCGCAGAGCTTAAGAAAGAACGTGACCGTGCTTCGCATTTAGAGCAAAGCCGTGCACGTATGAACTTGCTGTATGTTGATTACATGCGACGCAGCAAAGAGGCAGAAAGCCGCGCTCACAGCATGTCTGAGACGTTGAATTTTCGGGGTTTCATGCAGCAATTGCAGTCCCTCATCAGTCGTGTAGACATTGACTTGATGGAGGCGCAGCACGCGGTCGAGGTCAAACGTTTAGCCCTTAAAGCGGCTGAGCAAAAACGCATCCAAATGGAAACCTTGGTCGAACAAGACCTCAAGGCGGTGCGTGATTTTCATCGCAAGCGCGAGCAAAAAGAAATGGATGCCGCAGGCGTCACTCTTTACAACCTCAAGCACTGATCAAGCACTGACCCAACCCGCTTGCAGCCAATGCCAGTAGCTGGGTTTGAACGCCCAAGGCATCCATGTGGTGTGCGTATCTGGTGCAAACACATGGCCCGTGAGGTGGTCTTGCCACACCTCTTTGGCGCCCACACTGGCCAACAGCTTTTGTGAAAACGCAGGCACCATGCCTTGCTTGGCCGAGACGTGGTGGCTCCACACATTCAAACCTGCAGGCAGCAAGCGTCCATCGGTGGGGCCTGACAATACATCATGCAAGCTGCCCCAGTTGCGGCCTTGGAGTGTGGTTTTGAGTTGCCCCAGTTCGCGTTCCACACGCGCTTCATCACGCACGCGGTAGCGGTGTTGGCCCAGCACGTTGTCAAACCAAATGCAAGCTTGTGGGCGTTCGTTCAAGATTTCTGGCAAAGCCACCAGCGCATCTAAGCGATGGTGATGCACCTCAATACCCATCGCCCTGAGGCTGCGGCCATGGCGCCAGTCGAACAGCCAAGGTGCCAAAGGGTCAATGTCGTAAGCATCGATGCGTTTGAAACGCGCCAACCAGCTTGGCGGCATCATCCAGCCAGCACTACCGCCTATGAGCAACAAGTGGTCAGACTTTGGCGTGACTTGCGCCAAGAACTGATCGACCAACTGCACCGTGGGTTGCCAGCGCTTGCGCGCGTAATGCGCATGCACGTGCCAGTTCAGGCCACCCGTGCCGCCTGCATGGATCAGATCGCGAAGCAAGCCCATGTGTGCTTAGCAGACCAAACGCATGATTTTGAAAATGGGGGTCTCGGGTGGCACAGGCTCAAACGGGCCAATCACACCTTCGGTCGACAAGGTGTCGCCACTCAAACGCACACCGGTGTGATACGACAGCGATAGGGTGCGCACGGTTTGTTCTTTGCAGTTGAACTCCATTTGCATGCGGGTGGATTTGAAGTTCTTGCCGGTGGGGGTGTGTACTTTGGGATCACGGTAGTCCAGCATGGTCCACGCTTTGTGGTTCTCGCCCGCATGGGTGATGTTGTCGAGGTCTACATAAAAAGTACCGATGTCAAACAAACCCACCGCCATCCACTGAGCGGCAAGCGTGAGGTTGCTGGTGAGCACGAGGCTGGCAAGGAGGAGGGCTTTGAGGTGATGCATGAAATAACTATACCGTGCCGAGAAGCTGGCACGTGCCTTGCAATACCCCTAGAGATAGGCACGTCCAGTGTCAAAAAACCGTCATCGCGCACAGGAAAAACATCATGCAAAGTTTCGATTGGGGTCAATTCATTGCCAGCACGCTCAGCGTGTTGCTGCTGCTATGCGGCGCCCTGTGGTGGGTCAAGCGCAACCGCGGTTTTGCAGCGAATGGTACCGAAGAAAAACGCATTCAAGTGCTGGAGGCCTTGCCTTTGAGCTTGAAGCACAAGATGGTGTTGATCCAAGTCGACAACCAAATGGTGCTGGCCAGTGTCAGCCCCGCAGAAGTGAAAACACTGCACGCTTGGACGCAGGAGGCCAGCCATGCTGCGTAAGCCCATCACCAAAAAAATTCTCTACGTCATCTTGGGCTTGCTCTTGGTGGCGTTGGCTTCGTTGCCCATGATGGCCCACGCCCAAGGCATTCCCTTGGTCAACGTGTCGGGCGCTGGCAAAGGTGGTCAGCAGTACAGCATGAGCCTGCAATTGCTGGGCTTGATGACCACGCTCACGCTGTTGCCATCCATGCTGTTGATGATGACGTCTTTTGTGCGCATCATCATCGTGCTCTCGATCTTGCGTCAAGCCATTGGCACCGCGCAAACGCCGCCCAACACCGTATTGGTCGGTTTGGCTTTGTTCCTGACCTTCTTCATCATGTCGCCCGTGTTTGAGACGGTTTACAAAGAAGCGATTGGCCCATACATGAACGGCAACCTCGACTTTGACAAAGCCTTGATCAAAGCCGAAGTGCCTGTGCGCGATTTCATGACCAAGCAAACCCGTGAAGACGACATTGCCATGTTCATGCAAATTTCTAACCGTCGTGAATTGACAGATGCCACGCAAGTGCCATTCACCACCTTGATGCCAGCGTTCATCACGTCTGAAATCAAGAGTGCATTCACGATTGGTTTCTTGATTTACATCCCGTTTGTGGTGATTGATTTGATCGTTGCCAGCGTGTTGATGTCCATGGGCATGATGATGTTGTCGCCCATGATCATTTCGATGCCGATCAAGCTCATGCTGTTCGTGCTGATTGACGGTTGGACGCTGTTGATGGCCTCGCTGGCCAACAGCTTTGTGTTTTAAGGAGCCGCATCATGGATAGCGCAGCAGTTGTTGATTTGGCCCGCCAGGCCCTGTGGATGACGATGATCATCTCAGGCCCTTTGCTGGCGGTGGGTTTGATCGTGGGTTTGGTGGTGGGTATTTTTCAAGCCGCCACCTCGATCAACGAGCAAACCTTGAGTTTTATTCCTAAGATTTTGGCGATTGGTTTGACCATGTCACTGGCCGGTGGCTGGATGATCAATACGATGGTGGACTACACCAAGAGTATCTTCACCCGCATCCCTAGCTTGTTCATGTAACTCGCCTTGACGCCATGAACGCTTCGCTCATTGAAATCCTAGACAAGTTTTTGGTCGTCATTTGGCCATTGCTTCGCTTGTCTGCGTTTTTGGCGTTCACGTCTATTTTTTCGGCCCGTGCGGTGAATATGCGCATTCGCATGTCACTGGCGTTTGCGATGGCATTTTTTGTATCGCAGCAAATTGAGATTCCCAAGATTGATCCTGTCACTGCCGACGGCTTGATGGAAATTTCGCGTCAAATTTTGATTGGCTTAACCATGGGCTTGGTGTTCCAAGTGGCCTCGGCCGCCTTGGTGGTAGCCGGCCAAGCCATGTCGGGCTCGATGGGCTTGTCCATGGCCAACATGGTTGACCCCAACATGGGCAGCGTGCCGGTGTTATCGCAGTTGTTCAACATCATGGGCACGCTGGTCTTCTTGGGCATGGGTGGCCATTTGATTGTGTTTGGCTTGGTGATGGAATCGTTCAAACTCATCCCCATTGGCCAGCCGTTTTTCAGCCAAGACATGTTGGGCAAGATGATCAACTGGAGCTCCATGATGTTTTTGGGTGCTTTGTTGATTGCTTTGCCTGTGATGATGACGTTGCTGTTCATCAACGTGGGTTTGGGTTTTGTGGCCCGTGCGGCACCCAGCTTGAATATTTTTACCGTGGGCTTTCCCGCGCTGATCTTGACGGGTTTCATCGTCATGATTTTTTCAATGGGCAACAACGTGGCTCGCATTGATTGGGTATGGACGCAGGCATTCATGATGCTGCGTTCGTATTTGGGAGGCTGACATGTCGGAAGAAAGCGGCCAAGACAAAACCGAAGAACCCACGGCGCAGCGGTTGAAGAAAGCCCGTGAAGACGGGCAAATCGCGCGTTCGCAAGAATTGGCGCCTGCAGCCATGATGGTGATCGCCACCATGTTTTTCAGCATGATGGGGCACCAAATTTTCAACGGCATGAGTAGCTTGTTCAAAAGCCAGTTGCAGTTTGATCGCCGCATCACCGACAAGGCCGAATTGCTGCCCGCAATTTTTGGTAACTCGATGGTGGATGGTTTCTTGATTGTGTTGCCGTTGATGGCCATTCTGTATGTGATCGCTATTTTGTCGACCACGTTGGCGGGGGGATTGATCTTCTCGCCCCAAATGGTCATGCCCAAGTTCAGCAAGCTCAACCCGATGACGGGTTTGGCGCGCATGTTTGGCAAAGATGCCTTGATCAATTTGGGCAAAGCCTTGATCAAGTTCTTGCTGGTCGGTGCCATTTTGTTGGTCTCGGTCATGAACAACTTGGAAGACCTCACGCATATCTCGCAGATGGATCTGAATGCCGCGATCAAAGTGGCTGGCACCATCATTGTGGATTCATGTGTTTGGCTCAGCCTCGGTCTGGTGTTGGTGGCCTTGGTCGATGTGCCACTGCAACGCCATCAGTTGAACGAAAAACTGAAAATGACCAAGCAAGAGGTGCGCGACGAGATGAAGAACTCGGAAGGTAACCCCGAGGTCAAGGGCCAAATCCGCCGTCGCCAACATGAAATCTTGAACAACAAGATGATGAGCAAAGTCAAAGATGCTGACGTGGTCATCACCAACCCCACACACTTTGCGGTGGCCCTGTCGTATGACCCCATGGGTGACGGTGCGCCGCTCTTGATTGCCAAGGGCGAAGACGGCTTGGCAGCTCGTATCCGTGAGGAAGCCAAAGAGCACAACGTTTATATTTTTGAGGCGCCTTTGTTGGCTCGCGCCTTATACTTCACGACCAAGCTGGATCATCCGATTCCAGAGGCGCTGTACCACGCTGTTGCGCAGGTCATTGCCTATGTGTTCAGCCTGAACCAGTCTTATGGTCGTGGCCAGGAAGTGGTCAAACCATCGCCCTCCGTTCCGAACGACATGAAGTTCGATTCGAACGGCGCTTTGATGAACTCTTAAGACCCGAAGTTTGAGCCTGCATGACTGACATCTACCAAAGCCCCGGTGACCGGTTGCGATTTGAAATCCTCCTGAAGTCTTTGACCGAAGGCAGTATCAATCTTGCCGTGTTGAGCGACCACGACAGGGTGCTCGATGACTACGGCAGCTTGTTTGAAGAGCGTCTGCGCGCCAAGGGTGAAAGCCACATCGAGTGGTGCAGCTCGACCAACTCAGAAAAGCTGGTTCAAAAGTTCAACGAAATTCTGTCTGAAATCACGCTCGACCAAGCGCTGGAGAAAGACAAAAAACACGCGCCACGTCGCTTCTTGCTATTCCGTGACTCGATCTTGATGCAAGACTTTGAGTTGCAGTTGTTGGCCCGTTTGGTCAATGGTTTTCCGGCTGGCAACATCAGCGTGATTTTGCTCATCAACAGCGCTGGCAACTACCACAGCAAGTTGGAAGCGTTTGGCAAAAACTTGCTCAAGTGGGAAGTTGAAACCGAAGCTGGTGAGGCCAAGCAAAAATTAACCGATTGGGTCGCTACCACACCCGATCCTGAACCCACCTTGATTGAGCCTTCTTTCTTGCCAGAGCCACCCACGCTCAGCGATGAAGTGACGCCTGTGTCTAAGCTGCTCAACCTCCCCACCAAAACGGCTTGGCGCGTGCCAGGCTTTGGTAAAAAGCAAGAGCCCCAGTTGGAGGTCGAGCCTTTGCCCGCGTTTGTGCCGCCTCCCTTGTCATCGGTTGCGCCCGCCCTTGCGCCATCTGTGCCGCCTGTGACGGCATCTGCTGCTGCGCTTGCTCCCGACGCCTCACGTGAACCTACCTTGAGTTCGCCAACGCCTTTGGCTGGCGCAACAGCGGCATCTGCCGATGTGGACCTGTTCAAACGTCCTGCGCGCAAATCGTACGCAGGTTGGGTGCTGTTGGTCTTGCTTTTGTCGATGGCTACGTTTGGCTTCATGTACAAAGATTTGGTGCTGGAAGAAGCTGAGTTGTTGAAGAAATATCTGCTGCGCGGCACACCCGCCGTGGCTGCCCCTGATGAAGCGGCCAGTGCTGCTGCCGCTGCTGCAGCCGCAAGTGCCGAGGCCTTGGCTGCTGCAGAGCTGGCCGCATCCGTGGCCAGCGATGCTGCGCGCGTGGCGAGCCAAGCCGACCAAGTGGCCTCTGCGGCCAGTGCCATGGCTGTGTCGGCCGTGCCCGCTGCGGTGGTGGCTTCTGAACCCGTCGCTGTCGCATCGGCCGAGCCGAAGGCAAAGAAGCCCGCTGACAAGGTTGAGGCAAAGGCGGAAGCCAAACCAGAGGCCAATTCAGATGAGGCATGGGTCAACCAATTGCCCACCAATGGTTATGTGGTCCAACTGGCCGCCATGGACACGCAAGATGAGATGCGCAGTTTTCAGCGCAGCAATGCGGTTTATGCCAAGGCCCGCATCATGCGTGCGCGCCACAAAGACTCGGGCAAGCGCTATTTCATTTTGGTGGCTGGGCCTTTTGAAACCAAGACTCAAGCCGATACGTTCATGCAGTCCAGCCCATTGCTGGCCAAAGGCTGGTTGCGTAGCACCAAGTCGATGAAAACCCAATTTACGAAGTCCTGACGCCTAGCTAGGAACGCGCCTTATGAGCCAAGAACACGACCAACCCAGCCTCACTGATGCGCCTGTGCATGAAGGTATTCATGTCGAGCCTCCGCCGTTTGAGCCGGGTTATCAACCTGAGTCATTGCCCCATATTTCGGTGCCTGATTTATCCCCAGACGCTGAAGGCTTAACAGCCGAAGCGCTGTCTCAGGTGCCCACGCTCACCGAGCTGGTCGATGAGGCGCCAGCCGAAGCGCTGCCAATTGCACCGGTGTTTGAGGTGTCTGCGCACCCCGCGCCCACAGAGGCCACTCAAGACGCGCCAGTTCAAGCCGATCTATGGGTTGAAGAGCTACATGTCCGCATGGGCAAGCTCACGGACGACATACACACACTCAACGCCCGCCTAGACCGGCTTGATGAACGAAACAAGACAACAAAGGCTTGAACATGGCTGAAGAACAGAAAACTGCAGAAGAGGTGGTCACGCCTGAAGAAGCCATCGTTGATGTTGGGGCAACTGCGGACCGCTTGAACGAAATCGCGTCTCAATCGCTAGACACCAACGAGGTGGCACGTCAAATTGAAGAACTGACATCGGTGGTGCTTGACTCCGCTGAGGTCTCCACACGTTCGGCTTCTATTGCGGCTGACGTCAGTGCCACCATGCGCGCTGTGGTGTCCAAGATTCAAGAAAACAACCGCCGCAATGTGATGCATTCACGCATCATGTTGGGGGCGTTTTGCGCATGTTTGTTGATTGCGATGGGTATTTTCTTTGCCATCACCTTGAAGATGAGCAAGTCCATCAAAGAGCTCGACACCATGGTCTATGCCATGGCCAAGCGTGTGATCGAGGTCGATGCCAGCCTGACGGCGATCGGTAAAACCAATTCTGACTTTTCTGAAATTACCGAAAAGCAAGACGAAGTCATCACCACCCAAACCCAAGTTGCGAAACGCTTGGAAGAAATCGGCAAGAGCATGGCCGCTATGCCTGCGGTGGTGGCGGTGGAAGCCAACAAGTCCAGCGACCTCAAATTCAAGGACATGCAAAAGCAGTTGACGGGTTTGGAAAGCAAGCTCCAGTCGTTTGACTCGAAGTTGCAGTCTGTGGCCGAAAAAGCATCTGCGCGTGTCCAACCACCCGCACCTGCCGCGCCGCAAGGACCGAGCACGCAAGTGTTGTTGACTGAAATTCAGAAAATCAAATCTGATTTGAATGCGGCTGTGCAAGTGCGTGAACGCGCACAGACGGCCGCAGAAGTAGCGGCCATCAAGAACGTTGAGAAAACGGTGGAGAAGGCTGCTGCCGCAGCAGGGGAGGCTCAAAAAGCTGCAGACAAAGCTGCGCAATCGGCCAAAGCTGCGGGCGATGCACAGAAGGCGGCTTTTGATGCACAAAAAGCTGCCGCTGCCTCTGAAAAAGCCTCTGCTGCTGAGCGTTTGGCGCAGCAAAGAGCGGCTGCCGAGCGTGCAGTGGCCATGCGCATGCAGCCTGAGAAACAAGAGAAATCAGCTGAGCAAATTGCCGCTGAACGTGCCGCTGCCGAACGTGCGGCAGCAGCCCGTGCAGCCAAAGCGGCGGCTGACAAAGCTGCCGCAGAAAAGGCCGCTGCCGCTGAGCGCGCGGCAGAGAAAGCCCGCGCAGCTGCTGCCGCAGCCGCAGCGCCTCAGCCAGTCATCGTGCGGGAAAAACCCATTCAGTACCCTCGCGTTCCTGACTGATCTTTGGTGGATGAACGAAAAAAGGCGACCTTTAGGCCGCCTTTTTTCATGGGAGTTTGGGCTTATGCCGTTTGGACTGCAAAGCTCCTTGCGCTGCTCAGCGGCCAATCGCTGAACACCGCAGGCAATGCGCTCACATCATTTTTCAGCAAGGCGTCGGGTGCGATGGTGTCTACCAGGTCAGACAAATGCAGTGTTTGCGTTTCGCTCACCCGGCGCATGATGTGGCGCGGTGTGAAGTCATGCGGCGTTTGCAAGCCTGAGGCTTCCATCAATTCTTGCAAGGCTTCCAGTGTGTGTGTGTGGAAGTTGTGCACGCGCTCGGCTTTGCTGGGCACGACCAGTGCCATTTGACGTGTGGGGTCTTGGGTGGTGACCCCGGTGGGGCAATTGCCGGTGTGACAGGTTTGGGCTTGAATGCAGCCCAGTGCAAACATGAACCCGCGCGCGCTGTTGCACCAATCAGCACCCAGTGCCAAAGTGCGTGCCATGTCAAAGGCGCTCACGATTTTTCCGCTGGCACCGACGCGAATGGCATCGCGCAAACCTGCGCCGACCAAGGTGTTGTGCACCAAACGCAGCGCTTCTTGCAAGGGCATGCCCATGTGGTCTGAGAACTCAAGCGGCGCGGCGCCTGTGCCACCTTCGGCGCCATCGACCACGATGAAGTCGGGCTGGATGCCGGTTTCTAGCATGGCTTTGACAATCGCAAACCATTCCCAGGGGTGACCGATACAGAGCTTGAAGCCCACGGGCTTGCCTTCGCTCAAGGTACGCAGCTGTTGGATGAAGGCCATCAATTCCAAGGGGGTGGTGAAACTGCTGTGGGTGGCGGGAGACACGCAGTCTTGGCCCACCATCACGCCGCGTGCTTCTGCGATTTCTTCTGTGACCTTGGGGCCGGGTAAAACGCCGCCATGTCCAGGTTTAGCGCCTTGGCTGAGTTTGATCTCCACCATCTTCACTTGCGGTGAGCGCACGTTCTCGGTGAAGTGCTCGGGGCTGAAATGCCCTTGCTCATCGCGGCAGCCAAAATAGCCAGAGCCGATTTCCCAAATCAAATCGCCGCCATTGACGCGGTGGTGACGCGAGATCGAGCCTTCACCCGTGTCGTGCGCAAAACCGCCCAGTTTGGCGCCTAAGTTCAAGGCTTGGATGGCATTGGCGCTCAGCGCGCCAAAGCTCATGGCCGAGACGTTGAACAGGCTGATGTCGTAGGGCTGTGTGCAATCTTTGCCACCGATTTTCACGCGGAAGTCGTGACCGGATAGTTTGGTGGGGGCGATGGAGTGGTTGATCCATTCATAGCCGATGGCACGCACGTCCAGTTGTGTGCCGAAAGGTCGTTTGTCAGAAGCGCCCTTGGCCCGTGAGTAGACCAAGGTGCGTTGAGCCCGCGAGAAAGGCGAAGCCTCGGTTTCTGACTCTAAAAAGTATTGGCGAATTTCAGGTCGGATGGTTTCGAGCATGAAGCGCAAATGCCCAAGGATGGGGTAGTTGCGCAAGATCGCATGGTGCGATTGCTGCAAGTCGTACAGGCCGATGACGCTGAGACATAAAAACAGCGCGGGCCACCAACCACTCAGCCCCATCACAGCTGCACCAAGCAGTGTGAAGATCAGTAAAACCACCGAGGCCATGAACGCTGTGTAGCGCACTGGATAAATCTGATTGAGTTTGTCCAGCATGCGAGGCGCTCCTTTGGCTTGGATGGTGTTTATCGTTTGTGGGTCAGCTTGGCTGCGAGTTTGGATTGCGCTAAAGCCGAGACTTCGGCGCGTAAGCGCGCGGAGGACAGTTGTTGGTCTGCCGCATGCTGCACATCTGCGAGGTGCGACAAGATCGTGCCGCGCAAATCGAGCAAATCTTGATCGAGCTTTTGCAAGCGCTCTTGCAACTCGCGTTGCAAAGCCATGCGCTGGGTGAGTAAATTCACTTCAGCCGCGATGGTGCGCCATGTTTGTGTCAGTTCGTCGCTAGGAGGCACACGCAATTGCTCAAACAACTCATGGATGAGTGGGTCGAACATGGGTGATGCGTTGTCGCTGGCCTCAGGGGTTTCCGTCAACGTGGGCACGTTTTCTGGTGCTGCAGCGTGTTGTGACTGAGGCTGGTACGAAGGCTGTGCAGGTGCCGATGCTTGCTGCGTGTGGGATTGCAAGATCGAATTGACTTGCCCCCACCCGTCTTCAGGCGTGTATTGCTTGAGTCCTTTGAAGGACAAGAATTGCGGTTCGGTGCTCATTTACTCATCACGCCCATAGACATGCGTTTGAGGAACTGGGGAATGCCCATGGACGCAATTTGTGTGGACGGTGGTGTCCCCGCATGTGGTGCGGATTTGTTGGCCATGTCTTCTGGTCGAACTTTTTGCATGCGGTGGCGCCCCAAGATGGAATATTGACTCGACAGCGTAGCCGAGTTCGCCAACGCGTTGTTGCGTCTCACTCCCGCAGTGGCTGCGTTTGGCATACCTGCCGTGCGAGGTGTGGGGGTGGTGATGCGTGAGTTGTTGGTTTGACGCATGCCTTGGGCAGATTCGCGCATTTCGCGAGCTGCACACACAGACTTACCAAATTCGTTGAAGGAGGCGCCACAAGCATCTTGCAAGTCCATCAAATAGCCGCGTTCAAACATTTCGCGGGCCGATTGGGCTTCCAGCACAGGCGGTGCAAGCATGAAGCTGACAGGGAAGCGTTGCTTAGAGAACACATCACTTTGCAGTTGTTCGGGTTGCACACGTGTGGGGCACACCAAGAGTGTGGGGGGCGTGTGAATGGCAGAGTCAAACACCCAGCGGTGGCGACTCAGGAAGCCAGCGGTGGCGGCCATTTCAATTTCAGACACGGACGTGGGCACGATGACCAAGTCGTATTCAAACATCAGCTCGCCTGCGATGGAGTCGGTCCACGTCAGGTCACAAATGACCACTTCAGAGCTGCTGGCGGCGCGGCGCAAGTGCAGACGCGCATCCAAGATCGGACGGTTGCCGCCTTGGTCCAAAGGCAAGACATGGTGTTGTACCACCACACCAATATTGGGTGCGCGTGTTAACCAAGTGCTGGAGGAACCGTGGGTGTCAAAGTCAATCAAGGTGACCGTTTGGCCTTGGCGACGCAAGTAAGCGGCTAAGTTGGCTGAAACGGTGCTTTTTCCGACGCCACCTTTTTGACTGGTGACCAAAATTTTGAATGTTGACATCTTTTTATCCTTCGCATGGAGGCCATGCTGCATTTGAGAAGCGCCCGAAATTTCTAGCGGGGAATGGAATTTACATGGGCCTCGCTCAGCCAGTCAATGTGCCGTTTTACCCGCAAATAGAGGCTGAAACGGCTTTTGCCTGCCTAATTGAATACTTTTAGATGCATAGATATATTTAAAAGAATCAATATTAAGAATATTTCCTATGTTGTTGATTTTTAAAAGAATTTTAAGAAGTGTCAAAAAAAACAACACTTCGATCCAAAAAAGTCATCCGTTAAAATTGTGGGGTTAATTTAAAAATGAAAGCTCTCATGTCCAAACGCCTTTTTGCCCTTCTTTCTATCGTGTCAGTCGCTTTGTTGTCGGCTTGCAGCTCTACCAAGTTGGACAACGTGTCGGATGCCAAAGCATCTTCCGCTGTCGCTTCTGTGGCTGCTGATCACTTGAACCCCAACAGCCTGATTTCTAAAGAGCGCAGCGTGTACTTTGACTTCGACAAGTTCGACATCAAAGCCAACCAAGCTGCAGTGGTTGAGCGTCAGGGTAAATACTTGGCTGCTAACCCAGCGTTGAAAATTCGTGCCGAAGGCAATGCCGACGAGCGCGGTGGCCGCGAGTACAACTTGGCTTTGGGCCAAAAGCGTGCTGAAGCTGTGGTGCGTGGCTTGAAAGCCTATGGCGTGAAAGACGGTCAAGTTGAACCCGTCAGCTTCGGTAGCGAAAAGTCTTTGGCCGCAGGCCATGACGAAGCCGCTTGGGCACAAAACCGCCGCGTTGACTTGGCTTACCCAAGCAAGTAATTCGTTGATTCATCGCTGAGGTTCATGCAACTCAACAGCGAAGTCATCACAACACCACCGCGGGCCTCGGCCACGGTGGTGTTGTTACGTGATGACCCCGAAAAAGGCCTAGAAGTCTTTTTATTGCGCCGCCACATGGCTTCGGCTGTGTTGGGTGGCGCTTATGTTTTTCCGGGTGGCAAATTGGATGACGCAGATTGCGCGCCTGATTTGCATGCCCATCTCGATGTCTCACCGCAAGCGCTGCACAGTGCCTTGGGTGAGCCCGAGTTATCCGAACACACCGCCGCTGGTTTGTATGTGGCGGCGGTCAGGGAAGTGCTGGAAGAGTGCGGCGTGTTGTACGCCCGCTTGCATGGCTCTTTGGCGCATGACGCTGCGCAACGTCTGCAATGGCAACAAGCGCTTCATGGTGGTCAATCCTTTGGCGAGGTGTTGCAACGTGCAGGTTTGCGTGTGGACACGCAGCACTTGGCGCCCTGGTCGCGTTGGATCACACCTGTGCAGCCTTCGGTGACCAACAAACGTTTTGACACCCGATTTTTTGTGGCTGTGTTGCCCGCGGGGCAGCATCCGATTCACGACAACATCGAAGCCATCGACAGCGTGTGGCTCAGCCCGCGCGAGGCTTTGGACCGCTATTGGGCAGGCGGCTTGCCGCTGGCGCCACCGCAAATCATGACCTTGGTGTCTTTGCTGTCACACACCTGTACGGCCAGTGTGTTGAACTGTGCCAAACAACAAACACCACCGGTGATCTTGCCCGAGCCGTTTGATGACGAGGGTGTGCGTACCCTGTGCTATCCCGGTGATGTGCGTCATTCGGTGACGCAGCGTGCCATGCGCGGGCCGACACGTTTGCGTTTTGTGGCGGGCCGTTTTGAGCCCGCTGGCGGTTTTGAGGAATTTTTATGAACACGATGTCTGCCTTTGATCTCAAAGGCAAAAAAGGTTTGGTGCTGGGCTTGGCCAACGAGCACAGCATTGCATGGGGTTGTGCGCGTCAAGCGCAGGCCATGGGGGCTGAGGTGGTGGCCTCGTGCTTGAATGAAAAGGCACGTCCCTTTGTCGAGCCACTCACCCAGCCGCTGGGCATGGACTTGCAAACCTGCAACATCGAAACACCAGAAGAGTTGGAAAATTTGGTGGCCTACGCCGTCGCTAAGTTTGGCCGTCTGGACTTTGTGATTCACTCCATCGCTTGGGCGCCGTTGGCCGATTTGCATGGCCGTGTGATTGACAGTTCCAGCGTTGGCTTTGCACGTGCCATGGAGGTGTCGTGCCATTCGTTCGCCACGCTCGCCAAACTGTGCGCACCTTACATGACACAGGGCGGCAGCATGGTCACCATGTCTTATTTGGGGGCTGACGAAGCCGTGCCGCACTATGGCTTGATGGGGCCTGTCAAAGCTGCACTCGAATCGTTGGTGCGCTACATGGCTTTGGAGCTCGGCTCGCAAGGCGTGCGCGTGCATGCCGTATCACCTGGGCCTATCCCCACGCGTGCCGCATCGGGCATCGAAGCCTTTGATGCACTCATGCAAAGCAACATGGCCAAAGCGCCTTTGGGCCGCTTGGTGACGCTGGAAGAGATTGCCAACCTCAGCACCTTCTTGTGCACTGATGCCGCCAGCGGCATGACAGGCCAAACCATTTATGTAGATGCCGGCAGCCATGCCGTGAACTGAAGACCCCCATGAACGACATCCTCGACACCACCAACGACCCTCACAACGAGTGGCTGGAAAACTACCCCTACGACAGCATCGTGGTGGGGCAAGCGGCACGCATGGTGCGCACACTCACGCTGGCGGATATCCAAGCTTTTGCCGCTGTGTCGGGTGACACCAACCCCGCGCACTTAGACCCCACGTATGCCAACGCCACGTTGTTCCATGGCGTGATTGGTCATGGCATGTGGGGTGGCTCGCTGATCAGCACCGTGTTAGGCACTGTGTTTCCAGGTCCAGGCACGATTTACTTGGAGCAAAACTTGCACTTCAGCCGCCCTGTGCGAATTGGTGACACGCTCAACGTGACCGTCACTTGCACAGCCAAACAAGACGATAAAAAGACCATTGAACTGGACTGCTTGTTGGTCAACCAAAAAGGTGAACGCGTGCTCTACGGCGTGGCCAAAGTGATGGCCCCAAGCGAAAAGTTGCGCATGCCGCGCATCCACGCGCCGCATATCAGCCTGTTTGACCCCGAGCAACGTCATGCCAATTTGTTGGCATTGGGCGCACACCTAGAGCCCGTGCGTTGCGGTGTGGTGCACCCGTGCGATGCCGATTCATTGCAAGGTGCGATGGACGCGCACCATGCAGGCCTGATTCACGCCGTGCTGATTGCGCCTGAGAAAAAACTGCGCGCTGTGGCAGCTGAGGCCGGCATTGATTTGACCGGCATCGAAGTGATTGACGTGGCGCACAGCCACGATGCAGCTGAGATGGCCGCACAAATGGCCGCTGACAAAAAGCTAGAAGCCTTGATGAAAGGCAGCTTGCACACCGATGAATTGATTCATGCCGTGGTGTCGCAAAAAGGGCTGCGCACAGGCCGCCGCATGTCGCACGTGTTTCGCTTTGAAGCGCCCATGTACCCCAAGCCGCTGTACATCACCGATGCCGCGCTCAACATCGCGCCCAACTTGGCCGAGAAAGCCGACATCGTGCAAAACGCGATTTTGTTTGCACAAATCATGGGCGTGGCCACACCGAAAGTGGCCATCCTCTCGGCGGTTGAAACCGTGAATCCCAACATCCCTTCCACCTTGGATGCGGCGGCCTTGTGCAAGATGGCCGACCGTGGACAAATCAAAGGTGGCTTGCTCGATGGCCCACTCGCGTTTGACAACGCCGTGTCTAGCCACGCAGCGGAGATCAAACACATTGCCTCTGCGGTGGCAGGTCAAGCTGACATTTTGGTGGCGCCTGATTTGGAGTCGGGCAACATGATGGCCAAGCAGCTCGAGTATTTGGCTGGCGCTTCAGGCTCGGGTGTGGTGCTCGGGGCACGCGTGCCGATTGCGCTCACCAGCCGTGCTGACACCGCCACCACGCGCAGCGCTTCGGCCTTGTTGGCCAAGCTGATTGCCCACCACTACCGCACGCATCCCGCATGAGCATCCTGTCTGTCAACGCGGGTTCGTCTAGCCTCAAGTTTGCGCTTTACCCCATTGAAGGGGCAGGCATTGGTGAAGCAGAAGTCACGGGCAACATCGAAGGCTTAGAGCCTTCGGGCGAGCCACGCATCTGCATGGCGATTCAGGGCCAAGGCAAAGAGATCACGGATGTGTGTGTCATGTCCGACCAAGAGCCCTTTGAGGCTGCATTGGAAGCGCTTGACAGTTTGCTGGCGTTGCGTTTTTCGCATTTGCGCGTGCAAGCCATTGCGCACCGTGTGGTGCATGGCGGTGCGTTCTACAGCAGCAGCGTGCGTGTCACGCCTGAGGTGATGGCGCAACTCGCCACGCTCAATGCCTTGGCGCCCTTGCACCAACCACACAACTTGGCGGGCATCAACGCATTTGCTGAATCGTTCCCCGATGTGCCGCAAGTGGCGTGTTTTGACACCGCGTTTCATCGCACCTTGTCGCCGCTTGAAACCACTTTTGCGATTGACAAAAAACTCACCGAACAAGGTGTGCGTCGCTATGGCTTTCATGGCTTGTCGTATCAATACGTGAGCCAAGTGTTGCAACGCGAGGTGCCGCGCTCGGCTGGCCGCGTGGTCATGGCCCACTTAGGTAATGGTGCGAGTGTGTGTGCCACCACAGACCACCAAAGCCGCGCCACCACCATGGGCTTCTCGGCCCTAGATGGCTTGATGATGGGCACGCGCAGTGGTGCGCTCGACCCTGGTGTTCTGCTGTACTTGATGGAGCAGGGTTGGGACCACGACGCAATTCAAAAGCTGCTTTACAAACAAAGCGGCTTACTGGGCGTATCAGGCGAGAGCGCTGACATGCGCACTTTGCGAGCCTCTCAAACTGAAGCCGCACGCTTTGCCACTGATTTGTTTGCCCACCGTGTGGTGCGCGAAGTAGGCGCACTCAGTGCCTGCATTGGTGGCTTGGATGTGTTGGCCTTCACCGGCGGCATTGGCGAGCACGATGCCGTGCTGCGCCAACAAGTGGGCGATGCTTTGGCTTACCTCGGCGTGCAGGTGGATGCCGCACGCAATGCAAAGGCCACTGGCGACCAAGCGGTTTCGATTCACGCCGACAATAGCGCCATCGAGGTGTGGGTGGTCCCCACCGACGAAGGCCGTGTGGCCGCACAAGACGCTCTCGCGTTTTTATAAAAATAATTCTGAAAGCACGGCGTGAACATCAAAGACGCAATGAGCTGCTTCACCACCGGCGTGACCGTGGTAACTGCTCACACCCAGGGCCTTGACTGGGGCATGACTTGCAACTCCTTCAACACCGTGTCGCTGGACCCAGCCATGGTGCTTTGGAGCGTGCGTAAAACATCGGCTAGCCATGAGGCGTTTGTCACCGCTGGTGGCTACATGGTCAACGTGTTGGGCGCTCAGCAAAAAGACGTGGCGCTTAATTTTGCGCAAGGCACGCAAGCCGAACGCTTTGCAGACCAGCATTTGGTGCGCGGCGTGAACCAGCACCCACGCTTAGAAGGTGTGATCGCTTGGTTTGATTGCCGCATCGCGCAAGTGGTGTCAGCGGGTGACCATGACATCTTGATTGGCGAAGTGCTTGACTTTGGCGTGCAAGCCGGCCATGGCTTGGCGTATGCGCAGCGCAGCTTTGGTGTGCTCGCACCCATGGAAGACTAAGCCGCCATGGACATGTATGTGGCTTGGGCCTTCGTCCTTGGTGTGATGTGTTCGGCCTCATTGCTGATCGGCTCTTTGATCGGCATTTATTTCAAGTTGCCTCAGCGCGTGGTGGGCTTGATGGCCGCTTTTGGTGCTGGCGCTTTGTTGTCGGCCTTGGCGATTGAGTTGGTCGCCCCGTCCATTGATGCGTTCATGCGTGCCACCTCAGCCGAGGTGCGTGCTGTGGAGGTGCGTAACTTTTTCCATTTGGTGGCCGGTGCCTTTGTGGGGGGCATTGTGTTTGTGCTGTTGGACTGGGTGTTGGTGGAGCATGGGGGTTACTTGCGTAAAACCGCATACCTCATTTCCAAAATCATGCATGAGCGGGCCCACTTGCCGCAGCATCACACACAGCCTTTGCCAACCGGCGAAGCACTAGAAAAGAAACACGCCTCTCATGACAATGCAGCCGTGGCTATTTGGTTGGGCAACTTGCTTGATGGGTTGCCTGAGAGTTTTGTGGTGGGCACGGTGCTCATGGCCACCGTCACGGTCAGCGTCCAGGCAGGGACGCCCATCGTGTTTTGGGATGTGTTGCCCTACACCTTGTTGGCTGGTTTGTTTTTGTCGAACTTGCCCGAGGCTTTGTCGAGTTCTGCGCAAATGCGCATGCAGGGTATGAGCGTGCAACGCATCCTCATCATGTGGCTGTCTTTGGTGTTGATGACCGGCATTGCCGCCGCGCTAGGCGCTGTGATGGGCGAGTGGGTGCCACACAATGCCATGGTGTTTATCGAAGGCTTGGCTGCAGGTGCCATGCTCACCATGATTTGCGCAGCCATGCTGCCTGAAGCGACACACTTAGCGCCACCCAATTGGGTGGGTTTGGCCACCTTGAGTGGTTTCTTTGCAGCGCTGCTGTTCAAAGTGTTTGAGTAATGTTTGCTCAATTATTCATCGCTAATTTTCAGCCTAGACCATAGAATCTATCCATGAGAGAAACATACCTTCGTTTTCTATCGCTGGCACAAACGCTTGATGCTGCGTCTGTGTCGACAGTAGACGAAACCGCCAGACATTTATTGCAGTTGATTGCCCTCCGGCACGCACAGGGCAATGCACTGACTGTGACCGAAGCCATGGCCATGTCGACTGTGGCTAGTCCTGCAACGATTCATCGCAAATTAGATGCTTTGCGTGAAGCAGGTCTGATTGCCCAAATGTTTGAGGGGCAGAATCGCCGTACCAAATACTTGGTTCCCACCGCAGCAGCAGATGCCTACTTTGCTGAACTTGGCGACGTGATGAGTGCGGCTGCTTCACGGGCTTAATGTCGAGTTTGATGCGCCTGAGAAGGTCTGAAAATGGTTTACAATTCTGCCCTGATTCGGTGGTATAGCTCAGTTGGTTAGAGCGCAGCATTCATAATGCTGATGTCGCAGGTTCAAATCCCGCTACCACCACCAAAATAAAAACCCACAGTCTTTTGACTGTGGGTTTTTTGTTGTCTGCGCAAACGCCGTTCACTGCTTCATCTGGCCAAGAGATTTAACGGTATGGATAACTACGCTTGCCGACGCCAGCACAAGCACCGTCCCAAACCAATCCCCGATGGCCATCACCAAGGTATTGGTGATGATGTGTTCCGTCTTGCCCGTCCAGAAATACCACACTTGATGGAGTAGGGCGCTGGTTAAGGCAAACAAGACAGAAATTTTGAAAAAACTCTTAGCGGTCAACCCCTCTAATTGCGTGTTGAGCTGCAAGAAGTGGATGGCCACAAAACGGGCCAAATAAGGTGATCCGCCAGAGATCAGGCCTGTGAGCAGGTTGAATGCATGGCTGTTGTCGGGTGAACCAAGCGCGTAGTTGGTGGCAACTGAGCCCAGCACGATGCCGATAGCCCCTGTGTGGGTCAGCACCAACACAAACAGCAGGCGTAAACCACTTGGGATGTAAAGCCAATTCACGCCATGGGCGAATTCAGACCATTCGAAAAAAAAGACGTTTAGCTGAAATGCATAGTAATAAGCAATGCCGCACATCAAGGTGATGAGGGCTTGCGTTTCTATGCTGAGTTTGGCTGACGATGGCATCAAACCATTCTATTT
Source organism: Limnohabitans sp. TS-CS-82 (assembly GCF_002943475.1). Taxonomy (NCBI): domain Bacteria; kingdom Pseudomonadati; phylum Pseudomonadota; class Betaproteobacteria; order Burkholderiales; family Comamonadaceae; genus Limnohabitans; species Limnohabitans sp. TS-CS-82. The sequence continues at coordinate 207,591 of NZ_PTQX01000001.1, read as the reverse complement.
TGAATAGTTTGAACCTTGCATACACCTGCCTATCTGGCGTGTTTCCAAATTAAGGTCTTTGCTGGTGTAGCTGAACCACTTGTTTGGCGCGCTTGCGAAAGCGAATGTTGAGCATTTCCACAATCACCGAGAACGCCATGGCGAAGTAGATGTAGCCCTTCGGGATGTGATGACCCAATCCTTCTGCCATCAACACCACGCCCACCACGACCAAGAAGGTGAGGGCCAACATCTTGATGGAGGGGTGGTTCGACACAAAGCGACCAATGGCAGAGGCAAAGGCCATCATCAAGCCGACAGATGCGATGACGGCTGCAATCATGATGGCCACTTCGTCCACCATGCCCACGGCGGTGATGATGGAGTCGAGTGAGAACACCAAGTCAATCACCATGATTTGAAGAATGATGGCCGCCATGGTGGCTTTGACCGCGCTGCTACCGTGCTCTTCTTCGCCTTCCAGCGATTGATGGATTTCACCGGTGCTTTTCCAAATCAGAAACAAGCCGCCCGAAATCAAAATCAGGTCACGGCCTGAAATGTCTTTACCAAATGCAGTGAACAAGGGTTCGACCAACCCCACGATGACTGACAGCAAGAGCAGCAAGCCAATGCGCATGAACATGGCCATGAACAAACCAATGCGACGCGCCAACTCACGCTTCTCAGGTGGCAGCTTGTCTACCAAGATGGAAATGAAGATGATGTTGTCAATGCCCAGCACCAGCTCGAGTGCGGTGAGGGTGGCAAACGCTATCCACGCTTGTGGGTCGGTCAGGAGTTCCATGCAGTGCTTTCTTATTCAGATAACCCGCATGGTAGCGAGGGTCTAAAAGTCCACAAACTGTGGGCATTTAGACGCTTGAGGCATTGCTTATTGGTTTTTGAAGGCGGCTGGGCGTTTGTTGACAAACGCGTCCATGCCTTCTTTTTGGTCTGCGGTGGCAAACAAGGCGTGGAACATGCGGCGCTCAAACATCACGCCGTCAGACAGCGTGCCTTCAAAGGCGCGGTTGACCGACTCTTTGGCGGCCATGGCGGCGATTTGTGAATAGCCACAAATCATGATGGCTGCACCCAAAGTTTCTTCCATCAGTTTGTCCAGTGGCACAACGCGGCTGACCAAACCAGAGCGTTCGGCTTCAGCGGCGTCCATCATGCGGCCAGTCAGGGCCAAGTCCATGGCTTTGGATTTGCCCACGGCGCGAGGCAAGCGTTGTGTACCGCCCGCGCCTGGGATGACGCCGAGTTTGATTTCGGGTTGGCCAAACTTGGCGTTTTCAGCAGCGATGATGAAGTCGCACATCATGGCCAGCTCGCAGCCGCCGCCCAAGGCAAAGCCGCTCACGGCAGCGATGACGGGTTTGCGAATGCTGCGGATGGTTTCCCAATCGCGGGTGATGTAGTCGTTCTTGTACACATCGGCAAAGCTGTAGGTGGCCATGGCACCAATGTCAGCGCCTGCGGCAAATGCTTTTTCGCTGCCAGTGATGACCATGCAGCCAATGGCTTCGTTGGCATCAAAGTCTTTGAGGGCTTGGCCCAGTTCAATCATCAAACCAGCGTTGAGCGCATTGAGCTGCTTGGGGCGGTTCAGGGTGATGACGCCCACTTTGTCGGCTTCGGTGTGGACGGTGATGAATTCGTAGCTCATGGGATAACTTTCTAAATGGGTTCAGAGAGGTGAAAGGGTGTTGTTCTCAACTATAGGCCCAGCCACTTGGCGACGAGCTTGGGGTTGTCCAGCACGAGACGCCAAGTGCTGTTGGCTTTTGCGTCGGGTAATGCGAGGTTCAGACGCAGCAGCTGACGGTCACGGCTGATGAGGGCGGTTACTTTTTTGGCTGTACCCGCGTAGAGAGGTAAGTCGTCGAGCTTTTTGAGTCGCCACGCAGAAGGTGCCTGTGATGTCGTTTTACCAGCTACCTCAACACCTAGCCACTCATCACCCGGCGCAAAACCAGCCTTGTGGGCCGCACTGCCATTGAGCACGGTTTTGATTTGCACGCTGTGGTCTTCTGCAACACGCAGGCCCAAGCGCTGAGCCAGTTGTGCGGGGTCATGCTTCACGTTCACGCCGTGGTTTGCCAAGAGTTTTTCTAATGGCAGGTCGCGTGTGCCATGCACCCAAGCTTTGAACTCGGCTGTCCATGAACGGCCTGTGAGTTCTTTGAGAACGGCCAGCACATCTGCCTCAGTCATGGGGCCGTTGTGCTTTCCTGTGCAGCAACGTGTCCATAAGGCTCGCATCACATCGTCTAGCGACACGCTGTGGTTTTTCACGCCGTGCTGGCGCAACGTCAGGTCTAGGCTCAGGGCCACCAGTGCGCCCTTGGTGTAGTAGCTCACGGTCAGGTTGGGGCTGTTCGCGTCTTGGCGGTAGTACTTGGTCCACGCCTCAAAGCTCGACTGCGCCACGCTGTGGACTTCACGGCCCGGCGTTTGCAGCACTTGGTTGATGGTTTTGTTGAGCAGCTTCAGGTACTGCGCATCGTCAATCAGCCCTGCGCGGCGCAGCAGCAAATCGTCGTAGTAGCTGGTGAAGCCTTCAAAGAACCACAGTAGCTCGGTGTAGTTCTCTTGCGTGTAGTCGTAACGTGCAAACTCGGCAGGGCGCAAGCGCTTGACGTTCCACGTGTGGAAATACTCGTGGCTGATGAGGCCCAGCAGCGTGGTGTAGCCCTCGCTTTGTTTGGCGTCTTTGGCAGAGCCATCGATGCTGTTATGGCGCGGCAAGTCAGCGCGGTTGCAAATGAGTGCGGTGGAGTTGCTGTGCTCCAAGCCGCCATAGCCATCGGCTACAGCGTTGAGCATGAACACATAGTTTTTGTGCGGTGTTGCTGAGTGCTTTTTGCCGTGCCAAAAACGAATGGCGGTTTCGCAAATCTTTTGGGTGTCGCGCAGCAGGCGTTCGCCGTCAAACGCAGGTGTCGCACCGGCCACCACAAAGCGGTGTTCGATGCCGCAGGCTTTGAAGCTACCGCTCCAGAATGCGCCCATCTCCACGGGGCAATCTACCAGCTCGTCGTAGTTGGCGGCCACATAAGTGCCAAAACCTTGACGGTCGGTTTTGACTGGGGTGAGGCCGGTGGCCACTTTCCACTTCGAAGCCACGACACCCGCATTGAATGATTCAGCGACAAGTTCTAGCTGATGCGGCACATCGGCTTGCCCTTCAACTTGCAAACACAAACTCGTGCCATTGAAAAATCCGCGCTGCCCTGTTAACCAAGCAGTACGAACCGAATCGTCATGTGCATGCACTTGGTAGTGCAGGGTGATTGGTTTGCCTGCTTCGCAGTCCAAAGCCCAACTGGCTTTGTCTAGCTGATGCACAGTCACATTGCGCTTGCCTTGGCGTGCGCTGATGCCTGTGATTTGCTTGGCAAACTCGCGCACCATGTAGCTGCCAGCAATCCACACGGGCAGCGATACGAGTTGATTTGCTGCGGGTTGCTCAATGGTGAGCGTCACGCCATACAGATGGGCGTGCAGGTCGGCTGCTTCGATTCTGTAGTGCATGGTTTTAAGTTGCAGCAGCGCCTAGCAAGCAGCACAAGGTGGACACCACGGTCAAGCGAAAACGCATGGTCATCCAATCGCGCAGGCCTGCTTCGGGCCAAGTTTTTCGGTCCACCAAATAGCAAGCCACCAAGAGCATCGCGAGCAATGGCAAACCAGCGAAGGCGGGCATGATGACCGCTACCCAAGCCACCAGTGAAGGAATGACACCCCACACCATGTGCAGCTTGCGTTGCGGTGCGTTGTGACGCAGGCCAATCCCCCAATGGATGCCACCCAAAAATGCAGCGATGGTGGCGCCATAAGCGCTCAGCGCAATGGCCACAAACGGATGCGCCTCAGGCGTGACGATCCACATGAAAAAGGCGAGCACCACAAACGGGATGAGGCCCGCATAGCCCAAGCGTTCAATCAATTGGCCAGCATCGCTGTCGGGGGTGATGGGGGAGTGAACCATGTTGGACTCGTTTCTACTTTTTATGGGGCTTAGTTACTTGCTAGCGTCGGCCAACAGGCGCTCAATCTTGGCGTTGTCAATTGCACCCGGTACACGCGTGCCGTCTTGCGCCACCAAGGTGGGCGTGCCGGTAATTTTGTATTTACGGGCGAATTCAAGGTTGCGGTCAATCGCAGCGGTGTTGCACTGTGCTGCGGGCGCTGGCGTGTCTTTTTGCATCAGGTTGACCCAAGTAGCGGCTTGGTCTTTGGCGCACCACACATTGCGTGATTTCTCCACCGAGCCAGGGCCTAACACGGGCAACAAGAATAAGTACACCGTCACGTTGTCGACCTTGGCCAAATCGCGCTCAAAGCGTTTGCAGTAGCCGCAGTTGGGGTCTTCAAACACGGCGAGCTTGCGCTTGCCATTGCCGTGCACGATGGTGATGGCGTCTTTCAGAGGTAAGGCGTTGAAGTCGATCGCGCTCAGTTTGGCTTCGCGTTCTTCGGTCAGGTTGCGCTTGCTTTTGGTGTCAATCAAGTTGCCTTGAATGAGGAAGTTGCCGGCTGCGTCGCTGTAGTAAATCTCGTTGGTGCTCAGGCGCAGTTCGTAAATACCGGCCAAGGGTGTGGCGGTGATTTCTTCAATCTTGGGGATTTGTGGAATGCGCTCGCTCAGGTTTTTGCGAATCGTGGCTTCGTGGCCTTGGGCCATGGCGCTGGAAAAGCTGAGTGCCATCAGGGCAGCAGTGGCGAGTGAGCGGAATGTGTGTTGCATATGAAGCTTCTTTTCTAAATGTTTAGCCCATGGCCTGTTGCATGGCCCAAGCCTTCACAGGCGCGAGGCTGTTGAACCCATTCATGCCCCAGTTGCGCAGCGCTTGCACGCCGGTGTTGGGGTGGGCGAACAGGCGTTGCAAGCCATCGCAGGCCAGCCAAGTGGGCACCATGTCGGCTTTGCGGGCGCGTTCGTAGCGGCGCATAAAGTAGCGGTCACCCACACTGCGCCAGTAGTCTTTGGCTTCGCGGGCTTTCAGCACGTTTGCTAGCTCGGCCACATCGGCCAAGCCCAGGTTGAGCCCGAGGCCAGCGAGGGGGTGAATGTTGTGCGCCGCATCGCCCGCCAGCGCCCAAGCGCTGCCGTCGGCAAAGTTGCCGGTCCAGCGGTCGGCGTGGGCCAGTTGCAGCGGCCACATGGCGCGTTCGCTGGTGAGTTCGATTTGGCCGAGTGCGCCGTTGCTGGCGTTTTCTAGCGCAATGCCAAATGCGTCGGCGCTCAAGGCGAGCATGTCTTTGGTCCGCTCAGGCGGCAGCGACCACACCAAGCTGGCGGTGTCGCCCTGCGCGCCGCCCAAGGGCAGCAGCGCCAAAATTTCTAAACCCTGTGCACCGTGGTGAAACCACTGCAGCGCTTGCTGGCGGTGTGGTGTGCTGGAACGCACGCGGGCGGCCACCGCGTGTTGTTGGTAGGGCAGCACTTCAAAGTTCACACCCAGCTCATCGCGGGTGGCGCTGGCGCGGCCTTCGCACACCACGGTCAAAGCAGCGGGTTCGGCGGCAGTAAGCGAAGTAATTTCAGCTTGGTAACGCACAGCTTCAGCCAGCTGGGCTTCGAGCACGGGCACGTCCACAATCCAAGTCAGGCCCTCGGGCGTGGGGCTTTCAAAGTGGGTAAAGCCGCCATCGTCGCCCCACACACGCATGTGTTGCACGGGTGTGGCATGCAAGGCGTCAGGCCAGCAGCGAAGTTCTGAAAGCAAGTCGCGAGAGGCACTGTTGAGTGAGTAAGCCCTAACGTCCTGCGTAGTCTTGGGTGGTGAAGTAACCAATCCCACACGCAGTTTTTGGCGGGCAAGCAGCAGGGCCAAGGTGCGTCCCACCATGCCATCGCCGCGAATACAAACGTCCAGTTTTTGAGCCATGCATTGATTGTAGGAGGGCGGCACAATGCCGCATGACGTCAAGCTTTCAGCCCTCCATTTCGCAAGCCCAAGAGGCTGCTTTACCCATGCATTCGCCCGCCGAATTTGAAGCCTGCATTGCCGCCTTGTGGGTGTTTCCCATCAAGTCGTGCGCAGGCATCTCGGTGCAGCAAGCGGTGCTTACGCCTGCTGGCCTCGCCCACGACCGTGCGTGGATGGTGGTCGATACCGACGGCGAGATGGTCACCCAGCGCGAACTGCCGCGCATGGCGCTGATTCAGCCGGAGTTGGTTCATTCAGGGACGGGCTTGGTCGAGCTGGTGTTGCATGCGAGTGGCATGGCCGCTTTGCACTTACCGTTGACGACTGACGGGTGCTTTGTGCAGGCGGCAAATCCGTCTGTTTTATCCGAGGCTCGCACCGTCAAAGTCTGTGTGTGGGACGACCAAGTACCCGCTTTCGATATGGGCGCAGAAGCCAGCAAGTGGCTGACTGAATTTTTGGGCAACAGCCTAGGCCCTTTGCGTTTGGTGCGCTTTGACGACAACCACCATCGACCCAGTAACGTCAAGTGGACGCAAGGCTTTTCCTCGTTCAACCAGTTCAGTGACGGTTTTCCTGTGCTGGTGGCCAGCACCGCGTCGCTGGATGAACTCAATGCGCGTTTGCAAGCCAAAGGCGAAGCGATGGTGGATATGCGGCGTTTTCGTGCCAATGTGGTGTTGGGTGATATGGAGACGTCGTATCCGTTGAACGCACACGACGAAGACCGCATTGGCACGCTCACGTGTCACACCGAGCATGAGGCGGTGCAGCTCACGCCCGTTAAGCCTTGTCCACGTTGCCCTATCCCCAACATTAACCCCGATTCAGCCCAAAGCCACCCTGCGGTGAATGACACCTTGCAGGCCTATCGACAAGACCCGCGCGTCAATGGCGCATTGACCTTCGGCATGAACTGTTTGCCCGTGGCGGGCATTGGCCAAGTTCTGCGCGTGGGCCAACGCGTCAGCGCCGATTGGGCGTTTTAAGTCTGGGCATTGAAGCCCGCAGAGCTCAGCGATCAGGGTTGGGCGCAATAGGTCGCGTCACCTCGCGCAAGATGCCGCCACTTTGCACACTGCCCGTGCTGTTGCCATCCCCACGCACACGGGCTTCGCAGGCCTCGCGGTCGTCGCCCTTGAACACGCGGCAGCGCTTGAGTTGGTTCTTTTCAAACAAGTTGGCTGTGGTGTCGCTCAGCAGGTTGCGTTTGGCTTCGGCCAAGGCATTGCGTGCTTCTAGGCGGCAAGCGGCTAAGTCTTGCGTGGTTTGCTGGGCTTCGCATTCGGCCAAGTCTTGTTGGTAGCGGGCCGTGAGTTCGTCTTGCGGCTGTGCAGGTGTTTGAGCTTGTGCGTGCAGGCAAAAGCTGGCGCAAATTAGCACTTGGGCGGCGAGCAAAGCGGGGCGAAAAACGATTGAAAAAATGGTGCTGTTTATGCGGTTCATCAGTGGTTCCTAGGCGAGCAACCCGCCTCATTACAATCTACACCAGTTACAAGGAATATTTTTATGAGTTTGAAATGCGGCATCGTGGGTTTGCCCAACGTTGGCAAATCCACCCTGTTCAACGCCCTGACCAAAGCGGGCATCGCGGCAGAGAATTACCCCTTTTGCACCATTGAGCCAAACACCGGCGTGGTCGAAGTGCCTGATCCACGCTTGCAACAGCTGTCAGACATCATCATCCCAGAGCGCGTGGTACCTGCCATTGTGGAATTTGTGGACATCGCTGGCCTCGTAGCTGGCGCCAGCACGGGCGAAGGCTTGGGCAACAAGTTCTTGGCCCACATCCGCGAAACCGACGCCATCGTCAACGTGGTGCGCTGCTTTGAAGACGACAACGTCATTCACGTGGCCAACAAGGTTGACCCCATTGCCGACATCGAAGTCATTCAGACCGAGCTGTGCTTGGCCGACTTGGCCGCTGTGGAAAAAGCCATTCACCGAGTGAGCAAAATTGCCCGCTCTGGCGACAAAGAAGCCGTCAAGCAAATGGCGATTCTTGAGAAGTGCCAAGCTGCACTGAACGACACCAAGCCCGTGCGCACCATCGACTTCAGCAAAGAAGAGCGCGCCGAACTCAAGCAGTTCTTCTTCATCACCGCCAAGCCAGCTATGTTTGTGGCCAACGTGTCGGAAGACGGCTTTGAGAACAACCCGTTCTTGGACCGCCTCAAAGAGTTTGCGAAAGCGCAAAACGCACCCGTGGTGGCCATCTGCGCCAAGATCGAAGCCGAGTTGTCCGAGATGGAAGACGCTGACCGCTTGGAGTTCCTCAAAGAACTCGGCCAAGACGAGCCAGGCCTGAACCGCCTCATTCGCTCTGCCTACACCTTGCTGGGCTTGCAAACTTACTTCACCGCTGGCGTGAAAGAAGTGCGCGCATGGACCATCCATGTGGGCGACACCGGCCCACAAGCCGCTGGCGTGATTCACACCGACTTCGAAAAGGGCTACATCCGCGCCCAGACCATCGCGTTTGACGACTTCATCACCTTTAAAGGTGAACAAGGCGCCAAAGACGCAGGCAAGATGCGCGCTGAAGGCAAGGAATACGTGGTCAAAGATGGCGACGTGATGAACTTCTTATTCAGCTCTTAATTGCGCATTGCCCACAAAAAAGCCCGCTTACAGAGCGAGCTTTTTTGATGGGGCGTGGCTTTGGTCAGACCACAGCATCCGCGGGCTGACGTTGCAACATAGCCAAGGTGCTGGCAATGGTTTTGCGCAGTTCGCGACGGTCGCAAATCATGTCGATGGCGCCTTTTTGCTGCAAGAACTCGGCACGTTGGAAGCCTGCGGGCAATGTCACGCGCACGGTGTTTTCAATCACGCGTGGGCCGGCAAAGCCAATCAGCGCGTTAGGTTCAGCGATAACCACGTCACCTACAAACGCAAAGCCGGCTGACACGCCGCCCATGGTGGGGTCGGTCAACACGGCGATGTAGGGCAAACCTTTTTTGGCCAAGCGGGTGAGCGAGGCGTTGGTTTTGGCCATTTGCATGAGCGAGAGCAATCCCTCTTGCATGCGTGCGCCGCCGGTGGCGGTGAAGCAGATGAACGGCACTTTTTGCTCAATGGCGGCGTGCACGCCGCGCACAAAGCGCTCGCCCACGACCGAGCCCATTGAGCCGCCCATGAAGTCAAATTCAAAACAGGCCACAACCACGTTGATGTTGTGCACCGCGCCGCCCATGACCACCAAGGCGTCTGTTTCGCCTGTGTTTTGCATGGCTTCTTTGAGGCGCTCTGGGTACTTGCGGCTGTCTTTGAACTTCAAGGCGTCCACAGGCAGCACTTCTTGACCGATTTCGTAGCGGCCTTCGGCGTCGAGGAACATGTCCAAACGGTCGCGGGCGCTCATGCGGTGGTGGTGGCTGCAAGTAGGGCAGACGTTGTGGTTGGCTTGCAAGTCGCTCTTGTAGAGCACGGTTTCGCAGCTGGGGCACTTGACCCAAACACCTTCGGGCACGCTACGGCGCTCAGACGGTTCGGTGTGTTGAATTTTTGGGGGAAGCAGTTTTTCGAGCCAACTCATGGTGAGCCTTTCGTCAGTTCTTTTGGAATTGATGCATTTTAACGGGCAGGGTGGTTGTGGCTACAAGGGCGCTTTATGCGTCCAAAGCCTTGCGAATACCCGCCAAAAACTCATGGGCAGCAGCCACTTCTTGGCCTGCTGGTGCGGCTTCAAGCAGCTGGATGATGCGGCTGCCAATCACCACGGCATCGGCTACGCGGCCCACGGCAGTAGCGGTGGCGGCATCGCGAATGCCAAAGCCCACACCCACGGGGATGTGTACATGCTGGCGAATGCGCGGCAGCATGGCTTCTACGGCGTCGGTGTCTAGGTTGCCAGCGCCTGTCACGCCTTTGAGCGAGACGTAATACACGTAGCCGCTGGCAATGCGTGCCACTTGTTCCATGCGTTTGTCGGTGCTGGTGGGCGCGAGCAAGAAGATCAAGTCCATGCTGTGCGCGCGCAATGTGGCTGCGAACTCTTCGCACTCTTCCGGTGGGTAGTCGACGATCAGCACGCCGTCCACGCCTGCGGCAGAAGCGTCTTTCACAAATGAGTCTGCACCGTGTTTGAGGTTGTAGCACTCCACAGGGTTGGCGTAGCCCATCAGCACCACGGGCGTGGTGTTGTTGGTTTTGCGGAACTCGCGCACCATGTCCAGCACTTGGGCTGTGCCAATGCCAAAACGCAGCGCGGCTTCGCCTGCTTTTTGAATCACTGCGCCGTCGGCCATGGGGTCGCTAAAAGGCACGCCCAGTTCGATGATGTCCGCGCCTGCATCCACCATGCCGTGCATGAGGGCGGGCGTGATGTTGGCTTGCGGGAAGCCTGCCATCACATAGGGGATGAGGGCTTTGCGGCCTTGGGCCTTGAGGGCGGCGAGGGTGGTGTCGATACGGCTCATGGTGCGGTTCACTTCACAAATTTCATGGTTTGTTCGGCAGGGCCACCTTTGACCGTTTGGCCTTGGCAGCTGGGGCGACAGAAGAAGTCTGCGTTGCTCAGGTCGGCCACCGTGCCAATGTCTTTGTCGCCACGGCCCGAGAGGTTGACCAAGATGGACTGCTCGGGCTTCATGGTCTTGGCCAGCTTCATGGCGTAGGCCACGGCATGGCTCGATTCCAGCGCGGGAATGATGCCCTCGGTGCGGCACAGGTAGTGGAAGGCTTCGAGCGCTTCTGTGTCGGTGATGCCCACGTATTCGGCGCGGCCGATGTCCTTGAGGAAGGCGTGCTCGGGGCCCACGCCTGGGTAGTCAAGGCCAGCGCTCACGCTGTGCGTCTCAGTAATCTGGCCGTTCTCGTCTTGCAAGATGTAGGTGCGGTTGCCGTGTAACACGCCGGGCGCGCCCAGCTGCAACGAGCACGAGTGGCGGTCGGTGTCCATACCTTCGCCAGCGGCTTCCACGCCAATGAGGCGTGTGTTGGCATGGTTGATGTAGGGGTAGAAGATGCCCATGGCATTGCTGCCGCCGCCCACGCAAGCAATGACGGCATCAGGCTGTTCTTCGGCCATCTTCAGGCTCTTGAACATCTCTGGCATTTGCGTGAGGCACTCTTCGCCAATCACGCTTTGGAAATCGCGCACCATCATCGGGTAGGGGTGAGGCCCAGCCACAGTGCCGATGATGTAGAAGGTGTTGTCCACGTTGGCTACCCAGTCGCGCATGGCTTCGTTCAGCGCGTCTTTGAGGGTGCGGCTGCCGCTCTCCACAGGTACAACCGTCGCGCCCAAGAGCTTCATGCGGTACACGTTGGGGCTTTGACGTTTGACGTCTTCTGCGCCCATGTAGACCACGCATTCCAAACCGTAGCGTGCGCAAATGGTGGCTGTGGCCACGCCGTGTTGGCCTGCGCCGGTTTCGGCAATCACGCGGGGCTTGCTCATGCGCTTGGCAAGCATGGCTTGGCCAATGGTGTTGTTGATCTTGTGGGCACCGGTGTGGTTCAGGTCTTCACGCTTCAAGAAGATTTGCGCGCCACCCATTTCGCGGCTCATGCGGGCTGCGTGGTAAATGGGCGAAGGGCGGCCGACGAAGTGGGCCAGTTCCGACTTGAACTCGGCGATGAAGTCGGGGTCGTGCTGGTATTTGGCGTAGGCCTCTTTCAGCTCTTCGATGGCGTGGGTCAGCGTTTCGCTGATGAAGCTGCCGCCGTAAATGCCAAAGTGGCCTTTGGCATCGGGTTGTTGGTAGTTCGACATAGGTTGCCTGCAATAGTTGCCTTGAGGCTTGGGCCTCAAGTGCTTCAAACAAAAAAAGGGAAGGAGGCTTAGAGCGGGTGCTCTGCGTCTGCTGCGCGAACGGCTCTGACGAACTCGTGAATCTTGGCCGCATCTTTGATGCCTTTCGCCGATTCCACGCCAGAGCTCACGTCCACTGCCAATGAATGGCCGTGGTTACGCAGCGCGCGAATGCCATCGGTCACGTTGGCAGCGTTGAGTCCACCAGACAAGACGAGGTGAGCGTTGACGTTTTGAGGAAGCTGTGACCAATTGAATGTTTTGCCGCCGCCGCCGTAACCGTCGACATGCGCGTCGAGCAGCACCGCTTGGGCGTCTGAGTAATCTTGCGCGTATTTTAAGAGGTCGAAAGGTTCTTCGCCCGCAGGGGTTTCTAGCGGAATACGCGCAGCGCGCATCCAGCGGCGGCCCAAGGTGCGGGCAATCTTGCGGCAGTGGTCGGGCGTTTCGTCGCCATGAAACTGCAGCCAAGCGCCCGGCACTTGCACACAGGCGTGGGCAATGGCCTCAGACGTTTCGTTCACAAACAGCAGCACGGGCGTGACGAAGGCGGGCAGGCGCAAGGCCAGCTCGGCGGCGCGTTCTACCGTCACAGCACGGGGGCTGGGGGCGTACATGACAAAGCCAATGGCGTCCACGCCAGCGGCCACGGCGGCGTCGACGTCTTGCTCACGGGTGAGCCCACAAATTTTGATACGCGTGCGGTTCATGGCAATCCATCATACGCAGGGGTACGGTCAGGCAAATCCCACTGTGCGTCGTAGCGGGGGCCCAAGAAATACAAACCATCGGGGCTGAAGGTGGGGGCGGCGGCATCGCGGTCGCGGGCGGCCAGCACGTCGGCCATCCACTCCGGCGGTTTGTCGCCACTGCCAATCTTCACAAAGCAGCCCATGAGGTTGCGAATCATGTGGTGCAAAAACGCGCTGGCTTCAAACTCAAAGCGCCACACGGCTGAGCCGTGCTGTGTGCTTTTGCGGGTGATGTCGATGCGCGTCATGGTTTTGACGGGTGTGAGGGCTTGGCAGCTGGAGGCGCGAAACGAGGTGAAGTCGTGTTCGCCCATCAGGTACTGCGCGGCTTTTTGCATAGCTTCTAGGTCGAGCGGGCGGTACACCCAGCCCACACGACCCACTTCGACGCTGGGGCGCACGGCGGATTCGAGCACCACGTAGGCATAGCGGCGTGCAATGGCGCTGCCACGGCAGTGAAATTCACGCGGCATTTCACGCGCCCATTGCACCGCAATGTCGAGGGGCAAATAGCGGTTGGTGCCGCGCACCCACGAGTAAGGCGTGCGGTCAAGCTCGGTGTCAAAGTGGATGACTTGCATGAGGCCGTGCACACCGGCATCGGTACGGCCTGCACACAAGGTAGAGACGGGGGTTTGGGTGAACTTGGACAAGGCTTTTTCAAGCTTGTCCTGCACTGTTTTACCTGATAGCTGACTTTGCCAGCCTTCGTAGGCTTGGCCGTTGTAGCTCAAGCCCATCGCAATGCGCATGAGGGTTAGCCTCGCTCAGCCAGCCACTTGAGGGCTTTTTCTTTGTCAGCGCCAGAGGCTTCGTTGGCCACTTCTTCCATCAAAGCACGGCTGGTGTGCAGTTGGCCCAAGTTCCACAGTTCATCGGCCAAGTCGATGCGCACTTGGTAGGGGCCAGCGGGTGTATCGTGTTCGTCCAAATCCAAGGAGATGTTGGGCATCTCCATGGTCGGGCGAATGGCGTGTGCATCGTGTGGCGCGTGCGTTTCTTCTTGCAGGTCATCCGCGTCATGGGCGTGGTGCTCATGGTCATGTGGATGTTCATGCGTGTCTTGCATATGCGTGGCCACATCGTGGATGTAGGCGCGTTCGACGGGCTCCGCATGGTCGTGCTCAGGTAGGTCGAGGTTGAACTTCACGTTCAAGGGCGGCAATCCATGGATGTCGTCTTCGCGCTTGTTCAAAGCGCGACGGCGCCATAAGCCCACCAACACCAAGATGGCGATCAGACTGCCAGCACCCACGGGAGTGAGTGAGTTTTCGCGCAGCTCGTTTAGCCATTCGCTGTTGGCCTCAGCCGCGCTGGCGGGTATATCGACAGCTAAGACGCCAGAGGCTGCCTCGGAGGCCGGTGCTGCTGAGCCAGTCACTGTGGCGGCTGCGATTTTGCCGAGTTCAGCGATGTTGCGGCTGAGCTCTGCCGCGCGAGTTGCCACGTCTTGGGCTTCGCGTTGCTGTGCAATCTTGTCTTCAGCCGCAGTGTCTTTGCTGCCAGGTTTGGCCAAAGTCAATTTGTCTTGGTTGGCCTTGGCATTTTTGTTTTGTACTTTGGCGTCGAGTTTGCCTTCGGCATCGCGTGACACTTTGGGCACCACACCGCCTGGGGCGCGTGCGGCTAGCTCGGCACGGTAGGCCTCAAAGTCTTTGGCCTGGATTTGAATTTCACGGCGCGCTTCTTCGCGCGACACGGCTTTGGCTTCTTGCTCGGTGGGCAAGGTCAGCAAAGCGCCTTCTTTCATGCGGTTGACGTTGGATTCAACAAACGCATCGGGGTTGCTGCGCAACAAGGCCACCAGCATTTGTTCAAGCGACACACCTTCAGGCGTTTTGCCAGCACTCAGTTCGCTGGCGGTATCGCCACGTTTGACCGTGATTTGTCCGTTGGACTGTCCATTTTTGCTATAGACCGAAGGCATCTCAGCTGTTTTGAGATTGCGTTCGCCAATGCCCGGCATCAAAGGGGCGTTAGGCTTTTTGGCACTGCCATCGTCAATGGACAGACTCACATCGCGCAGCAAACGGCCTGTGGCCCAACGCAAATCAATCAGCAAATCCAAAAAGTTGCTGTTGATGGCTTGTTTGCTGGTGATTTTTAAATAGGGCCAACCGTGGTCTCGGCGCAACAGTTGCACCTGAACATCGATGGGTTGGCCATTGACCATCGGTACTTCTACCTTGGCTGCTTTGTAAACCTCAGGGCTGGCAATTTTGGCTTCGAGCTCAATTTGTTCAGCGATGGTGATTTCGCTGACATCGATCTCTACGCGCAAAGCCTCGCCCTGCTTGCTTTGTACGACAGGTCGGCTCAAAGTGAGTGCCTGCGCACCGCCGAAGACCGACAGTGACAAGGCTGCCCACAGCGCTGATCGCCGGAACAAATGGGAAGCAGAGCGGTGAGCTTTTTTCATAGCCAAAGATATTACTTTGTTTTATGCCTCGAGCAGGATGCGCAACATGCGACGCAATGGCTCAGCAGCGCCCCACAAGAGCTGGTCACCCACGGTGAACGCGCCAAGATAGTCGTTGCCCATGGCCATTTTGTGCAAGCGGCCCACTGGCACTGTCAAAGTACCGGTCACGGCTGCGGGTGTCAGGTCGCGTTCGCTGATTTCGCGCACGTTAGGCACCACTTTGACCCAGTCGTTGGCGCTGGCCAAGATGCTTTCGATCTCGTCCATCGGCACATCTTTTTTCAGCTTGATGGTCAAGCCTTGTGAGTGGCAGCGCATGGCGCCAATGCGCACGCACAAACCGTCGATGGGGATAGAGCCCGCAGAGCGGAACGCTGGGTTGCCCAAGATCTTGTTGCACTCGGCGCCGCCCTTCCACTCTTCCTTGCTTTGGCCGTGTTCGACAGGCACGTCGATCCAAGGGATCAAGCTGCCAGCCAAGGCGGTGTTGCGGAAGTTTTTGGTGGGGAACTCAGCACTGCGCATGGTGGCCGACACTTTGCGGTCGATGTCCAAGATGGCAGAAGAGGGGTTGGCCAAGTCGTCTTTGACGGCATCGTGCAAAGCGCCCATTTGGCTCAGCAACTCGCGCATATTTTGTGCACCCGCGCCCGAAGCCGCTTGGTACGTCATTGCGCTGACCCACTCCACCATGTTGTGTTGGAACAAGCCGCCCAAGCCCATGAGCATCAAGCTCACGGTGCAGTTGCCGCCGATCCAGTTTTTGCCGCCTTTGCCCAAGGCCGCGTCGATGACGTTGCGGTTGACGGGGTCGAGCACGATGATGGCGTCGTCGGCCATGCGCAGGCTAGAGGCTGCGTCAATCCAGTGGCCGTTCCAACCCGCTGCGCGCAGCTTGGGGTACACCTCTTTGGTGTAGTCGCCGCCTTGGCAGGTCAGCACGATGTCGCACTTTTTCAGTGCTTCGATGTCGTTGGCGTCTTTGAGCGTGGTTTCGTTCTTGGCTTGCGCGGGGGCTTTGCCACCTGCGTTAGACGTGGAGAAGAACACAGGTTCGATCAGGTCGAAATCCTTCTCTTGAACCATGCGGTCGATCAGCACCGAGCCGACCATGCCGCGCCAACCGACTAAACCTACTAACTTGCTCATTTTTCAACGCCTTTTCAAATGTAGAAAACAGTGCCAGACCTGACTGTTTGCCCGGCTCGTCTGGCCGGGGGGCGCACGACGAACCGGAGCTGATTAGCCCTTAATGGTCGTGGTTTTGATGGTGATTGCACGCGCGCGAGCAGCCACCAGTGCGGGGGCAGCGAAGTTCAGAGAGAACGAGCGGGCGTGAAACATGGGTGGCATTGTATCGGATGGGTGCTTGGGTCAAGCTGACAGATTTAGAGGATGAAGTCTGATTGGGCTGAAATAAAAAACGCGCCATGGAGGCGCGTTCTTCATCAGGGGGAAGGCTTCAATCAGCGCAAAGCCTTCACCACCGCATCACCCATCTGAGCCGTACCCACTTTGGTCGTGCCTTCGCTGTAGATGTCAGGGGTGCGCAGGCCTTGGGCCAACACGGCTTTCACAGCGGTCTCGATGCGATCAGCCGCTGCAGCTTGGTTCAAGCTGAAGCGCAACATCATGGCGGCGCTGAGGATGGTGGCCAAGGGGTTGGCCACGCCTTTGCCAGCGATGTCGGGTGCGCTGCCGTGGCTAGGTTCGTACAAACCTTGGTTCTTTGAGTTCAAAGAAGCAGAAGGCAACATGCCGATGGAGCCAGTCAGCATGGAAGCTTCGTCGCTCAAGATGTCGCCAAACATATTGCCGGTCACAACCACGTCAAAGCGCTTGGGCTCTTTCACCAGTTGCATGGCGGCGTTGTCGACGTACATGTGGTCGAGGGCGATGTCTGGGTACTCTTTGCCCACTTCGCTTACCACGTCTTTCCAGAATTGGAAGGTTTCCAGCACGTTGGCTTTGTCCACGCTGGTCACGCGGCCTTCTGTGCCTGCGGCTTTGCGCTTGCGGGCGGCTTGAAAAGCCACGTGGGCAATGCGCTCGATCTCGGGCTTGGAATAGCGCATGGTGTCGAACGCTTCTTCTGCACCTGGGAAGTGGCCGTCGGTGGCCACGCGGCGGCCGCGGGGTTGGCCAAAGTAAATGTCGCCGGTCAGTTCGCGGATGATCAAAATGTCCAAGCCCGCAATCAGCTCAGGCTTTAAGCTTGATGCGCCCACCAACTGCTCGTAGCAAATGGCAGGGCGGAAGTTGGCGAACAGGCCCATGTTTTTGCGCAAACCCAAAATGGCTTGCTCAGGACGCAGAGGACGGTCGAGGGTGTCGTATTTCCAGTCGCCCACAGAGCCGAACAACACGGCATCAGCATCCATCGCCAACTTGAGGGTGGCTTCTGGCAAAGGGTGGCCGTGCGCGTCAAACGCTGCACCGCCGACCAAGGCTGTTTCGGATTCAAACTTGAGGTCGAGGACGTTCAAGACCTTGACCGCTTCGGCCACGATTTCTGGGCCGATGCCGTCGCCGGGGAGGATTGCGATTTTCATGTGTTGTTCTTCTAAATGGGTTTACATCGTGTGAGCCAACCAAGGCTTGGTGGCCAAGCGCTCGGCTTCAAAGGCTTTGATCTTGTCGGACTGGCGCAGGGTCAGGCCAATGTCGTCGAAGCCGTTGAGCAAGCAGTACTTTCGGAAGGCTTGCACTTCAAATGGAATGGTCTCGCCTTGTGGGCGCACGATGACTTGGTTTTCAAGGTCAATCGTCAACTCATAGCCTGGGAAGGCATGCACCTCGTTGAACAACAGGTCAATCGCGGCTTCGGGCAACACGATGGGCAGCAAGCCGTTTTTGAAACAGTTGTTAAAGAAAATGTCGGCAAAGCTAGGGGCGATGACGGCGCGGAAGCCGTATTGGTCAATCGCCCAAGGTGCGTGTTCGCGTGACGAGCCGCAGCCAAAGTTCTTGCGGGCCAACAGCACCGATGCGCCTTTGTAGCGCGGCTGGTTCAGCACGAAGTCTGGGTTGGGCTTGCGGCTGGCGGGGTTTTGGCCGGGCTCGCCGTGGTCCAAATAGCGCCACTCGTCAAACAAGTTGGGGCCAAAGCCCGTCTTGCGGATGGACTTTAAAAACTGCTTGGGGATGATGGCGTCGGTGTCGACGTTCTCGCGGTCCATGGGGGCCACGATGCCTTTGTGGAGGGTGAATTTCTGCATGATTTTTATCCCTTAGGCGAACTTGCGAACGTCCACAAAGTGGCCGTGAATGGCAGCAGCAGCGGCCATGGCGGGGCTGACCAAGTGCGTGCGACCACCGTTGCCTTGACGGCCTTCGAAGTTGCGGTTGCTGGTAGAGGCGCAGCGCTCGCCTGGCTCTAAGCGGTCGGCGTTCATGGCCAAACACATCGAGCAACCTGGCTCGCGCCACTCAAAGCCAGCGGCTTTGAAAATCTCGTGCAGGCCTTCTTTCTCGGCTTGTTCTTTGACCAAGCCTGAGCCGGGCACAACCAAAGCGAGCTTGATGTTCTTGGCCACTTTTTGGCCAAGCTTCTTCACCACGGCTGCGGCTTCGCGCATGTCTTCGATGCGGCTGTTGGTGCATGAGCCAATGAACACTTTATCGACAAACAAATCGTTCAACGCTTTGCCTGGCTGCAAGTCCATGTACGTCAACGCGCGTTCAATTGCACCGCGCTTGTTGGCGTCTTTTTCTTTGTCGGGGTCAGGCACGATGCCGTTGATGTCGAGCACCATTTCGGGCGACGTGCCCCAAGTGACTTGCGGCAAGATGTCTTCGGCTTTGAGCTCGACCACGGCGTCAAACTTGGCGTCGGCGTCCGAGTGCAAGGTTTTCCAATACGCCACGGCTTGGTCCCATTCCACGCCTGTTGGCGAGAGGGGGCGGCCTTTGACGTACTCAATGGTTTTGTCGTCCACCGCCACCAAACCAGCGCGCGCGCCGCCTTCGATGGCCATGTTGCAGACCGTCATGCGTCCTTCCATGCTGAGCGAGCGAATGGCAGAGCCTGCAAACTCAATGGTGTAGCCCGTGCCGCCGGCTGTGCCGATCTTGCCGATGATGGCCAGCACCACGTCTTTGCCAGTCACGCCTTTGGTCAGCGTGCCTTCGACTTTGATGAGCATGTTCTTGGCTTTTTTGGCCAACAAGGTTTGCGTGGCCATGACGTGCTCGACCTCAGAAGTGCCGATGCCGTGAGCCAACGCGCCAAACGCGCCGTGGGTGGAAGTGTGGCTGTCGCCGCACACCACGGTCATGCCGGGCAGGGTAGCGCCGTTTTCAGGGCCAATCACGTGCACGATGCCTTGGCGCTTGGACATGAACGGGAAGAACGCGGCAGAGCCGAACTCGGCCATGTTGCTGTCCAGCGTGGTGATTTGTTCTTTGCTGATCGGGTCGGTGATGCCGTCGTAGCCCAGCTCCCAGCCGGTGGTGGGCGTGTTGTGGTCGGCGGTGGCCA
Source organism: Limnohabitans sp. TS-CS-82 (assembly GCF_002943475.1). NCBI lineage: Bacteria > Pseudomonadati > Pseudomonadota > Betaproteobacteria > Burkholderiales > Comamonadaceae > Limnohabitans > Limnohabitans sp. TS-CS-82. The sequence goes on along the minus strand of NZ_PTQX01000001.1, from coordinate 188,255 downwards.
CGATCGAGCTGACGCGCCAGACCTTGCGGCCCGCTTGACGAATTCCCTCAAACGCTTGTGGGCTGGTGACTTCGTGCACCAAATGGCGGTCGATGTAGAGGATGGACGTGCCATCTTCTTCGGTGTGGACGACGTGCTCGTCCCAAATCTTGTCGTAAAGGGTGCGTCCCATGAGTCTTCCTTAAATGGAGCCTGCGATTTTATGCGGGAGCACGGCTGCTGATTCATGGAAATGAAATAAAGCCTTTCTACAATGAATCCATGGCGACACCGCGCCGTGTTTCAACTTCTATTTTCAGACGTGCTTCGCCTCATCCCTTCCTCTGTTCAGCTGCGCCAAACGCTTCTCGCTTTCGGGCTGGTTGCTCTGTGTGCGAGCCAGGCTCAAGCCGCTCGCCCCATGAACACCGATGACGCCAACATCGTGGACGACAAAGCCTGTCAGTTGGAAAGTTGGGTCAAAAGCACCCACACGTCGCTAGAACGCTGGGCCATTCCTGGCTGCAACTTGGGTGGCGAGGTGGAGTGGTCTGTCGGCGGCAATGCTCAAACCGATGATGGGCTGGGTAAAACCCAATTTTGGGTGGCGCAAGCCAAAAAGCGTTGGGTGCCTGTGGGCGAGAACACCGTGGGTATCTCAACCACCTTGGGCGCCATGGCCACGCGCCCCGCTTTGGGAAATAAGCCTGAAGACAAAGACTATTACTTCAACGTGCCAGTCACTTTGCCTTTGGGGCAAGACCGTTTGGTTCACCTGAATGCGGGATGGGTCAACCACCAAACCTTGGGCGTGAATCGAGCCACTTGGGGTGTGGGCGGAGAGCTGCCGTTGACCGCGAGAGTCATTGCGATTGCGGAAACCTATGGCGAAGCCGCGATGGGCACCCGTTACCAACTGGGTTTGCGGATGTGGGTGGTGCCCCAGCGTGTGCAGATTGACACCACTTATGGCAACCGCATAGGTCAGCCTGAACACGAACGGTGGTTCACCGTGGGCTTGCGTTTGCTCAGCCCTGCGTTCTTGCCCTGAGCCGTGTCGCCTGCGTGAAGACGTGGGTGCCCAGTTGTTGCGGGCATGGGCACAATGCCAAGCATGAACAGCTCAGCCACACACAGCCCCGCCCAAACCCCACTTCACGGCCTGCGCGTGGTCGAACTTGGCCAGCTCATCGCAGGCCCTTTTGCTGCCAAAACTTTGGCCGACTTTGGCGCAGATGTGGTGAAGATTGAAACCCCAAAGACGGGTGACCCACTGCGCAAATGGCGTTTGCTCAAAGACGGCACCTCGGTGTGGTGGCAAGTGCAGTCGCGCAACAAGCGCTCGGTGGCGTTGGACCTGAAAGAAAAAGAAGCACAAGACATCGTGCGTCAGCTCGCCAAAGACGCGGATGTGTTGATCGAGAACTTCCGCCCAGGCGCGATGGAAGGTTGGGGCCTCGGGCCGGACGAACTGTTGGCCATCAACCCGCGCCTCATCATGTTGCGCATCAGCGGCTATGGACAAACTGGACCTTACCGAGACAAGCCAGGCTTTGGTGTGGTGGCCGAGGCCATGAGTGGCTTGCGCCACCTGACTGCCGAGCCCGGTCGTGTGCCCGTGCGTGTGGGCGTGAGCATTGGCGACACGCTGGCTTCATTGCATGGCGTGATCGGCATTTTGACGGCGCTGCACGAGCGCGAGCGAAGCGGTCAAGGTCAAGTGATTGATGTGGCTTTGTACGAAGCCGTCTTCAACTGCATGGAAAGTTTGCTGCCCGAGTACAGCGCGTTTGGCGCAGTGCGCGAAGCAGCGGGCAGTGCATTGCCCGGCATTGCACCCAGCAATGCCTACCGCTGTGGAGATGAGGGTTATGTGCTGATTGCAGGCAACGGCGACAGCATTTTCAAACGCCTCATGCACACGCTGGGCCGTGATGATTTGGGCAACGATCCTGCTCTGGGGGACAACGCAGGCCGCGTGAAACGCGTGGCCGAGATTGATGCTGCCATTGGTGCGTGGACCGCACAGCTCACTGTGGCGCAAGTGTTAGACGCTTTAGACAAAGCGGCGGTGCCGGCCGGCCGCATCTACACCGTGGCTGACATTGCGGCTGACCCGCATTACCAAGCACGCGAGATGATTCAACAGGTGCAGATGGATGACGGCACATCACTGGCTGTGCCCGGCATCATTCCCAAACTATCACGCACCCCCGGCAGCCACCGCCGCAACGCGCCCACCATTGGGCAAGACACGGATGCGGTGTTGAATGAAATTGGGTTGACGGCGGCGCAGATTCAAGCGCTCAAGGACAAGGGCATCGTCGCTTAAGCCAACGGTTTGCGAGGTGTGCGCCAAATGTAGGCTAGCTTGCTAAAACGCAACTTGCGTCGTGCTTTAAGGTGCAGCAAATGCCTCAGTGCCCACAATACCAATCTTGGTCAGGCCTTGACGTTGCGCGCTGGCCAGCACACCGGCCACCGCTTCGTATTTGGCTTTGCCTTGGGCTTTGATGTGCAGCTCGGGTTGTGGCTCTTGGGCTTTGGCCTCTAGCAACAGCGCATCGAGTGCAGCACGATCAGCCAAAGGCTTGCCGTTCCAGTTGACGACGCTGCGTGCGTCAACTTCGATACGTACCACATTGGGCTTTTTGGTTTGCGGCGTGGCGCTTTGCGGCATGTCGAGGTTGACCGAATGCAGCTGCACGGGGATGGTGATGATGAGCATGATCAGCAGCACCAGCATCACGTCGATCAACGGCGTGGTGTTGATGTCCATCATCACTTCGGGTTCGTCTTGGGTTTGAAGATTCATCGCCATGCTTATTTCCCCTGCGGGTCCGTGACAAACCTCACCTTGGTCAACCCCGCCACCTGAGCGGCATACAGCACGCGGCCCACGGCTTCAAAGTCGGTCTTCGCGTCACCGCGAATTTGCACTTCGGGTTGTGGCGTTTTCTCGGCAAAGGTTTGCAGCTGCTTGATGAGGTCTGCGTTGCTGCGCACGGGCGCGTCATACAAATAGGCTTGGCCTTGCGCATTCACCGACAAGATGATGTTGTCAGGTTTAGTTTCGCGCGGTTGTTGTACCTCTTGAGGCAGATCCACTTTGACAGAGGTGGTCACCACCGGAATGGTGATGAGAAAGATGATGAGCAGCACCAGCATCACATCCACCAACGGCGTGGTGTTGATGGTGGTCAGCAGCTCATCGTCGCCCTCGCTGGGGCCTAGGTGCATGGCCATGGCTTACTTCTGTGCCGCGCCAGATTGAGCAGAACCTAGGAGCACCGCGTGCAAGTCAGCGCCAAAGGCGTGCACTTCTTCCATCGCCACTTTGTTGCGGCGCACCAACCAGTTGTAGCCCAACACCGCAGGCACAGCCACAGCCAAACCAATGGCCGTCATGATGAGCGACTCGCCCACAGGGCCCGCCACTTTGTCGATGCTGGCTTGGCCCGACATGCCAATCTTCACCAGCGCGTTGTAAATGCCCCAGACCGTGCCAAACAAACCGACGAACGGCGCGGTGGAGCCCACAGTGGCCAACACCGCCAAACCATCTTGCATGCGGCTTTGCACGTTGTTCATGGCGCGTTGGATGCTCATGGTCACCCAGTCATTGAAGTTGATATTGCCCAACAAGCCGGTGTGCTTGCCTGCGCTCTCCAACCCTTTTTCGGCGATGAAGCGGAAAGGGCTGTCTTCTTCCAAGCCATCTGCGCCTTGGCGCACGTTGCCTGCGGTCCAAAAGTTGTCTTGCGCCGTTTTGGCAAAGCGCAACACGCGGTTTTGTTCAGCCAACTTGGTGAAGATCACATACCAGCTGCCCATGCTCATGATGACCAAAATCAGCAGCGTGGCCTTGGCCACCACGTCGCCTTGAGCCCACAGGGCGGACAAGCCGTAGGGGTTCTCAACGGCTTCTTCAGCCATGACGCTGGCGCTGAAGGCCAGTGTTGAGAGTGCGGCAGCGGCGCGTGTGAAGGTGTGTTGCAACATGGGTGTTTCCTTGTGACTGACTTTGTGTGAGCGTGTTGGGTAAGGCGCTTATTCCAAGCGCCAGGTGTATTTGATGCTGGCCCAGCTTTGCTCGGGCTTACCGTCCACCGTGCCGGGGCGGAACTGGCATTTCGATAGCGCATTGCGTGCGGCTTCGTCCAGACGGGTGAAGCCCGATGATTTTTCAACATCGGCCTGCAACACCTTACCGTCCGCACCAATCAAAAACTTCAGCGTCACTGTGCCTTCTTCTTCCATGCGGCGCGAGGCGCTGGGGTAGTCGGGCTTGGCGCAATGTGCACCCGCTTGAATGACGGCACCCATGCGAATGGCTGGCGCTTGGGGTGCTGCTGCTGGCGGTGCCGCAGTTTGCGTGATGGCCGGTGCTGTGCTGGTGGGCGCAGGCGGCGGCGGTGCGGGTGTTTTAGGCAGCGGTGTTTTGGGGGGCGGCGTGGGCGCAGGCGGCGGCGCCTCAGACATCAGCACGGCCTCGACGGTGTTCTCGGTCATCTGCACCACATCGCGTGCCAAGCCCGTTGAGATGGCCCACAGCAGCAGAGCGTGGAGCAGCACAACCCAGCCAATGCCAGTCAGATGTTTGCGGGGTGAGCGTTGACGCGCCGCATAGGGCGAAGCTGCCATTGTTTGGATGGCGCTGGTTGAGGTGTCAGCGGCTGCGTGTGAGGGGGACGAGTGAGGCAAACGAGGATGCTCTGAAAGTTTCACTCATTTTAAGTGGGCTACATGTCACGCTGTATGCAGCCCAAGTGGCGCAACACAGCCTTGCCCTTTGGGTCAAGGCTGTCGCAGGTGTTAGACCTGCTTCATGGAGCCTTTGACTTTGCCGCCACGTTCGATTTCGATTTCGCCGTAAGTCACATCGCCCGTGACCTTGCCCGTGTTGCGCACGATCAGCACATTTTTGCTGGTGATGGATTGGTTCAACTCACCTTTGACGTCGATGAAGTCAGCTTCGGTGGTACCGGTGACCACACCTGCAGCACCAATGAGTACATCTTTGGCAACCAAGTCGCCTTCCACCGTGCCTGAGATGATGGCTTGGTTAGGGGCATTGATCGAGCCCTTGAACACCACACCGGCGCCAATGAAAATGCTTTTGTCTTTGCTGCCTTCGCTCATACAGTTGTCTTTCTGAAATATGAATGCTTTCGAGTTTATATGGATATTGTCAATTTCTTCAATTAAATACGCCAAATGGCGTACGAGTGACGTTTATCAGATGAAAATAAAACACTATGAAAGTCGTTGTTGTTGCCAATCCAAAAGGTGGTGCAGGTAAATCTACCCTCTCCACCAACATTGCCGGTTACTTTGCGTCGCAAGGCCATCAGGTCATGCTGGGCGATGCAGACACCCAACAGTCGTCCAAGTTTTGGCTAAGCCAGCGGCCTGACACCCTGCCGAGCATTGCCACTTGGGAATACCAACCCGACTTGGTTTTGACGGCCAAGCCACCACGCGGCACCACGCATGTGGTAATCGACACACCGGGCGGCATCAGTGGTTGGCGCTTGCAAGAGGTGATTGAGCGGGCCGACAAGGTCATCGTGCCCGTCATGCCCAGTGTGTTTGACATGCAAGCTACGAATGAGTTTTTGAATCAGCTGGTGCAAATCACCGCCAAGCTGCCCACGCAAGTGGGCGTGGTGGGCAACCGTGTGGACACGCGCACCATCTCGGCGGGTAACTTGCGCAAGTTCATCGAGTCCTTGCAAGTACCCGTGCTGACCTACTTGCGTGATACCCAGTACTACTTGCACATGGCGGCGCACGGCTTGTCGATGTTTGACATCACGCCATCGAAAGTGCAAAAAGATTTAGAGCAGTGGGAGCCTATTTGCCATTGGCTCGACCAAGACTGACGCGGTTGAAGCGTTAAGCCGCGTTGTCCACGTAGCGGCCTTTGTAGCCGTGGGTGCTGAATTCCATGGCTTGAAAACCTTGGAAGTCGAGCTGGCGAATGAACTCGCCTGATTGCTTGTTGACCACTTTCACCGACAGCGTGCTGGACTGTTTGTCAAACGAGTAATTGAGCTGACTGCGATCCAACGATTGGTTCAGGCGTTGCACTCGCACCTCTTTGTCTGCCTGCATCTGCTGAACAGGGTCCACTTTTTTGGCAGGCGCCTCTGCCGGTGCTTGCGGTGCTGCGCCCGCGCTCACCTTTGCGGGTGCGGGCTTGGCAGCCGGCACAGCATGGGTTTGAGCAGTGGGTGACGCAATGGTGGGCACAGCAGTTCTCGTAATGTGCAGATTTGATTTTAAATTAGAGAAATTTTAAGTTCAACCCAATAAACCCTGAATGAGCATAAAAAAACCCGCCAATTAGGCGGGTTTTCAGAGCCTTTCGGCTGATTCGGTAAGCCAGATCAGTGGTTGTCTGTCAACTGGTCCAGAATCGCTGGGTTTTCCAAGGTCGAGGTGTCTTGTGTGATCGCCTCGTTCTTGGCCAAGCTGCGCAGCAAGCGGCGCATGATCTTGCCAGAGCGGGTCTTGGGCAAGTTGTCGCCGAAGCGGATGTCTTTTGGCTTGGCGATGGGGCCAATTTCTTTGCCCACGTGGTCGCGCAAGATTTTGGCAATCGCTTTGGCTTCGTCGCCTGTGGGGCGTGAACGCTTCAACACCACAAACGCACAGATGGCTTCGCCCGTGGTGTCGTCCGGACGACCCACCACAGCGGCTTCAGCCACCAATTCGGTGCAGCTCACCAAGGCAGATTCGATTTCCATCGTGCCCATGCGGTGGCCTGACACGTTTAACACGTCGTCGATACGGCCAGTGATGGTGAAGTAGCCCGTTTTCTCGTCGCGGATCGCGCCGTCGCCAGCCAAGTAGTACTTGCCCTTGAATTCTTCTGGGTAGTAGCTCTTGATGAAGCGCTCTGAGTCACCCCAGATGTTGCGAATCATCGAAGGCCATGGGCGCTTGACCACCAAGATACCGCCTTGGCCGTTAGGCATGTCGTTACCAGCCTCGTCCACGATGGCAGCTTGAATGCCGGGGAAGGGCAATGTGCAAGAGCCGGGAACCATAGGAGTCACGCCTGGCAGAGGGGTGATCATGTGGCCGCCGGTTTCGGTTTGCCAGAAGGTGTCGACGATGGGGCAACGGCTGCCGCCCACGTGCTTGTAGTACCACTCCCAAGCGGCTGGGTTGATGGGCTCGCCGACCGAACCCAACAAACGCAGGCTAGACAAGTCGTAGCTCTTGGGATGCACAGCATCGTTGGCTTCAGCGGCTTTGATGAGTGAACGGATGGCTGTTGGCGCTGTGTAGAAGATCGAGACTTTGTGGTCTTGGATCATCTTCCAGAAGCGGCCAGCGTCTGGGTAAGTGGGCACGCCTTCGAAAACGATCTCAGTGCCGCCCAAAGCCAATGGGCCGTAGGTGATGTAAGTGTGGCCTGTGACCCAACCGATGTCGGCGGTACACCAGAACACGTCGTTGGCTTTCAAGTCGAAGGTCCACTTGGTGGTCAATGCTGCGTGCAGAAGATAGCCGCCGGTGCTGTGTTGCACGCCTTTTGGCTTGCCTGTGGAGCCTGAGGTGTAGAGCAAGAACAGGGGGTGCTCAGCGCCCACCCATTCTGGTTCGCAGGTGGTGGCTTGCTTGTCGGCCAAGTCGGCCATCCATTGGTCACGGCCTGCCACCATGGCGATGTCGCCACCAGTGCGCTTGACCACCAACACGTTTTTCACAGAGTCGCAGCCGCCCAAGGTGAGGGCTTCGTCGACGATGGCTTTCAAAGGCAGATGCTTGCCACCGCGCACTTGTTGGTCAGCGGTGATGATGGCCACGGCGCCTGTGTCTTCCACGCGGTCACGCAAAGATTGAGCAGAGAAACCGCCGAACACCACCGAGTGGGTTGCGCCGATACGGGCGCAGGCTTGCATCGCGGCCACGCCTTCGATCGACATGGAGATGTAGATCATCACGCGGTCGCCTTTTTTCACGCCGACTGATTTCAGGGCGTTGGCGTATTGGCAAGTCTTGGCCAGCAATTGGCTGTAAGTGGCTTTGGTCACTTCGCCGCCGTCGGCTTCGAAGATGATGGCGGTCTTGTCGCCCAAGCCTTTTTCGATGTTGCGGTCCAAGCAGTTGTAAGAGGCGTTCAATGTGCCGTCTTCGAACCACTTAAAGAAAGGTGCGTTGCTCTCATCGAGCACTTTGGTGAAGGGGGTCTTCCAGCTCAGCAACTCGCGTGCTTGCTCGGCCCAAAAGCCTTCGTAATCAGTCTCAGCTTTTTTGCACAAGGCTTCGTAGGCGGCCATGCCGGATACGTTGGCTTGCTTGACGAACTCAGCTGATGGCTGGTGAATGGTGATGTCGCTCATGAACCGGTCTCCTCTTATATGACGGTATCTGTCAAAACCCCGTGACTGTGAGCTTGGGCTCTTACAAGGGTCTGACTTTTTTGGTGCATACAAACCCTTGGATGGGACGCGGGTTTGTGTTTTATCAATTTAGCCTTATTTACTGGGCGTTTCGCTGGGCATGAGCTCGCTGAGCTCTAAGTGAATACCCAGGTGCTGATCAATGAAGTGCCGCGCCGTGTCCTGCCAGCCGCCCAGTTCGGACTCGTAGTGCAACAGGCCGGGGTCATCCAGCTGGCCATCGTTGAAGTCCAGCGTGGTGGGGAAACGCAGCTGGAACAGTTCGTACTCGTTTTGGTACAGCTTGGGTGCTTGCTTGGCGTTGTGTGCAATGGCGCGCAAACGGCCTTGGTGGCTCCAGTCGCAAAACAAGATATTGCCCATGCGCAGCATGAGCACGCATTGGTTAGGCGCGATCTTGCCCAAGATCTTGGCGTAGCTCAGCTCGCCATAGCCCCGCTCTCCACTCTGGTCAATTTTTTGCAGCTGTTGAACAGCTTGCTCGCCCAAGGCAATCCAGGCTTCCAAGATGTGGCCGGCGTGGAAATAGGCTTCCCAAAAGCGGCGGCGGTAGGGGCCAATGTCGTCTTCGGTGTGGCGCAAGATTTCAAAAAACGCATCCATGGTGCGGCTGGTCAGCCAGCGGCTGGCCGTCTCGATGGCTTCGCGGCGCACGCCCAGCCAGCCTGCGTGGTTGTGGCGCGGGTCGCCCAAGGTGCGCAGCAACTCAGACAGCAGTGCGTTTTTGATGTCTTGTGGCGGGTTGCGGTCAAACCAAGGTGAGAGCAGGCTGTAGGCAAACTCGTCGCGGCACAGCGGGTAGCGCAGGCGCTGTGTAGGTTGGCCGATGTCGTGCATGGCCCATTCGCACATGCGCTTCACATAGCCAAGGCTGCTGCGCACTTCTTCGGGGGCTTGCAAGGCTTCGATGAAGGCTTGTTTGCAAAAGTTGTTCAGCCAAAAGCCTTGGGTCAGCGCATGGCGCTCTTGCCATTGGGCCAAGGTTTTGTCGGCGGGCATGCCAAGAATGTCGTTGGCCACATGCACGGGGCCATTGAGCGGGTCCAGCACATCGAGGGTGCTGATGAGGCGCTCCAAACCATTGGCTTCGGTCTCTGACAACGAGGCCAACACGCGTGGGTCTAAAAAGAACGCGCGTGCCGTGTGGGCCAACTTTAAGAAGACGGGGTTCTCTGGGTTGAAGCCTTGCAAATAGGTGTGCAGCAAGCCACGGCCCCACTTGAGGGGACGGCGCGTGTTCAGTGCCTCGGGCACCGCCACTTCAAAGTAGCGGTCGGTCAGCGGTGTGTGGGTGTGCAGGCCGCGCTCGGCGTCGAGCCACAACGCGTAGGGAATGTTTCGCCAATCGCGCTGGCGCGGTGTAGGGCTGTTGTGCGCAAACTGCACGCGTTCAAACGCGCTGTAGGTGCGCTCGCCCACGGTGCGCAAGTCTGGGTCTTTGCCAAAGCCGCCGCCACGCTTGGTCCGCGCAGCATGGGCCAGCTGGTCAAAGTCTTGCGGCAGTGGGGCGAAAAACTCGTGCATGTTTGTGGCGGTGGATCAGCGCACCGTGTCTTGCATCTTCTTCAAGGTGCTGCTCGGGCCTTTGGCCGCACCGGTGTCGGTGGGCTGGAATGCCAACACAAAGCGCAGCTCCACGCGGCGGTTTTGTGTGTCGTTGTCTTTGCTGCTGGGGCGCTCGTCTGCATACGAGCTGATGCCAAATACCGGCTGCTCGCGCTCGTTGCGGTAGCTCTGCATGCCTTCAGAACCCAGCACTTTGTAAACCGCGCGTGCGCGGTCTAGGCCCAAATGCCAGTTGTTGTAGTCGCCACGGTGCAGGGGCACAGAGTCGGTGTGGCCTTCAATCAGGATGGTTTCAATCTCCACCTGTTGCGGGTTGGGCGGGCAGTCGTCTGGCAGGCGGCGGCGTTGTGAATAGATGTAGCAGGGCAGCACTTGTTGCAGCTGCTCGGCCGATTGGCGCAGCGTGCGCACGCCCAAGCCTTCTAGCTCGGCGCTGCCACGCGCAAACAAAGTGTCAGCGGGCAAGCTGATGACGCCCGACACTTGGTTGATGGTCACCGGTACGCCCGCGTTTTGCAGCTTGGTCCCAATGGTGTGCACCACGGTGGCCAATGGGTCGGCGGGGGGCTCGGGTGGCTGCTCAGGCTTGCGTGAAAGCAGCACCATCACCATCACGATGAAGATGAACAGCAGGCCAATCATCAGGTCACTGGCCGAAGCCATGTAACCCGACTCTTCCACCTGCTCGTTGGTGGCTGCGGTGTTGCGGCGTGTTTTGATGAACATGATTGACGCGTTTAACTTTGACTTTTAGGCTTTAAGCCTTGGGTGGCAAAGCGTCGATGAACTCGTCCAACACTTCTTCCAGGTTGGTGATGCTGCCACTCAGCTGGTTCACCGCGCTGGCCAAGTGTTGATCCATCTTGGTGTGCAGGTCAGAAATTTGAGTGCTGTAGCCCGACACACCTTTGGTCAGAGCATCCACCGTGCCGGTGAGTGCTTTTTGTGCGTCTTGCAAATGCGAACGCACATGGCCCAGCGCTTCTTCGGCAGACACCGCGCTTAGTTTGAGCGTGTCCACGGTTTGGCCGAGGGCTTGGTTCATCGGAATCAAGGCTTCTTTAAAGTCAGTGGCCGCTGCACGCTGCAGGCCCACCGCACCTTCGATGGCGTTGGCGCTGTCTTTGAACTTCTCAGCCGTTTGGTCAATGCGCTCGACCGTGCCTTGCAAGCCCGACATCGCGCCTTGCACCGTTTGCACGGTTTGGCCCAAGTTGCCCAGCAGGGTTTCGAGTTGTTGCGTGCCGGTTTGGCCCATCGCGCTGGCACGCGCGAGGGACGCATCCAGCTCGGTGATGGTGGTGCGGGTGTTTTGAATGGTTTGCGCCAAAGTGCCCACTGCATCGCCAAAGGAGGCGAGGCCGTTTGAGATGCCTTGGGTCAAGGTCTCGCCAGCTTTGCTCAGCTCGACCGCCGCTTGGCTACCCGCATTGCCAAAGCTTTGGCTAGAGGTTTGAATGCTGTCGGCCAGTTGGGCCAGCTTGTCAAACGCGGGCTGCATATTGCGCGAGAGGGCGTCGCCAATCGCGTTGGCAAAGTCGCCTTCAAAGCGGCGCAGTTGGCTCACCTGTGAACGGCTCTCGTCCAAGATGTCTTGGAACAAAGCCAACTGCATGCGCACGCTGGCTTCGGCTGCGTTATCGGGCACTTTGGCACGCAGGGTGTGGCAGAGTGTGTCGATGCTTGACTGCAAGTTTTCCAGCGCTACTTTGGCGCGCCAGTTCCACACCAGCGAACACAACAAGCCCGCGATGGAGGTGATGAACTTACCGCCTGCTGTGGCAATGAGCGACTGCAAAGCTTGGTCTTGTTGACGTGCCGACACATCCAGCGCATTGAGCGCCAAGCCTGCTTGCTGCAAGGCCACCGCTAAGAAGATGAAGGTACACATCAAACCAAAACCAATCAGCAAATTGGGCATGGTCTCGAACAGGGCCAAGTTCATGCGGCCACCGAGTACGCTGCGCACCGTCCATGTGTCGGCGTGGCTGCGAAAGCTATAACTGCTGCGTGGGCCTTGGCTCACACCATGTTGCGTGGGTAGGTCAATCAGGCCCGCCTCGGTCTCGCGCAGCAAAAACTTCAGCTCGTCGTCGGTGGTTTTGCTCTCAGCCAAAGCCAGCGCTTCGCGGCTGCTGCCTTTGTGTGCGCCTAGACGTGCGTCAAGTGCCACCACCTCGGCACGCACGCGGCGAATGCGCGAAGCCCACACGCCGAAGCTGATGAGTGAGAACACAAAAATCACGGCCGCGATGGCCAGTGGCACAGCCAACTGTTCGAGTTGGACTAGGTATTGATTCGTAGGCATGCCTCTATTGTGAACAAGTCTGAGGCACTACTTGCCAAGTGCGAAGCAAGCTGTTTTTCAGTCGCCCAAACCACCGCTGCGCAACACGCGCCGCGCACAGCCATTCCACAGAACGCCCAGTTGCGGGGCCCACAGCGTGAGGCGCTGGCGCGCACGGGTCAGGCCGGTGTACACCAGCTCGCGTGTGAGCACGGGCGACTCGAGTGCTGGAATCACCAGCAACACATGTGTGAACTCCGAGCCCTGCGATTTGTGCACCGTCATGGCAAACACAGTCTCCACACTGTCAAGGCGCGAGGGCATGACCCAACGCACACCACCATCCACGGCAGCGAAGGCCACGCGCAACACACCATCGTGGCCGGGCAGGCACAGACCGATGTCGCCGTTCATCAGCTCTAGCGCGTAGTCGTTGCGCGTCACCATCACAGGGCGGCCGGCATACCAAGCACTTTGGCCCAAGCCCAGCGCGTGCTCGACTTGTGCGTTGAGCTGCACCACGCCCAGCGGGCCTTCGCGCACCGCGCACAACACACAAAACTCGGTGAAGGCGTTGAGCAAGGCGACCGCCTGTGCATCGCTGCACGCTGCAGCTGGCGCTGTTTTGCTAGGGCGATGTGCGTCTAACAAAGCCAACCAATTGCGCCATCCGTATCGCAAGCCCACGGCCAGCTTGGCATCGCTGGCGCTGGCCAGTTGCAGGCGGGTCACATCGGGTTCTGCGGCATCGCCCACTTCGTCAAGAAGAACGCTTTGTTGCAAAGGCAACGTGGCCAGCCAATCGGGTGCAGCGTTCCACAGCGCTTTGAGGGCGGGTGTGTTGTCGGCCATATCCGCGTTCACGGTGCGCGCCCATTGGCCAATGCCGCTCTTGGCATCAAAGCGGTGGCTGTGAATGAGCGTGACGGTTTGAGCTTTGAGCAAACTGCCCGTGCACAACTGCGACATGACTGCACCTGCTTCTACAGACGCCAGCTGGTCTTTGTCGCCCAGCAAGATCAAGCGTGCGTTAGGCGGCACAGCTTGCAGCAAACGGGCCATCATTTCTAGGTCAATCATCGACGCTTCGTCGACCACCACCACATCGGTTGCTAGCTGGTGCACCTGTGCGGCTTTGCTATTGGTTTGCAACAAGCGGTGCAGTGTTTGCGCTTGGGTGGGAATGCGCGCCTGTACATCAGCAGGCATTTTGGTGAGCGCGTTGCTGATGGACTCGGTCAAACGCGCCGCCGCTTTGCCCGTGGGCGCAGCGAGGTGGATTTGCAATTCGTTTGAAGACGTGCCCACCAAGAGCGACAGCAGCTTCACCACCGTGGTGGTCTTGCCCGTGCCGGGCCCACCTGTGATGAGCGTGATGCGGTTTTGTGCGGCCACCTCGCAAGCCAACCGTTGCATGTCGGGCTCGCCATCTCTGGCGGGTGTGAACAACGCATCCAAGCGTTGTTGCAAATCAGCAGGCACGTCACACGGCAGTGCCAAACGTTGTGCAATGTTTTGACGGATGTTTTGCTCAGCCGTCCAAGCGCGGCGCAAATACAAGCATGCGCTGTCTTTGTCTTCGGTCAGCACCAAGGGGCTGGCTTCGCCCTGCGTCCATGGCAGTGTGCTGACAGCTTGGTGCAAGCCTGCGGGCAGTGCAGCGGTTTGCTCGTCACTCCAGCCTAGCAATGCCGTGGCTTGGGTTTGCAAAGTGGCCAGGTCAAGGCACGCATGGCCGCGGCCCCATTGGTGGCTGGTGAGGGCTGCTAGCCACAGGTGGCGTGGGTCATCGCTGGGTTGCTTGCTGTTCAGCAAGTTGGCCAGTGATTTGTCTAATCCTGTGAGCGGGGTGGCTTGGGCCCAAGATGATTGGAGAAGCGGAGATAAGGCTTGCATCGAGTTCAAAGTGCGTCTGCTGACAGAGGGTCGCATTCAAATCGACGCAACACCAAATCAGAAGCCGCAGGCGCTTCACCATTGGCAAGTATCAAGTGTTTGTTCAGATGGCTTTCAGAAGGCGCAAGCAAACGGCGGTACAGCTCTTTGGTGAGCATGCGCGCAGTTTGGCCCGGCCATTTGGCAGGCAGAAGCACCTCTGGAAGCTCAGGGTCGCGCAAGAGTAACCGGCGGTAATCGTGGATCAACAGCGTGCGTGTGAGAAAAGCGCTTTCCTCATCGATGCTCGACTTCTTGGCTTTTTGCAGTGCGTCCAAGATGCCTTTGTATGTTTTGACAAACGCAACATAGTCCTCACCCAGATGTGCCAAGTCCCAGGCTGAGCGAACAATGTCGGCGTCATTGGCCGATTGGCCTAAGCGTGGATTCACAGCCACCAGTGGCATGAGTTGAGGCAACACATCAGCCATACCATCGACACGCAATGCATCGAACGCGGCTGCTAGGTCGGCGCTGGGGTGGACAAAGCAGTTGGCGTTGAGTTCACCAAAACCCTGCCAATAAAACGCGCGGCGCAATTGCTCACGTACTTTGGGGGGCAGCTCAGCCACCAACATGACGAGACGCCACCGGTTGTCCCAGTTAGGTGCATTCGAGGCATAAATTTGCTTGGAAGCTTCTTCAAAGCGTCGCCATCCACTGGTCGACAGTTTGTAGTCGGTGCGACGGCCTTGGGTTTGTGTGGTGAGCCACTCGTCTTTGACCAAACGAAACACAGTGGTTCGAATGAGGCGCTCATTCAGGTCAAGCGGTGCGAGCAAGTTAATCAAACCACCCAGCCAGATTTCGCCACCGCGTGGCAAAACGGCATCGCCAAAAACAGAAATGATCAAAGAACCGGCTTTGACTCGATTTCTTTCACGAAATTTATCCAAAAGATCTTGGACGGGTTTGATGGAACAGTGGCTCATTGCAATTGATTTTACAGAGCCGCTGTTGAATGCTTAGATAAACGCCAGTGTTTGAAGGTCAATTACAAATCTGTACTTCACATCACTTCGGCCCATGCGTTCAAACGCGGCGTTGATGTCTTGCGCTGGAATCAACTCAATGTCCGCCGATATGTTGTGCTCGGCACAAAAATCAAGCATAGCTTGGGTATCGGCAATGCCACCAATCAGCGAGCCCTCGAGGGAGCGTTGACCAAAGATCAAAGGCGAGGTGTTGAGTGGCGGCTCAAGTGGCCCAAAGTAGCCCACCAAGACCAACTTGCCGCCGTGAGTGAGCAAGCCCACAAAGGGGTTGACGTCGTGCGCTTCAGGAATGGTGTCAAGGATGAGGTCAAACTTGCCTCTGAGTGAAGACATGTTTTTCTTGTCACCCGACAAAGCCACATGGTCTACGCCCAATGCTTTGGCTGCTTCAATCTTGTTATCTGAGTGGGTTAGGAGTGTCACCTCAGCGCCCAAACCTTTGGCCAACTTAACGGCCATGTGGCCTAAGCCACCCAAACCCACCACGGCCACTTGGCTGCCCTTTGTGATGTGGGCCCGCTTGAGTGGCGACCATGCGGTGATACCCGCACACAAAAGCGGTGCAGCGTGACTGAGTTCCAGGCCGTTTGGGATGCGCAGCACAAAGTCTTGCGACACCACGATCACATCCGAGAAGCCACCTTGCGTGGCTTGTCCGTCATGCCGGTCCAAACTGCCATAGCCATATGTGGGCTGCTTCACGCAAAACTGCTCATCCCCTTTTTGGCAGGGCTGGCACGTGCGGCAAGAGTCGACCAAGCAACCCACACCCACAGCGTCATGGACTTTGAACTTGGTCACGTTAGTGCCTATTTGCACCACACGGCCCACCATCTCATGACCAGGAACCATGGGGTATTTGGAATAGCCCCAGTCGTTGCGTACGTTGTGCAAATCTGAGTGGCAGATGCCGCAGTACAGCAGTTCAATCACCACATCATCAGCGCGAGGTTCGCGCCGTACGAAATGAAACAGTCCTAACGGACTGGTGCTGGATAAGGCAGCGTAGCCGCGCGCTTGTCGTGTCATCGTGACTTCAATCGCAAATACAACCAGCCTGTGATGGACACGTTCAACAGGTTCCAAGCAATGCCGTTGACAAAGGCTGCTTTGTAGCTGCCCGTCATGTCAAAAATCCAACCCGACAACCAACCGCCCAAGGCCATGCCCACTAAGGTGGCCATGATGACGCTGCCCACTCGCTCGCCCACCTCTTTGGGGGAGAAGTGTTCGCGAACAATGATGGCGTAAGACGGAACAATGCCGCCTTGGAATAAACCAAAGGTGGCCGAGATCACATACAGCGGCACCATTCCATCAAAAGGCAAGAAGGCCAGTAGCGCAATGCCTTGCAACACAGAACCGAGCAGCAAAGTTTTGATGCCACCGATGCGATCACAAATCAGCCCTGACACCAAGCGGCTCACGATGCCGCAGGTGAGCATCAAAGACAACATTTCAGCGCCGCGTGCAGCACCGTAGCCAAGGTCTGTGCAGTAAGCCACGATGTGCACTTGTGGCATGGCCATGGCCACGCAACATGCCACGCCTGCCGTGCACAAAAGCAACTGAGCGCGTGAGGGACGCAAGCCAAATGGCCGTGCCGAGTCATCACTCGTGGTGGACGCTGTGGCGACGGACACTTTAGGGATGGGGGGCTTGGCGCGCATCTTGAGCGACAACAAAAACATACCAATGCCACACACCAACCCAAGCAGCAAATAGGTGTTTCGCCAGCCAATGGTGGTGATGCCATGCTGCACCAAAGGCGGCCAAATAGCGCCCGCAATGTAGTTGCCACACGCGCAAATAGCCACGGCAATGCCACGGCGTTTTTGCCACCACAGGGCGGTGTCGGCTATGAGTGGCGCAAATGTGGATGAGCTACCAATCAGACCAAGAATGCCGTGTGCCAAACCAAACAGCCAAATGCTTTGCGCATTCGCGGCCAGTGCAAAGCCACCAAACACCGCCAACGCACCGCACCAAAGAATCGGGGTAAGGCCATGACGATCGGCCAAGCGGCCGGTCCAAATACCACCCAGCCCTAAGCAGACCATCATCAACGTGTAGGGTAGCGATGCATCTGCGCGCCCAATGCCAAACTCGCTCTGCACCGCAGGCAAGACCACCGACACCACGTACATGCTGCTGTTGCCAAGGACGACAAGCCCGAGGGTCACCAACAGCCGAAGCGCTGCTTGAGGTGAATCAATCAGGCTTTCGTCGGCATGGGTTTGGCTCATGGATTAGCGGTGGTCGAAACTGATTACCAGTTTTTGTGTGGCTGCACGTGCTTGGCAGCTGAGGGCAAAGCCTTGTGCCATTTCATCGGCTTCAAGCGTGAAGTTTTTGTCCATGGTCACTTCGCCTTCGGTCACCTTGCAGCGGCAGGTGCTGCACACACCGGCTTTGCAAGAGAACGGCAAATCCAAACCGGCGTTGAGCGCCGCATCCAGCACATGCTCATCGGGGCTCAGCGCGACTTCGTGTTCTTTGCCATCCAACAAGATGGTCATGTGCACGCTCTTGGCCGACGATGTTTTCTGTTTCGATGCGTCGATGTCAGCTTGAACCTTGTGTGCTTGCGACGCAGAGGTGGTAAAGCGTTCGCTGTGCACGCGGTTGGCGGGAACGCCTGAATCGATCAAGGCTTTTTCCGTCACTTCAATCATGGCCTCTGGGCCACAAATGAACACCTCGTCCATGCTCTTGGCGGGCAGCAACGCGCTGACGATGGATTTGATCTTGTCCGCATCAATGCGGCCTTGCAGCAAATCCACCTCTTGCGCTTGTTGCGACAAGATATGAATCATGGTGAAACGACCAGGGAAGCGATCTTTCAAGTCTTGTAAAGCTTCGTTGAACATCACGCTCGACATGCGACGGTTGCCGTAAATCAAAGTGAATTTGGATTCGGTTTGCTCTTCCAGCGTGGTGGCAGCAATCGACAAAATTGGCGTGATACCAGAGCCCGCCGCAAAACCCACACGATGAATGGCGCGTGGTTTTTTGATGGTGAAGCGGCCTTCGGGTGGCATCACCTTCAGTGTGTCACCCGCTTTGAGTTGCGTGGCGGCCCAGTTAGAGAAAACACCGCCTTCGACGGGGCGAATGCCAATTTCAAGTTCGCTGTGTTTCAAAAACTGGCTGCGTGGGCTGCTGATCGAGTAATTGCGGCGCACATCTTGGCCGTTCACGTCAGCACGCAAGGTCAAAAACTGACCGGGCTCGAAATGAAACTTCTCCAGCGATTCCGAAGGAATGTCAAAAGTGATGGCCACCGAGCCTGCGGCTTCTTGGCTAACTTTCTTGATCGAAAGTTCATGGAACGAAGGGGAAGACATTTGAATTTCTCCGAGAAAACTTAATAAGGTTTGAAGTAGTCAAAAGGCTCTTGGCAATCTAAGCATTTGTAGAGCGATTTGCATGCGGTCGATCCAAAGTGTGACGATTCAAAGGTGTGCGTGGAGCCGCAGCGTGGGCATACCACTGCTTCTTCAGCCTGCAAGGGCTTGCGCATGAAATGAATCACACTGGTTTGCTCTGACGCTGCGCCGCACTTGCGGTTAGGTGGCGCAATGCCATACGCCTTGAGCTTGTCTTTGGCTACCTCGGTCATCCAATCGGTGGTCCACGCGGGCGCGAGCTGCGTGCGTACCTCCACGTTCAAGCCAAGCGCTTTCACTGTGCTGTAGATGTCGTCATGGATTTGTTCCATGGCAGGGCAGCCGCTGTAGGTGGGGGTGATTACCACCACCACAGCGTTGTCCGCGACATGCTCTACATCACGAATGATGCCCATCTCGCGCAGCGTGACGACTGGAATTTCTGGATCGGTCAGACCGTCCAGCGCGTTCCATACATCTTGCGTGATCACCACACGCCTTCTGGATGTGTGCGTGCGAGGCTTTGCATCTCGTTGAGCAAGAAACTCAAATGCTCCGAGTGCGCGCCTTGCTTACCCGTGGTTACAAAACCATCGGTGGACGATAGTGTCAAGGTAGCTTCTTGCACGGTGTGTTGCACCATGCTTTCCCAATCGGTTTTGAGTTGCGTGGCATCTACGCCAACGCCAGACTTGGCAGCCGCTGATTCAAACGCGCTGGTGGTCCAAAACTCCTGGGTGTAAGGCATCAAGTGGTTCAGTGCGGCTTGTGCGCGTGCGTGCGATTCCTCTGTGCCGTCACCAAAGCGCACCAACCAATCATGCGAGTGGCGTAAGTGGTAGCGCACTTCTTTGAGTGATTTGGCGGCAATCGCAGCGATGTGTTCGTCTTGCGAGGCTTGCAACTTTTCCCATACCAGGGCCATGAAGGCGCTGTACAGAAAGTTGCGAACAATCGTCACGGCATAGTCACGGTTGTCCACTGCATAGCCCACCAAGGCGCCATGGTGTGGCAGCTCTAGCAAGGTGTAATTCTTGAAGTCCTGCGCATCGCGAAAGTACGCTAACGAGTCTTCGGTAGTGCCATCGTTTTTCAGCGAGGCTGCATACTGGTAGAGCATGCGTGCTTGACCAATCAAGTCCAAACTATTGTTGGCCATCGCAATGTCCTCTTCGAGGATGGGGCCGTGGCCGCACCACTCGGCATTGCGTTGACCCAACACGATGGCGCTGTCCGCCAAGTGAAGTACGTAATCAACGTTGGCCATCACATGTGCCCCACTTCTTCTGGGATGGTGTAGAACGTGGGGTGACGGTAAATCTTGTCGCTGGCGGGTTCGAAGAACTCGCCCTTGTCATCGGGCGCGCTGGCCGTGATGCTGTTGGATTCGACCACCCAAATGCTCACACCTTCTTGGCGGCGTGTGTATACATCGCGGGCCATTTGCAAGGCATGTTGTGCATCGCTGGCATGCAAGCTACCGCAGTGTTTGTGCTCCAAGCCTTGCTTGCTGCGCACGAAGATTTCCCATAAAGGCCATTCGCTCAAGGCTTTGGTTGGTTTGCTGGCGGTTGTCATGCTGCTTCCTTCAGTGTGTGTTGTTTGCGTGCGTGTGCCAGAGCTGCATCACGCACCCATTGGCCTTCATTCCATGCTTTCACACGGGTGCTTAAACGTTCTTTGTTACAAGGGCCGTTGCCATTGACGGTGGCCCAAAATTCGTCCCAATCAATTGAGCCGTAGTCGTAGTGCTGACGCTCTTCGTTCCACTTCAAATCAGGGTCGGGCAGGGTGATATCCAAGACCTTTGCTTGGGGCACGGTGGCGTCCACAAACTTTTGGCGCAAGTCGTCATTGCTGATACGTTTGATACCCCAACGCATGCCCTGCGCACTGTTTGGGCTGTCGGCATCAGGTGGTCCAAACATGGCCAAGCATTTCCACCACCAGCGATTCACGGCGTCTTGCACCATGGCTTTTTGTTCGGCAGTGCCCGTCATCATTACTAACAAAGCTTCGTAGCCTTGACGTTGGTGGAAGCTTTCTTCTTTGCACACGCGAATCATGGCGCGTGCATATGGGCCGTAAGAGCAACGGCACAAAGGAATTTGGTTCATGATGGCTGCGCCATCTACTAACCAACCAATCACGCCGACATCGGCCCAGGTGATGGTGGGGTAGTTGAAGATCGAGCTGTATTTGGCGCGGCCTGTGTGCAATGCATTGAGCATTTGGTCACGGCTGGTGCCCAGAGTTTCTGCGGCGCTGTACAAGTACAAACCGTGGCCGCCTTCGTCTTGCACTTTGGCAATCAAAATCGCTTTGCGTTTCAAGCTAGGTGCGCGGCTGATCCAATTACCTTCAGGCAGCATGCCCACAATCTCGCTGTGCGCGTGTTGACTGATTTGACGCACCAGTGTTTTACGGTATGCCTCTGGCATCCAGTCTTGAGGTTCAATGCGGCCATCGGCATCGATGCACGCGTCAAATTTTTCCATCAAGTCTGCTGGCTCAATCGCCGCAACAGACGGCTTGCCTTTCGGTGCTGAGTCATCAGGAACACTGAATGATTGTGTGTACATGTCTTTTCCTAGTCGTTTGAACTGTTCAATCCATCCCAACCGTGCCATCACGGTTGGGCGGATGTGTTGGATTACTTGACCAAAGCCCAGTTGCCGTTCTTGACTTCCAACATGCGGAAGGCAGACAGGTTCAGGCCCATGTGGTCTTCAGGGCTCATGTTGAACGTGCCGCTGGTGGCCACAAAGCCTTTGGTCGCTTCGATAGCGTCACGCACTTTGGCTTTATCAGTGCTGCCTGCACGCTTCAATGCATCGACGGTCAGTAAGAGAGCGTCATAGGCATAGCCACCAAAGGTAGAAGCTTCGCTTTTGTATTTCATCTTATAAGCGGCGTCGTAGGCAGCGACGATGCCTTTTTGTGGATCATTCGCTGGCAGTTGCTCTGGGATCAACTGGGCAGGTGATGGCAAGCGCACGCCATCTGCAGCAGGGCCAGAAAGTTTCAAGAACTCATCAGAAGCCACACCGTGTGATTGGTACAGAGGCAAAGTGATGCCCAGTTGGCGGTAGTTCTTGGTCACGATGGCAGGGCCTTGACCCAAACCAAACACAAACACGGCTTGCACACCGTCTGTGTTTTTGATCTTGGTCAGCTGAGGGCTGGCATCGGTGTCTTTGGGGCCATAGGTTTCGCTGGCTATCAAGGTGATGCCGTATTTGGCAGCCACGCCTTCTGTTTCTTTCTTGCCAGATTGGCCAAAGCCACTGGTCTCAGAGAGCAACGCCACTTTGGTGATGTTGCGCTTCTTCATGTCTTCAAACACTTTTTCAGCGGCCATGCGGTCGGTGTGAGGCGTTTTGAAAACCCACTTCTTCACAGGCTCCACCACCACCACTGCACCGGCGAGAGAGATGAATGGCACTTCTGCTTTGGTGACCAAGGGCACCATCGACATGGTGGCACCTGTCGTAGTGCCGCCAATCAAGATGTCGATCTTGTCGTCTTCGATCAAACGCTTCGTAAAGCTGTTGGCCTTGTTGGCATCGCTGCCATCGTCATAGTGAACGAGTTCGAGTTGACGGCCCAGTACGCCGCCTTTTTTGTTGAGCTCTTCCACATAGAGCTGCAATGTTTTCAGTTCAGGGTCGCCTAAGAAGGCAGCAGGGCCAGTGACTGAGAGCACCGATCCGATCTTGATGGTGTCAGCAGCTAATGCAGACAGTGAGCTCACTGCAATGGCTGTCCCGAGGGCAATTTGTTTCAATGAAAATTTCATAGTTGTCTCCTAGTCGTGGTTGAGTTATTTGTTAAACGCGTTCGATGATTAAGGCAATACCTTGTCCGACACCAATGCACATCGTGCATAGGGCATACCGACCACCACGACGTGCCAGCTCGTAGCTGGCCGTGGTGATCAGACGTGCACCGCTCATGCCCAAGGGGTGGCCCAAGGCAATCGCGCCGCCGTTGGGGTTCACGTGTGCGGCGTCATCGGGCAAGCCCAAGTCACGCATCACGGCTAACCCTTGGGCAGCAAAAGCTTCATTCAGTTCAATCACATCCATTTGGTCGAGCGTCAAGCCCGTTTTGGCCAACACCTTGCGCACAGCAGGTGCCGGGCCAAATCCCATGATGCGTGGGGCCAAGCCCGCAGTGGCCATACCCATCACACGTGCTTTAGGTGTCAAACCATATTTGGAGGCAGCCGATTCAGAGGCCAGCAACAAAGCGCAAGCGCCGTCGTTCACGCCAGAGGCATTACCAGCGGTCACGGTCAACTCAGCACCATTCACGCCTTTGAGTTTGGCCAACATCGCCAATGTGGTTTCAGGGCGAGGGTGCTCGTCTGTGGTGAAAACAATTGGGTCGCCTTTTTTCTGTGGAATCGTCACAGGGACGATTTCATCGTCAAAGCGGCCAGCTGCATTGGCTGCGCCCCAGCGTTGTTGTGAACGTATGGCAAATGCATCTTGGTCTTCGCGACCAATGTTGAAGTCCGCAGCCACGTTGTCTGCCGTTTGTGGCATCGAATGCGTGTCGTACATTTTTTTCATCAACGGGTTGACGAAGCGCCAACCGATGGTGGTGTCGTACACGGCGTTGTTGCGGCTGAATGCGCTGTCTGCTTTGGGCATGACAAACGGTGCGCGGCTCATGCTTTCTACGCCGCCTGCAATCATCAATTCAGTTTCACCCGATTTGATAGAGCGTGAGGCCAAACCCACCGCATCCATGCCTGAACCACACAAGCGATTAATGGTCGTGCCTGGTACTTCTGCAGGTAAGCCCGCCAATAAGCTCGACATGCGTGCCACGTTGCGGTTGTCTTCACCCGCTTGGTTGGCGCAGCCATAAATCACATCTTCTACCGCAGCCCAATCGACTTGGGGGTTACGTGTCATCAGCGCTTTGATGGGCACAGCGCCCAAGTCGTCAGCGCGCACGGCAGACAGTGTGCCGCCGTAACGACCAATGGGTGTGCGAATCGCGTCGCAAATAAAAGCTTCAGTCATGCGTGTGTCCAATTAATTTTGTTTGGGGCGAACGTCGATCACGCGACGTGCCTTGCCCACTTCCGTGCGTTGCATGCTGTTGGCTGGCATGACCTTGACATGGGTGGAAATGCCAATCACGGTTTTGATGTGGTGTTGCAGTTCCTTCGTGATCTGTTGAGTTTCTGCAGGGTTCGCCGTCGGCAGTAATTCGCAATGCACCTCCACGTTGTCCAAGTGGCCGTCGCGGTTGAGGTGAATTTGGTAGATCGCCGCCAAACGCTTGTCGCGCATGATTTGCTCTTCGATTTGGCTGGGGAACACATTCACACCACGCACGATCAACATGTCGTCCGAGCGGCCGGTGATTTTGCCCATGCGACGGAATGAACGCGAGGTGGGTTCTAGCAGTCGCGTCAAATCCCGGGTGCGATAGCGGATGACGGGGAAAGCTTCTTTGGTCAACGAGGTGAACACCAATTCACCCAACGAACCTTCAGGCAACACTTCACCTGTTTCAGGATCAATGATTTCTGGATAGAAGTGGTCTTCCCAAATCACGGGGCCGTCTTTGGATTCAACGCATTCAGAAGCTACGCCGGGGCCAATCACTTCTGTTAGGCCGTAAATGTCAACCGCATCAACGCCCAGTTTGGCTTCGATGGCGCTACGCATTCCTTCGCCCCAAGGTTCAGCACCAAAGATGCCTACCTTCAACGAGATGTCATTGGGTTGAATGCCTTGACGTTCAAACTCTTCTGCAATCACCAGTGAATACGAAGGTGTCACCATGATGGCGTCGGGTTTGAAGTCCATGATGAGCTGAACCTGTTTTTCAGTTTGGCCACCTGACATAGGCACCACGGTGCAGCCTGCACGCTCAATGCCTGCGTGTGCGCCTAAGCCACCGGTGAACATGCCGTAGCCATAAGAGTTGTGCACCATCTCACCTGGGCGCACACCTGCTGCGCGCAGCGAGCGCGCCATTAAATCGGCCCAGTTGCTCAAGTCGCTCTGGGTGTAGCCCACCACGACTGATTTACCCGTGGTGCCGCTCGATGCATGCAAACGGGCCACTTTTTCTCTGGGGACGGCAAACAAACCAAAGGGGTAGTTGTCACGCAAATCCAGCTTGGTCATGAAGGGAAACTTGGCCAAGTCGGCCAACGATTTCAAATCATCCGGATGCACGCCTTTGGCTTCGCATTTTTTGCGATAGGGTGCGACGTTGTCATAGGTGTGGCGCACCGACCACTTCAAGCGTTCCAGTTGCAGGGCGCTGATTTCATCGCGGCTGGCTTTTTCAATCGGGTCTAGCAGCGAAGCGTTGGGGCTTTGTTTTGAAGTCATGTGTGTCTCTTCCACTCTGGTATTTTTTTGAATCAGTTATGGCCTTCTAGGCCTGCGATGACTTCGCCTTTAATACGGTAGCTTTTGCCGCGGAAAAGCGCGACTGTGTTTGCCCCTAGAACCTTGACTTCAATGTCGTAAACGCCTGTGCGTCCTGAGGTCGAGCGTTCAACTGCAATGGCTTCCAAAACATCGCCTTCGCGCGCAGGTGCCAAGAAATCGATGCTGCAAGCCGAGGCCACGGTGTTGAGGTTGTAGCTGTTGCAGGCATACGCAAACGCGCTGTCAGCTAAGGTGAAGATCAATCCGCCGTGGCAAATGTGATGGCCATTTACCATGTCAGAACGCACGGTCATACGCATCACGGCATGGCCTGGGGCGACGGACACCAGCGTCATGCCCAGTGCATGTGTGGCGTTGTCGCGGGTCCACATAGCTTGGGTGGCTGCATTCGCCAGTTCTTGCGGTGTCATTGCGTCAGCCATATTCATTCCCCAGTAAATTTCGGTGCGCGCTTTTCTAAGAAGGCGCTCACACCTTCCACGTAGTCCGCGCTTTTGCCCAGCTCACGCATGAGCGTGCCCTCGTAGGTGAGGTGCTCTTCAAAGGTGTGCGTATTGGCCAACTGCATGGCTTGGCGTGTGCGCACCAGCGCTTTGGTGGGCATGGTGGCCAGTTTGGCGGCCAGTGTGTCCACGCTGCTCGCGAATGCAGCGTCTTCTACCGCTTCCCAAATCATTCCCCATTCAGCGGCTTGTGTTGCTGGCAATTTTTTGCCCGTCAAGGCCAAGCCCATCGCACGTGCTTGGCCAATGCGTTGTGGCAGATGCCATGAGCAGCCGGTGTCTGGAATCAAACCAATGTTTGAGAAAGGCAGCACAAATGAAGCCGACTGTGTGGCCACCACCATGTCGCAGGCGAGTGCCAAGCTGGCACCTGCGCCGGCTGCAATGCCGTTGACGGCTGCGATGGTGGGCACGCGTAGTTGGCTCAAACGCATGACCAATGGTTTGTAGTGGCGCTCAACGACATCACCCAAATCGGGCGGTGTTTCACCTGGGGTGAATCGCACCTCGGCATCGGCTAAATCTTGGCCTGCACAAAAACCACGACCTGAACCTGTGATCACCAACACTCGCGCTGCTGCGTTGGTTTGAATGCTGTCCAACGCATGACGCACTTCGGCGTGCATTTCTGCATTAAAGCTGTTCATCTTGTCGGGACGGTTGAGCGTGAGGCGTGCCACGCCATCACGCACGTCGAACTGAATCAGGCTGTAGTTCATGGCAGCTGTTCTCGCTTAGACGTGGTAGCGGCGTTGCACCACGCGGAAGCGGTTGGCTACAAAGGCAGAGTCGGCATACGACGCATTGGCCGATGGGTTGCCGCCTGTGCCGTGGTAGTCAGAGAACGCAGACGATTGGTTCACAAACACACCGCTGGTGAGGTTGATCGACAAGGCCACTTGGCCACGCCATGTGGCGTGCGTCATCGCATCAATCACTTCTTGGTGTGTGGAATACAAACCGACGGTCAGCGCGCCATGCGTTTGCACAATGCGCTCGGAAAGTGCAATGGCAGCCGCAGTGTCAGCGGCTTTGACGATAAAGCTGATGGGGCCAAAACGCTCTTCCATGTAAGCGCTTTCGTTAGCGGCATCGCAGGCCAACAACACGGGTGTGCGCACATCGGCACCGGTGAATTCTGGGTTGCTTAGTTTGGTCGAGGCCAACACAACTTTGCCGAGCTTGCCGCTGTTGGCGAGGTCAATGCGGTCTGCTGTGGCGCTTGATTGAATCGCGCCCAACACTGCGCAGGCCACTTCGGGTTTGCTGAGGAATTTCTCGACCGTCTTGGCCAAATCGGCGCACACCTCGTCGTAGCTCTTGTGGCCTTCGTCCGTCTCAATGCCATTGGCCGGCACGATGATGGCTTGAGAGGTGGTGCACATCTGACCCGAGTACAACGACAAGGTGAATGCTAAATTACCCAGCATGGCTTTGTAGGCATTGGTCGAGTCGATGACGATGTTGTTCACACCGGCCAGCTCGGCATACACCTGTGCTTGTTTGCTGTGGTCGATCAACCATTGGCCAAACACATTGCTGCCGGTGAAGTCGACCGACTTCACCAGTGGATGTGTGGCCAACTCTTGTGTGGTGCTTCGTTTGTCAGTCACGCACAGGGTGACCAAGTTGGGGTCAATGCCGTTTTCGCTCAACACGGCGCGTATGGTGCGCACGGTGATAGCCGCTGGTAACACAGCATTGCTGTGAGGCTTGATGATCACGGCGTTGCCGGTGGAGAGCGCTGCAAACAAACCGGGGTAAGTGTTCCAAGTGGGGAAGGTGCCGCAGCCGACCACCAAGCCCACGCCACGACCCACGATTTCAAAATGCTTGGTCATCACCAGCGCTGGGTTTTTGCCTTGTGGCTTTTCCCATGTGCTTTGTGCGGGCACAAAGCTTTGCTCGCGCCAAGCGTATGCCACGGCTTCAAGGCCACGGTCTTGTGCATGTGGCGCACCCGCTTGGAAGGCCATCATCCAGCCTTGACCGGTTGTCATCATCACGGCGTGGCCCAATTCGAAGCTTTGCTTGTTCAAGCGGTCCAACATTTCTAAGCAAATGCCAGTGCGGCCTTGTGCACCCACAGCTTGCCAGCCAGTCATCGCAGCTTCGCCAGCTTTCAATAAAGCTTCGTGGTCACACAAGGGGTACTTGACATCCAGTGCCATACCGTAGGGAGATGTCTCACCACCCACCCAGCCTGTTTGGCCGGGTTGGTTGAGTTCAAATTTTTTGCCCAAATGCGCGTCATAAGCAGCTTTGCCATCTGCGGCGGCAGTCTCACCATAAACCTTGGGGCTTGGCATCTCGCTGTAAGGAGACCAGTAGCCGCGTGTTGCGATGGCATGGAGCGCTCCATCCAAAGTGGCAAGGTGTTTTTCAAACAAAGGGTGAGTCATGAAAGGTTCTCCGAAAAGTCGAGAGGGTTTTAAAATGTTACAAAATTTTATCTATATCAACTAAAAATGTATCGCAATGAGGGGTAAAAAAAGATCAGGGTTTTCCCACTGATCTGATTTTTTATTTACATGCCCAGGTAGGCCGCGCGTACTTTTTCGTTCTTGATGAGGTCTTGGCCATTGCCCGTCAGGGTGATTTCGCCAGTTTCCAGCACATAGCCTCGGTCAGCCAATGCCAAGGCAGCAAATGCGTTTTGTTCGGCCAAGATGATGGTCATGCCTTCACGCTTGAGGGCTTTGACCACGTTGAACACTTCTTCCACCAGCAGCGGCGCTAAACCCATTGAGGGTTCGTCAAGTAGCAAGAGTTTGGGGCGGCCCATCAGTGCGCGGCCAATCGCCAGCATTTGTTGTTGGCCACCCGACAGCGTGCCTGCGGGTAGTTGGCGTTTTTCTTTCAGAATCGGGAACATGGTGTACACACGCTCTAGGTCTTGCGCTAGGTATTGCTTGGGCTGTGTGTAGGCGCCCAAGCGCAAGTTGTCTTCAATCGAGAGTGGGCCGAAAACTTGGCGGCCTTCTGGGCTGTGGCAAATGCCTCGGCGCATGCGTTGGTCAGAGCGCACACCCGACACATCTTCGCCATCAAACCAAACTTCGCCTGCGCCCATGGGTTGTACGCCAGACAGGGCGCGCAAGAATGTGGTCTTGCCAGCGCCATTGGCACCTACCAGCGCTACGGTTTCGCCACGACGCACTTCGATGTTCAAACCTTTCAAGGCTTTGATACGGCCGTAGCTGCTTTCAAGCCCTGTCACCTTCAACAAAATGTCGCCTGACACAGGCTTAGCATAGCGGTCCAGTGTGCCACTGCTATGGCTACCCAAGCCTATGGAATCGGGGGCCAAACTCACCACGCGGTGGTACAGCTCGCGGAAATCCGAACGCGCTTGTTCGCCAAACACTGGGTCTTGGTTGTCTAAAAACTTGGTGTCGATCTCGTGCCAATCTTCGGCCGTCAAAATTTGACGCGCCAGTGGCATGGCTTCGGTTTCTTCTTTGGTGATGTGCGTTTTCAAGCGTCGCGTGTAGTCGCGCAACGATTGGGTGAGGTCGGCATATTCGCCGTGTTTGGCTTTGGCGAATTTGTCTTTGAGTTGATTCAGGTGCTCTTTGGCCAGACGGTGGTCGTCTTCCAGCGCGTCGATCATCGGTTGCGCTGTGTCTGAGCGCAAGCGCATCAATCGAAAGAGGTGATCGTCCTCTTTCAAGTGGTGCGCATGGTCTGCAAAGTTTTCGATGTAGTTGAAAACAGACTCAAAGAATGCGGGATCGACTTTTTCACCCTGGTCGATCTCGTCTGCCACATGTTCGAGCGTGACGGCAATGCGCCAAAAGTTTTTGTGCTCGTCGGAAATGATGCGTAGTGCTTCCATGTCTTGGTCCTTAGGCGTGTGCGCCCAGATAAGCCGCAATCACGTCGGGGTTCTTGCGCACTTCGGCGCAGGTACCTTCGGTGAGCCTCTTGCCGTAGTCCAGCACCAAGATGCGGTCGGACAGGTTCATCACCATCTTCATGTCATGCTCTACCAACACTACGGTGATGCCCGAGTCGGCTAGTTTGCGCACAAGGCGATCAATCTCAATGGTTTCTTTGGGGTTCAATCCTGCAGCGGGTTCGTCCAAGAAAATCACGCGAGGCTTCATGGCCAAGGCACGTGCAATTTCAAGACGCTTGAGCACGCCATACGACATGGCATCTGAGCGTGCATGGATGTATTGCCCTAGGCCCACAAACTTCATCAGCTCGGCGGCCTCTTCGCGCAACTCGTTGTCTCGGCGACGCATGGACGGCCAGCGCATGGCGGCCTTAAACACATTACGGTCAAGCCGCAAGTGCCCGCCCACCATCACGTTCTCAAGGGCGCTCATGTTCATGCAGATTTGCAAGTTTTGAAATGTGCGTGCCACGCCTCGTTCGGCCAGCTCATTGGGCGACTTGCCTTGGATCAATTCGCCATCTAGGCGGATCTCACCCGAGGTGGGTTTGTAAACACCGGTAATTAGGTTAAACAGGGTGGTCTTGCCTGCGCCATTGGGGCCGATGACCGAATACACAATGCCTGCGTCAATGTTGAACGACACATTTTGAACGGCCTTCACGCCGCCGAAATGGATGGAGAGATCTTTCACTTCAAGCAACGACATGCTCAATCTCCCTTGCCAAACTTAGCAGCCAAAGTAGGGACCAAGCCCTTTGGCAAAAATATCATGCACAGCATGAGAACCGAGCCAAACACCACGGTCTCCCAGCCTTCAAATGTGGCCAGTGCTTGCGGCAGGGCGGTCAGCAACACAGCGCCCACGATCGAGCCAAACACTGAGGCCATGCCACCCACCACCACCATCGTCACCAGTTCAATCGAGTGGAAGAAGTCGGCAAAGTTGGGCGTGACAAAACCAATGTAGTGTGCGGTGATGCTACCCATGATGCTGGCAAACACAGCCGACAACACAAAGATCGACACCTTGTAGCGAACGATGTTCACGCCCACCACTTGTGACGCGACTTCTGAGCCATGCAGCGCACGCAGTGCGCGGCCAAACGGCGAGTCGATGATGTTGAGCGAAGCCCACACGCTGATGACCAACAGGGCTGCCACCACCCAGTACCACTGCTTGTCGCTGCTGAGCTCAATGCCAAACAAAGCAAACGCTGGTACGGCCATGCCGTCCGGCCCGCCAGTCCACTGGGCTTCGTTGCGCAGTGCGATGTTGATGATGATGCCCAGCCCCAGCGTGGCCATGGCCAAGTAGTTGCCTTTGAGTTTGAAGATGGGCTTGGCCACCACGCCTGCAATCACGGCGGTAGCGGCTGCACCTGCGGCCATGGCCAGCAGTGGGTGAAAACCAAAGTGCGTGGGCAACACGGCCGATGCATAAGCGCCAATGCCTAAGAAGCCTGCGTGGCCCAAACTGATTTGCCCCGCAAATCCAATGAGTAAGTTGAGGCCAATCACGATGATGGCGTTGATGGCCATACGTATAGCCAAGTCCATGTAGTAACTGTTGGGCAGTATGAAAGGCAGCGCCAACAAAACAGCAATCACAAGGCCTAGGCCTAGATAAGCATTCTTGTGCATGGTTACACCCGGTCTGTCGATTTGCCGCCGAATAAACCTCGAGGCATGAAGAAAAGAATAAACAGAATCAGCACAAACGGCATCGCGTCTTTGTACGCCGATGAGATGTAGCCCGCGCCCATGGCTTCCAAGACTCCTACCAGTAAGCCGCCCAACACAGCGCCCAAACCATTGCCTAAACCGCCGACCACAGCTGCCACAAAACCTTTGAGTCCGAGCATGATGCCCACGTCATACGACGTCATCGTGATGGGGGTCACCAAGATGCCGCCCACTGCGCCTAAACCAGCTGACATGGCAAAGCTCAAGAACAGCACAAAGTTGGTGTTGATGCCCACCAACTCGGCAGCGGTGCGGTTGAACGATGTGGCCAACATGGCCTTGCCCGTGAGCGTTTTGCTGAAGAAGTACCAAAGCGATACCACCAGTAACGACGTGATGACCAACACCCACAAGCTTTGTGGCAACAAGGTCGCGCCCAAAATGTGAATTGGCTCATCACCCGAAAACGCGGGCAAGCTGAAAGTACCCTTGCCCAACCAAACTTGAATCAAACCGCGAATCACCAGTGATGCGCCGATGGTGATGATGATCAAAGACACCGTGTCAGCGCCTTTGACGGGCTCGATGGCCACCTTCTCCATGAAGATACCCACCAGTGCAGGAATCACGATGGCTAGCAGCAAAGCGATGGGTAAAGGCAAGCCCATTTGCGCAAAGAGCACCGCCAACATACCGCCCAACATGATGAATTCGCCTTGTGCGAAATTGATCACGTTGCTGGCGTTGTAAATCAGTGTGAAGCCCAAGGCGGCAAGCGCATACGTGGCCCCTACCGTGATGCCAGAAAACAAAAATTGCAAAAACTGTGAAAGCATCACAAACCCTCTATTTGCTGCAGATCAAATTAAGCTGCTTTTCAATATGTTACTTATTATTCTGTAAAAACAGAAAAAAAGTATCGCTTTGAGGCGCGAAAGATCGCTTTCTAGGGTAAGTCCTAGCACGTCAAACAGGGTTGATGACTCACTGTGAGCAGTAAGTGTCGGGATTACCCGTGAATAAGCTATCCAACGCTTCAATCAGCGCCTGCGGTGGGCGCTGCAAATGCACACCCGCACCTTCGGCGTGAATACCGCGCAAGAACATGTACACCGCACCGCCCATGTGTTGGGCGTAGTCGTAGCCGGGCAGGCGCACTTTGAGCAAGCGGTGCAGCGCCAAGGTGTAAAGCACGTATTGCACTTCGTAGCGTTTGTGCAGCACCGCGTCTTGCAAGGTGGCGCTGTCGTAGCTAGGCAGTTTGTTCGACTTGTAGTCCACCACCCAATAGCGGCCATCGTGTTGCAATACCAAGTCCATCGAGCCGGTGAGCATGCCTTGCATCACACGCGCTTGCAGAGCAGGGCGGAGCGTGCCTTCAAACACATGGCTTTGAATGAGTTGGTCCAGCGCGGTGGCGCTGACGTGGCTCACTTCTAAGTTGAACTCCATCTCGGGCCACATGTGCTCGGTGCTCAGGTCGCGCAGTGTCAAAGGCGCAGCGTTCAGCTCGTGCAAAGGCAGCGGCGTTTGCACCACGGCTTGCAGCCATGGTTCTAGTTGAGCGCGGGGTGCATCGTCTAGTTGCAACCAGCTGGCTTTACGCTCTAGTAAATTGGCCCACGCGTGTTTGGCCCACTCTGGCGCGTTCTCATTCGCCACAGGCCAATTGTTTTGCGACAGCCATTCCAACAAATCGTGAAGCAGCGTGCCGTAGCGCGCACCGGCAGGGAAGCTTTGCCATGCGCTGATGCTCTCAGGCTCTGGTGTGGCTGCAGCCACTGCATAGGGCTGCGCATCGGAGGTTGCGTCCGTGATGGCATCAGCCACCGCTTCGTCGCGTTTCGATTCAGACACCAGCCCACGCGTGATGGCGCTAAAGCTGGCCGTCCACCACAGGCTGTGGTGGGTGCGTGTGGGGGTCAGGGCATCTTTGGGTGCGCTGGTGGCGGCAGGCGCTTGGTAGCGGATGCCTTGCAGCTCTGGCAATGCAGCCACTTGGATGTGCGCGCATGTGCCCCACAAGCTGTGCAGCTGGTTGCTCAAATCGCCACGCGCTTCGCGTTTGAGTAGCAGTGACAAGGCGCTGCGTTTCAATTCGGTTTTAGCGGTGGCCTTGCTCAAATCAAATTTAGTTTCGGCCACGCCCATCCACAAGCCACGTTGCGCACGCGTGAGGGCCACATACAACAAGCGCATGTCTTCTTCCACCGAGGTGGCGGTTGGGTCGCTGTCGTCCTCGCCTTCGTCTTCTTGTGCGAAGTTGGTCTTGGCTTTTTTCTCCACCGCAAACGCGCCTGCAAATGGCACAAACACCAGCGGGTATTGCAAGCCCTTGCTCTTGTGATATGTGATGACTTTCACGCACAAGGCATCGGTTTCTAGGCGCGCTTGCTGTGCATCGCTGTCGTGGTGTTGGCTTTGAATTTGTTCGCCCAGGTGGCGCACCAGTGCGTGTTCGCCTTGCAGGCTTTGCTCGGCGTGTTGCAGCAGCTCGCCCAAGTGCAGCAGGTTGCTCAAGCGGCGTTCACCATCGGGCTGCGCCAACATGCGCTGCGCCACATGTTGGCTGTGCAGCCACTGGTGCAGCATGGGCAGCACGCCGTGTTGTTGCCACAGGCTGTGCCATTGGTGGAATTGTTCTAGCAGTTGCTCCCACTGCGCTTCGTCTTGCGTGGTGGCCAGCACCTCGTGCAAGTCCAGCGCCCACAAGCGGCTGCCCACTGCGGCACGCACCCAGCTTGTTTGACGGGGCGAAGCCACTGCACGCAACAAGCGCCACAAGTCGGTGGCCTCGGTCGATTGGTACACGCTGGTGTGGTCCGACAAATACACACTGGGAATGAGCCGCGCACGCAGGGCGTGGCGCACCGCATCGGCTTGCTTCTGGCTGCGCACCAGCACGGCCATGTCGCCGGGGGTGGCTGCGCCTTTGTTCAGCAGGTCTGCTATTTGGTCGGCAAACACTTGTGCGGTGTGGTTCAAGTAGCTGGTGCTGCTCACCACATCCGCATCACCTTGCGGGTGCATTTGCCACACGGTGAAGGGTGGGCACTCTTCGCCATTCACCACCAGCGCAGGCTCTTTGCCTTGTGCAGACACTTCTACAAATTCAATCTCGCCTTGTGTTGATGCAAACGGTTGTTCGGTTTGCATGAACACATGGTTCAACGCTTGCACCAAGCCCACGCTGGAGCGGTGGTTGCCGGTGAGGGTATGCAGTGGGTCGGTGTCATGCGCTTGCGCATTTTTATCGATAGCTTGTGCGTCTTTGCGCGCTTGCAAGTAAGTGCCCAAGTCTGCGCCACGGAAGCTGTAGATGGCTTGCTTGGGGTCGCCAATCATCACCAGCGCGTTGGCATCTGTGCAAGCGTCTGGTGCATAGATGCGGTTGAGCGTGCCGTACTGCCAAGGGTCGGTGTCTTGAAACTCGTCTACCAACGCCACGGGGTATTGCTGGCGAATGGCAGTAGCCAATCGGCCATCGTCGGCCATCACGGCGTGATGCAGGTTTTGCAACAGGTCTGAAAAGTCAAACGCGGCGCGTTGTGTTTTGGCTGCCTTGTAGGCTTCGCCCACGGCGTGTGCGGCGTGCAGGGCAATGTGTTTGTCAGTGCTTGGCTTGGCGTCAAACAACGCAACATAGGTTTGCATCGCAGCGAAGAAAGCAAAGCCCTCAGCCTCAGTCCAGCCTTTGTCTTGCAGGGCTTGGGTGGTGAAGCGCTCGAGTATTTTGAATTCTTCTTTGCTGATGTGCGCCTTCGCGCTTTGCGTGGCCCACGCTTGCAGCGCTTTGAGCCAGTTGGCAAAGTAGTCGGCACGCAAGCCTTTGATTTTTTTCTGTGCGCCTGCTTCTTGCAGGGCCTGCAGCGTCGTCTCACTCCACGCTTCACGCGCAGCAAGTGCTGCAGCTTCGACTTGTGCTTGCCACGCCATGTGCGTGTCAATGGCTTGTGTGGGTGTGATGTCGGGTGCCACCACTGCGCGTGGTTTGCGCTCTTGCTCCTTCCACATCTCGCTCAAGGTTTTCAGCAGCTTGGCTGGGTCTTGGCCAATGAGGGGCGTGATGTGTTGCAGCGTGTCGCCGCTGAGTGGGTAAAACCATTCGCGCCAATAGTCTTGCACCAGCGTGAGCTTGAGCTGGTCGGCGTTCTCAAGCCGCGTTTGTTCAAACAGGTTGTGGCTCTCTAGCGCGTGCTGCGTGAGCATGCGGCGTGACCAACCGTGAATGGTGTAGATGGCCGCATCGTCCATCCACTCGGCGGCGCAGTTGAGTTGCAGCGCACAGCGTGGCCAAAGTGCTTCGTCAAAGCTGTCGCGCAGTGTTTCTAAAAACGCATCCACCTTCAACGAGGCAGGGTAGTCGCGGCCTTGCGCGCTCAAGTCAAAGTAAGTGGCGGCTTGGCTCAGGCGTGTGCGAATGCGTTCGCGCAGCTCGGCGGTGGCGGCGTCGGTAAACGTCATCACCAAAATTTGCGGGGGCAGCAAAGCCTCGGTGCGTTCGTGGCCCAGCACCAGGCGCAGGTACAGCGCAGCGAGTGTCCAAGTTTTGCCTGTGCCTGCGCTGGCCTCTATCACTTGGCGGCCGTGCAGCGGCAGTGTGTGTGCGTTGAGGGCTTTCATGCGTCAGCCTCCTCAGCGTGGTCGGCATTGAGGTGAATCACCTTGGCAGCTTTGAACATGGGTTCGTACAAGCGGGTGGCCCAATGGTTTAGGTCTGCTTCCACATCTTCAAAACTCGTGAACACCCGTTGCAAGGCGGGCGAGCCTGTGTATTCGCCGCTCTTGCCAAAGCCGCCTTCAAACGCAGCTTGCGCTTTGCTCATCGCGTCTTTGCTGCCGCCGTACACGCCCATCACAAACGCGCAGGCGGTTTTGGCGGCCACGGGCAGGGGCTGCGCCCATGCTTCTAAATAGGCATCGCACAGGTCTTGCAAATGCGCTTGTGCCGTGTCTGCATCGATGGGCTTGAGTTCGATGGCCGCATCAAACCCAATTTGCACGCTGGTGGTGGACGTGCCACTGGCGCACGCGGCCAAGTGGTGGAGCCACAGTTGGCCGAGTGTGTCGATACGGGCGACTTGGTTTTCTTTTTTGCCTTCGGTCACCGCACCTGGGCGCAGGGCCACTTGCAGCCATTGCTGCCCAGCGGCATGCGCTTTGCCATTCGTGTGCCACATGGTTTGGCCATTGGCCCACTCGGCACTCAGGTGCGTGTGGCCCAGTTGCCAGTGGGCAGATTGCACGCTCAAGTGGTTTGGCCACTTGGGCAACAACACATCCAGTTGCTCGCGCAGTTTTTCGCGATCGTTCTCAAACAAATGTTGCTGCGCTTCGCCAAAACCAGCCATGGCCAGTTGGCCACTCAGGCGCAGTTGGTCAATGGCTTGCTGCGCATCTTCGGCTTGTGCAATGCGTTGGTTGAGTTTGTATTTTTCTAAACCGTCGAGCGAGAAAGGCTCTTCTTCCTCGGCGGCTTCTTCGGGTTGGTCTAGGCGCAAGCGCAGACGGTCCACCAAAAACACTTCCACGGGTTGACGCAACAAGCGCTGCAAATGTTGCAGGGTTAGCTCGGTGGGCGCTGTTTCGCTTTGCGTTGCTTCGTTTGACGCAGTTGCAGCAGACGAAGCAGAGGACGACAACAACGCACGCTGCCAATCATCCGCATAGGTTTGGAACGTGGAGTCTTGCGTGAAGTACTTGGACGAGAACGCTTGCAGTGGCTGCAACGGTGCAACGCAAGCCAATCCACCCTCATGCGTCCACACCGCATTGAGGTAGTCCATCAGTTGCGCCACCAACACCGAGGGTGGCTTCACTTCATGGTCTGTCGTGCGCCGTCCTTGCCAGCTGATGTAGAGCTTGTCGCGTGCGGATAGCAAGGCTTCTAAAAACAAATAGCGGTCGTCTTCGCGGCGCGAGCGGTCGCCTGCGCGCCAATGTGATTGGGTGCTGCCTGCGTGTGCGGCGTCGCTCATCAAATCAAAGTCGCGTGGGGTTTGGCTGCGTGGGTAGTCGCCATCGTTCATGCCCAACAAGCACACGCACTTGAAGGGGATGGAGCGCATGGGCATCAGCGTGGCGAACTGCACGCCACCACCAAAGAAGCGGCGTTGCATGGCGGGCTGTTGCAGCTGGGCCATCCAGTGTTCGCGCACCACCACCAGTGGCAGTGGGCTATCGAGGCGGGCCAGTTGGCATTCGGCAAGCCATGTTTCTAGCGGGGCCATCACGCGTTCTATCAGTCGCTCATCCGCTTCGTCGCTCGGTTTGAAGAACAAGCTCACCAACTGCTGCAACACAGCCACCCATTCGGTAGGTGTGTGTTCTTGGCGCAGTTTGATCAGCGCAATTTGTGTGTGGCGCAGCCATTGCAATAGGCCATCCACCACGCGTGCATCTAGCCCGCCCACACCTGCTTGCGGCAGTGTGTCGGCCCATGGTGTGGCGAGGTCGTCGCTTGCGCCTGTGGCGTAGCCCAGCAGCAAACGCTCGATGCCAAACAGCCAACTGTTTTGGTTGGCGTCGGCCATGTCAGGGGCAATGCCCCACGGTTTGCGGTGTGGTGCGTCTAGGCCCCAGCGCACGCCGGCGTCGGCCAGCCAAGTGTCGAGCTGGGCCACGTCGTGTTCTTCTAGGCCAAAGCGTTCGCGCACGGCGGCCACTTCAAACAGGCTTTGCCATTCCACGCGTGTCACGCGCAGTTGGGGCAGTTGCAGCAGGGTGTCAAGGGCCTGCACCAATGGCTCGGTGCGCGGCGTGGTGTCGGCCACGGTGTAGGGCAGGTGGCGTGCGTCATTGCTGGTGAAGCGCCCAAACACCGCATGGATGTGCGGCGCAAAGTTGGCCATGTCGGGGACCATCACCATGATGTCGGCGGGCTTGAGCGTGGGGTCTGCATCCAGCCACGCCAGCAAGCGGTCGTGCAGCACCTCGACCTCGCGCTGGGCCGAGTGCGTTTGCACAAAGCGCACGCTGGTGTCGTCTGCGGGCACGTCGGTCAAGTGGTCGGGCAGTGGCGCAAGGTTAAGAAGGGACGACTGCAAGTGTTCCAGCATCGTGGGCTTGCGGCCTTTGGCTTCACTTACGGGGTCGACAAACACATCCACACGGTGGAACAGGCCTTTGTATTGGTCTACATCGTCAAAGCCATCGAGCAAGTGCAAATAGTCGCGGCCATGTTTACCCCATGCGGCGAGCAGTGGGTGCGTGTCGGTGTGCAGGGTGTATTGGTCGGCCTCGGACAGCGAGCCATCGTCTTGCGGCACGGGCAAACCGGCTTTGTGTGCTTGGCGTTGCTTGGACAGCTTGGCTAACTTGATCAAGGGCACACGGCTTTCCACCACATGACCCCAGTAGTGCTGACAGGGGTTTTGCACCAGCATGAGCACTTGGCACACGCGGCCCAAAGCGGCCAGCGCCTGCACGGTTTGCATGGGCAGCGACGTCACGCCAAACACCATGATGCGGTGTGGCACACCCGCAGGGCGTTGGCCCTCGGGCATGGTGTCCATCTTGGCCATAAACGCTTCATGCACTTTGGCGCGTGAGCTGAAGCTGTGTTGCAGCTCAGCCTTCACCTCGGCGTCAGCCGCAAGGTCGTCCAGCAAATCGCGCCACAGCTCGGGCTGCCAGCTTTGTGCGGCGGGTAGGGGTGTGGCTGTGCCAGTTTGTGTGCGCAGTGTGTCTTTGTGATTGGCCCAGTCTTCTAGCCAATCGGCGCGGTAGTTTTGGTAGCCGTCCAGCACGTCTGCCAGTTGCGCGGCCAACTGATACGCGCGGCGGTTCATGGGCGACGCGTCAGCCTCGGCTTGGCCTAGGTAGTTTTTCAGCGGCGCAAAGCTGGGCTTGGCCAACAAACTGGGGAGCAAACGCATGATGCGCCACACCAGTGGCGACTTGTCCAGCGGCATGTGCGCGGGCACATTGCTGGGGCCCAGCACGGCGCGGTAAATCTGCCACAGCTTGGCAGACGGCAGCTCCACCTGCGTGGCCGCGCAAATGCCAAGGTCTTTGGCCAATGCCAGCTCTAGCCAATGCTTCATCCCGTTGCTTTGCACCAGCAACACTTCGGGCGCGAGCACGGGCAGTGGGTGGTTGCGGATGAACTGCACCGCCAACTCGCGCAGGCCCTCTAGCTGGTTGCTATGAAGCACCATAAAACCGGTGGCGTGGGGGCTAGACATGTGGGGCGGAACGGGCGAAAAAACGGGCTAAATATTTGCGTAAGTCAGTGAGCATACTGGATGGCTGGGCGCAAACCATGAGCCTGCTAACCGTCTATATATCGACACAATAGAATTAACTTAAATTGAATAAACGAATACATGACGGTTAATTGACATGCATCTGCCGCAAATTGCCACCCTCTGCGCCCTCGCCCTAGCCAGCTGCGCCTGCTCACCGTCTGACAAGCCCCATGTTCCCGTCGCCGAAATGGCCAACCCCGCGTCGGTCAACTGCATCAACGCAGGCGGCAAGCTGATCATCAAACGCACCCCGCAAGACGAATTTGGCATGTGCCAATTGCCCTCGGGCAAGGTGTGCGAGGAGTGGGCTTTGTTTCGGGGTGAGTGCTCTTAATTTACGTTCAATTTTTAGAAATTACATTGTTGATTCAGAAGGACTTTTTAAATGCCCCAAACAACAGCTTGTGTTGCAAAGGAACTTGCGCGTCTGAGCACGGATTGCTCTTTTTTGTTGACGCATTTGATACGTCAAAACGACGATAAGAATGATGATGAAGCTAAAAAAATTCTTTCTTCGATTCTCGATTTCGTTGGGGCTCATCAAAAACCTCTGCTGAAAGCATCGAATTCAGGTTGGTACAGCGCAGCAGCCCCGAAGATTTTTAATCCAGTAACCAGAACATTCAATGGTTCAAGTCATACCAAGGCTGTGTGCTTTACTGAAAGTACCCTTTCAGGGTTGAAAGCGCATCGGGACATGTTTAATGCTAAATACGGTATTGCATTTGATAGAGATTTGCTCTTTTCAAAAGGGGCAAATCCATGTCTCAACATTCGCGAATCTTTGCTAAAGAAGAGTTTCGTTTGTAATGAAGAGGTTTATGCACGATTTGTGTACAACTTCATTCCAGTTGAGCTGCACCCATTTGTAAACATCATTCATGATGGTTTTGATGCAACTCATGAAAGAGAGTGGCGTGTACCGAACGACTTATCTTTCGAATTGTGTGAGGTTCTTTTTATTTTTTGCCCAGCTGATGAGTTTGAGTATTTTTCAAAAATTCAGTCGGCAGCTCAACCTATTCTTTTTGATTTGGCTTGGCTTGACCGTGTGTGACTTTTTAAAATCAAAGAGTTTTTCAGCGCTTAAACGCTGCCGCTACAAAATCAATCAACGCTTTTACCCGCACCGAGGTGCGGTGGCGTTCTGCGTAGATGGCATATATGTCGGCATCGGGGCTGTTGTAGCTGGGTAGCAGCTGCACCAGTTTGCCGGACTGCACATATTTATCCACATCCCATTGCGCGCGTAGCAGCACGCCGTGGCCGTCGAGTGCCCAGTTCAACGCCACACCGCCATCGTTGGTGGTGAGGTTGCCGCGAATTTTCACGCTCTCGGTTTGTTGCTCTTTGGCTTTGCCCTTGGCGGTGGTGAAGCGCCACAGGCCATAGGCTTCGTCGCCTTGGCGTATGCCAATGCAGTTGTGCTTCACCAACTCCGACGGTGTTTTGGGTGTGCCAAATTTTTTCAAGTACGCAGGCGAGGC
The DNA here is from genome assembly GCF_002943475.1 of Limnohabitans sp. TS-CS-82. Lineage (NCBI taxonomy): Bacteria > Pseudomonadati > Pseudomonadota > Betaproteobacteria > Burkholderiales > Comamonadaceae > Limnohabitans > Limnohabitans sp. TS-CS-82. The sequence goes on along the minus strand of NZ_PTQX01000001.1, from coordinate 147,433 downwards.
CACCACCACGCGTTGGTTGGCGGCAATGAAGCGCGCGATCGAGCGCGAGTCGGGTGGGTTGCCAAAGCGAAAGCAAATGTCAAATGCATCGTCGCCACTGGGCGGTGGGTTGACCGAGAGCTGCAACTGCACATCTACCTTGGGGTGCAGGCGTGTGAACTGCGAAATGAGTGGCGCAATATGGCTACGGCCAAAGCCCAAGGTGGCGTTGACGCGCAGCAGGCCTTGCGGTGCCGCAGTGGCACCCAGCAAGTGAGTTTCAAGGCCTTCGATGTCGCCCATGATTTTGCGGGCGTAGTCCAAATACACCTCGCCCTCGGGCGTGAGGCCCATGCGCCGTGTGGTGCGGTTGACCAGCGGAATGCCTAAGCGTGATTCCATCAACCCCAAGTGGCGGCTGACCGCTGCGGTAGAAATGCCTTGTTCGCGCGCTGCTGCACTGAGCGAGCCTGCGTTGGCCAGTGCGATGAAAAAGCCTAAGTCGGCAGGGCTGATGAGCTTGGTCATATTTTTAGCTTTAGGTTAACAATGCTTTGAATATAGCGCTGAACTTTTACCCTTCAAATATTTACAGTTGTTTCCATCAAATAAAGGAGACAACCATGTTGAACACATTTAAAAAACAAATTTTGGTTGCCGCTATGTGCGGCATAGCAGGTTTGGCGCAAGCCCAAGCGTGGCCCACCAAGACCATCACCATCGTTGTGCCGTTCCCACCGGGTGGCACTACGGACGTACTGGCCCGTGCGGTATCCACCAAGCTTTCGGCGAATTTGGGTCAGACCGTCATCGTTGAAAACAAGCCCGGTGCAGGTGCCACTTTGGGGGCTGCACAAGTGGCCAAGGCCAATGCGGATGGCTACACCTTGCTGATGGGCGCGGTGCACCACACCATTGCCACCAGTGTGTACAAGGGCCTGACCTACAACTTCGACAAAGACTTCGCACCCATTACTACCGTGGCCTTGGTGCCCAACGTGTTGGTGGTCAATGCCAAGTCGCCTTACAACAGTGTGAAAGACCTCGTCGCCGCAGGTAAGGCCACGCCTGATAAGTTGGCCTATGGCTCTAACGGCAACGGTACTGCGCAGCACATGATTGGCACACAATTTCAAGTTGTTTCGGGTGCTCAAATTTTGCATGTGCCCTACAAAGGCAGCGCGCCGTTGACAACCGACTTGTTGGGTGGTCAAGTAGACATGTCGTTTGACACTGTCACACCTGTGTTGCCCTTCATCAAAGAAGGTAAGTTGAAACCGTTGGCTGTGACCACTGCCAAGCGTTCTTCCACGTTGCCCAATGTGCCAACGTTGCAAGAGGCGGGTGTGCCTGGCATTGCCATTGGCACATGGTTTGGCTTGCTTGCGCCTGCAGCTACCCCTAAAGATGTGGTGACCAAACTCAACGCAGAAGTGGTAAAGATCATCCACACGCCCGAGTTTAAAAAGCAAATGTTTGACATCGGCGCAGAGCCCATCGGCAACAAGCCCGACGAGATGGCCAAACAAATCAAAGAAGAAACCGAAAAGTTTGCTGGCTTAGTCAAAGCAGGCAAGGTCACGCTCGACTGAGCGCCCACCCATTTACCAAAGGAGTTCCCCGTGAACAAAGAAACAGCAGTAGCAGACCTGACCCATGTGATGGCGAAGTTCACGTCATACATCGGCAAGCGCTTGCCCACCGACGTGACCGAAAAGCTGGGTGAGTTGCGTGAGAAAGAAGTCAACTTCTTGGCCAAAGAGGTGTACGAGTCCATGCGTCAAAACCAAGACGCCGCCGACAAGTTAGACCGCCCGAGCTGCCAAGACACCGGCGTCATTCAATACTTCCTCACCGCAGGTTCTAACTTTCCATTGTTGGGTGAGCTGGAAGAAATTTTGTTGGGCGCCACACAAGGCGCTACCAAAGACGGCCCACTGCGCCACAACGCGGTGGAGACCTTTGTCGAGAAAAACACAGGCACCAACACCGGTTCAAAAATTCCATGGCTCGATTGGGAAATCGTGCCCGGTGACGACAGCGTCATCATCGATGTGTACATGGCAGGTGGCGGTTGCACCTTGCCGGGTGCCGCCAAAGTATTGATGCCCGGCCAAGGCTACGAAGGTGTGGCCGAGTTTGTGTTTGACGTCATCACCTCACGCGGTGTGAATGCTTGCCCACCTTTGTTGGTTGGTGTGGGGGTGTCTACCTCGGCTGAAACCGCGGCACGTTTGTCGAAGAAAGCCATTCTTCGCCCCGTGACCTCGCGCCACAGCAACGACAACGCCGCCTTGATGGAAGAGCTGTTGACCGATGGCTTAAACGAATTGGGCTTGGGCCCTCAAGGCTTGACGGGTAACAACAGTGTGATGGGCGTGAACATCGAGTCATCTGCACGTCACCCATCCACCATTGGTGTGGCGGTATCCACCGGCTGCTGGGCGCACCGTCGCGGCAAGATCAAGATCAATGCCGATATGTCTTACGAAATCATTTCGCACAAAGGATTCACGCTGTGAAGAAAATTCTCACCACCCCCATCAAAGACGAAGACCTGGAGTCGTTGAACATCGGTGACGTGGTGTACCTCACAGGTACGCTGGTCACTTGCCGCGATGTAGCGCACCGCCGATTGATTGAGCTGGGCCGCGAGCTGCCCGTCAACTTAGAAGGCGGCGCGATTTTTCATGCGGGCCCCATCGTGCGCCAAAAAGAAAACGGCGAATACGAAATGGTGTCCATTGGCCCCACCACCAGCATGCGCATGGAAAAGTTTGAAAAGGAATTCATCAAACGCACTGGCGTTAAATTGATTGTGGGTAAGGGCGGCATGGGCCCTGAAACACAAGCGGGCTGCATGGAAAACAAAGCGGTGCATGCCATCTTCCCAGGCGGCTGCGCTGTGTTGGCCGCCACGCAAGTGGAGAAGATTGAAGCCGCAGAGTGGACTGACCTAGGCATGCCCGAAACCTTGTGGGTCAACCGCGTGAAAGAGTTTGGCCCCTTGATCATCTCGATTGACACCAAAGGTAAAAACTTGATTGAAGAAAACAAAGCGGTGTTCAACGAAAAGAAGAAACCGATTCTTGAGCGCATCAACCAACAAATTCGCTTCATCAAATAAGCGAATTCACAGCCAAAGAAAAATCCACCCTTGGGTGGCTTTTTTGTTAAACGCCTTCAGGCTTGATTTGTGCCCGCGCGATGACGGGCTTCCAACGCGCTTGTTCGACTTTGATGAAAGCTTCAAACTCGGCGCGCGTGTTGCCCACGGCCAGTGCGGTGTCTTGGCTGAGTTTGTCATTCACGATCTTGCTGCGCGCAGCGGCAATAGCTTCTTTCTCTAACTTGTCGATGTTGGCTTTGGCCATTTTGCTAGGGGCCATCAGGCCGTACCACTGCGTCATCTCAAAGCCCTTAAAGCCTTGCTCAGCCACGGTGGGCACATCGGGCAACTGAGGCAAACGTGTGCTGGTGCCCGTGGCAATGCAACGCAGCTTGCCCGCTTTGATGAATTGCAGCAGCGCTGGTGCGCCGACAGCAGCTGCATCTAAGCGGCCCGCCATCAGGTCGGTCAACATGGGTCCTGTACCGCGGTAGGGCACGTGCAAGATGAAGGTGTCTGACACCATCTTGAGGTATTCAAACGCCAAGTGGCCCGCGCTGCCGTTGCCTGCAGAGCCGTAGTTGAGTTTGCCTGGGTTGGCTTTGGCGTAAGCCACAAACTCTTTGAGGTTCTTCACGGGCAAGTCTGGGTGCACCACATACAAGCTGGGTACTTTAGAAATTAACGTGATGGGCGTGAAGTCTTTCGCTGGGTCATACGACAGCTTAGGAAAGATATAGGGGTTCACAGCCAAGGTGCCAATGTGGCCCAAGATGAGGGTGTGCTCGTCGGTCGAGTTGGCCACTTCTTGCATGGCAATGTTGCCAGCCGCGCCGGGTTTGTTGTCCACAAACACGCTTTGACCGATCGTCTTGCCCATCTCACCCGCCAAGGCGCGTGCCACGATTTCAGAGCTACCGCCCGGTGCGAAAGGCACAACCAAACGCAAAGGTTTGCTAGGCCATGCAGCTTGTGCTTGTGAGAAAGTGGGTGACAAAGCCAGAGCAGAAGCTGCGGTGCTGGCCAAGAGTTGGCGACGTGTGAGTGCGGATGTGTCGAAGTGGTTCACTGTTTTCTTTTCAGGGGTTATTCGGTGGTGATGCCACGTTCTTTGATCACGCGACTCCACTGGTTGATTTGTTGGTCGATGAATTTCTTGGCCTCATCGGGTGAACCTTTTTGAATGTCACCACCCAGTTGTGCCACGCGTGCTTTCACTTCATGTGACTCTAGCGCTTGTTGAAACGCAGCGGCCAGTTTGGCCACCACAGGTTCGGGTGTGTTGGCGGGCGCGAACACCGCATTCCATTCGTAAATTTCTGCACCTTTCAAACCTGACTCAGCCAATGTAGGCACATCGGGCAAGATGGGCGAGCGCTTGGCAGATGTCACTGCCAATCCTTTGAGCTTGCCCGATTGCACGTGTTGCAAGGTCGATGCGAGGTTGCCAAAGAACAAAGGCACTTGGCCGCCAATCACATCATTCAGTGCGGGGCCGCCACCTTTGTAGGGCACGTGCACCATGTCCACCTTGGCAGCTGATTCAAACAAAGCGCCTGCTAGGTGTTGGGCCGAGCCGTTGCCCGATGAGGCATATGACACTGCGTCTTTTGTCTTGCGTGCAGCAGCAGTTAACTCAGCAATATTTTTGGCAGGGAAGTTGGCATTGACCAAGACCACGTTGGGGAACAAGGCCACCACACCAATCGGCTTGAAGGCTTTGAGGCTGTCATATGGCAGCTTGGGGTAAAGGGCGGGGTTGGCTGAGAACGAGGACGCATCCAACATCAAGGTGTAACCATCGGGTGCAGCTTTGGCAACGGCCGAAGCGCCAATTTGTCCGCTGGCACCCGGTTTGTTTTCGATGATGACGGCTTGGCCCAGTGCTTCACCCATCTTGGGAGCGATTAAGCGCGCCATGGCATCTGCACCACCGCCCGGTGGGTATGTGACGACCAAGGTGATGGGCTTGTTGGGGAATGCGCCTTGCGCATTGGCAGCCGGTGCAATAACACTCAATGCGAGCGTTGTTAACGCCAGCGTTTGCAGGGCGTGGCGGCGGTTGGTTTGGGTACGTTTTGTCATGGTCTGTCTCCTTTGTCTTATGGGGCTTACTGCAATTGGGTGTTGTACTTGAACGAAAAAGCATCGCCACGCGTAGTGCGTAACTCGACGCAGCGGCCAGCCATGTCAAACGCATGGCGTTCCACCAGCACGCAGGGGTGCGCGGGGGCGAGCTTGAGGCGTTTGGCTTGGGTGGCGTTGAGCTGTGAAAAGCTCAAGCTGTCTTGTGTTTTTTGAATCACCACGCCGCAGCGTTGTTGAAACATGGGGTAGAGCAAGTCGTCCCACGCATCCGTGTCGGAATCCACCAACTTGCCAAACAGCGGCAGTGGCAACACGATGGTTTCTAGTAAGCAGGGTTCGTTGCCGATGCTGCGCAGGCGTTCGAGTTGCAGCACCTGCGCTGCTTTTGCGATGCCAAAAGCATTGGCTTCTTGTGTGGTGGCCGTGCGCAGGCGGCTAGACAAAATGCGTGACTGTGGGGCTTCGCTGCTGGCGTCGTCCACGCCTCGAAAGCGAAAGAAACGCATCATCGATGCGCCATCCACGCCTTTGGTGACAAAGGTGCCTTTGCCGTGACGGCGTTGCAGCACGCCGTCTTCCACCAGTAGGGCCAGTGCTTGGCGAATGGTGCCCAGTGCCACACCGTAGCTTTGCGCCAAACTGGATTCAGCTGGAATCACTTCGCCCGGCGTCCATTCGCCTTGCAAGATGCGGTCGCGCAAGGCCAAGGCCAGCTTGCCATAACGGCTTTGGCCTGGGGTGTAGGTGAGACGTGCGGTGTTCATTTATAAACTAGACATCTAGAGGACTAGAATGTACACCATGAATTCACAACCGTCAAAAAACTGGGTGGACACCCACTTTCATGTGTTCCATGCAGGTGTGGCTGTCAAGGGCGCGCGCTACGTGCCGCACTACACCGCCGCACTGCAAGACTGGATAGCGCTTGCGCAAGGCGTGGGTGTGACACGTGGCGTTTGGGTGCAGCCCAGCTTTTTAGGCATCGACAACAGCCTGATGGTGAGCGCCCTCAAAACGCACTCGGATGTTTTGCGTGGTGTGGCTGTGGTGGCTGCCACCGCAGATGTCGAAGTGTTAGAGGCTTTGCATGCGGTGGGTGTGCGGGGGCTGCGTTTGAATTTGGCAGGCATCTCGCATGACATACCCGAGTGGACACAGGCTGAACCTGTGTGGCACACGATGCACCAACTGGGTTGGCATCTTGAAGTGCATACCGATCAAGGCGGCTTACCCAAGGTGTTGGCGCAGTTGCCAACCGACATGCCACTGGTGGTGGATCACATGGGCAAACCCAACGAAGCACACGCAATGGATGCCAGCGTGGCTGCTTTGATTGCCCGTACGAAACATGTGCCCACCTATGTCAAGCTCAGTGGCGCATACCGCCTAGGCGGCGTAGATGCTTTAAATCTTGCTCGTATTTGGTTGCACGAACTCGGACCTTCGGCTTTGCTTTGGGGGAGTGATTGGCCTTGCACCAACCATGAGCAACTGGCGAGTTACCCGGACTTATTTGCTTCGCTTGAAACCTGGGTTGGCCACGAGCACCTGGACCAAGTGCTGTCACATAACCCACAGCGTTTGTATTGGTCTGATGCTGTACCGTTGTAGCATCTGTGCGCATAACACTTGGAGTTGGATGATGAAACGATCGACGTTTTTAATAGCGCTCGCCACCTTGGCCGCTTCGACTGCATGGGCCGAGCCAACGTATCCCAGCAAGCCAATTCGCATCATCGTGCCGTTCACGCCTGGTGGCAGCCCTGATGTGTTGGCGCGCACCATCGGCCAAAAAATTACTGAGAGCACGGGTGCGGCCGTGGTGATTGAAAACGTGCCAGGTGCTGGCGGCACTATCGGTGCGGACCGCGCGTCTAAGGCCGCCCCCGACGGCTACACCTTGTTGATGGGCCATGTCGGCACTTTGGCTGTTGCACCCTCGGTATATCCCAACTTGCCTTATGACCCTGTGAAGTCTTTTGCCCCGGTGGCTTGGGTGGCCAAGGTACCTAACGTGTTGGCCATTCATCCATCAGTGCCAGCTAACAACGTGACCGAGTTGGTGAAGTACCTCAAAGCCAATCCAGGCAAAGTCAATTACGGCTCGGGTGGCAATGGCAGTGCCGCGCATTTGGCGATGGAATATTTCAAACTGTCGACCCAAACCTTTGTGGTGCATGTGCCCTACAGAGGCACCGCACCGTCGGTGACCGATGCCGTGGCCGGACAAATTCAAATGGTGTTCACGGGTGCGCCCGCGTTGGTTCCGATGGTGAAGGCCGGCAAGCTGCGTGCCATTGCCGTGTCGAGCCCCAAACGTTTGGATTTATTGCCCGATGTGCCCACGTTGGCTGAGTCAGGCGTGAAAGGTTTGGAGGGGTTCGAGGCCGACCAATGGTATGGCTTGGTGGCGCCCGCGGGCACTCCTACAGCCGTGGTGCAAAAACTCAACCAAGTCGTCAACGCCAATTTGTCTACGCCTGAAATGGTGGTCCGACTCAAGACCGAAGGTGCAACGGCAACGCCGACAACGCCCGAGGCGTTTGGCCAACTGATTCAGCGCGAGATCAAGCGTTGGCGACCTGTGGTGTTGAACGCCAAGATCACGGCGGACTAAGCTGTTGTTTCTTTTTTAGGTGTGGAGAACCACGCCACATACAGGGCTGGCAACACCACCAAAGTTAGCAATGTGGCCGTGACCAAGCCACCAATTACCACAATGGCCAAGGGGCGTTGGGTCTCAGACCCAATGTCTCGGCTCAGTGCCATGGGCAGCAAGCCTAGCGCGGCCAACATGGCGGTCATCAGCACCGTGCGCAGGCGCTGCAGTGCACCTTCTTTCACAGCATCCAGCACGGTGTAGCCTGCATTACGCAGCTGCTGAAACACCGACAACATCACCACACCATTCAGCACCGCTTGGCCCGACAGCGCGATGAAGCCAATGGCCGCAGACACCGACAGCGGAATGTTGAAAATCCACAGCGCCACAAAACCGCCAATCAAAGCCAAAGGCACGTTGATCAAAATCAGACCTGCGGTTTTGAATGAGCTGAACGCGTCAAACAACAACACAAAGATCAGCAACAGTGAGATAGGCACCACTACGGCCAAGCGTTGCATGGCGCGTTCTTGGTTTTCAAATTCGCCCGACCAGGTGAGTGCGTAGTTGCGGGGGATTTCCACCTTCTTGGCCACGGCGTCTTTCATGTCGGCCACGATCGAGCCCATGTCTCGGCCCTTGATGAATATGCCAATCGCCATGGTGCGGCGGCCCGCTTCACGTGCGATGTTCATCGCGCCACTGCTTTCGCGAATGGTGGCCACGCTGCTGAGGGGTGTGCTGCCGCCGTTGGGCGTAGGGATCAAGATGCTGTCGAGGTTGACCATGGCACGTCGCTGTTCAGACAAACGCACCGCCACAGTGAAGCGGCGTTCGCCTTCCCACAGGTTGGTGGTGGCTTTGCCGGCTAACGCGGTTTCAATCACGTCTTCAATGTCGCCCACGTTTAAACCTAAGCGGGCGGCGCGTTCGCGGTCGATGTCGATCAACAGCTGAGGTAGTTCACCTTGGCGGTCAATCTCGGCGCGGTAGACACCGCGTACATGGCGAATTTCTTTTTCTACTGCCTCGGTGGTGTTGCGCAGAACATCCAAGTCGTCGCCTGAAATTTTGATGACGATCTGGCCGTCAATTTGCGAAATCGATTCGAGCACGTTGTCGCGAATCGGCTGTGAGAACGTGGGCTGCATGCCGGGCAACACCGACACGGCGTGGTCCATGTCTTCAATCAGTTGTTCACGCGTCAGGCCTTTGCGCCATTGCTCGGGTGGCTTCACATCCACAAACACCTCGGCCATGCTGATGGTCTTGGGGTCTGTGCCGTCTTCGGGCTGGCCCGCTTTAGACACGGTGGTGCGCACCTCGGGCACGGTCATCAAAGCTTTGCGCACGTTGTGCAATGTCTTGGCTGCCTCGTCGTTGGAGATGCTGGCAGGTAAACGCACGTTCACCCAAATCGTGCCTTCGTTCAACTCAGGCAAAAACTCAGAGCCCAGTTGCGAGGCCACCAACATGGAGAGGAAGAAGCCGGACACCGCCATGGTTACCACTTTGCGCGGCTGCGCGATGGACCAATTCAAAACAGGTTCATACACGCGTTTGGCCCAAGCCACCACCGCGTTGTCGCCGTGGGGAATGCCTTTGCGCAACATCCAATACGCCAGCAGCGGCACAAGGGTGAGCGAAAAGATGAGCGAGCCCACCAGCGCGGTGGTGACCGACAAAGCCATAGGCTGGAAGATGCGGCCTTCGTGGCGTTGCAGCGCAAAGATAGGAATGTGCGCTGCGATGATGATGAGCATCGAGAACAACGTAGGGCGGCCCACTTCGTTGGTGGCTTCGGTGATGAGGGTGCGGCGCTCTTTCTCGTTCATGCCTTCGCCACGTTCGGCCAAGCGGTGCATGATGTTTTCCACCACGATCACCGCGCCGTCCACGATGATGCCAAAGTCCATCGCGCCCAAGCTCAGCAAGTTGGCAGGCACGCCCATGATCTTCAGGCCCATGAAGGTGGCCAGCAGCGACAGCGGAATGACCACCACCACCGCCAACGATGCGCGCATGTTCGACAAGAACAAGTAGAGCACCAGTGCCACCAGTAAAGCGCCTTCGACCAAGTTTTTAAACACAGTGGTGAGGGTTTTGCCCATCAACCAACTGCGGTCATAAAACGGCACGATCTGCACGCCCGCAGGCAACACGCGTGCGTTCAAATCTTCAATGCGTTCTTTCACACCCTTCAACACCACGCTGGGGTTTTCGCCTTTGCGCATGATGATGATGCCGGTCACCACGTCGTCGTCCATGTCCTGACCCACGGTGCCCAAGCGGGGCACTGCCCCGATGGTGACGTGTGCCACATCGCGCACAAGGATGGGCGTGTTGCCACGCGCAGTCACCACCACGCGACCAATGTCATCGGCCGAGTGCAGCAAGCCCAAACCACGGATGGCGTATTGCTGTACGCCTTGCGTCACATAGCTGCCGCCTGCGTTGCTGTTGCCACGGCCCAATGCTTCAGATAAATCTTGCAGCGTGAGCTTGAACTGGCTGAGCTTTTGCAGGTCGGGCTGCACTTCGTATTGTTTGATGAAGCCGCCCATGGCCACCACATCGGCCACACCCGGCACTTGGCGCATGCTGCGCTCCACAGTCCAGTCTTGCAGGGTGCGTAGCTCGGTGGTGTTCAGGCCATCGCCACGCAGGCGGTAGCGCATGATCTCGCCCACAGGTGTGGCGTTGGGCGCAATTTGCGCTTCCACACCTTCGGGCAGTTGAATGCCGCGCAAGCGTTCGTTCACTTGCTGACGCACGAGGTTGACTTCTGCGTTGTCGTTGTACGTGACCACGGTGAACGACAAACCAAACTGCGTGTGCGAGAACACGCGAATCGAATTAGGCAAACCCGCCAGCGCCACTTCGATGGGCAGGGTGACTTGCTTCTCCACCTCTTCAGCCGCACGGCCGGGGTAGAGCGAGATGACCGTCACTTGCGTGTCGGTCACATCAGGAAAAGCTTCGACCGATAAGTTCTTGAACGCAAACACGCCCGCCATGACAAACAGCAGCGTGCCCAGCAAGATGAAAAGCGGCTGGTTGAGCGCGTAATGAATCAGGCGCTTCATTTGGGCTCTGCCGGTTTGTGTGCGTTTTCTTGGGCAATGCGGAACTCGCGTGCCAACAGCAAGCCGTTGTCTTTGACGATTTGTTCACCCGCTTGCACGCCTTCGACGATCAGCACCTCTTTGATGCCTTCGTAGCCCAGCTTCACGCGGCGGGGTTCATACACACCGGCTTCGGTTTGCACATAGGCCCAGTGTTCAGCACCGCGCAGTTGCACCGCGCTAGAGGGCACAAGTACGCCGGCTGCTAGCTTGCGTTGAATGCGGGCGGTGCCCAGCATTTCGGCTTTGAGCAAACGCTTGGCGTTGTCCACCACGGCGCGCACTTTGATGGCGCGGGTGTTGCTGTCAATGAAGTCGCCCGTGGCAGCGATCTTGGCGTCAAAGCTTTGGTCGGGGTAGTTGGGCAGGGTCAATGAAATTTGGGTGCCCGGCTGCAGCGAGGCAATATCGGCTTCGCGTGCATCAATTTGCACCCACAGCACGCTGGGGTCGCTCACCACAAACAGGGCTGGGTTGCCGGGGCCGCCTTGGTCGGGGCGCACTTCTTGGCCCGCACTCAGGTTGCGCTCGACCACCACACCTTTGATGGTGGCAGCTAGGCCCAGTTGTTGGTTCACGTTTTGGGCGCTGCCATACATGCGCGTGCGGGCTTGGGCGCGGGCCAGTTCGGCGCGGGCACGCAGGGCTTCGGCTTCGGTGCTGTCGAGTTCTTTGCGCGAAATCACATCGGCTTCAAACAAGGTTTGGTGGCGTGCCAGCGCACGTTCGGCCACTTGGGCATCGGCCATGGCTTTGGCAGTGTCGGCTTGGGCTGCACCAAACTCGGGCGAGGCGAGGGTGGCCAGCACTTGCCCTGCATTCACGCTTTGGCCAATGTCGGCATTCAGGCTCAGCACGCGGCCCGCAAACGCGGGGTAGATGCGCTGGGTGCGTTCTTCGTTCCACACCAAGCGGGCAGGCAGCTCGATGGTGATGCTTTCAGCGGCTTTGGCCGCTACTGTGCCCAGCAGCGCAATTTGTGGATGGCCTGCAGGAAAGCGTAGCTGCTCGCCTTGCACGATGGGTTCGGGTGTGGGTGGTTTGGCTGTGGGGGTGGGGTTGAGCACGGTATAGGCCAACACGGCGATGGCCAATGCACTGCCCCCCGCGATGATGCGTTTGGTGGGCGTGTTGAAAAGGGCGGCGGCTTGGCGCAGGGGCGCTTGCAGGTTCTGTCGTATGCTCATGCCACGTTTATCGTTGACCGTGGCTGACCAGCCCCTGACTTAACTTTTACATCTGTCACCCTTGTGCGAATCTTGTTGATTGAAGACGATGCCGTGCTGCAAGCGGTCATGCTGCGCAGCCTAGGCGATGCGGGGCACCGCGTGGACGCCGCCAGCCACTTGGAAGAGGCGGCACACTTTTGGCAAGTGCAGGCCTATGACGCCGTGCTGCTGGACCTCAACCTGCCTTTGAACGGCCAAGCCCACGCGGCTCAAGGCAGCGGCCTGCAGCTCCTGCGCGAAGCACGCGCGCGTGGCGACCGCACACCCGTACTGGTGCTGACGGCGCGCAACCGCACCGACGAACGCATAGCCGGTCTAGATGCCGGCGCTGACGACTATCTGGGCAAGCCCTTTGATTTAGACGAAGTGGAAGCCCGCCTGCGTGCCCTAGTGCGTCGCACGCAAGGGGTGGACGACGAGGTGCAAGTGGGCCAACTGCGCCTGCACCGCAAGCTGCGCCGCATCTTTGTGAATGACGCCGATTTGGCTTTACCCGCCCGTGAGTTTGAAGTGCTGTGCGAGCTCATGACACCACCGGGACGAGCAGTGAGCAAGCGCGTGTTGTCTGACAAGCTGTCTGGCTTTGATGAAGCTTTGGGCGACAACGCACTCGAAGCTTTTATTTCTCGCTTGCGCAAAAAGCTGGCTGACAGTGGTGCGTGCATTCGCACCCTGCGCGGCATTGGCTATGTTTTAGAAGAGCAGGCATGAGCCAGACCCAAAGCAAACCCTCGTTGCGCAACCGGCTGCTGCGCCATGTGTTGATTCCATTGGCTGTCACTTGGTTGGTGGGTACGGCTTTGGTGGTGGGCATTGCCTCGTACTTTGCGCAGCAGGCGTTTGACCGTGCTTTGTTAGACGATGCTTATTTGGTGGCCAGCCATGTGCGCCGGGCCAATGACGCCAGCGGTGGTGGCCTAGAACTGAGCCTATCTGCGCAAGAGATGAGCACCGTGCTGTTTGACCAAAGCGAAACTTTGTATTTTGCGGTGCTGCGCCCAGATGGCTCGCTGTTGGCAGGGCACCCAGGGCTGCGGCCCACACGGCTGCAAGAAGACTTGAAGCCCATGTTTGATGCGTTGGATTACCAAGGCCGCACACTGCGCAGCGTGACGGTGCACCGCCAACAACCGGCAGATTTTTATGTGGTGATGGCGCAAACCACGGCCAGCCGCGACAGCTTGTTGCAACGCTTGCTGACTTTCTCGGTCATTCCCCAAGTGCTGTTGTTGGGTTTGTTGGCTGCGTGGTTGTACCGCGCGATTGAAGAAGATTTGGTACCCCTAGCTGAGCTAGAAACGGCAGTGGGTCAACGTGACGTGCGCGACCTCACACCTGTGCCCGTGACCGCCACCACCCACGATGTGCAGCGCTTGGGCCAAGCCATCAATGCGCTGTTGGGTCGCATTGCCTTTAGCGTGCAAGCGCAGCGCGAGTTCTCGGGCAATGTGGCGCACGAGCTGCGCACACCGTTGGCAGGCATTCGCGCCTTGGCCGACTACGGCCTGCGCCACACCGACCCACAGGTGTGGCACGAGCAGCTGCACGGCATTGCTAAAAGCCAAGAGCGAGCTAGCCATTTGGTCGACCAGCTGCTGGCGCTGGCCTTGGCAGATGAAGCGCATCAAGATTTAGAAAAAACTGCGGTGTCATTAGATGCACTCGTGGGCGAAGCCGTGCTGCGGTATTTGCCCAAGGCCGATGCCACAGGTGTGGACCTCGGTGCCAAAGGCATTGACCATGCGGTGGTCGTGCAGGGCAATGCGGCGCTGATAGAAGGCATCTTGAACAACCTCATCGATAACGCGCTGCGCTATGGCCGTGCACACAACGGCGAGAGCCACATCACCGTTGCGGTCGAGACGACGCCTTATAGCGTGGTGCTGTCGGTCACTGACAACGGCGCGGGTGTACCGCCCGACAAGCTGCAGCAAATCAGCCAGCGTTGGGTGCAAGGTGCAGCGGGCGAGGCGCTCAAAGCGGGCGTGGGTTTGGGCTTGGCGATTGTGGGCACCTATGCCAAGCTGCTGGGCGCGCGTGTTGCCCTTGCTGCTGCGCAGCCGCATGGCTTGTGTGTTCATGTGACGTTTGACAAGTCGTCGCTATAGCGTGGCCCTTATGCACTCTTCTCTCAGCGCCCCGTTTTAGAACTGCCCCATTGGTCCATCACGCGTTGGTCACGCGTCATCTCAGCTTCGATGGAGTCTTTCGGTAATTGCCTCAAGCACTCTTCCATGGCCTTTGCATCTAGTTTGGGCTGCGGGGGTTCGCTATGAGTTTTGGTTTGCTCAGATTTGCCGTCCCACGCGAACGGATTTTTAAATGACGGTGTGTCGGGCAGGCAGTCGTCTTTGTAGCTTGGCGCACCATCTGATGCGAATGGCGAAAACGAAATTGTTTTTTCAAAAATCAGGGGCTTGCCAGTGGGTGTAGGGGGCAAGGGCGGCATGTTTTGAATCGCTTGGCGCGCCAGTTTTTCTGCGAGTGCCGAGGTGCTCCACAAAGTATCCAGTTGAGCCAGCGTGCCGTTGGGCGCTATTTCGATGCGAAAGCGCACTTCACCCTGATCGGGCCCCTCCACCGCTGTCCCCATCATGCTGCGCACTTGTTGGCCCCAGCTGTGACGATAGCCTTTGCTGTTTTTATTGGTGTACTGAGCGGCAAATGCCCACTCTTCAGCGGTAGGCGCTGAGGGGGCCGACAGGGTGGCAGGTGTTTTTTCGGCTTTGGCTTTGGTCGTGTCGGCATCCATGGCCGACATGGTTTGCTCGATCTGTGGTGCAGCGCTAGGTGGTGGCTCGGCTTTGATGAAAAACACCTCGGCTTCTAGCTCTTGCACCTTGGCAGTTTGTCTGACGCCAAACAAATGTTGGCTCGCGCCAATGACCACCACCACGTGTAACGCGATGGCGACAGTCAAAAATATCAGGCGTTGTGGGCCGCTTAGCAAGCGCGTGGGCACGGGTTGTTAAATAAGTAGTGTCTAATATTATTGACTAATATCGATTTTGAACAGGATTGCACCATGCACACATCTGACCATTGGGAAAACGTCTATCGCCAAAAATCATTTGATGCGGTGAGTTGGTATGCACCTCACTTGGGCGAGTCGTTGCGTTTGATTCAAGAGTTATGCCCCGACGCCACCGCCTCCATCATTGACATTGGTGGTGGCGAGTCCACTTTGGTGGATGACCTGCTGCATCGCCAATACGTCGATGTGTCGGTGTTAGACATCTCGTCCACAGCGATTGACTTCACACGCCAACGTCTTGGGCCGCTTGCTCAAGACAGGCCTATGTTGAATTGGTTCGACGTTCTGTGAAGCCAGGCGGCTATGTGTTGATGGCGACGTTTGGACCTGACGGCCCTTTGCAGTGCAGTGGTTTAGATGTGGTGCGCTACGACGATCAAAGTTTGCATCATGAGTTTGGCGAAGGCTTCCAGATGATGGGAAGCCAGCTAGCCGAACACAACACCCCTATGGGAACACGCCAACAGTTTTTGTATTGCTGGTGTAGGGCTTAAAAAGTTAGACGAGGAGAAATGCAAATGAGTCGCCAAGCAAGTGCTGCGCATGCTGTAAGCTGAGATGTCAGCCTCAGGCGGGTGGCCGTGACATCTTGAACAGCTGCTCTGGCCCAATGCTGAAGTAATCAGCTGGACCGCCGCCACGCAAAATGTGGCCCGCGTTGGCGGTGTCGTACACACCGTCTTTGAGTAAGTGGCTGGCAATGTGCACACCGACCACTTCACCCAGCACCAACCATGTGGGCACTTTTTGTTTGTCCAGCCCTTCAAGCTGAATGATTTGCGTGCTGCGGCATTCAAACGACACAGGGCTGTCGGCCACACGCGGCACATCCACCACGCGTGAGGGCGCGGTCTTCAAACCGGCCAATTCAAACTCATTCACCTCGGGACCCACAGGTGCGCAGGTTTGGTTCATAGCTTCGGCTAAAGGGCGCGTGACTAGGTTCCACACAAACATGCCGTTTTCTTGCACGTTGCGCAAAGAGTCTTTGGGGCCGGTGCTAGAAAAACCAATGATGGGTGGGATGTAGTTGAACGCGGTGAAGAAACTGTAAGGGGCAAGATTCAACACGCCGTCATTACTGACGGTCGAGACCCAGCCAATGGGCCGAGGGCCAACAATGGCGTTGAAGGGGTCGTGGGGCAGGCCGTGGCCGTTTTTGGGTTCGTAAAAATGCGTCATAGCGATACGGTAAACGCAAACCTGCACCCCTGCTGTCGCAGGGTTAACTCATGACACTCAGCTCGGCTTTTTATCCAACAGGTTCAGCACCGCCAACGCAGCTGTTGCATCCCCTGTGGTGTGGGTCAGGCTCTGGCGCAGTGTGTCGGTGCCCGTGGCTTGGGCAATCAAATCCAGCTGCGCGACCAGGAGGTTGAACTGAGCCGCTGCGAGTTGAGGGTGTGCTTTGGCGTCGAGTATCAAACCATTGGCTTGGGTGAGTTGTTCGGTGGCTTTGGCTTCAAATTCGGCCTTGGCTTCTGCAGTGAGTCGCTTGACTTCTTCATGCGACAAGTGCAAACGCTCAGCTTCGGCCACGATGAGTTCGCGTTCAGCGCCATCGAGCAAGCCGTCTTCAAAAGCCATCATCAAGCGGTGCTTGAAGGCATCGCGGTCAATGCGCAATTGGTCAGTAAAGGCTGACGCCAGCAAACCGGCAGGGATGGCAAAAATACCAATGCCCAGCAACGCCAGCACCACGGTAAGTGCGCGGCCCATGGGAGTGATGGGCGAGATGTCGCCATAGCCCACCGAGGCCAGTGTGACCACCGCCCAATAAATGGATTGGGGAATGTTCTCGAACTTGTCGGGTTGTGCAGGGTGCTCAAACAAGTAACCCAAGCTGGCGGTGAGCACCACCAATAGCATCATCACGAACACCGAGGCAAAGATGATTTGCCACTCGCGCAGCACCACTTTGTAAAGCGTTTCCATGGCCGAGGTGTAGCGCGTGAGTTTGAGCATGCGCATCAAGCGGAAGACCCGCAAAAAACGCAAATCCAAATGCTGGCTGAACAAACTCTCGAGGATGAACGGCAAGATGGTGAACAAGTCGATGATGGCTTGCCCCGTGCGCACATGGGCCCAATGCGGCATGCGCAGGTGTTTGTATTTCGGGTTCTCTGGCGCTGAGTAGACGCGTGCGATGTATTCGAGGGTGAAGATGGTGAACGCAATTACGTCAATCACCATGAACTCGGTGGCGAACAAGGCATGCACTGACGCCACGGTCTCAAACACCACACAGGTGATGGACAAGGCAATCCAAAACACGATGAAGTTGTCAATGTAGGTGTGCAAGCGACCCGAGTGGCCGGTGGGCTCCAACATGGCAAACACTTTGGCACGCAAGCTGCGTCCCGCATTGAGTTCTTGAAACTCATGCCACGCAGGAATGAGTTGGCGCGAGAGTTTGAACATTCGCGCCAGTCGCATGACTCGCAAAACGCGCAACATCTCCACGTCCACATCGACAAAGCGTGCGAAGTAGAACGGGGCAATGGCGATCAAATCGACCAACGCGTAAAAGCTGAATGCATAACGCAAACGCGGAAAAGACTTGCCCGCAAAGTCGGGGTTGACGTGGGCAGTGGCCACACGCAGCAGGTATTCCGCTGTGAAGATGCCCACAGTCACCACATCAAACCAATGAAACCATGCGGTGTGAGCGTTGTAAATCTCGGGTGTGTTTTCAATCAACACCGCGATGACGCTGGCGACGATGAGAAATCCAATGCTGCGCTCGACGACATGGTGAAAACCGTGTTTGAACTCTGGGTCAAACAACCACTTGTAGATCTTGGCAAGCAGCGAAGTGTGGGTGTGTGTCATGTGGGTCGTCATGGGTGTGATTTAAAAAGGCTCCAGTAGGAGCCTTTGAGTGGTGTGTGAGGGGCTTAGATCAAAAGCAAAAAGCCGTTGATCGTTGAAAAAATGCCCAGGATACCTAGGGCGCATGGCACCCAGAACAGCACATGTGCGCCAGTCAGAATGGCCACCGAGGTCAGCACGATGGCAATTTGCAACAAGGCTTCTGCGTAGTCAAACCATGGGTCTTGGCGCAAAGCGATGTCGCGCTCGTGTTCATGCGCTTTGGCTTTTTCCATCAACTCTTTTTTGCCGTCGCCAGTCTCTGGCTCGGACTCATAGCGGGCGATGTTCTTTTCGTAGGCTTCGAGCTTTTTCTCAGCCAAAGCTTTGGCGGCAGGCGAGAGCTTGTCGTTGGCAATTTGGATGCGCAATTCGTCAGCCGCAATTTTGTAGTCGGTCTGGCGGATGTTTTTGGCTTGGTAAAACGAATACGCGTTGGCTGCCAAGATGTTGTTGCTCATGCTTTCTTTGGCAGCGTTGTTGCCGCCTAAGCTGGCAATGGCCAAACACATGGCCAAGATGGACACCAACATGGCACAACGGGTGCGAAAGGGGTCGTTGCCGTGCTCTGGTAATTCGGTTTCTGGCACTTCACTCATGGTTCTTCCTTGTTATTCTTTGTGGTCGTCGGAATGCTTGTTTTTGCGTTTGGCAAAAATTTTATACAAAGCAAACACGGCCAACACCACGGCCACCACACACACCACCAATTCAGCGTTCGTTAATTTGTGGACAAACTGATCGACGTAGTCGTAGGTCGACAGCGGCGTGTAGACGTCGGGGTTCTCTTGTTTGTACTTTTGGTAGGCGCCGTTGTCCATGATGACCTTTGTTGGGAGTTACTTGGATTGCTTGTTGGCTTCTGAGATGTGTTTTTCTTCTTGCATCTGGTGTTTGATGGCTTCAACTTGCTCGTCAGACATCCCCAGCTTAGCTTGCATGATTTTAAGTTGAGCTTGCTCCTCCTCGGTGACAACACCATCGGACAGTACGGAACGAACTTCCATTTCATACAGGGCTTGACGGCGCTCCACCTGCGCGGTGTAGGCCGTGGCCACCACACCGGTCAGAATCGCAGCCAAGGCGATGGACAAGATTTGCGTGAGGATCACCAACACCGTACCCACAAATGTCACGGGGTCTACGTTGCCCCAACCCGAGATGATGGTGATGACAAACCAGTGCATGGCCGCTGGAATGGATGGGAAGACATCAGGTTGCTCATGGCCTTCGATGATGTAGATCAGTGAAGAGAAAAGCAAGCAACTGATGAACAACAAGAACACGGCAGACGAAAAAGAGTCTCGCTCCGCCTTGACCGCAGCCACCATGTCTTCAAACGCGCTGTTGTAGCGAGAGAGCTTGAAAATTCGCATCAAGCGGAACATGCGCAGCACGCGCAAGTCGGCGCCTGGGAAAAGCAATTGCAAATAAAACGGCACGGTGCTGACAAAGTCGATGATGCCGTAGAAGCTGAACACATATTCTTTGCGGCCTTGCCATGCGGTGCCGCCACTGTGGAGGTACTTTTCGCTGTACGACCACACGCGCAAGATGAATTCGACAGAGAACACGGCCACGCTGAACACGTCAAAGGCATGGAACTCGTACATGAAGGCTTCATGGATCTCCGGCACGGATTCCAAGATGATGCCCACCACGTTGGCGACCACCAAGAGCGCGATGAAGATTTCGACGAAATGGCTGTACTTGTCGGGGACTTCACCTTCCATGATTTCGAAGGTGCGGCGCTTGATGCGCTGGTAAGTCGTGAGGTTAGCGGCTGCTGTGTTCATGGTGGCGCTCATTCATTCGATGAGGATTTATTTTTCGCGCGCAGCATCATGGCTTCGACCTGTTCATCGCTGAGGCGGTAGTGCGCTTGCAAGCGCTGCAGTGTTTGTTGTTCTTCTTCAGACATGTTGCCGTCTTTGAAGACTTCGCGCAGTTGCGCTTCAAACGCCGCCTTTTTACGCGCCACTTGGTTGGAGAAGGCCGAGGCCACGATACCGGTCATGATGGCGGCCATACACACCCCCAAGAAGCCGGTGATGAGCGCAATGGCTTCGCCGGCTTTGGTGGTGGGTTCGACGTTGCCGTAGCCAGATGTGATGGTGACGATCGCCCAATAGATGGAATGTGGAATCGTGCCAAAGAACTCTGGCTGGTGATGGCCTTCTGCGAAGTGCATCAACGAAGCTGACACGATGGTGGCAATGGTCAATAAAAACACCGCAGAACCAAACGCCTGACGTTCAGAATGGATGGCATGAAATAAGTCTTGCAGTGCGGTGTTGTATTTGGAGAGTTTCAAGATTCGCAGTAAGCGCAAGACGCGCAAGATACGTAAATCCAGTCCTGGCAAGAAGATGTGCATGTAGTAGGGCATGGTGGCAAAAAAGTCCACCAATCCGAACGGGCTGAGCATGTATTCGAAGCGACCTTTCCATGAGCCGCCATGCGCCTTGTCATATTTCGCACCCAAGGACCACACGCGTGAAATGTATTCACCCGTGAAGAACATGACGCTCCAGAACTCCAACTCGTGGAAGAAGTCTTTGAATTCAGCGTGAATTTCTGGGACGGAATCAAGAATCACCGCAGAGCAGTTGACCAGTACCACCAGGGTGATGGCCCATTCGACGTAACGGCTGGCAGCGTGCTTGGGCGAGCCGTCCAATATTTCCATCAGTGTTTGTTTGGGGCCTGTTGTCATGGCGAAGGTCTAACGGTATTGAATGTAGAGGGCTTAATTGATAAGCGGTCACACAGCATGTGTGTGACCGCTTTTTTTAAGACTTGAGTCATCAAGCCAAGCGGCGTTTTAAGCCTTGCCTTGAATTTTTTGCCACAAGGCAAATTCGTTAGCAGACAGGCGATCGCCTTGTTGTGCAGCTTGGTCAAACTGTGCGGCATCCACTTGCACGCCGAGTTGTCGGATTTGGCCCAACAAGACTTTGTAGTGCTCCACAGCCAAGGCTGGGTTTTCGGCGATTTTGTGGATTGGAAGTGGGTTGCGTTCTTCGAGCTCGTGCTCTTTGATCACCACTTCAATCAGAGCATTCACCTCTTCCACCGTCAAGTGCAAGCGCTTGGCTTCTGCACGAATGATGGCGGCTTCTGCTTCAGTGATGTGGCCATCTTTCAGAATGCTGAACAGTTTGGCTTTCAACTGGTCACGTTCTTTGACCAACTCATCGCTGAAGGCGGACGCCAACAAGGCAGCGGGGATGGCGAAGATACCAATACCCATCAGAGCCAAGATGCTGGTCATGGCGCGGCCCATCGGTGTGACGGGTGAAATATCACCGTAACCCACAGAGGCCAAGGTGATGACCGCCCAATAGATGGAGGTGGGGATGTTTTCAAACTTCTCAGGCTGAGCGTCGTATTCAAACAAGTAGCCCAAGCTGGCAGTCAAGACCAGCAGCAACATCATGATGAAGGTGGCAGCGCCCATCACAGGCCACTCACGCACCACCACTTTGACCAACACGGCGGTGGCATCGCTGCCGCGTGTGAGTTTGAGCAATCGTGCCAAACGAAACACTCGCAAGAAGCGCAAGTCCATCAGGTGGTGCAAGAACACTTCTAAGAAGAAGGGCACGATCGCCAAGAAGTCGATGAGTGTCGATGGCGATTTGGCTTGCTTGATGCGACCGATGATGGTGCCTTTGTAGCCAGGCTCTTCCACGCAAGCGTACATGCGCATGCAGTACTCCACCGTGAAGATGGCCACAGCCACTGCGTCCAAGATGACGAATTGCAGATGCAAGATGTAGTTGATGCCTTTGACTGATTCCAAGATCACGGCCAATACAGACAAGATCACCCACACACCAATGAACACCTCAAAGATGTGTTGCATGGTGCCGCCGAAATCGCTTGGGAACACCAAGGCGTGCACTTTTTGACGGAAGGTGCGGCCTTTGTTGAGTTCTTTGAATTCAGCGATGGCTGGAATCAAAACACGGAACAGCTTCATGATTCGCAAGAGTCGCAGGAATCGCAACACGCGCAAGTCGATGGGAATGAAGGCTTGCAAGTAGAACGGTGCCACAGCCAAGAAGTCGATGATGGCAAATGGGCTGGTCACAAAGCCCAAGCGGGCGTTCTTGCGGTTCTTGAATTCTTCGTCTTCAGGTGCGAGGTAAAAGCGCAAGGCGTATTCAATGGTGAATACGGCCACAGAGAAGATGTCAAAACACTCAAACCACACGCGATACGGTTCGTACACCGCAGGAACGTGCTCGAACATCAGGGTGAACAAGTTGATGATGATCAGGTAGCTGACCCACTTGTCCAACTCTTTTTGGAAGTTGCCGGGGATGTTTGGATCGAGCAACCATGCGTAAAGCCACTTGCGCATAGGCAAGTTGCGGTCGATGTTGGCTTCTACGTCTTGGCTCAGAATGGCTTTGACGTCGAGGTCTTCGAGGAATTTGTCGTGTTTGGTAGTTGTATTCATGTCAGACCTCAGAACTCGAACTCAGCAACTTTGATAGCAGCGCCACCTTTGTCACACACAGAAAGGCGCAGTTGCATCTTGTAGTCAACGCTGTCTGTCTCAAGTAGCTGGGAGGCCACGAAAGGCGTGGCTGAGCCGGGAGGCGTGGGCATCAAATCTTCCAGCAGGATGGCACCCATCAAGGTGCGATCTTTGGGGTCGCAGGCGGCCACGAAATGGGGGGGCTTGTTGAAAAATGTGTTGACTTGGTCTTTCAGCTCGGTCGTCGCCATGATGTGAGCCAAGCAAGCGCCCCAAGTGCCGGGGGTGTCGGCTTTGGCATCGGCTGTAGGTTTGACACCACCTTTGCACGCAGGATGCGGCGTGTTGGCCTCAAAACGTGTGGTGCCGGTTTCGGTCAACCATGCCACCCAAGCTTCGCCGTTGCTTTTGGCCGCTTCAACTTTGAGGGCTTCTCTGTAGTTGACAACGCCCAGCCAAGTGACGGCCACCACAATCAAGACCAAAAAGGCCAAAAAGAGCTTGTCTGCTGAGTTGGGACCGAGATGCATGTGCTCGGTGGTGTGTTCACTGGAAGATGCCATGTGTATCGCCTTGAATAGAGGGAATCCGGCGTGCCAAGGTAGGCCTAGCGCTAGACAAAAGTGGCGTTGATGATATTCGTAAATTTGGCGAATTTATCGAATTAAGGCTAGAAATTCGATGAACTTACGGTTTCCAATGAATATTTAAGGCATAAAAAAGCCGCGGTTGAAGCGGCTTTTGAAAGCACCAGGGGCCTCTCATTTTGAATGATGGCTGCCTGTGTATTTTCACTTGTTGCATGTCATTCAACCCAATCGTTGTGCCCGGCTCCTCATGCCAATGGTGAAACCAACAGCAAACGAATGGTTGATGTGTGTTCATTAGAATGGAGGCGGGTGTTCATTCAATGATGAGTCAACAGGTTTAGCGTCGGTCGGGCCGCCACGCGAGAAAACCTGTGTGTTTGCTATGACCCCTATTTCTATTGAGTGGGTGGCAGCTGTTTTATTTGCAGTGGCCCTGATTCACACCTTTGCCGCCAAGTACTTTGAGCGGCTTTCCCACCGCTATCCCAAACACGCTGGTTTGTTTCACCTCTTAGGTGAAGTGGAAGTGGTGTTTGGCTTTTGGGCCATCGTCCTGATCGTGTGCATGGCATGGCTGCAAGACGGCACGCAAGCTTTGGCCTATGCCGAATCGCGCCAATACACCGAGCCGCTGTTTGTATTTGTGGTGATGGTGGTGGCGGCGTCTAAACCTATTTTGAGTTTTGTCATGTCGGCAGTCGATGCAGCCTCGCGCCTCATGCCCATGCGGGCTTCGTTGGCCAAGGCTTGGTTGGGCTTGTTTGCCGTGCCTTTGCTGGGCTCGGCCATCACCGAACCCGCGGCCATGACCATTGCCGCGCTGATGCTGGCCCCCCAAGTGTTTCGGTCTGAAGTGCCAGAGCGGGTGAAGTACTTTGCGCTGGGCGTGTTGTTTGTCAATATTTCGATTGGCGGCACGCTCACTTCATATGCTGCACCGCCCGTGTTGATGGTGGCCACTGTGTGGGGCTGGGACAGTGCGTTTATGTTTACCCAGTTTGGCTGGAAGGCTGCGTTGGCTGTGCTGGTGAATGCCACTGTGGCGGTTTTTGTGTTGCGCAACCATTTGGGTGCAAATACCAGTGCAGACGAATCGCCCGTGACAGATCGCATTCCTAAAACCGTGGTGCTTGTGCATTTGGCGTTTTTGGGCGCTGTGGTGGTGATGGCGCATCACCCCGTGGCGTTCATTGGCCTGTTTGTGATGTTCATGGGCTTTGCACAAGCCTATGAGCGCTACCAGAACCCGCTGATTTTGAAAGAGGCTTTGTTGGTGGGCTTTTTCTTGGCGGGCTTGGTGGTGTTGGGCGGCATGCAGCAGTGGTGGTTGCAACCCATTGTGTCGACCATGGACCCGCAGGTGTTGTTCTACGGAACCACGGTGCTGACCGCCTTCACCGACAACGCTGCCCTGACATATTTGGGCTCGTTGATTTTGGATATCTCGGACGAAGCCAAATACAGCTTGGTGGCTGGTGCGGTGGCAGGCGGCGGCTTGACCGTGATTGCCAACGCACCCAACCCCGCAGGCGTGGCGCTGCTGCGTGCGGGGTTTGCCGATGCGTCGGTGGGGGCGGGTGGTTTGCTGGTGGGGGCGTTGTTCCCTACACTGGTGGCCATGGCAGCCTTACTTTATTTATGAAACCCACCCCCCAATCGCTGTCTGGACTGATTCCATTCATTCGCCCTTACCGTGTTCAGGTGGCCCTTGCGGGTGTGTTTTTGTTGCTGGCGGCTGGCACGACCTTGGCCTTTCCGTGGGCGCTGCGCACGCTGATTGACCAAGGCTTGGCCGAGCAGGCCACGCCCGAGGTGTTGGCCACTCAGTTTGTTGAGCTGTTCATGGTGGCAGCGGCCTTGGCGGTGTTTTCGTCGGCACGGTTTTACATGGTGAGCTGGCTGGGCGAGAAGATCACGGTGGACTTGAAAAACAAGGTCTACGCCCATGTGCTGCAGCAAAGCCCCACGTTTTTTGAAACCACGCAGTCGGGCGAGGTGCTGTCGCGTTTGACGAGCGACGCCACCTTGATTCAAACCGTGGTGGGTTCGTCGTTGTCGATGGGGCTGCGCAATGCGGTGATGGGTGTGGGCGCAATGGCCATGCTGATTTGGACCAACCCTTGGCTGATGTTGCAGGTGATTGGGGTGCTGGCGCTGGTGGTGTTTCCGAGTGTGTATTTGGGCCGCCGTGTGCGCCGTCTGTCGCGGGCCAGCCAAGACCGTGTGGCCGATTCGAGCGCCATGGCGTCTGAGGTTCTGAATGCCATTTCGGTGGTGCAAAGCTACACGGCTGAGCGGCGCGAGGCTTTGCGATTCAGTGGCTCTACCGCGCAAGCCTTGGCCACATCGCTACGCCGCGTGCGAGCGCGTTCGGCTTTGGTGGGCTTCATCATCATGGCGTCGAGTGCGGCCTTGTTGTGGGGCTTGTACATGGGCGCACTGTCGGTGCGTGCGGGCACGACCACCGCTGGTGAGCTGGGCCAAACCGTGGTTTATGTGGTGTTGCTGGCCAGTGCCTTTGCCGTGCTGGGCGAGGTGTATGGCGACGTGCTGCGTGCCGCAGGCGCGACCGAGCGGCTGATGGAGCTGCTGCACACCCAGTCGGATGTGCGTTCGCCCGAGCAGCCACAGCGTGCGCCATGGCCCACACACGGTTCGAGCTTGGTGTTGCGTGAGGTGAGTTTCAACTACCCGTCGCGGCCCGCGCAGCGCGCCCTCAATGGCTTGACGGGCGAGGTCCATGCAGGGCAAACCGTGGCCATTGTTGGCCCCAGTGGTGCGGGCAAGACCACGCTGTTTTCTTTGTTGATGCGTTTTTATGCGCCCCAGCAAGGCGAGGTGCTGTTAGACGGCGTGGCGATTGAGCAAATGGATTTGCACGACTTGCGTCAGCGCATTGGCGTGGTGCCGCAAGAGCCGGTGGTGTTTTCGGGCACGGTGATGGAGAACATCCGCTACGGCCAACCCGATGCCACCGACCAAGCCGTGCACGCAGCGGCAGAAGCGGCGTTTGCCACGGAATTTATCAACGAACTGCCCGAAGGCTTTGACACGTATTTGGGTGACCGAGGCGTGCGCTTGTCTGGGGGGCAGCGTCAGCGCATTGCGATTGCAAGGGCTATTTTGAAAAACCCGCCCATGCTGCTGTTGGACGAAGCCACCAGCGCTTTGGACGCCAACAGCGAGCGCATGGTGCAAGCCGCTTTAGAGAAAGCCATGCAAGGCCGCACGACCCTCGTGATTGCACACCGCTTGGCCACGGTGCAGCGTGCCGACTGTATTTGGGTGCTAGAGCATGGCCGCTTGGTAGAGCAGGGCACACACGCCGAGCTGATGGCGCGTGCGGGTCTGTATGCCAGTTTGGCCGCCTTGCAGTTTTCCGACTCAGTGGTTTTGTGAACCGCGGTGCGCCCAACCGGTGGTGTGTTTTTCGATCATGCTGAACAGCTCGTACATGGTCATGGCCATGGCGCCGACCACCACCAAGCCCGCAAACGCCAAGCCCATTTGCATGGCCGAGCCAGCGGAAATGAGCAAGTAGCCAATGCCTTCGTTGGCGGCGGTCATCTCTGACACGGTGGTGCCCACAAAAGCCAAGGTGATGGCAACTTTGAGCGAGCCGTAAAAGTAAGGCATGGAGCGGGGCAAGCCCACTTTGATCAACACGTCCCAGCGCTTGGCACCCAACACGCGCAGCACATCTTCCAGCTCAGGCTCTAAGGTAGCCAAGCCCGTGGCGATGTTCACCATGATGGGGAAGAAGCTGATGAGGAAGGCCGTCAAGATGGCAGGGCCTACGCCAATGCCAAACCACACCACCAAGATCGGCACAAACGCTGCTTTTGGTAAGGCGTTGAAGCCGGTCATGAGTGGGTACACGGCGGCATAAGCCAAAGGCGAGCTGCCAATCACGAAACCGAGCAAGACACCCACTACGATGGCAATGCCGAAGCCCACCATGGTCACCCAGAAGGTGCGCCAGGCGTGGCCCGCAATGACGTCGCGGTATTCGACCATTTGTTCCCAAATGCGCAGAGGCGAGGGGAACACAAATTCGGACACGTTAAAGAGCGAGCAGGCACCTTGCCAAATCAGCAAGGTAGCGATGAGCAAGCCCCACGGTGCCCAAGTTTCGAGTTGTTTTTGATTCATGGTGTTCACTGCCCGAGGTTAGTGCCGTCTTTACGCATCGCGCCAATGTGGCCGCGCAGCTCGTGAACGATGTTGGTGAACTCGGGGGTGTAGGTCACCTCCAAGTCGCGGGGGCGAGGTAAATCAATGTCGCGTTTGACCACAAAGCGGCCTGGGCTCTTGCTCATCACATAAACCGTGTCGGCCAAAAAGACGGACTCGCGCAAATCGTGGGTGACCAAGATGACGTTGAACTTTTGCATGGCATGCAAGTCGCGCAGCGTGCACCACAGCTCTTCGCGGGTGAAGGCGTCGAGCGCACCAAACGGTTCGTCGAGCAACAGCATCTTGGGCTCATGAATCAACGCGCGGCAAATGCTGGCGCGCTGTTGCATGCCGCCTGACAGCTCCCACGGGAACTTGCGCTCGTAGCCGCCCAGACCGACGGTCTTGAGCAGGTCGATGGCTCGGGCTTCGTACTCGGCTTTCTTGGCTTTGAAGTTAGAGCGGTAAGGCTCCACGATTTCCAAGGGCAGCAACACGTTGTCGAGCGTGGTGCGCCAAGGCAAGAGCGAGGGTGACTGAAACGCCATGCCACTGATCTTGAGCGGGCCGTTGACGGGCTGGCCATCAACATAAATCTCACCACGGCTGGGTTTTTTCAAACCCGTGGTGAGCTTCATGAAGGTGGATTTGCCGCAACCCGAGGGCCCCACAATGGCGATGAACTCGCCTTGTTTGACCTGCAGGTTGATGTCTTCCACCGCAAAGTGGTTTTGCGCTAACAACTCATCGTTGTAGGCGAGCCAGACGTTTTGAAAGTCGACGAAGTGTTCGGGAGAAGCGGTCATGCAGCAGTGCCTAGATTACTTTTTACCTTTGGGCAACACGTCGAGTTCTTTGGCTGTGGGCAAGAAAGAACCGTTCCAAATGTCGTCAGCCTTCACGCGAGTTTTGGTGTTGAACGCATCAGACACTTGAGAGGCCATCAAGCTCAGGCGTGGGCCTTTGACTTGGCCAAAGCCTTCAGCGCGTGCGTCTGGGCTGTTGATGACGGTGTCGATGGCCAACTTCAAGCGGCGTGTTTCGAGTTCGCTGTTGATGATGCCGTCGCGGGCCTTGACGGTTTCAATGGCTTTGACTGGGTCAGCGATCACGTCTTTCGCACCTTTGGCAAACGCAGCCAAGAAGGCTTTGAGGGCGGCTGGGTTTTCTTTGATGAGCTTGGGCGTGGCAATGATGGCGTTGCCATACAGCTTCACGCCCAAGTCTGGGTATTGCATGACCACCACGTCATCGGCTTTCACGCCACGGGCTTCGATGTTGAGCAACGAGGTGAAGGTGAAGCCGGTGATGGCATCCACATCGCCGCGCACCAACATGGTTTCGCGCAATGGGGGATCCATGGTGACCCAGTTCACAGTGCCTACGCTGTTGGCTTTTGCAAAGATGGGGAAGGCGCGACGGCCTGCGTCAAACACGGGCGCGCCGAGTTTTTTACCAGCCAAGTCGGCTGGGGTTTTGATGCCAGATTTTTTCAAGGCCATCACCGATGCGGGCGTGTTGTTGTAGACCATCATCACGGCCACAGGCTTGTTGGGCGCGTCAGGGTTGTTGGCGTGGAACTCCATCAAGGCGGCCAAGTCGGCAAAGCCCACGTCATAAGCGCCTGAAGCCACGCGGTTGACCGCACCGCCAGAACCGTTGCCAGCATCGACGGTCACGTCGAGCTTGGCGTCTTTGAAATAGCCTTTGGCCACAGGTACCAAGAAGAAAGCAGAGGGGCCTTCAAAGCGCCAGTCGAGTTGGAACTTGAGGGGCGTTGTCTGTGCCGAAGCACCTGCAAAACTGGCAGCCAGTGCCAAGCCGAGGGTGGTTTTGATGAAGGTGCGTTTGATCATGTGGGCCTCTGAAAAATAAAATGAGTAAAGGGTGATGTATACAAGCTTGCAATATTGGTGCCTAGCGTGAGGTACCTGTTTGCGGGCTGCTGAGGATAAATTGTGCGCGACTTTGGTTTGTATACAAAAAGGGTTTGCACCAGTCTGGTGTTTTGCACCAACGTGGTGCGTTACTCTTGGTTTCGATCACCCACAAAAAAGCCAGCACGGTGGCTGGCTTTTGGGAAGAAGCTACAAGCGGAAAGGCTTATGCGGCTTCTGCTGTTTTGTGTTTACGCGACTGGTTGAATTTGCCCCATGCAAAAACAGCGGCGGCACCTGCCGCTGCTGCGGTCAAATGGAACCAAGAGTTGGCCGCGCTGAATTCGCGCAACACGGCATCGCTGGCGATGGTCTCACCACCCACCCAGCCGATCAAAGCGGCCCCCAAAGTGATGATGACGGGATAGCGCTCCATCAGTTTGATCATCAAGGTGCTGCCAAAGATGACCAAAGGAATGCTGATGGCCAAGCCAATGATGAGCAAGACCTCATCACCTTTGGCGGCAGCAGCCACAGCAATCACGTTGTCCAAGCTCATGACCACGTCAGCAATCAAGATGGTACGGATGGCAGAAAAAAGGTTACCTTGTTCGCCGCCTTCACCATCGTCTTCGTCTTCGCCAGCCAGCAATTGCGCGCCAATCCAGAGCAGCAAGATGCCACCCACGATTTGCAGGTATTCCAACGTCATCAATTTCGCGGCCACCACGGTCAAACCGATACGCAACACCACGGCAGCACCAGAGCCAAACATGATGGCTTTTTTCTGTTGCTCAGGGGGCAAGCTGCGTGCAGCCAATGCGATCACGACGGCGTTGTCGCCTGACAAGATGATGTTGATCCAAATGATCAGCAGCAGGCCTAGCCAGAAATCGGTGCTTTGAAGTAGTTCCATGTTTTGTTTGCTCCAGACAAAGGAAATGTTGTTGTTTGAGTGCCTTGAGACAAAGCAACTTTTTGATCGACGAGTGTAACGGCGCGCTATTGCTGAGCCTGTTGGTATTACTGCTTATGCGACACACCGCAGGCCGTGCAAGGTTTGTTGCCCAAAAAAAAGCCCGCTTGTTCGGCGGGCTATGCACAAGGCGTTTGCCTTTTTAGTGGCTGTCGGCTTGACGTGCCGCTGCTACCGCAGCCGAGTCGTCTTTGGACGCGCCGTTGAAGAACAGGTTCAACACCACGGCAGAGATGGAGGCCAACAAGATGCCTGACTCAATCAGTGGATGCAGGTTGTGGGGCATCCATTGCTTGAAGTTAGGGGCGATCAGCGGAATCATGCCGATGCCGATGGAGATGGCCACGACCAAGCTGTTGAAGCGGTTGTTCTTGAAGTCCACGCCGCCCAAGATGCGAATGCCGGTGGCTGCCACCATGCCAAACATCACCAAGCCAGCACCACCCAAGACCACGGTGGGGAGCGATTCAACCAAAGCGGCCATCTTAGGAATCACACCCAAGACGATCAAGATGATGCCACCGGCCACGCACACAAAGCGGCTCTTGACGCCAGTGACTGCCACGAGGCCCACGTTTTGCGAGAAGCTGGTGTAGGGGAAGGTGTTGAAGATGCCGCCAATCAGCGTGCCCAAACCATCGGTTCGTAAACCACGGGTAAGCGCGGCGCGGTCCACATGACGGTCGGTCATCTCGCCCAAGGCTAAGAACATGCCGGTGGATTCGATCATCACCACGATCATCACCAAGGTCATGGTGAGGATGAGCACGGGGTCAAACACAGGCATACCAAACTGGAACGGTGTGACGATGCCAAACCATTCGGCTTTGCCCACTTTGTCAAAGTTCATTAGCCCGAAGCTGGTGGCCACGACGCCGCCAATGACGATGCCCAAGAGCACTGAGATGTTTGCGATGAAGCCTTTGGCGAACTTAGAAATCATCAAGATGGACACCAAGACCAAAGATGCAATGCCCACGCCTGTGAGGTCGGCGTATTTGGGGTTAGGCACTTTAGCCATCAAAGCCAAATCTTTGGGCACGGCAGCCAGCGTTGAGCCTGGGGCCGAGGCCGCAGCCGCAGCGTCAGCCAGCCACTTGGCGTGCTCTGGGTTGACGATGGATGGGGCTGTGGGGCCGAAGGGGTTGCCAAAAATCCAGTTGATGCCAATGCGCATCAAGCTGATACCGATGACGGCAATGATGGTGCCAGTCACCACGGGCGGGAAGAACCGCAACATGCGGCTGACCAGCGGCGCGATGAGGATAGAAATGGCACCTGCGCCCATGATGGCGCCGAAGATGAGCTGAGCCCCAGCATCGCCAGGGTTAGCACCGGCCATGGCCACCATCGGTGCCACAGCAGCAAAGGTCACGCCCATCATGACGGGCAAGCGAATGCCAAACCATTGGGTGGCGCCCCACGATTGAATGAGGGTGACCAAGCCACACACAAACAAGTCAGCAGAGATAAGCATCGCCACTTGTTCGGGGCTGAGCTTCAAAGCACGGCCAACGATGAGTGGCACAGCCACAGCGCCTGCATACATGACAAGCACGTGTTGCAAGCCGAGAGCGGCGAGCTTGCCGGTGGGCAAGTGTTCGTCGACGGGATGGGTGGATTGGGACATCATTTCTCCTTGTGGATTTTTCGCATACAAAACTGTATACAAAATATGCTTGGGTTGTTTTACGGAGAAACCCTATTTTTTGAGTTTGTTTTGCTGGGCTCGCTGTGCGCAGAGGACTTGGGCCGGTTCCTCATGCTGGGTACAGAAATCGTCACCGGCCCAAGCCCTCTAAGCACAGACTGCGGCTGGCAAATGTTTGGTTAGAACTGTTCCTTGCAGAGGTTTGTTCTTTGGCTTGCATATGTGCACCGATTCATCGCACGCTGCCAGTTCGCAAATTTGTACCGGCAACGTGAAGCGTGGGCCTAAGGTGTTTCAATTCAAAACAGTTGTGCGGCTTGGGTGCGGCGGCCGACGATTTCTGGTACCCCAGCATGAGGAGGCCGCCGCACCCAAGCTGCGCAACCCCCTCCGGAGCGAAACTCTACGAAACAGGTTTAGCTCAACAAATCCAACAAAGTGCGCGCCACCACCTTGGTCGCCCGACGCACATCTTCCAACATCACACGTTCATCGTTGCGCTTGGCGTGGCTCTCCAGCACCGTACGTGGCCCCGCGCCGTAGATGACGCCGGGAATGCCCTGCGCCACATACAGGCGCACATCGGTGTAGAGCGGCGTGCCCACAGCGGGGATGGGTTCGCCAAATAGTTGTTCGCCGTGTTTTTGGATGGCGTCGACCAAAGGTTTGTTGCCTGCCAGCGGAATCATGGCTTTGGCGAGCAAGAGTCGTTTGATGTCGACCTTGAGTTGCTTGCCGCCACGGGGTGGGTTGAATGAAGCCGCTGCGTCTTCGATGGTTTTGCGAATGGACGCTTCCACTTCAACGGGGTTCTCTTCTGGAATCATGCGGCGGTCGAGTTTGAACACGACCTTGCCGGGCACGACGTTGGTGTTGGTGCCGCCGGTGATTTGGCCCACGTTGAGGTAAGGGTGGGTGATGCCTTCGATCTTTGAGGTGGTTTGTTTGTATCCCTCATTGAGCGCGTGCAGGGCGTTCAGGATGTGCACCGCGCCTTGCAAGGCATCTGTGCCGCTGTCGGGAATGGCGGCGTGGGCCATTTCGCCTTGCACGGTGACTTCCATTTGCAAGCAGCCGTTGTGGGCGGTGACCACTTGGTAGCTAAAGCCGGCGGCAATCATCAAGTCGGGTTTGGTCAGGTCGTGAGACAGCAACCAGCCTGGGCCTTTTTCGCCGCCAAATTCTTCGTCGTAGGTGAAGTGAAGTTCAACGCCGCCTTTCAACGGCAGGCCCAAAGATTCGAGTGCGCGTGTGGCAAAGGTGAAGGTAGAAAAGTCGCTCTTGCTCACCGCTGTGGCGCGGCCGTACATGGCGCCGTTTTCAATCTCAGCGCCGTAAGGCTTGTGTGTCCAGCCCTCGCCCGGAGGGACCACATCGCCGTGTGCATTGAGCGCAATGGTTTTGCCGCCATCGGCAAACTTGCGGCGCACGATGAGGTTGGTGATGCTTTCCAAACCGTAGGCTTTCACCTCGTCGCTGGGCACAGCGTGCTTCTCGGCTTCGTAGCCAAAGCTGTGCAACAACTCGGCGGTGCGCTCGGCATGCGGGGCGTTGTTGCCGGGTGGGGTGTCTGTGGGGACTTGCACCAAGGCTTGCAAGAACTTCACTTGCTCGTCAAAGTGCGCGTCGATCCATGCGTCGAGTTGGGCGTATTGGGTTTGGCTCATGGTGTGTCTCTGGTTGTTATTGCTTATGCGCAGGCTTTAAGCGTGCGTGTTGTGCAGCAAGTGCATGAAGGCGTCGACGGCTAATTGGATGTCGTCACTTGTTGTCGACTCAAGCGGGTTGTGGCTGATGCCTGCGTTTTGGCCGCGCACAAACAACATGGCTTGCGGCATGACTTCGTGCAGCTTCATCGCGTCGTGGCCCGCGCCGCTGGGCAGGTGGAACACGGGCACACCCAAGCTTTGCACAGCCTGCTCCCAAGCGGCTTGCAGCTTGGCGTCGCTCGGTGCGGCGCTGGCGCGCATGGTTTCTTCGAGGGTGTAGTGCAAGCCACGGCGCTCACAAATGGCTTTGAGTTCGGCCAGCACGTCGTGCATGAGGCTGTCGCGCAGTTCATTGGTGGTGGCACGCAGATCGAGGCTGAATTGGCAGCGTCCGGGCACCACGTTGATGGAGCCATTGGGCACAGTCAGCATGCCGATCGTGCCAACGCATGCTGAAGTTGGGCTCTTCGCCGTGTCGGCAGAGACGGCGTTCAATGCCGCCGCGCGTTTTTCAACGAACAACGCAAGTTCGGATACCGCAGTAGCCGCGTCGCGGCGGCGG
This sequence comes from Limnohabitans sp. TS-CS-82, assembly GCF_002943475.1. Lineage (NCBI taxonomy): Bacteria > Pseudomonadati > Pseudomonadota > Betaproteobacteria > Burkholderiales > Comamonadaceae > Limnohabitans > Limnohabitans sp. TS-CS-82. Next base: position 113,366 of record NZ_PTQX01000001.1, on the reverse strand, counting down.
TCCATCGGTGTCGTGCCTGCGTGGCTGGCCATGCCCACCACTTCGCCCACAAAGCGCACGCTGCCGTTGATAGAAGTGACCACGCCCAGTGGAATGTCCAGCTCGTTCAGCACAGGGCCTTGCTCGATGTGAACTTCCACAAAGCCCAAATACTCAGCTGCGTTGCGTGTGAGTTTGGGGATGTCTTCAATCTTCAAGCCCGCTTGCTTCATGGCTTGACGCATCGTGATGCCGTCCGCATCTTTCTGGTCCAGCCACTCGTTTTTAAAGTCGCCCACCAAAGCACCAGAGCCAAGGAAGGTGGCTTTGTAGCGTTGGCCTTCTTCTTCGGCAAAGGCCACCACTTCGAGGTTGAAGGGCAAACGCTTGCCCGCACGGGCCAGCTCGCGCACACAGGCCATGGGCACGAAGATGCCTAGGCGGCCGTCGTACTTGCCGCCGTTGCGCACGGTGTCGTAGTGCGAACCGGTCATCAAAGTTTTAGCGTGCTGAGATGAGGCTTTGTAAACACCCACCACGTTGCCCACCGCGTCGATGTGCACCTCGTCAAAGCCGCAGGCCTTCATGCCCAGCTCAATCGTGCGGGCGCATTTCAGGTGTGCGTCGGTCAGGTAAGTGACGGTGAGTTCTTCGCGTGCGGCGTGCGGTGCGTGTTTGTTGACCACGCCTGCATCGCTGAACTGGGCCAGCCATTCGTGCCAGTCCCACACTTCGTGGCCTAGCGCGGGTTCGTAGCCCAGCTTGTCGTTGAGGCGAATCTCCACGATGCGGTGGATGTTGCGCAAGCACTCGGCCAGTTCGTAGTCGGGGTGGTTGTGCAGGCGGCGCTCAAAGGTGCTGATGATTTGCTGCTTGTTCAGGCCAGAGCCACGCGGGCCGCGCACGGCCAAGATGAACGGAAAACCAAACTTGGCGTTGTAGCTGGCGTTGAGTTGCTGGATGTGCGCAAATTCTTCAGGCGTGCAGTTGGTCAGGCCCGCTTTGGTTTGCTCGTTGGTCGATTCAGCGGTGAGGCTTTTGCTCACCATCGCTTTGCCTGCCAACTCGGGGTGGGCACGCACCAAGGCGAGTTGCGGTGCACGGCCCGCTTTGTTTAGCACTTGCACCATCGCGTGTTTGAGCGCGGCGGCGGACGTAAAAGGGCGGGCGTCGAGCGCTTGCTCGGCAATCCAATCGGAGTGTTCGTATAAGCCATTCAACAAGGCGGCCGCCTCGGCGCGGGGCAGTGTGTTGATTTGGTTCAGCGTGATGTGCGTGTGGCTCATGTCGTTGTCCTGCTTAGGTGTGAAACGATGCGAAGGTGGCGTGGCGTTGAAGGCGCGTGCTGTATCAATCAGCTGCCGCTGTAGGGATGTACTTGTTTCCAATGGCGCGCAATGTCAATGCGGCGCGCCACCCACACACGGTCGTGCTTGGCGATGTGGTCTAAGAACTTTTGCAATGCCACGATGCGCCCGGGCTTGCCCAGCAAGCGGCAGTGCATGCCAATGCTCATCATCTTGGGTGCTTCGTCGCCCTCGGCATACAGCGCATCAAAGCTGTCGCGCAAATAGACAAAGAAGTCTTCTGCTTGGCTAAAGCCTTGGGGCAGGGCAAAGCGCATGTCGTTGCAGTCGAGCGTGTAGGGCACCACGAGTTGGGGCGCCACCTCGCCATTGGTTTTTTGGACCTTCATCCAAAAGGGCAGGTCTTCGCCGTAGTAGTCGCTGTCGTATTCAAAGCCACCGTGGTCGGCCACGAGGCGGCGGGTGTTGGGGCTGTCGCGGCCGGTGTACCAGCCTGCGCCATGAATGCTGTTGCCGTGCGTAGTGTGTGTCAGGCGCTCGATGATTTCGATGCCCTTGTGCATGTGCGCACGCTCAGTGGCTTCGTCGGTGGTTTGGTAGTTGATCCAGCGGTAGCCATGGCAGGCAATTTCGTGGCCGAGTTCTACAAACGCAGCGGTGAGTTCGGGGTGGCGCTCCAGCGCCATGCCCACGCCAAACACGGTGAGGGGCAGCCCGCGTTTTTCAAACTCGCGCAAGATGCGCCACACGCCTACGCGTGAGCCGTATTCGTAAATGCCTTCCATGCTCAGGTGGCGGTCGGGGAAGCTAGGCGGGTTGAACATCTCGCTCAAAAACATCTCGCTGCCGGCATCGCCGTGCACGGTGGCGTTCTCGCCGCCTTCTTCGTAGTTCAGCACAAACTGCACCGCAATGCGGGCTTGGTTGGGCCATTGCGCGTGCGGCACTTGGCGACCGTAACCTACGAGGTCACGAGGGTAGGCAGCGGTGCTGTCGTAGGTGGCGTTGGGGTTTGACATACGTTTTCTCCTTAGGCCAACGCCATCGCGATGTCGTTGCTGGGCACTTTGCGGTCAAGCGCCAAACCTTCTTCCACGTTGCGCAGGTGTTCGTCCATCAGCTTGACGGCCAAGTCTTCGTTTTTGTCAGCGATGGCTTTCAAAATTTCGGCGTGTTCTTCGGCCGAGTGTTCGGCAGCATTGGCGCTTTGGTACATGAGGGTGATGAGGGCGCAGCGTGAAATGAGTTCGCCCAAAATTTGCGCGAGTACATCGTTGCCCATCAGCTCGGCCATGCGCACATGGAAGTCGCCCAGCAAGTCGGTTCGGCCAGCTACATCGCCACGGCTGACGGCTGCTTTCTCTTCGGTCACGTGGTCTTTGAGGGCTTTGATTTGTGCGGAGGTGACGTTGCGCACAAAGCTGCGTGTCATCTCAGCTTCCAACATGCGGCGCACGGCAAACACTTGGCGGGCTTCGTCGGAAGAGGGCGTGGCCACAAACGCACCGCGCGCGGGCTCCATGCGGATGAGGCGCTTTTGCACCAGTTGAAACAGCGCTTGGCGAATGAGGGTGCGTGACACTCCGAAGTGGTCGGCGAGTTTTTGCTCGGCCAGTTTGGTGCCGGGGTGCAGACGGTGCTCCACAATGGCTTTGGTGAGGGCGTCCACAATGCTGCGAGTGGCGGTTGAGCTGTCCATTTGAGGTCTCCGGCAAATTCACGTGAGCCCATGATAGACCCAAATGCAAAAATTGTATACACTTTCAGTCGACCGAGTCGGTCGCTAACCATTTTCGGAGCATTTCATGGGATTGAGCACACACGTTTTAGACACCATGCACGGTGGCCCTGCGGCTGGCATGAAAGTGTCGTTGTTCACCACCACCGAGGATGGTCACGCCACCTTGGTCAAGTCGTTCACGCTGAACCACGATGGCCGCAACCCCGACGGCCCGCTGTATGACAACGACAGCTTGAAAAAAGGCACTTACCGCTTGGTGTTTGACGTGAAGGGCTACTTTGCTTCCAAGAACGTTGAATTGCCTGAGCCCAATTTCTTGAACAATGTCAGCCTTGACTTTGGCGTGGCCCACACCGACCAGCACTACCACGTGCCTTTGTTGGTGAGCCCTTGGAGCTACTCGACTTACCGCGGCTCGTAAACTTTTCAGAATTAGAAAGCATCAGGTGTTCTGAATACATAATCATGACTTCTAAAGAGGCAAGCAAGCCGATAACAAGAAGTCCACCTGATGAGCAACCTGTTTTTTGAAAAGCCAATTCTCAATTCACCTTATGACTATCCAAGTCAGCATTGGGAGTTGGACGATACAGGGCAACCTACACAAAAAGTTATCAACACTAGGCGTACGGCTGAGTTCGTCACGCCGATTCCAAAGCCTAAAAAGCGCAAAACTAAAGACAAAGATGCGCAGGTTGACTTAGATCTTGCCAACGAAGTCTCTGATGAGCTGCAGCAATACCACTCAGCCATCATCAACGGCGTTCGCGCAGAGGTAGACAAATGGCGCAGTCTTCCTAACCCTAGTGATTGGGGTGTTACGCCTGAAACTGCTCGCTTGTTGCAACATTGGCGTCACCACAATTTCAGCGGTGTTCGCCCTTTTTTCTGTCAAGTCGAAGCTGTTGAAACAGCAATCTGGTTAACTGAAGTCGCACCTAAACGCGGCAAGATGGCTCAAACCTTTTTAGATCATTTGCAAAGTGCAAATGAAGATGCCAATCCGGGTTTGATGCGCTTGGCACTCAAGCTAGCCACTGGCGCTGGCAAGACCACAGTGATGGCCATGATCATTGCATGGCAAACCATCAATGCGGCTCGTCGTCCTACAAGCACTAAATACACACGTGGCTTTTTGCTTGTTGCGCCTGGCTTGACGATCAAAGATCGCTTGCGTGTCCTGCTACCTAATGACCCAGAGAGCTATTACAAAACACGCGAGCTTGTGCCAAGTGACATGATGGCTGACCTTGAGCGTTGCAAGATTGTTATCACCAACTATCACTCATTCAAGCTGCGCGAAAGACTGGAGCTAGCCAAAGGCACGCGTCTATTGCTGCAAGGGCGTGAAGGTAGTTCGCTCGATACCCTTGAGTCAGAAGGTCAAATGATTCAGCGCGTCATGCCTGAACTGATGGGCATGAAAAACATCATGGTCATTAACGATGAGGCGCATCATTGCTATCAAGAAAAGCCAGTCAAGCAAGACGATTCGGAAGACCTCAAAGGCGATGACAAAAAAGAGGCAGAAGAAAACAACGAAGCCGCGCGTCTTTGGATCAACGGCATCAAATCGGTGCAGCGTCAGCTGGGTTTGAACCGCGTGATTGACTTATCCGCTACGCCATTTTTCTTGCGTGGTTCGGGTTATGTGGAAGGTACGTTGTTCCCTTGGACCATGAGCGACTTTTCGCTAATGGACGCCATTGAATGCGGCATTGTTAAGTTGCCACGCGTACCTGTTTCCGACAACATCGTTGGCGCAGAGGTTCCTGTATTTAGGAACTTGTGGGAGAACATTAGCAAGGACATGCCCAAGAAGGGGCGCGGTAAGGGCGAAGTGCTTGACCCGCTGAAGTTGCCGACAAAACTCCAAACAGCACTTCAAGCCTTGTATGGTCATTATGAAAAGACCTTCGAGTTTTGGAAGTCGGAAGGCATCCGTGTTCCGCCTTGCTTTATCGTGGTTTGTAACAACACATCAACATCCAAGCTGGTGTATGACTACATCTCAGGTTTTCAACCAGCATCAAGCCCTGATGAGACAACGCCTCCGCCAAACTTGGGGGCGCTCAAGCTCTTCTCGAATTACGATGAATATGGCAACCCACTGGCTAGACCACGCACGCTATTGATTGACAGTGAACAGCTCGAATCAGGCGAAGCCCTTGATGACAACTTCCGCAAAATGGCCGATGCTGAGATTCAGCAATTTCGCCGTGAAATCATTGAGCGCACTGGCGACTTGCAAGCGGGTAACAACATCACAGAATCAGACTTGTTGCGCGAAGCGATGAACACCGTTGGCAAAGTGGGTCGACTCGGAGAGACTATTCGCTGCGTGGTGTCTGTTTCAATGCTCACAGAAGGCTGGGACACCAATACTGTCACGCATGTGTTGGGTGTACGTGCATTTGGTACGCAATTGTTGTGTGAACAAGTTATTGGTCGCGCATTGCGTCGCCAGTCTTATGAATTGAATGCTGAAGGCAAGTTTGATGTCGAATATGCCGATGTGTTGGGCATCCCGTTTGACTTCAACGCTGAACCCACTATTGCAAAGCCGGTAAAGCCCCGCGAAACGGTACACGTCAAAGCTATCAAGCCCGAGCGTGATGTACACGAAATCCGCTTTCCTCGTGTGCAGGGGTATCGCGTTGTGCTGCCGGAAGAAACGGTGGATGCCGTTTTTAACGAAGACTCTACCTTGGTGCTTACGCCTGCTTTGGTTGGCCCATCCATTACCAAGCAAGAGGGCATTATTGGTGAAGGGGTTGAGCTGACGCTTGCGCATACTAAAGATATGCGCAAATCAACATTGCTGTATCACTTGACTCAGCGATTGCTCTACACCAAGTTCCGTGATCCCGGTGAAGAACCAAAGCTGCACTTATTTGGCCAACTTAAGCGAGTCGTGAAGCAGTGGCTTGATCAGCACCTGAAGTGCATGGGCGACACATATCCCGCGCAGTTGCTTTATCTAGAGCTGGCAGACCGTGCTTGTGAACGCATCAAGCAAGCGATAGATCGAGCTAATTTAGAAAAAGGTGACAGTCAGATTCAGGCGGTGCTTGACCCATACAACCCAGTGGGCAGCACGGCACACGTTAACTTCACCACAACCAAAACAGACCGCTGGGAAGCAAGCGCAAAGCATTGCCACCTGAACTGGCTCATCATGGACAGCGACTGGGAAGCCGAATTTTGTCGAGCTGCAGAAGCGCATCCCAAAGTGGTCAGTTATGTGAAAAACCATAACCTTGGCTTCGAGGTGCCTTATCTAATAGGAGCTGAAACACACCGCTACTTGCCCGACTTCATCTTGCGCGTTGATGACGGGCATGGTCCTGACGACCTGCTTTATCTCGTTGTAGAAATTAAAGGCTACCGTGGGGAAAACGCCAAAGATAAAAAAGCAGCGATGGAAACCCGATGGCTACCAGGTGTAAACAATACCAAGCACCATGGGCGCTGGGCGTTTGCTGAATTCACGGATGTGTATGCCATGCAAAAAGACCTCGCAGACAAAGTGCAGTCGCAATTTAATGCCATGCTCAATAAAGTCACACCAGGAGTTCCATTATGAAAAAAGAACTGGTTCAAACACTGACAGACACTTTTGAAGGGCATGCGCAACAAACCGAAACTGGCGTGGAGTACTGGCTGGCAAGGGATATTCAGCACTTATTGGGATATGCGGAATGGCGTAATTTTGGGCTTGTGATCATCAAGGCGAAAACAGCCTGCGAGGTCAGCAAGCAGCGCGTGACTGACCATTTTGTTGACGTCAACAAAATGGTCGAACTAGGTTCAGGAGGCCAGCGCGAAATCGACGACATCATGCTTACCCGTTATGCGTGTTACCTGATTGCACAAAACGGTGACCCGCGAAAACCCGAAATTGCTTTTGCCCAAACCTACTTTGCGGTGCAAACCCGCAAGGCAGAGTTGATCGAACAACGCATGCTGGATGCTGAGCGCATCCACGCACGTAAAAAACTGACCGAAACAGAAAAAGAACTTTCGCAAGTCATCTACGAGCAAACTGGCGGCAACCAAGACTTTGGAGTCATTCGTAGCAAAGGCGACCACGCCCTGTTTGGCAAAAGCACCCAAGCCATGAAAGCTCAATGGAAAGTGCCTGATAGCCGCCCATTGGCCGACTTTGCGCCCACGATTTTGCTCAAGGCCAAAGACTTTGCTGCTGAAATCACCATCTTCAATGCACGTCAGCACCAAATGGGTAATGAGGGGCAAATCTCTAAAGAGCACATCACCAACAACCAAGCAGTGCGCAATACGTTGTTAGAACGCGGTATTCGCCCCGAAAGCCTGCCACCGGAAGAAGACGTGAAAAAGGTCGAGCGACGCTTGCAGTCAGACGACAAAAAGGCACTCAAAAAGCCCGACACCTTGGATAACTGATAAAAAGAAGAATCATGGCTACCCGCAAACCCAAAACCCCTAAAGCCGATCTGCAAGTCGAAACCATCAAGCACGATGGCGATACGCGCAAGAACATTCCCACTGCCGAATTCCAGTCTGTGGTGCAGCGTGAGCACCAGCAGCAAGTGCAAGTGAGCTACGAGCGTGGCGCACCCGCTGGCCCGCTACAGGCAGAGCGAAACGCCCGCAACCGTGACCTAGACCCACAGCTGGTCTGGCGCGGCAAAGACCAACAAGACTGGTCTGACCTGGTGGTCAATGCGCCGCCGCTCTACATCCAAGAAAAAGTGCACCCTAAGGTGCTGATCGACGACCTCAAGCGTCAAACCGACAAAGCCAAAGCAGCGACCGAGCCTGAGCAACAAGGCTTTACAGCCGACTTGTTTGCCGACATGGCCAAAGACTTCAACGGCCTGCCCGACGACGATGCCAAAACTGAGTTTTATGCGCACGACCAGCATTGGTCTAACCGCATGATTTTGGGCGACAGCCTGCAAGTGATGGCAAGCTTGGCCGAGCGCGAAGGCTTGCGCGGCAAAGTGCAATGCATTTACTTTGATCCGCCCTACGGCATCAAGTTCAACAGCAACTTTCAGTGGAGCACCACCAGCCGCGACGTGAAAGACGGCAACGCCGACCACATCACCCGCGAGCCCGAAATGGTGAAAGCCTTTCGTGATACCTGGAAGGACGGTATCCATTCTTATCTGGCCTACATCCGCGACCGCCTGACCGTGGCGCGTGATTTGCTGACTGACTCAGGTTCTGTTTTTGTGCAGATCGGTGAAGAAAACGTGCATCGTGTGCGAATGTTGCTTGAAGAAGTATTCGGCGATGAAAACTATGTCAGTGAAATTGCATATCACGCAACATCTGGGTCTACTGCTGAATACCTTTCAAACCCAAAGCACTATGTTCTTTGGTTCGCCCGTAATAGTGCCTCTTTGAAATTTCGTAGGCTTTTCGTACCGCGACCATTTAGCTCGGAAGATCCAGGGCCATGGCAGATCATCGAAAAAAATTGCTATCGCAGTCGACTCAGTGAATTCTTGGCCAGTGGTGAAAGCCTTAATTCACCCAATATTCGTATTGCTCGACTAGGGGATGCAACTTCTCAACGACAAGGTAGAGATGCCGGTGACGCATCGGCAATGGGATTTCCATTTGAATATCAAGGTGGAATTTATAGGCCATCAGGAACAAGGGGGTGGAGCACAACTTTGCCAGGCTTTATACGAGCAGCAAAAGCAAGTCGCCTTCATGGTGGAGGTAAATCACTCAGCCTTGTCAGATATTTTGATGAGTCTCCCTATTCGCCGCTGACAAGTTCATGGGATGACACTGGCGGCACTGTTGGAGCGGAAAAAGTTTATGTCGTACAAACAAACGTCAAAGTCATACAACGATGCTTTTTGATGGCATCTGACCCGGGTGACCTTGTGCTCGACCCAACATGCGGTTCAGGAACTAGCGCCTTCGTCGCCGAACAATGGGGTCGCCGCTGGATCACCATCGACACCTCCCGTGTCGCACTGGCCTTGGCCCGTGCCCGCATCATGGGTGCACGCTACCCCTTCTACCTGCTGGCCGACAGTAAAGAAGGGCAAGCCAAAGAAGGCGAGGTCACGCGCACCGCACCCAAGAGCCACGCTACCCACAGCAACATTCGCCAGGGCTTTGTGCACGAACGCGTGCCGCACATTACGCTCAAGAGTATTGCCAACAACGCCGAGATCGATGTGATTTATGACAAGCATCAAGCCCAGCTGGAGCCACTGCGTGAGAAACTGAACACAGCCCTCAAAATGCAATGGCAAGAGTGGGAAATCCCCCGCGAAGTAGACGCTAAGTGGAGCGATGCGGCCAAAAAACTGCACGCCGATTGGTGGAAGCAGCGCGTTGCCCGCCAGCAAGAGATTGACGCGTCGATTGCCGCCAAGGCCGACTTTGAATACCTGTACGACCGTCCATACGAAGACAAAAAGAAGGTGCGTGTGGCAGGCCCCTTCACGGTGGAGAGCCTGCTGCCCCACCGCGTACTGGGCGTGGACGAAGACGACAAGCTGATCGACCCTGTCGCTCAAGAGCAAGGCGGCTCGTACGAACGCAATTTTGCGCAAATCATCTTGGACAACCTGCGCACCGCAGGCGTGCAGCAAGCGCACAAGACGGACAAGATCAACTTCACATCACTCACGCCCTGGCCTGGCGAATACGTGTGCGCCGAAGGCCGATACATGGAAGGCGCTGATGCCGAAGGCAACGGAGGCAATGAAAAACGCGCAGGCATTTTTATCGGCCCCGAGTTCGGCACCGTGAGCCGTCCCGACCTGGTGACCGCCGCACGCGAAGCGGGTGATGCAGGCTTTGATGTGTTGATCGCTTGCGCCTTCAACTACGACGCGCACAGTAGCGAGTTCTCCAAGCTCGGTCGCATCCCAGTGCTCAAGGCCCGCATGAACGCCGATCTGCATATGGCCGAAGACCTGAAGAACACCGGCAAAGGCAACCTGTTCGTCATCTTTGGCGAACCCGACATCGACATCATCCCGGTGGGCGATCAAGTGCAAGTCAAGGTCAACGGCGTGGACGTGTTCCACCCCAACACAGGTGAAGTGCGCAGCGACGGAGCCGACGGCATCGCCTGCTGGTTCATCGACACCGACTACAACGAAGAAAGCTTCTTCGTCCGTCATGCCTATTTCTTGGGTGCAAACGATCCGTACAAGTCGCTTAAGACCACGCTCAAGGCTGAAATCAATCAAGAGGCTTGGGAGTCACTTAACAGCGATACGTCACGGGCGTTTGATAAACCTAAGTCAGGACGCATTGCGGTCAAGGTGATCAATCACCTGGGGGATGAGGTAATGAAGGTTTTTAAGATTTAAAAATGGCTACAGATAAATTGAAACCAAATCATTGGTACAAGGTTGGGCAGCAAAGCATGGCTGTCTATGCGCGTAATGCTGGTTTCGATCTAGCTATTTACGACGAATACTCGGTGAGCATTCAAAGAGAAATTCGTAAAAAAACCGTGCAAGAAGCAATGCGATCTATTGAACAGGCGTGTCGTCAAAAGGGCTTTGAGTTGTCTGAAATTGATAAAGGCGTGTATGTGATTTCGTTGGCAAACCCTCTGTCTATTCAATACCCGGGAGGACGTTCACAAGTCATATATGTGGGGCGTGGAAATATTCATCACCGAGTTAAGGCACATTTCGAGCATAAGCTTTTCGATTTCATGCTCAGTGTTGCCGGCGCTGATTTTGACTTTTACTTTGCCAAACCCACGCGTGCAGGTACAGCTGATTATTTCCATCATGTTGAACACACAATGTTGAATTGGTTTAGTTCTCAGTATCGAGATGAGAACGAAAAAGTTCGTTGGCCGCTGATGAACAAGATATCTGGTGCAAAAAAGAACTATGCCCCTGATGTAAAGGAATGGTGGAAAAAACCGTTAAAAGCCAGCGGAAGAACGCCGCTTTGGGAAATGAAACCCACAAACTTTAATGCGTTCAAGCTGGACTGATCTTGTATGCAATTCCGCATCTCTGACACTTTTACCGATAGTTTGAGCCGTCTAACTGCTGAAGAGCAGAAATTCGTCAAGATCACAGCTTTCGACCTGCAACAAAACCCGGCCAACCCGGGGTTACAGATGCACCGCATCGAAAAGTCCAAAGACAAGCATTTCTGGTCCATGCGTGTAGGGCGAGACATACGCCTGATCGTTCATAAGACCGAGGGTAGCTTTTTACTTTGTTATGCCGATCATCACGATAAGGCCTATCAGTGGGCCGAGCGGCGCAGGCTAGAAACACACCCCACCACTGGCGCTGCGCAGTGGGTAGAAATACGTGAGCGTGTGGTTGAGCAAGCCACTGGCGTGGTGGCCAAACCATCAGAGGCTGCTAAACCGCAGCTGTTTACAAAGCTGTCAGATGCCGACCTGTTGTCTTACGGCGTACCTGCTGAATGGTTGGCTGATGTCAAACAGGCAACCGAAGATAGTTTGCTGACGTTGGCCGAACATTTGCCTGCCGAAGCTGCAGAGGCTTTGCTAGAGCTGGCCACTGGCGGCAAACCTCAACCTGTCAACCTTGGCAAGGTTACCGACCCGTTCAGCCACCCCGACGCGCAGCGTCGCTTCCGCGTCATGCACGGGGTAGACGAGCTGGAGCAAGCACTGAACTACCCATGGGAAAAGTGGACGATCTTTTTGCATCCTTCACAGCAGCAGTGGGTGATACGCGATTACGCAGGTCCTGCTCGTGTTTCTGGCTCGGCCGGCACGGGCAAAACTATCGTGGCCTTGCACCGTGCGGTCACGCTAGCGCGTGAGCACCCAGATGCGCGTGTGTGGCTCACCACGTTCTCTGACACTTTGGCAAATGCGCTGCAAACCAAGCTGAACCGTTTGATCAGCCATCAACCGCGCTTGGCTGAACGCCTAGAGGTGATGTCGATGAATGGCATGGGCAAGCGTTTGCTAGATCGCCATGCTGATAAAGCCAAATCTCGTCCACGTTTGGCCAGCGCAGATGACGTTCGCCTAGCGGTGGCTGAGTCATTGGCGCAGATGAAGCTCGATAACCCTGGTGCTGTGCTGGCTCGGTTTAACTTGAATTTCGTGCTGGGCGAGTGGTTAGATGTGGTGGATGCTTGGCAATTGCAAGCGTGGGAGGACTACCGTGATGTCAAACGCTTAGGTAGGAAAACGCGATTGAATGAAGCTCAGCGCCAAACACTTTGGCAAATTTTTGAAGGTGTTAAAACTAGGCTTGATATGGCAGGTGTGATGACGCATGCATGCATGTTTACTTTATTAGCCAGCAAACTTGCAGCACTCAAACACCCACCTTTTGAGTTTGTAGTGGTGGACGAGGCACAAGACGTGAGTGTTAGCCAACTTCGTATGTTGGCAGCGATGGCAGGCGTTGCGCCTGATGGGGCAGGTCAAATTCGACCAAACAGTTTGTTTTTTGCGGGCGATTTGGGACAGCGAATTTTCCAGCAGCCATTTTCTTGGAAGTCGCTTGGGGTTGACGTGAGAGGGCGTTCACGCACGTTGCATATCAATTACCGCACATCGCACCAAATACGTCAGCAAGCTGATCGTCTGCTTGGCCCTGAGGTGTCTGACCTTGATGGAATTACCGAAAGCCGCAAGGGGACCGTGTCTGTTTTTAATGGGCCAGCACCCTTGATTGAAGGTTATCCCAATGAGAAAGCTGAGATTTCCGGTGTGGCAAAACATCTCGTCCGATGGACCAAAGAAGGCATAGCGCCGCATGAGATAGGTGTTTTTGTCCGTTCAGATGAGCAGGTCCAAAGAGCAGCTGATGCGCTCAAAGATGCGGGACTTCGATTCCGTGTGCTTGATGAGTATGTTGAAACCGCCGAAGGGGAGGCATCTGTTTGCACAATGCACCTAGCAAAAGGTTTGGAGTTCAAGGCTGTAGTCGTGATGGCTTGCGACGATGAGGTCTTGCCATTGCAGTCACGTATAGAAAGTGTGATGGACGAAGCAGACTTAGAAGAGGTCTACAACACAGAGCGACACTTACTTTATGTTGCGTGTACCCGTGCACGTGATCATTTATTAGTAACTGGCGTAAAGCCGATGTCTGAATTTCTAGATGATTTGAAGGGTTGAAGTAATTTTTTGTATACGCAGCGGCATACCTGCTGCCGAAATGGGGTGCTTGTCACTAAAATCTGGGCTCTTTCCCCAGATTTCCACACCTCACACCATGACCCAAGTCACCAACACCGTGCGCTTTGTGCTCGACGGCCAGATCGTTGAAGCCCAAGGTGCCCGTCGCACCACCACCGTTCTCGATTACCTGCGTGAGCAGCTCCACCGCACCGGCACCAAAGAAGGTTGCGCCGAGGGCGACTGTGGTGCTTGCGTGGTGATGGTGGGTGAACTCAATGCCGCTGGTACGGGCGTGGACTATGTGGCCACCAACGCGTGTATCCAATTGCTGCCTTCGCTCGATGGCAAATCTATCAAGACGGTGGAAAGCTTGAAAAAGGCCGACGGTACTTTGCACCCCGTGCAAGACGAGATGGTCAAGTGCCACGGCTCGCAGTGCGGCTTTTGCACACCTGGCATCGTGATGAGTTTGGTGAACTTGGTGCAAACCAACACCTCGCCCGTGCGTCAAGAAATCACCGACGCGCTGAGCGGCAACTTGTGCCGTTGCACAGGCTACGCGCCCATCATCGACGCTACAGCCAAGGCGTGCGAGAAGAAATCTGCTCTCAAAGTAGACGACAGCGCCGACTTGCCCCTGCTCAAAGAAATCAAGCGTGCCAGCACACCGACCATGAGTTTGGACGGCGAAATCATCGTGCAGCCCGTGGTGCGCACCCGCAAGGGCAACGAGTTTGTGTCACCCGCCACCTTGGCTGAAGTGGCTGACTATTTGGTCAAGCACCCCACCACCACCTTGCTGGCAGGCAGCACCGAAATCGGTTTGCAAGTGAACAAGCAGTTCGCGCGCCCTGACCACATCATGTACTTGGGCAACGTCAAAGAACTGCGCCAAGTGGCTGAGACCGACAAGGTTTGGCGCATTGGTGCAGCGGTGTCGCTGACCAAAGTGGAAGTGCTAGTCGCCAAGGCTTACCCCGACTTTGCCGAAGTGCTGCGCCGCTTTGGTTCGCCCCCCATCCGTTCTACCGCTACGTTGGCAGGCAACATCGCCAACGGCTCGCCCATTGGCGACTCCATGCCTTGCTTGCTGGCGCTGGGTGCAAACCTCGTGTTGCGCCGTGGCGAGAAGACCCGCAACGTGCTGCTGGAAAACTTCTACACGGGCATGAAGAAAAGCGTGCTCGAAGCCGGTGAGTTCATCGAAGCTGTCGAGTTGCCCAAGCCTGTGGCGGGCCAAGTGTTCCGCGCCCACAAGGTGAGCAAGCGTTTTGAGCAAGACATTTCGGCCACTTGCGCGGCCATCAGCTACACGCTCAAAGGCGGCAAGCTGTCTGGCGTGAAGCTGGCCTACAACGGCCTCAGCCCATTCCCAGCGCGTGCGCCCAAACTCGAAGCTGTGCTTGAAGGCAAATCGCCAGCAGACGTGAAAGCCGCTGATTTGGATGCCGTGATTGCCTCTAGCTTCACCGCTCGCGACGGCTTGCGTGCCACATGGGCTTACCGCGCATTGGTGGCTCGCAACTTGGCCTTGGAATTCATCGAAGAACAGAAAGAGGTGGCTTGAATGAACGCTCCTACCGCACTCAAAAACTTGCTGCCTGTGTCAGGCGTTCAGCAAGGCACCGACATCGTTCACGAGTCTGCCCACTTGCACGTGACCGGCTCTGCCACCTACATCGACGACATCCCCGAGCACGCAGGCACTTTGTATGCCGCGCTCATCTTGTCGCCTGTGGCGCATGGTGAGTTGATCGGTGACGGCATTGACCGCGAAGCCATCCTCAAAGAGCACGGCGTCGTAGCCGTCTACACCGCCAAAGACATTCCGGGCGAAAACAACTGCGGCCCCATCGTGCACGATGATCCGTTCCTCGCTGCAGGCAAGGTCGAGTTCATCGGTCAAGCCGTGGCCGTTGTCGTGGCGCGCGACATGCTCTATGCACGCGAAGCTGCGCACAAAGCCAAGGTGTTGGTGAAAGAACTCAAGCCCATCTTGACGGTGGAAGAGGCGATGGCAGCCAACAGCTTCATCATGCCGCCCAAAGGCATCACACGCGGCGACGCTGCTGCTGCCATTGCCAGCGCGCCTCACAAAATCAAAGGCACGACTCGCACGGGTCAGCAAGAACAGTTTTATCTGGAATGCCAAATCACTTACGCGGTGCCTAAGGAAGACGGCCAGCTCACGCTGTACGTGTCGACCCAGCACCCTGACGGCAACCAGCGCGAAGCCGCACACGCCTTGAACCTGCACACCAACGACGTGGAGGTGATTTGCCGCCGCATGGGTGGCGGCTTTGGTGGCAAAGAAGGCAACGCCAGCATCTTCAGCCAAAGCGCTGCCTTGGCCGCGTTCAAACTGAACAAACCCGTCAAGCTGCGCATCAACCGCGACGACGACATGACCATCACCGGCAAGCGTCACGATTTCCGCATCGACTACGAAGTGGGCTTTGACGACAGCGGCCGCGTCTTGGGCGCGGACATCACGCTGATGTCACGCTGCGGTTACAGCACCGACTACTCCGGCCCTGTGAACGACCGCGCTTGCTTGCACATCGACAACAGCTATCACATCCCAGCTTTGAAGTTGGTGAGCCACCGCTGCAAAACCAACACACAAAGCGCCACCGCTTTCCGTGGTTTTGGCGGCCCACAAGGCATGTTCGGCATCGAAACGGTGATGGACGAGATCGCGATGACTTTGGGCAAAGACCCCTTGGAAGTGCGCAAGCTCAACCTGTACAAAGACCCCGCCATCAGCGGCACGCCCGACACCATGACCACCCAATACAACCAGCTCATTGAAGACTGGGTGGGCGACAAGGTGATCGCGCAAGTCGAACACGAATCCAAATACGCCGAGCGTCGCGCAGCGGTGCATGCGTTCAACGCCAAGAGCAAAACCCGCAAGCGCGGTTTGTCGCTTGTGCCGTTGAAGTTCGGCATCAGCTTTACCGCCACACACTTGAACCAAGGTGGTGCTTTGTTGGTGGTCTACATGGACGGCTCTGTGAGCTGCAACCACGGCGGTACCGAAATGGGCCAGGGCCTGAACACCAAGATGGCGCAGGTGTGTGCCGATGGTTTGGGTATCAGCGTGGACCATGTGCGCATCACCGCCACTGACTCACAAAAAGTGCCTAACGCTTCAGCCACCTCGGCTTCGAGCGGTGCTGACATCAACGGCGCAGCCATCATGAACGCGACCATGCAAATGCGTGAACGCTTGAAGCCTGTGGCGGCCCGCATGTTGGGCTGTGCTGAAGGCGATGTGACCTTCGCCAACAACGAAGTCCACGGCGGCGGCAAAGCCGTCAAGTGGGCTGATGTGACCAAGCAAGCGTGGCTTGACCGCGTGGGCTTGAGCGTCACTGGCTTCTACATGACGCCCGAAATCAAATACGACTTCACCACCCTGAACGGCCGTGCTTTCTATTACTACTGTTACGGCGCTGCCGTGAGCGAAGTAGAGATCGACACCCGCACCGGCGAGTGGAGGCTCCTAGCCGTGGACATCGTGCATGACGTGGGCCGCAGCATCAACCCCGCATTGGACAAAGGCCAGATCGAAGGCGCTTATGTGCAAGGCATGGGCTGGCTCACCATGGAAGAGTGCATTTGGGACAAAAAGGGCAAGCTGCTCACGCACGGCCCAAGCACCTACAAAATTCCAGTAGCGGGCGACATCCCAGAACACTTCAATGTGTCTTTGTTCGACAACGCCAACTTGAAGCCCACGCCTTTCAACAGCAAGGCCACGGGCGAGCCACCTTTGATGTTGGGCCTGTCTGCCTTCTTCGCCTTGCGCGATGCGGTGGCCGCCAGCGCCGACCACAAAGCCGTGGTGTACATGGACGCACCCGCCACGCCTGAGCGCATCTTGATGGCGTGCGAAGCCGTCAAGGCCAAGGTCGCGGCTTAAACCCTTCGTGCCACGCCACACCGCTGAGCTATTGAACCAACTCCAACATGCCGACGGCGTGTTGGTGTCGGTCGACAGCGTGCAGGGCTCGGGCCCACGCGAAGTGGGCGCTTGGATGGCGGTGTTCCCGCAGACTTTGGTCAACACCATTGGTGGCGGGCACTTGGAGTTTCAGGCCATCAACGAGGCCCGTGCTTTGTTGACACGCCCCGCGCATATCAACCTTTCTGACAACGCAGCGCCGTCTGATAACGGTCACGCCTCATCGCCGCTCACGCATGAAGACAACGCGTTGACCACCCGCTATGCCCTAGGCCCCGCCTTGGGTCAATGCTGCGGCGGCGTGGTGCACTTGAAGTTCGAGCGCATCAGTGCCGCTGATGCCCCCGCACTCAAACAACGACTTTTGGCCAACGGCCAGCCCCTCGCACTCTTTGGCGGTGGCCATGTGGGCCGCGCCTTGGTCAACGTGCTCAGCACCTTGCCCTACAACGTGCAGTGGATCGACAGTCGAGACGAAATTTTCCCCGCACACCTACCGCCCAATGTGGTGTGTGAACATTCCGACCCCGTGCATGCGGCCGTGGCTGATTTGCCCAGCGATGCAAGCGTGCTCATCATGAGCTTTAGCCATGCGGAAGATTTAGATGTGGTGGCCGCCTGCCTCAAGCGCCAACGCCTGCACGGCGATTTGAAATTTGTTGGCCTGATTGGTAGCAAAACCAAGTGGGCCACGTTTCAACACCGACTCGAAGCCAAAGGCTTTACCGTCGAAGAATTGGCCTTCATCACTTGCCCTATCGGGGTGAGTGGCATTACGGGTAAAGAGCCTGAAGTGATTGCGGTGTCGGTGGCGGCACAGTTGTTGCGAGTTCGATAGCGTTTGACGCTAGGGTTTGCACCGAAGCATTCAGCTTTGTTTGGCGACAGATTTTGTATACACTTTGCATCACCTGTCGCAGCGGAGCAGGGCAGCTATCAGCCCTTGTTCGCGACCCTCGTGTCATTCACAGCGCCCGCAGTGGTGAATGGCAACTTTGACTGAAAAGACTGAGGTCTCGACATGGACGCATATTTCTTAGACTGGGCCAATCTGCTGCTGCGTTGGGTGCACGTCATCACCGCCATCGCTTGGATTGGCTCCTCGTTTTACTTTGTCTTCTTAGACAACAACCTCATCAAACCCAACTCACCCGACCTGTTAGAAAAAGGCGTGGATGGCGCGATGTGGGCGGTGCACGGTGGCGGTTTTTATAACCCGCAAAAGTACATGGTGGCTCCGAAGAAGATCCACACCAAGCTGCATTGGTTCTATTGGGAAAGCTACTCCACTTGGCTGACGGGCTTTGGCTTGTTCACCGTGCTGTACCTGTGGAACGCGGGCACCTTCTTGATTGACAAGTCGCTCATGGACTGGTCGCCTGCAGCGGCCATCACGGCTGCGCTGAGCTTCTTGGTTGCGTTTTGGTTCATCTACGACGCGGTGTGCCGCGTATTTGGCTTCCGCGAAAACGGCGAGCGCATTGTGGCCCTCACCATGATCGTGGTGGTGGCGTTTGCATCGTGGTTGTCTTGCCAGTTGTTTGCAGGCCGCGCCGCCTTCTTGTTGGTGGGCGCGATGATCGCTACCTCCATGAGCGCCAACGTGTTTTTCTGGATCATCCCAGGCCAACGCAAAGTGGTGGCCGCCATGACATCGGGCGTGGCGATGGACCCCAAAGAGTTGGCCACGCACGGTAAGCGCGGTAAGCAGCGCAGCGTGCACAACACTTACTTTACGCTGCCCGTCATCTTTGCGATGCTGAGCAACCACTACAGCTTCTTGTACACCTACGAAAACAACTGGGTCATCTTGGTGATGATGATGTTGGCTGGTGCTTTGATTCGCCAGTTCTTCGTGCAACGCCACGGCTACCACTTGGGCCGTGCCAAGAACCCACTGCCGTTTGCCATTGCAGGCGTGGTGCTGTTGCTGAGTGTCATTGTGTGGATGCGCCCAGCGCCATCAGCAACCGTGGCTGTGAGTGATGCGCCTGTGACGTTTGCAGAAGTCAATGCCATCTTCGTGCAACGCTGCCAAAGCTGCCACGGCGAACAAGTGCAAATGAAGAACGTGCGCTTCGATACAGCCGAGGGCGTCAAGCAACACGCATTGGGCATCTACCAACAAGCGGTAGTCACACGCCAAATGCCAATGAACAATGCCACGGGCATCACCGAGGCAGAGCGTGCGACCATCAAGCGTTGGTACGAAGCAGGAGCCGCGCTGAGATAATCAGCGCCTATGAAATTACGCCTGATGCTGGCAGCTGCCAGCACTCTTTTTTTTGTTGCTGCTCAAGCGCGTGAAGTGACGGTAGCCGTCGCCGCCAACTTCACCGCCCCCATGCAAAAAATTGCCAAAGCGTTTGAGCAAGACACGGGGCACAAAGCTCAGTTGGCCTTTGGCGCAACGGGCAAGTTCTACGCGCAAATCAAAAACGGTGCGCCGTTTGCCGTGCTGCTGGCCGCCGATGATGAAACCCCCGCACGCTTAGAAAAAGAAGGCCTCGCCATTGCAGGCACGCGCTTCACCTATGCCACGGGTCGCTTGGCGCTTTGGAGTAAACGCCCCAACTTGGTGGATGACAAAGGCGAGGTGCTGCGCAGCAACAGCTTTCACAAGTTAGCCATTGCCGATCCCAAGCTCGCCCCCTATGGCATGGCAGCGATGGAAGTCATCCACAAGCTGGGCGTGCAAGCCAACGTTGTTCCTAAGCTCGTGCAAGGCGAGAGCATTGGCCAGACCTACCAATTCATCCGCACAGAAAACGCACAGCTGGGTTTTGTGGCCTTGTCGCAAATTTCAGTTGACGGTCGCATCACCCAAGGCTCGGCATGGGTCGTGCCGCAAAGCATGCACACACCGCTCAAGCAAGACGCCGTGTTGCTCAATGCGGGCAAAGACAACGCAGCCGCACATGCGCTGCTGAAATACCTGCAAGGCGACACCGCCAAAGCCATCATCACCAGCTACGGCTACGCCCTGTAAAGTGTGGGCATGAATTTAAGCGCCGAAGATTTCCAAGCCATTGCGTTGACGCTGCAGCTTGCCAGCGTCACCACGGTGTTGCTGCTGTTGCTGGCCACGCCAGTGGCGTGGTGGCTAGCGCACACGCGGTCGGCTTGGCGTGCGCCTGTTGCCTCGCTCGTCGCTCTGCCTTTGGTGTTGCCGCCCACGGTATTGGGTTTTTATTTGTTGGTGGCGCTTGGCCCCAATGGCCCGATCGGCCAGTTCACGCAATGGGCAGGCTGGGGCACGTTGGCCTTTAGCTTTTGGGGTTTGGTGTTGGGCTCGATCGTGTACTCATTGCCGTTCGCCGTGCAGCCGCTGGTCAACGCGTTTGAAGCGATGGGCCCGCGCCCCATGGAAGTGGCTGCCACTTTGCGAGCCAGCAAGTGGGATGCCTTCTTCACTGTGGCTGTGCCTTTGGCCAAGCCCGGTTTTGTGATGGCCGCCATGTTGAGCTTTGCGCACACCGTGGGCGAGTTTGGTGTGGTGCTGATGATTGGCGGCAACATCCCCGACAAAACCCGCGTGGTGTCCACCCAAATTTACGGCCATGTGGAAGCGATGGAATATTCACAAGCACACGGGCTTGCTGGCGTGATGTTGGTGTTCTCGTTTGTTGTGTTGTTGGGTTTGTCGTGGTTTAACCGTCACTCCAACCGTGGCCAAAAGGTGGGCGCATGAACATCCACTTGCAACTCGATATTGCGCGTGCTGACTTTGATGTGTCGGTCGATGTGCAGTTGCCCGCGCACGGCATCACCGTCATCTTTGGCCCATCGGGCTGTGGCAAAACGACTTTGCTGCGTTGCGTCGCTGGGCTAGAACCCTCCGCGCGTGGCGTGGTGCAACTAGGCCACGAGGTGTGGCAAGACGATACACACCATGTGCGCCTGCCCACGCACCAACGCGCCTTGGGCTATGTGTTTCAAGAGGCGTCGTTGTTTGACCATTTGGATGTGGAAGGCAACTTGGCCTACGGCCACCAACGTGCTGAAAAACAGAGCCGCAACGCGATGAGCCAAGCCGTGGTGCAACAAACCATTGAGCTGCTGGGCATTGGCCATTTGCTCAAACGCCGCAGCCACGAGCTGTCGGGGGGCGAGCGTCAACGCGTGGCCATTGCTCGGGCTTTGGTCACGCAGCCACGTTTGCTGTTGCTAGACGAACCGTTGGCTGCGCTCGACCACGCACGCCGACAAGAAGTGCTGCCCTGGCTAGAAAAGCTGCGCGATGACTTGAACATCCCCATGCTTTACGTCACCCACGCGGTGGACGAAGTGGCCCGCTTGGCCGACACGCTGGTGGTAATGAACGAAGGCCGCGTGCAAGCCAACGGCCCTGTGGCCGAAGTGCTGACCCAAGCCAAGCTACCCGTGGTGGTTGGCGAGGATGCAGGTGCTTTGCTCACAGGCATCGTGCTGGCCATCGACACCCAGTGGCATTTGGCTCAAGTGGGCTTTGCAGGTGGTGCGCTGTGGGTGCGCGACAGCGGCTTGGTTGTGGGGCAAACCGTGCGCCTGCGCGTGCTGGCGCGTGACGTGAGCGTGACCTTGCACGAAGCCACACACACCAGCATTCAAAACCACGTGCCCTGCGTGGTGGACGCCATCACGCCAGACGCACATCCGTCACAAGTGCTGCTGCGTTTGCGTTGTGGCGACACCGTGTTGCTGGCGCGCGTCACTGCGCGTGGCGTGCATGAGTTGGGGCTGCAGGTGGGCATGCCTGCGTGGGCCCAGGTGAAGTCGGTGGCGCTGGTTAAGTAAGCCTTAAAACCACCAAGCCACCGCATACGGAATCACCACCGCACCCACAATGCCGTGCAAGCCCATACCCAGGCTGGCGTAGGCGCCTGCTTCGGGGTGTACGCTGAAAGCGCGTGAGGTGCCTATGCCGTGTGCCGCTACGCCTAAGGCAAAACCGCGTTGCCACCATGCGGTCACGCGCAAGGCATCCAACACGTAGCGGCCCAGCACGGCGCCCAAGATACCGGTGCTCACCGCAAAGATGGCGGTCAAGGTAGGCGAGGCTTGCACGCGTTCGGCAATGCCCATCGCAATTGGCGCGGTGACCGACTTGGCCACCAAGCCGCGCACCAACGACTCGTCCACGCCTAACCAACGCGCCATACCCACGGCGGTGAACACTGACGTGATGCCACCCGCCACCAGTGACAGCAGCAACACGCTCATGCGGCCCTTGAGTGACGCAAAACCTTTGTAGATCGGAATGGCCAGCGATACCGTGGCTGTGCCCAGCAAGAAGTGCACAAACTGCGCGCCTTCGAAATACTTGGCATACGGCATGTCGAGCACGCTGATGCTGAAGCAAACCACCACCACCGCAATCAACACAGGGTTGGCCAGCGGGTTGCGCTGGCTGCGTTCGTACAGCGTGAGCCCCAACAAATACGCGCTCAGCGTCAGCACCAAGGCCAGCAGGGGGCTGCCCGAGAGGTACACCCAAATGTCAGAGATGGGTGGCAACTGCGTTTGAAATTCCTTATTCATACGTTATGCATCGGTAGGATTCTTCTTAGCCAACACTTTCAGCAAGCCCGCCGTCACCGCCACCGTGGCCACCACGCTCACCACCAGCGCCGCGCTGATGGCCCACGCGTTGGCCTGCAACACGGGCAAGTAAAGCACCACGCCCACCGATGCGGGGATGAACAGCAACCCCAAGTGCTGCAAGATGCTGCCACCAACAAGGTCTATTGACGTAGGCACGTGGCCGCGAACGCTGAGATACACCAGCAACAACACCAAGCCCAACACAGGGCCAGGGATGAAGGGCAGGGCGAACTTAGAGACGAGTTCGCCGAGGGCTTGGAAGATGAAGAGTTGGACGAGGCCTTGGATCATGGCTGGAGTTTAGACAACAGTGACGGTGTGGGTGCCCGATGAGCTTGGCGTTTGAACGCATTTCAGGGATACAAACCGCGGAGTTCGCGAGCTTGCAACATGCGTGTGCATGCGATGATGAATGTGGCCGTGCGCAGGCTGACTTTGTGTGTGTCCGCCGTTTGCCAGATCGCTGCAAAAGCTTCACGCATGATGCGCACGAGCCTTGCATTGATTTCGTTTTCGTCCCAGAAGAAGCTGGAAAAATCCTGCACCCATTCGAAGTAGCTGACGGTCACACCGCCAGCATTGGCAATCACGTCTGGCACGACCAATACGCCACGTTCTGCGAGGATGTCGTCGGCTTCGGGTGTGGTTGGACCGTTGGCCCCTTCAATGACAAGTTTTGCTTGGACATGGTGAGCATTGGCGGCGGTGATTTGTTGCTCTAACGCCGCTGGCACGAGGATGTCACATGGCACTTGCCAGAATTGATCAGTCTCTAAAGACGCGGCGGGTGCAAAGCCTTTCACGGACCCATGTTGTGCCACATGGGCCAACAGCTGCGTGACATTGAAACCTGCTTCGCAATAGAGGGTGCTGACATGGTCTTGCACCGCAACTATGCGGCAACCAGCTTCTGCAAACAGCTGAGCGGCGACACCGCCCACATTACCCAAGCCCTGCACGGCCACGCGGGCCCCTTGCAAGTTCAACCCAATCCGGCGCGCGGCTTCTTCGCCAACGGTAAAGACACCTCGACCAGTGGCTTCTTTGCGCCCAAGCGATCCACCGAGGGCGATGGGTTTGCCCGTGACCACGCCCGTGGCGGTGGCGCCTTCGTTCATGGAGTAGGTATCCATCATCCAGGCCATGATCTGTTCGTTCGTGTTCACGTCAGGGGCGGGGATATCGCGTGTAGGACCAATGATGATGCCGATCTCACTGGTGTAGCGACGTGTGACGCGTTCGAGTTCACCGCGAGATAGCGTTTGAGGGTTGACCCGCACCCCCCCCTTGGCACCGCCAAAAGGTAGGTTGACGGCAGCGTTTTTGACAGACATCCACGCCGAAAGCGCCATGACTTCGGACAGGGTCACGTCTTGGTGAAAGCGAACCCCGCCTTTGCCAGGGCCACGACTTGTGTTGTGTTGTACGCGGTAGCCCTCGAAGTGCGCCACTGTCCCGTTGTCCAGTTCGATGGGGACATCGACGATCAGCATGCGCTTGGGTCGTTTGAGCGTTTCCACCCAGCGCGATAGCGAACCTAGATATGGGGTGACCCGATCGATTTGCTCCAAATAAATGCCCCAAGGTCCTAAGTGCTGGGGATCAAGGTAAGACGGTAAGGTGTGAATTTGCGTGGTCATTGATCGTCTCCTAACTGGGTAAGTGCCGTCAATGTGTAGCCTGCCGCTTCAAGCGCGAGTCGTATCGCTTGCGCGGTTGCCACCGCCTCAGGTCCGTCGCCGTGGACACAGATGCTATCGATTCGACAGGGCAGATGAAGGCCATTGGCTGTCACGATGGCTTTGGCGCTGAGCATTCGCAGCACATGCGAGACGCACGCTTGGCTGTCGTGAATCACCGCGCCTTCGCGCGAGCGTGGTGTGAGTTGTCCATCATCTAAGTAGGTGCGATCAGCGAATACCTCGTACCGAACGGGTTGTCCTGCATCTTCCGCTGCTTTCGCGAGCGTTGAGTAGGGGGGCGCAAGAAGAATCAGAGAGGAGTCTAGCTTGCGCAAACCTTTGACCACGGTGGTGGCTACCTCAGCGTCCGCGCACGCGACATTGTGCAAAGCCCCATGTGGTTTTACATGAGTGACGCGTCCGCCTTCTGCGGCCGCGATAGCTTGCAATGCCCCGATTTGATAAATCAGGTTGGCCTCTAAATCTTTGGCCGACATCTGCATCACGCGCCGTCCAAAACCTTGAAGGTCTGGGTAAGAGGGGTGTGCGCCAATGCTCACGCCCTGGGCAATCGCCTGGCGGACGGTGGTTTGCATCACGGTGGGATCGCCTGCGTGAAAGCCACAAGCGACGTTGGCGCTTTTGACGATTTGTAGCAAGGCTGAATCGTCACCCATGGTCCAGGCGCCGAAGCTTTCACCTAAGTCAGCATTGAGGTTGATTTGATGGGGTGTCATCGTCATGGTTCCAATCACAGTTCTGCGCGCAACATGCCGCTCACAAGGTTGCAGTTGTAGAGGGCTTGTTCATCAATAAATCCAGGAGGTAAAAACGATTCACGCGCGGTCATCCATTGCATCCATGCAGCGCGCTGTGCTTGTAGGGCTTGCCTCGCTTGAGCGTTGGTCACACTTTGAAACCGTATCCGAGATCCCGGTTTCAAATGCGCAAGCTTTGGTAAATCCGCTTGAATCACGGTGGCAATTTTGGGATACCCCCCCACGGTTTGGCTGTCTGCCAGCAGCACAATCGGTTGCCCATTGGCGGGCACTTGGATGGCTCCCGGTGTCACAGCATCCGAGACGATATCGGCCGCAGTTGCGTGGGTGTGCATCAAGGCCTTACCGCGCAGCCTCAGGCCCATGCGATCTTGTTCAACGGTCGCTTCCCATTCCTCATGTTGAAACGAGGCGATTGACTCTGGCAAGAAGTGATGGTGTTGAGGCCCCAAAATGACACGCACAGGTCCTGCTTCGTGCGTCCATGGTTCACGGCTTCGCCATTCGCGAAAGTCAGAGGTGGTCCAGGTGCTACAGGGCAGCACATCACCTGGACGGAATGCGCGACCCATCAGCCCTTCCAGTCCAGCGCGCCAATAGCTAGATCGGCTACCAAGTTGTGCAGGCAGTTGTAGGCCACTGGTGACGGCCAGATAAGCGCAACCTGTTTCGGCAATGCCCAATGTCAATCGATCACCTGTTTGTAGCGTAGCGCTTTGCCAAGCAGGCAAGGCCGTGATGGTGCCCTCTTGGGTTAACCACTTCGCGCCAATGATCCCCGTTAATGCGATGCGTACAGGCCCCGACTTGATGCGCAGTTCGGTGCCCATGCCGCGCAACTCCAAGACGGCTTCTCCACCCGCATTTCCTACCAAAGCATTGGCGGCCTCTGCCAACGGTGCGTCCAGCCAACCAGACAAAGGAATGCCTTCATGGCGGTGTCCTGCGCGTCCTCGATCCTGGACGGTGGTGCCAATACCCGGCTGCAGAATTTCGATCAGGCCGTGAGACGTCCGACTCATGACACATCTCCCGAAGAAAGAAATGCGTCGCGCGTTAATTTCCCGTTGCTGCATTGGGAGAGCAGGTGTTCGTATTCACTTTTGTCAATGGCATACCACCTGACGATGTCGCCCGCTGCCAGCATGGCAGGTTGTTCGATGTGGTGCGGATCGAACAACTGAACGGGGGTTTTCCCAATTAAGTTCCATCCCCCGGGGCTTTCCCAAGGATAGACCGCGCACATTTCTCCTGCGATGGCGATCGAGTTGGCTGGCACGCGCTGGCGCGGGCTGGTCAATCGAGGCATGGCCAATTCTGGCGGTAAGCCGCCCATATAAGGAAAGCCAGGCAAAAAACCAATCATGTAAACGCGAAATGAAGTGGCCAACATACGTTCAATGAGGGCGTCTTCACCGATCTGTTTCGCCTCTGCCCAAGCCGACAAATCAGGTGCAAAACTTGGGTCGAAGCACGCGGGTAAGCGCCATTGTTTACCCTGGATCGTTTGCTGTTCGCTGTCTTGTGCCAACGCCAACAACTGCGTGGCCAGTGCATCCGCATCGGTGTTTTGTACAGAAAAATGCACGGTGAGCGAGCGAAATGTGGGGACGACGTCAGTGATGGTTGCAAACCGGGGGTCATCTAGGCGTGCTTGCGCGATGCGATTTGCGAAGGCCATGACTTGTGCATTCAGTTCGGGGCTAATGTCCGTGCCAAACTCCACCGTCCATGCGCTGTCGCCAAGGGCCAAGAGTCGTGTTGTCATATGCGGGATTCGTCGCGCTCACAGCGATGCGGCTGACCGAGCGGCTTGGTCGTAGACGCCTGACAAGACGCGCAGCAGTCTGGCCAGTTCGCCAATGTCACGGTTGAGGGCCTCATCAGCTTTCAAGGCATTGATGAGACAGCTCTCGCGAATCTCGCGGTAGCGTTGCACATATTCGTTACCTGTCGCCGTCGAAGAGTAGGTCACTTCTTTACCGCTCTTGCGCGACGCCACCACACCCAGCCCTTGCAGCTTTTTGAGGGAGTAGTTGATAAGGTGCGTGTCCTCCACGTTCATGATGAAGCAGATGTCGGACAGACGTTTGTCTCGTGCTCGGTGAGACACATGGTGGAGCACCAGTACATCGAGCGGGGTGAGGTCTTTCAGTCCTGCTGCAGACATGCAATGGATGATCCACCGATGAAATGCATTTCCTGCCACGATCAGACCAAATTCGAATTCACTCATTTCGGCGCTTCGAGGTGAGACCAGGTGTGACGATGAGACGATCGGCACACTGGTATGTTGTTCGGTGTTGGGTTTCTTTGCCATACGTGTTCTCTCAAAGGTGGCTTGGCGGGTGGTGCTTATGTCGCCATCATAAAATCAAATCGTCAACAAAATGTCAACGATTAGGGAATATACCTATGATGAATCGTTGATAAAAAGGTAAATTCATTCTGTCGTAACTTAACTACTGATTGGAGATGTTTCATGAAACGCAAGTATCTTTCTCTCGCCGCTTTGGGTCTAGCAAGCTGTCTGACTGCTGGCCTTGTTCAGGCCCAGACCAAATGGGATTTGGCTTCAGCCTATCCAGCTAGTAACTTTCATTCTGAGAACTTGATGCAGTTCGCCAGCGATGTGGAAAAAGCAACAGCAGGCAAGCTCAAGATCACCGTCCATTCGAACGCTTCGCTGTTCAAGGCAACAGAAATCAAGCGTGCAGTCCAAGGTGGACAGGCGCAAGCCGGTGAGGTGATTCAAGCCAGTTTGCAAAACGAATGGCAAATCTACGGTGCAGATGGTTTACCGTTCTTGGCAGACAGCTATGACGAATCGGTCAAGTTGCAAGCTGCACAGCGTCCTATGGTTGAGAAAAAGTTGGCTGATCAGGGTTTGGTTTATCTCTATGCCGTGGCTTGGCCCCCACAAGGAATCTTCACCAAAAAGCCGATTGCCTCAGCCGCTGATCTCAAGAGCGTCAAATGGCGTGCGTACAGCCCAGCCACGGCTCGTATCGCTGATTTAGTGAAGGCGCAACCTGTGACCGTGCAAGCTGCAGAACTCTCTCAAGCGTTAGCAACTGGCGTGGTCGAGGCGACCATGACCTCAGGCGCCACAGGTGTTGACAGCAAGTTGTACGAGCACCTCAAGTATTACTACGACGTTCAAGCTTGGTTGCCTAAGAACATGGTGATTGTCAATCGCAAAGCATTTGACGCTTTGGACAAAGCAACGCAAACGGCGGTCATGAACGCAGCTGCCGCTGCGGAAACGCGTGGACTGGCGGCCAGCAAGCGTGTGGATGCCGAATCTAAGCTCAAACTCAAAGCCAACGGCATGCAAGTGCTGGAGCCATCTGCTCAGCTCAAAGCCGACATGAAGAAAGTCGGTGACACGATGCTTACCGAGTGGCTGGAGAAGTCTGGCGCTGACGGCCAAGCCTTGCTGGCTGACTACAAACGTTGATCATGAACACTGCAAACGTTACGCAACCATCGAGGCTGCGACGCAGCCTCGATGGACTATATGCACTGGGAGGAGTGATCTCCTCTTTGTGTGTTCTGATCATTTTGTTGCTTATGGTCGGTGCGTCCTTGGGGCGTAGCCTGGACTGGCGAGTCTCTTGGATCAACGACGTGGTGTCATGGTTGTGTGCGGCCGCCGCCTTTTTTGGCATGGCCTATAGCTTTAGAAATGGTGACTTTGTACGGGTGACTTTGTTGCTTGAAAAAGTGTCCCCACGCACGCGACATTGGCTTGAAGTTATTTCTTTGGCAACCGCGAGCGTTGCCATTTGCTACCTGAGTTTTTGGGCCGCACGTTTCACCTATCAAAGCTGGGAGTTCAACGACATTGCAGGCAATATGGTGGCGATTCCACTGTGGATTCCACAACTGAGTTTTGTGATTGGCGCTGCCATTTTGTTTGTGGCGGTTGTGGACGAGTGTGTCTGCGTTTTGCGTGGCGGCAAGCCTAGCTACGTGGTCCGTGTGGAAGAACGCCACGCACGTGGCGATTTTTCCGAGGAGTTGTGATGAGCTTGCTTGAAATTGGCGGATTTTTGCTGCTGTTGATGCTGTTGATGTTGAGCGGTGGTGTTTGGATCGCGATGACGCTGGCCATAGTGGGCTGGGTCGGTCAGGCTTTCTTTACCAGCACCGAGCCGGGCATGAACCTGTTCACTGCTTTTTGGGAAACCACGGCGAGTTGGGAACTTGCAGCTTTGCCGCTGTTCATCTGGATGGGTGAAATTTTGTATCGCACCCGTTTGTCTGAGCAAATGTTTGATGGCTTGGCACCTTGGTTGAATCGCGTACCGGGTCGCCTGATGCACACCACCATTTTGGGGTGCGGCATTTTCGGTTCGGTCTCGGGTTCCTCTGCCGCAACCTGCGCCACGATTGCCAAAGTCGCATTGCCCGAATTGGAGCGACGCGGCTATGACAAAGGACTGGCACTGGGGTCACTCTCAGCCGCAGGCGGTCTTGGCATTTTGATTCCGCCATCGATCACGATGGTTGTTTATGCGGTGGCTGCGGATGCCAGCGTGATCAGACTGTTCTTGGCAGGTTTTTTACCTGGTTTTTTGTTGATGGGCTTGTTCTCTGGCTACATCGCTTGGTGGAGCATTCGACACCCCGACCGTGTTCCTCCGCCTGAAGCTCCGACCACATTGACCGAAAAACTTCGCCGATCTGGCAGTCTCATTCCCTGTGGCTTGCTGATTGTGTTCATCGTTTGGGTGCTGGTCAGCGGCTTAGCAACGGCCACCGAATGTGCCGCTTGGGGAGTCGTTGGATCACTGGCCATTGCCGCTGCTGGACGCAGTTTGACTTGGGAAAATTTTTGGGCAGGCCTTGCAGGTGCCACACGCATCAGCTGCATGATCATGTTCATCTTGGCAGGCGCGGCGTTTCTCACAAAGACCATGGCCTTCACAGGCATTCCGCGTGAATTGGCAGAGTTTGTGCAGAGCCTGAATCTTTCCCCCTTCGGTTTAATTGCCGTGTTGGTGGTGATTTATCTCGTGCTCGGCACAGCGTTGGATGGCATCTCCATGATTGTGCTGACCAGCGCAGTGGTGTTGCCCATGATTCAAAAAGCGGGCTTCGATTTGGTGTGGTTTGGCATCTTCATCATCATGCTGATTGAAATTGCAGAGATCACGCCACCGGTGGGTTTTAACCTGTTCGTGTTGCAAAACATGACAGGGATCGACAGCAATCGAATCGCGCGTATGACGCTGCCATTTTTTGCTTGCATGATCTTGGCCATTGTGCTCATCACGATTTTTCCGGAGATCGTCACCAGTGTGCCTAACTGGGTCATGGGCCAAGAGGTCTAAGTGAGCCCGATGCGCGCCAAGATTTAACTTGAAATCTTGGCGTGTTTCTCATCTTCCTGCCAACTGCATCGCCAGCTGGTTATGCCGCTCAATCAACGGCCCCATGTCCACCGTTGCAATCTCACCTTTACGCACGACTACGCGTCCATTCACGATGGTGTAGTCGGCGTTGTCGCTGGCGCATAGGAGCAGCGCACCCACGGGGTCGTGCACCGCGCCGCCGGCCATGCTGAGTGTGTCGGTGCGGAACATGGCGATGTCGGCGCAATAGCCCTCTTTGATTTGCCCCAGCTCGTGGGCGCGGCCCAGCACTTCTGCGCCACCGCGTGTGGCTAGGCGCAGGGCGTCGCGCGGTGTCATCTCGGATGGGCCGCGGTCACAGCCGAATACGGTATGCCCGTCTTCGACGCGCGGGTCGTCCAGCGCTCGTCCCACGCGTGCCAGCAGCATGGCTTGGCGTGCTTCGTTCAGCAGGTGGGCGGCGTCGTTGCTGGCGCTGCCGTCTACGCCCAAACCAATAGGCACACCGGCGTCTAGCATTTTGCGCAGGGGCAAGATGCCGCTGGCCAATCGCATATTGCTGCACGGGCAGTGGGCAATGCCGGTGCGCGTGCGTGCAAACAAATACGTGCCTTCGTCGTCCAGTTTCACGCAGTGAGCGTGCCACACGTCGTGGCCCACCCAGCCTAAGTCTTCGGCGTATTGCGCGGGCGTGCAGTTGAATTTCTCTTTTGTGTATGCAATGTCGTGGTCGTTCTCGGCCAAGTGCGTGTGCAGGCGCACCTTGTGTGCGCGGGCCAGTTTGGCTGCTTCGCGCATGAGGTCTTGGCTCACGCTGAAGGGCGAGCAGGGGGCCACGGCCACGTGCGTCATCGCGCCATAGCTGGCGTCGTGGTAGGTCTCAATCAGGCGTTGGGTTTCTTTCAGTATGAAGGCTTCTTTTTCCACCACGCGGTCGGGCGGCAGGCCGCCTTGGCTTTCGCCCACGCTCATGCTGCCGCGTGTGGCCGTAAAGCGCATGCCAATGGTGTGCGCGGCTTCAATGCTGTCGTCCAGTCGCACGCCGTTGGGGTAGATGTACAGGTGGTCGCTGCTGGTGGTGCAGCCACTCAGCAGCAGCTCGGCCATCGCCACTTGGTTAGACACCAACACCATCTCGGGCGTGAGGCCTGCCCAAATGGGGTACAGCCCTTTGAGCCAACTGAACAGCTCGGCGTTTTGCACCTGCGGTACGGCACGCGTGAGGCTTTGCACCATGTGGTGGTGCGTGTTGATCAGGCCAGGCACCACCACATGGCGTCGGGCGTCAATCACCTCGT
Source organism: Limnohabitans sp. TS-CS-82 (assembly GCF_002943475.1). Taxonomy (NCBI): domain Bacteria; kingdom Pseudomonadati; phylum Pseudomonadota; class Betaproteobacteria; order Burkholderiales; family Comamonadaceae; genus Limnohabitans; species Limnohabitans sp. TS-CS-82. The sequence goes on along the minus strand of NZ_PTQX01000001.1, from coordinate 81,559 downwards.
CGACTTGCTTCAGCAGCTCGCTAATTTCGGCGTCTGTGTTGTCGCCAGCCGGAATGATGCGTTCAATGCGGCCGTCCTTCAGCAGCAGCGAGGCGTCATTCAGTTCTGTATTCGCATCGTCCATCAAAGCGATGCAGCGGGCGCGGTGGATGAGCAGTGTGGTCATGGACTTGTCCTTCAAAAACAATCAAACAAGTCGTGGCCGAGTCCCCAGTTTGGGCGAGCACCACGTTGCCGCGCATCCCGGGCTTTTGCAGTGGTTTAGATTTTAAGCAGGCGCTTGGCCTCGGCCACCATCGCTTCGGTCGTGATGTTGAACAGTTTGTACAACTCATCTGCTGGGCCGCTGGCGCCAAAACCTGTCATGCCTACAAAGCCTCCGTCGATGCCAAGGTAAGCATCCCAACCTTGACGCACCGCAGCCTCGATGCCCACGCGAACGCCGGTGCCTAATACGCTTTGGCGGTACGCCGCGTCTTGCACGTTGAACAATTCCCAGCAAGGCATCGATACCACCGCCGTGCCCACGCCTGCGGCTTCGAGCTGTTCGCGTGCTTGCACGGCCAGCAACACTTCAGAGCCGGTGGCCAGCAAGGTCACTTGCCGCGGACCGCAGGTCGCTTCGTGCAACACATACGCACCACGGCGTGTGAGGTTGTCGGTGGTATGCGTGTGACGCACCAAAGGCAATGACTGACGTGCGAACACCATGCTCACGGGGCCATCTTGATTTTGCAAAGCCAGCTCCCAACACTCAGCAGCTTCCACCGCATCGGCCGGGCGCATGACCCACATATTGGGCATGGCCCGCAGCGAGGCGAGGATTTCCACCGGTTGGTGCGTGGGGCCGTTGCGGCCAATCCCAATCGAATCGTGGCTGAACACAAACTTCACGGGCAAGCCCATGAGCGCGGCCATGCGCATGGCCGGGCGTTCATAGTCAGCAAACGCGAGGTAGGTGACCGACAGCGGAATCACGCCGCCGTGAGCCGCCATACCGTTGGCCATCGAGGCCATCACATGCTCGCGCACGCCGCAGTGCACATACGAGCCTGCACGGTCTTGCGCGTTGAACGCGGTCAGGCCACGCTTGTGGCTGGTGGGCGCTTCGAGGTCGGCGCAGCCCACCATGCGCTCGGGCAACACGGGGGTGAGCAGGTCGTTGATTTCTGCCGAGATGAAGATGCCGCTGGGCGCGGGTGGTGCTTGCAAGGCTTGTTGTTTGTAGTCCAGCAGCACTTGTTGCCAGTGCGCGGGCAACTCGCCGCGCATGACACGTTCAAACTCTGCGCGCTCGGAAGCGGGCAATGCAGCCACGCGGGCGTGCCAAGCTTGGTGTTCGGCAGCGCTGCGCTGACCGGCGGTGCGCCAAGCCTGTTGCACGTCCGCAGGGATTTCAAACGGGCCATGCGTCCAGCCCAGCATGTCGCGTGCGGCTTGGGCATCTTCTTCAAACAAGCGACCGCTGTGACCGCCGCGCTGGCCTTGCAAGCGTGCAATGCCTTTGGCAATCACGGTGCGACAGGCCAGCATGGAGGGGCGTGGGTCAAGCCGTGCAGCATCGAGGGCGGCAGATACGGCGTCGATGTCGTGGCCGTCCAGCTCCACCACATGCCAGCCCGCCACACGGAAGCGCTCGGCCACGTTCTCGCTGATGGACAAATCAGTGCTGCCGTCGTCGGTGATTTGGTTGTCGTCCCACAGCAGCACCAGCTTGCCCAATTGCAAATGGCCGGCCAATGAAATCATCTCCTGGCCCACGCCTTCTTGCAGGCAACCGTCGCCCACAAACGCGTAGGTGAAGTGGTTGACCAAGTCCTTGCCAAAGCGGGCATTCAGATACGCCTCGGCCACTGCCATGCCAAAGGCGTTGGCAATGCCTTGGCCCAGCGGGCCGGTGGTCACTTCAATGCCGTTGGGCTCGTCGTGCGGACGCTCGGGGTGGCCTTCGCACACCGAGCCCAGCACGCGAAAGCGCTGCACTTCTTCAATCGGAAACGCCGGATAGCCCGTCAGGTGCAGCAGCGAATACAAGAGCATCGAGCCATGCCCGTTGGACAGCACCACGCGGTCGCGGTCAAACCAGCCCGCGTCTTGTGGGTTGAACTTGAGATGGCGCGTGTAGAGCGCGGTGGCAATCTCGGCCATGCCCAGCGGTACACCTTGGTGGCCTTCTTGGGCTTTGACGATGGCGTCAATCGAGAGAAAACGGATGGCGTGCGCCAGATTTTGTTGAGGGTGTGCGTTCATGAGGCGGATTTTTGCCAACCCCATACATGAGCGCAAGCGATGAATATTCAGGCTCAGATGAACCTAATTCAACCTTTTGGGTGGCTTAAGGTGCCGCCTCTTCCCGCAACCACTCCACAAAGCTTTTCACTTCAGGCCGTGACGCATGTCGAGCTGGGTACACCATGAAGTGTGCTTGCACTTCGATGCTCATGTGCTCAGCAAACACGGGTTGCAACTTGCCGCTGTCAATGAGGGACTGACCCACGCTTGAGCTCTCCAGTGCCACGCCGAGTTTTTGCACGGCTGCGTCCAAGCTCATCATGGCGCGGTCAAAGCGCAGGCCCATGCGCTCAGGGCGCAACTCGCCCCCAAAGCGGGTGAACCAATCGGGCCATTGCACCACGCTCACACTGGACTGAATCAGTGGCACGCGCATCAAGTCAGCGGGTTCGTGCAGGGCATGGGTGCGGATGAACTCTGGGCTGGCCAGCGGCATGATGCGCTCGGTGAAGATGGCCTCGACTTCGAGGTTGGGCCAGTTGGGCATGCCATAGCGAATGTCGATGTCCATTTGCCCGAGCTGAAAGTCTGAATGCACATGCGAGGCCGACAACATGAGCGAAATGTTGGGATGTCGCTCGGCAAAACGGGCAATGCGCGGCATCAGCCACAGGCTGGCAAAGCTGGGGCTGCTGTGGACATACAGCGTGTCTTGCACGCCGTGGCGTAAGTCTTCGGTGGCGGCGTTGATGGCGCCCAAGGCGCTGGCCACGCGCTGCAAATATTGCTGGCCTGCGGGCGTCATTTCCACCCCACGGGCCGAACGCTCAAACAGGCGCACATGCAGCAGGCCTTCTAGCTTGGCGACTTGGTGGCTGACGGCTGAAGGCGTCAGGTGTAGCTCTTCGGCAGCCAGCGCAAAGCTCTTGCGGCGGGCGATGGTTTCAAAGGCTTGCAGGGCGGCGAGTGGGGGGATCATGGTTGAATGAAATTAAATCATGAGTGAGTTTATATCGTTTGCGCTCAAGTGCTTGCCTGTCAAACAATCGCGCCACTCGATCAACGCAATGCAATCAAACAAGGAGACAAGCATGCTACTCAAGGACAAAGTTGCCGTCGTCACAGGCGGCGCAGGTTTAAACGGTTTGGGCTTTGCCACCGCACGCATGATGGCGGAGCAGGGCGCCAAAGTGGTCATCCTCGATTTGGAAGTGGCCAACCCACAAGCCGCAGCTGCCCAACTGGGTGCCGAGCATTTGGGTTTGGTGGGCAACGTGACCGACAAAGCGTCATGTGAAGCGGCTGTGGCGCAAATCAAAGCCAAGTACGGTCGCATCGACATTTTGGTGAACAACGCTGGCATCACACAACCTGTGAAGTTCTTGGACATCACTGGCGCTGACTACGACCGCATCTTGGATGTGAGCCTGCGCGGCACGCTCTACGCTTCGCAAGCGGTGTTGCCATTGATGATTGCGCAAAACAGCGGTTCTATCGTGTGTATTTCTTCCGTGTCTGCCCAACGTGGCGGAGGCATTTTGGGTGGCCCTCATTACTCAGCAGCCAAGGCAGGTGTGTTGGGCTTGGCCCGTGCCATGGCTCGCGAATACGGCGGCAACAACATCCGCGTCAACTGCGTGACACCTGGCCTCATCGCCACCGACATCAACAAAGGCAAGATCCCTGAAGACAAACGCCAAGCCATTTTGGATGGCATTCCACTCGGCCACATTGGCGAGCCAAACGATGTCGCAGGTTGCGTGGTGTTCCTTGCCAGCAGCTTGTCGAAGTACTGCACCGGTGTCACGTTAGACGTGAACGGTGGCATGTTGATTCACTAAATCCCCCCTCGTTAGTCGTTCACTTAAACAATATCAGGAGACAAAACCATGAAACACATTTCTTTCATTCGCCGCACTTTGCTGGCCACTGCAGTTTTGGCTGCGACAACCTTGTCACATGCCCAAGCCGTCAAGTTGACCTTGGGTCACGGCGCTGCCCCCGGCAATCCGCGCCATGAGGCCGCAGTGAAGATGGCCGAGGTTGCGAAGGCCAAATCAGGTGGCCGTATCGAAATCCAAGTGGCCCCATCAGCCCAATTGGGTGACGACGCAGCCATGGTTACGGCGCTGCGCACAGGTGCTTTGGATATCAGTGCCAACTCGCAAGGCGCTGTGGCCACCACCGTGCCGGAGTACGCTGCTTTTGGCATGCCTTTCTTGTTCAGCGATTTGCCACAAGTTTGGAAAATGCTGGATGGTCCCCTGGGCAAAGAACTGGCCGACAAGTCTGCAGAAAAAGGCTTGGTGGTTTTGGGTTACTGGGACAACGGCATTCGTCACATGAGCAACAGCAAGCGTGCGTTGGCCAAGCCTGAAGACCTCAAAGGTCTCAAGATGCGTACGCCCCCTGATGCCGTGACGGTCGACATCATGCAAGCGTTGGGTGCTGAGGCTCAACAGATCAAGTTTGCTGAGTTGTATGTGGCTTTGCAGCAGGGTGTGGTGGATGGTCAGGAAAACCCGCTCATGAACATCCACGCTAGCAAACTCTATGAAGTGAACAAGTTCATTTCGATGACAGGCCACAAATACGAAATGACACCCTTGCTGATGAGCAAGCGCAGCTGGGACCGTTTGAACGATGCAGACAAGAAAGTGTTGCAAGAAGCTGCCGCTGAGGCCACAGAGTTGCAGCGCAAGTTGTCTAAGGAGAGCGACGAAAAGTTGATCAGCGAACTCAAAGCCAAGGGCGCTCAGATCAACACCGTAGACAAAGCAGCTTTTGCCAAGGCGACTGGCAACGTGGATGACAAATGGTTGGCTTCTCCCATCGGTCCTTTCCTGAAAAAAGTGATCGCAGCTGCGCGCTGATCTTCAAGGGCTTGCAAGCCTCTTTGTCCTACCCCCGCACGCTAGCGCGTGCGGGTTGGAGAACCTCATGAATTTGATTGAACGGACCATCTCGGTCTTGTGTCAGGTGTTGCTGTGGATAAGCACCGTGGTGATTTTTGCCATCTTGGTTGGCAACACCATCTTGCGTTACGCCACGGGTGCCAGTTTGCAATGGGCCAACGAAGTGCCTGAATTGCTGTTCCCTTGGCTCGTCATGTCCGGTGTGGTGTTGGCTGCACAGCATGGCGCGCACATCACCACGAGCTTTTTGATGGACAAGATGTCGGGCGCTGCACGTCGGCTCTGGGGCGTCTTGGGCTGGGCTGTGGTTTGCGTGCTTTACGGCACTTTGACACTGGCGACTTGGCGCATGCTGGATATCGTGCACGACGAGAAGTCCCCTATTTTGCAAATACCAGGTTCGATCACCTACGCCTGCGTGATGGTGGGGATGGCGCTGCTCGCTGTGTTGGCTGTGATGTCGGCTTGGCGCGCTTGGATCGCCGATCCGAATGCCCCTGTGTCTACTGAACCTGCACCGGTTCATTGGTGAGAAAGATAGAACCATGACCGCATTGATCTTGCTTGTTTTTTTGGGCGCTGCCGTGATCGCTATTCCGATCGCTCATGCCTTGTTGGTGGCCGCTATGGCTGCCGCCGCAACCTCAGACCGCGTGCCATTGGATTTGCTGGTGCAGCAAATGGTGGCGCAGGTGCAAAGTTTTCCTTTGATCGCCATTCCGTTTTTCATGCTCACTGGATCGCTCATGATGGGCGGCAAACTGGGTGAAGCGCTGATTGGCGTGTTGTCCACCTTGATCGGCCGCTTTCATGGTGGCCCGGGTCAGGTGGGGGTGTTGTCGTCCACCATTTTTGGGGGTGTCTCGGGCTCGGCTGTGGCTGATGCTTCGGCCATCGGGTCGTTGTTGATCCCGTGGCAAAAGCGTTTGGGTTACCCGCCCGCTTTTTCTGCTGCCACCTTGGCCGCAGCCGCCACGATCGACATCTTGATTCCACCTTCGATCCCGATGATTTTGTTTGCCCTGTCGAGCAACACGTCGGTTGCCGCGCTGTTTGTGGCAGGCATCATGCCGGGCTTACTGATGTGCGGTGGCTTCATGGCTGTGTGCTGGTGGGTGGGGCGTCGACGCAACTTCCCACGGGAGACACGCAAGCTCAATTGGGGCATCTTCGGGCAGCAGCTGTTGTATGCAGCGCCTGCTTTGGTCTTGCCGGTTTTGATTGTGATCTTCTTGCGCTTTGGCATTGCCACGCCCACCGAGGTGAGCGTGTTGTCTACGCTGTATGCGGGTGTGGTTTCTGTCGTGGTTTACCGTGATTTGGGTTGGAAGCGCTTGCACAAAGCTGTGATGGAAGCAGGTTTGTCAACAGGTGTGGTCTTGCTCGTCATCATGGCCTCGGCAGCCATTGGTTGGTTGCTCACGTTTGACCGTATGCCCGATGGCGTGGTGGGTTGGGCGCAGGCCAATTTGTCTAGTGCTTGGACTGTGATCTTGCTCATGAACGTCCTGATGTTGGTCTGCGGCATGTTCATCGACTTACCCGCTGCCGTGTTGTTGTTGACCCCTGTGTTTGTGCCGCTTGCTAACTCGATTGGCATGGATCTCACACAGCTGGGCATCATGATGACCGTGAACTTGGCCATTGGTCTTTACACCCCGCCCGTGGGGACTACGTTGTTTATCACCAGCTCCTTGGCCAAGGTCAAAGTGGGTGAAACCGTGCGCGAACTCGGACCGTTTTACTTGGTTGCCTTTGGCGTGTTGTTGTTGGTGTCTTATGTGCCTGAGGCCATTTTCAAGTGACCGAATATTGATTGCAAATAGTTGATTGGAGAAATGAATGAATTCAACTCAGGACAACTTGTCCTCCATTGCTCAGTGCGCTTATCGCATTCGTCGTTATGCCTTGCGCATGGGCGAAGTGCAAGGCCAAGGCTATGTGGGCCAAGCTTTGGGCTATGCCGACGTGCTGGCGGTCGCCTATGGCCACGCGATGAACTTCCGTCCCAACGAACCCGAGTGGGAAGGGCGTGACCGCTTTTTGCTCTCGCACGGTCACTACGCCATTGCGGCGTATGCCGCCATGATTGAGGCGGGCATCATCCCCGAGTCCGAACTCGAAACCTACGGCAGCGACGACAGCCGCTTGCCTATGTCGGGCATGGCCACGTACACACCCGGCATGGAAATGTCGGGCGGTTCGCTCGGTCAAGGTTTGCCCATTGCGGTGGGCATGGCTTTGGGATTACGCCACCAAGGCAGCTCAGCGTTTGTTTACAACTCCATGTCCGACGGTGAGCTTGACGAAGGCTCCACCTGGGAAGCCGCCATGTCTGCCGCGCACCATGGTTTGGGCAACTTGATTTGCATGGTCGACATCAACAACCAACAAGCCGATGGTCCCTCCACCAAGGTGATGGGTTTCGAACCCTTGGCCGACAAATGGGCGTCGTTTGGTTGGCATGTGCAACGCGTGGATGGCAATCACTTGCCTGCCGTGCTGCGTGCCTTTGACACCGCACGTGCCTTGCCCGATGCCAAACCCCGCGTGATTTTGTGCGACACCTTGATGGGCAAAGGCGTGCCTTTCTTAGAGACACGTGAGAAAAATCACTTCATCCGCGTGGACCCACCTGAGTGGCAACAAGCTTTGGAAGTGTTGGACGCCAACCGTCCGTAACAAATTCGGAACAAAACATGAATGCTGTAACTGAAAAAAAACCTCGGCTGACCACCTCAGCCATGATCGCCTCCATCGCCAGCGAAGGCCAGCGCGTGCAAGCCGCGCCTTTTGGCAAAGCCTTGGTGGAATACGCCGCCAGCCACCCCGAAGTGGTGGGCATGACCGCCGACCTTGCCAAGTACACCGACTTGCACCTGTTTGCACAGGCGCACCCCGAGCGCTTTTTCCAAATGGGCATGGCCGAGCAGTTGCTCATGGGCGCAGCGGGCGGCATGGCCAAAACAGGCTTGGTGCCATTCGCCACGACCTACGCCGTGTTTGGCACACGCCGTGCGTATGACTTCATCCATCAAGTGATTGCCGAAGAAAACTTGAACGTGAAGATTTGCTGTGCCTTGCCCGGTCTCACCACCGGCTACGGCCCTAGCCATCAGGCCACCGAAGATTTGGCCATGATGCGCGCCATTCCGGGCCTGACCGTGGTGGACCCTTGCGACGCGCTCGACATCGAGCAAGCCGTGCCACAAATCGCGGCCCACCAAGGCCCTGTGTACATGCGCTTGTTGCGCGGCAATGTGCCGCTGGTGCTGGACGAATACAACTACAAGTTCGAGTTGGGCAAAGCCAAGATGCTGCGCGAAGGCAATGATGTGTTGGTGATTTCCAGCGGCTTCATGACCATGCGCACACTCGAAGTGGCCAAGCAACTCGAAGCCGACAAGATCAACGTGGCGGTGTTGCATTGCCCCACCATCAAGCCGCTCGACGAAGCCACCATCTTGGCCGAAGTGCGCAAGCCTGGTCGTTTGGTTGTGGTGGCTGAGAACCACTCAGTGATTGGCGGCTTGGGCGAAGCAGTGGCTGGCTTGTTGTTGCGCGAAGGTGCAGCACCTGCCAAGTTCCGTATGCTGGGTCTGCCTGATGCATTCCTCGACGCGGGTGCATTGCCCACGCTGCACGACCGCTATGGCATTTCTGCTGAAAAAGTAGCGGCTTCGCTCAAGGCTTGGTTGGCCTAAAGCTGTTTGAGCAGCGCTAGGATAGAAGGATGATTGATCCACACACCGATCCCCAATCCTTCCTGCGCCAGCTCTACGACGCAGCCGTGCTGCGTGCTTTACCGCTGCACAACACCGCCGCCTATCTGCCGCAGCCACCCAAAGGTCGCACCATCGTTTTGGGCGCAGGCAAGGCCGGTGGCGCAATGGCCCAAGCGGTCGAGGCGCTGTGGCCTGCCGACAAACCAATGTCCGGCTTGGTCGTCACACGCTACGGCCACACGCCACCGCGCCCTGCGGGTGTGCCCGAGCGTATTGAGGTGGTTGAGGCGTCGCACCCTGTGCCCGATGCAGCTGGCCTTGCTGCTGCCGAGCGCATCTTGGCGTTGACGCAAGGGCTTACCGCTGACGACTTGGTGCTGTGCCTAATTTCTGGCGGCGGCTCTGCCTTGCTCACGCTGCCAGCTGACGGCTTGACGTTGGAAGACAAACAGCGCATCAACCGGGATTTGCTCAACAGTGGCGCAGGCATTGGCGAAATGAACTGCGTGCGCAAGCACCTCTCGCGCATCAAAGGTGGCCGCTTGGCCGCCGCGTGTGCGCCCGCGCAAGTGGTGACGCTCACCATCAGCGATGTGCCGGGCGACGACCCTTCGGTCATCGCCAGCGGCCCCACCGTGCCCGACGTGACGACCTGTGCCGACGCATGGGCCATCCTGCAACGCTACAACATCGAAGTGCCCGCCGCCATCGAAGCCGCGCTGAAAGCAGGCGCACTAGAAACACCCAAGCCCAGCCCCGCGTGGGACAAGCAGCCCGTGCGTCTGATTGCTACGCCTCAACAGTCGTTGGAAGCCGCAGCCGAAGTGGCGCGTGCCGCAGGCCTGAACGCCTATGTGTTGAGCGATGAACTGGAAGGCGAATCTCGCGAAGTGGGCAAAGTCCACGCCGCGTTAGCGCGTGCAGCGGCCAAAGGCCAAGGTCCTTTCAAAAAGCCCTGTGTGATTTTGAGTGGCGGCGAAACTACTGTGACCATCCGAAAGGCCGAGCGTGTGGCAGGGCGCTCTGCGCAGGTCAAGGAGGAGACCGCGCAGCGGGCGGGGGACACGGAGCAGAGCGCTCTGCCGCACGCTCGGCCTGGCCGTGGCGGTAGAGCAGGGGAGTTCTGCCTAGGCCTAGCCGTGGCCTTGCAAGCGCAACCCAACGTCTGGGCCATTGCGGCTGACACCGATGGCATTGACGGCATTGAAGACAACGCAGGTGCCTTGGTCGCGCCCGACACCTTGGCCCGCGCTGAGGCCGCAGGCGTCAAAGCCACCGACTGCCTGGACCGAAACGATGCCTACGGTTTCTTTGAAGCAGTGGGCGACTTGGTGGTGACCGGCCCCACGCACACCAATGTGAACGACTTCCGCGCCATCTTGGTGTTGTAACCTACGGGGATGAGCCAGCCCCGCCTATTACTCTCCCACATCACCAAGCGTTACCCCGCTGTGGTGGCCAACGATGGCGTGAGCCTGACGGTGCAGCCCGGCGAAATTCACGCCGTGTTGGGCGAGAACGGCGCTGGCAAATCCACGCTGATGAAGATCATCTACGGCGCGGTCAAGCCCGATGCGGGCGAGATTCGCTTCAACGGTGAGGTGGTGAACATTCGCAACCCGCAAGAGGCGCGTCGTTTGGGCATCAGCATGGTGTTTCAGCACTTCAGCTTGTTTGACACCCTTAGCGTGGCTGAGAACGTGTGGCTTGGCCTTGACAAGTCGCTCACCCTCGCCGAAGTGACGCAACGCATCACCGACACCGCCGTGCAATACGGCCTCGACATTGACCCCGCCCGCCCCGTGCACACGCTGGGCGTGGGCGAGATGCAGCGCGTGGAAATCATCCGTGCTTTGTTGACCAACCCGCAGCTGCTCATCTTGGACGAGCCCACCTCGGTGCTCACACCGCAAGCGGTGGAGAAGCTCTTTGTGGTGTTGCGTCAACTGGCGTCTGAGGGCCGAAGCATTTTGTACATCAGCCACAAGCTGCACGAAATTCGCGCCTTGTGCACCGCTTGCACCGTCATGCGTGCCGGCCGTGTGACCGGCGTTTGCGACCCGCGCCAAGAAACCAATGCCTCGCTGAGCCAACTCATGATTGGTAGCTTGCCGCCCGAGCTGCATGTGCGCGAGCACAAGCCAGGCGCTGCCGTGCTCAGTGTGAACGACTTGACGCTAAAAGCCGATGACCCGTTTGGCGTAGACCTGAATGGTGTCAATCTGCAAGTGCGCGCAGGCGAGGTGGTGGGCATTGCTGGTGTGTCGGGTAACGGTCAGCGCGAGCTGCTGTTTGCTTTGTCGGGTGAAGACAGGCGTGCGGCGGCCGAGAGTATTCAGCTGAGCGGCCAAGCGATGGGCCAACTCAACCCAGACCAACGCCGTGACCTCGGGCTTCACTTTGTGCCAGAAGAGCGCCTAGGCCGTGGCGCAGTGCCTAGCCTGAGCCTCGCGCAAAACCTGTTGCTCACACGTCATGACGCGGTGGCGTCTAGCGGTGCAGCCGGTGCTTTGGGTTGGCTCAACCTGAACACCCTGCACACCCAAGCTGCCAACATCATTGCCAAATACCAAGTGAAAGCGGGAGGCCCCGATGCGGCGGCGCGTTCACTGTCGGGTGGCAATTTGCAAAAGTTTTTGGTGGGCCGCGAGATTGAAGCAGCGCCTAAGTTGCTCATCGTGTCGCAGCCCACATGGGGTGTGGACGTGGGCGCTGCCGCGCAAATACGCGCCGCACTGCTGGCTTTGCGCGATGCAGGCTGCGCGGTGTTAGTGGTGAGTGAGGAGTTGGATGAGTTGTTAGAGCTGTCAGACCGTTTGCATGTGATGGCCGAGGGCCGCTTGTCGCCCGCGCTCACACGCGAAGATGCCAATGTGTCGCGCATCGGCGCGTGGATGAGTGGCTTGTGGGATGCGCCCGCTGCAACAGGGGAGGTGAACCATGCTGCGTCTTGAGCCGCGTGCCCAGCCCTCTAAGCTGTGGCGCTATGCCTCGCCCTTGCTGGCGCTGGCCATCACGGTGGTGTTGGGTGTGATTCTGTTTGTCGCGCTGGGCAAAGATCCGGTGCGTGGTTTGCAGGTGTTCTTTTGGGAACCCATCAAGAGCGTGTATGCCTTGTCCGAGTTGATGGTCAAGGCCACGCCGTTGTTGCTGATTGCGCTGGGGCTGGCGGTGTGCTTTCGCTCCAACGTGTGGAACATTGGTGCAGAAGGCCAGTTCGTCATGGGGGCAGTGTTTGCCTCGGGCGTGGCACTGATGGCAGATGTCAACACAGGCGCAGGCTTTTGGGTGCTCATCTTGCTGGCGGGCATTGCGGGCGGCATGGTGTGGGCGGGCATCACCGCATTCTTGCGGGACCGTTTTCATGCGAGCGAAATTTTGGTCAGCCTCATGCTGGTGTACGTGGCCATCATGGCGCTCAACTTCTTGGTCTACGGCCCTTGGAAAGACCCACTGGGCTACAACTTTCCGCAAACCAAAACCTTTGATGCCATCACGCAAATTCCCAAGCTCATCACTGGCACACGCGTGAACATTGGCGTGCTGCTGGCGCTGGCGGGTGTGGGTGCACTGTGGGTGTTTTTGTTTCGCACGCACGCAGGCTTTGCGCAGCAAGTGGGCGGCTTGGCCCCCGATGCAGCGCGTTATGCGGGCTTCTCGTCACGCAAGGCGTTGTGGCTGGCGCTTCTCACCTCGGGTGCAGCCGCTGGTTTGGCGGGCGCTTTAGAAGTGGCAGGGCCGCTGCGTCAGCTCACGCCGTTTGTGCCGGTGGGCTATGGTTTCGCGGCCATCATCGTGGCCTTTGTGGGGCGCTTGCACCCCGTGGGCATGGTGCTGTCGGCCATATTGATGAGCATGTTTTACATCGGCGGTGAGCTGGCGCAATCGCGCCTTGGCTTGCCCCGTTCACTGACGGGCGTGTTCCAAGGTTTGTTGTTGTTCACGCTGTTGGCGTGTGACACCTTGATGCAATACCGCGTGCGTTGGGTATCCCGCGCAGCACATCCAAATTCTGCGGAGGCACTGTGATGGAAACCTACGCACTCTTGTGGGCCTCCACCATGAACGCAGGCACTGTTTTGGCGCTGGCGTCGCTGGGCCTGTTGATCAACGAAAAAGCGGGCATCGTCAACTTAGGCGCAGAAGGCATGATGCTGTGCGCTGCCATTGCAGGCTTTGCCACTGTGGCCACTACAGGCAGCGACACGCTGGGCTTTTTGGCGGGCATGGGCGCAGGTGCTTTGATGGCTGCGCTGTTCGGCGTGTTGGTGATTTGGATGAACACCAACCAATACGCCACGGGCTTGGCGCTCAGCCTTTTTGGCGGCGGCTTCTCGGCCTTTGTGGGTACGAGTTATGTGCAGGCCAAGCTGCCTGAGCGCATTCAGTATGACGTGCCATTTTTGGCGGACATTCCTTGGTTTGGGTCTGCTTTGTTCAAGCACCATCCACTCGTCTACGGGGCCATTGCGCTCACTTTAGGTTTGATTTATTTCCTCTACCGAACACGTTCGGGTTTGGTTTTGCGTGCCGTGGGTGAGTCGCCCGAATCCGCCCATGCTTTGGGCTATCCCGTGCGTCGTATCCGCTTGTTGGCGGTGGTGGTCGGCGGTGCGCTGTGTGGTCTGGCGGGTGCCTACATCTCCATCATCTATACGCCGCTGTGGGTGGAGGGCATGATTGCAGGCAAAGGCTGGATCGCCTTGGCGCTCACCACCTTCGCCACATGGCGTCCGGCACGCGTGTTGCTTGGTGCTTATCTGTTTGGTGGTGTGACCATGCTTCAGTTTCATTTGCAGGCCTCGGGTGTGGACGTGCCCAGTCAGTTCTTGAGCATGCTGCCTTACTTGGCCACCATCGTGGTGCTGGCGCTGATCTCTAAAAATCCGCGTTGGCTCAGGGTAAATATGCCCGCTTCGATTGGCAAACCGTTTTTCCCTGGTTGATAATTTCTCCACTTTTTCTAGTTCTCTTGTAAAGGGTTTTTCATGACTAATTTGTTCAAACGTCGCTGGTTGCAAGCCGCAGCCTTGACCGCAGTCTCTGCCGCAGTGTTGGTGGGCTGTGGCAAAAAAGAAGAAGCCAAGCCCGCTGAAGCGCCTGCCGCTGCAGCCAAGGCTGAGCCCTTGAAAATTGCATTTGCCTACGTCGGCCCTGTGGGCGACGGCGGCTGGACCTTTGCGCACGACAACGCACGTAAAGCCCTCGAAAAAGAATTCGGTGACAAGATTTCTACATCGTTCGTTGAAAACGTGCCCGAGTCTGCTGATGCAGAGCGCGTGATCCGCGACATGGTCGGTCAAGGCAACAAGCTGGTGTTTGGCACCACCTTCGGCTACATGGAGCCCATGCTCAAAGTGGCCGCTGACACACCTGATGTGAAGTTCGAGCACGCCACTGGCTACAAACAAGCCGCCAACATGCGTACCTACGACAGCCGCACCTACGAAGGCGCGTACATGGCTGGCGTGATCGCGGGCAAGATGACCAAGAGCAACACCTTGGGCGTTGTGGCGTCTATCCCAATTCCTGAAGTCATTCGCAACATCAACAGTTTCACTTTGGGCGCGCAATCGAGCAACCCCAAAGTCAAGACCAAAGTGGTGTGGGTCAATGAGTGGTTCAACCCACCGAAAGAAACTGAAGCTGCCACATCGCTCATCAACGGCGGTGCTGACGTGTTGTTCCAAAACACCGACTCTCCTGCTGTGCTGAAAACAGCCCAAGACAAAGGCAAGCGCGCCTTCGGTTGGGACTCTGACATGACAGCCTACGGCCCCAAAGCGCACTTGGCTTCTGCCGTGATCAACTGGACGCCTTACTACATCAACGCCACCCGCCAAGCCTTGGAAGGCAAGTGGACAGGCGGCGGCCACACATGGTCTGGCGTGAAAGACGGCGCGATTGACATCGTGTCCATCGCCGAAGACGTGCCAGCTGACACCAAAGCCAAAGTGGCTGATGTGAAAAAAGGTTTGACCGATGGCAGCTTCGCCATTTGGAAAGGCCCACTCGTCGACAACGCTGGCAAAGAAGTGTTGAAGGCTGGTGAAGTCGCCGACGACAAGTTCTTGAGCGGCGTTAACTTCTACGTCAAAGGCGTGGAAGGCAAAGTGCCAGGCGCGAAGTAATTAACGCTTGTGATCCACAAAAAAGACCACCCTCGGGTGGTCTTTTTTATGTCTGAACGATGGTTGAAAAATTACTTCACCCAAGGCGTGATGTGCGGCACCGCACAGGGGCCATCCACAGGGATGGATTCAAAGTCAGCAGGTCCCACAATTTCTAAGTACTCCATGTCAGGCGAGTAGTCGAAGAGGTAGTGAATGATGCCGGGCTTTTGATGCACGCAGTCGCCCGCTGACACCAGCGTGGGTGTTTCGCCGTACATGAAGCGCGCCCAACCTTTGAGCATGATGACGATTTGAAATTCGGCCACGTGGTAGTGCCAGCCTGTGCCGTTGTCGGGTGGCATGTTGGCTTTGGCGATGTGGGCAATCACCTTGCCGCGGGTGGCAGCAGCCACGCCGAGATCGCGGTACACAAAGAAGTCGCGCAAGCCACCGGGTAAGAACTGGGTGTCTTCGGGTTTGACGTGAGAGAAGTCGGTGTGGCTCTCGTAGGCAATGGTTTTAGAAACAGCGGTACTCATGGTTAAAACTCCACTTCAAGTTCTTCAATGTCATCAGGCTCTGCAGTTGCGGCTGCCATCCACTCCTTCATCTCGGGCATCGTCAAAATAGTTTGGCAATACGCTTCGCACACGGGGTCCAGTGCAATGCCATAGGTGACAAAACGTGTGACCACGGGCGCAAACATGCAGTCGGCCAACGTGGGCTTCTTGCCAAATAAATACGGGCCTTTGTAAGTGCTGAGGCAGTCGCGCCAGATGAAGAGCACGCGGTCAATGTCGAGCTGTGCTTTGGACCACACTTTGAATTTGCTGAACTTGGCTTTGATGTTCATGGGCAGCGAGGCACGCAACGCTGAAAAGCCCGAATGCATCTCGCCGCAAATGGACCGGCAATGTGCACGGTGCACCGCGTTGGTGGGCAGCAGGTGTACTTTTGGTGCGATTTCATTCAGGTACTCGCCAATGGCCAGCGTGTCCCACACGCGTGCGTTGCCGTGGTTGAGGCAGGGCACAAGGATGGACGGCGAGAGCAAAAGCAATTCGGCGCGTGCGTCTACGTTGTCCGTGGCCACAGGTGTTTCCTCAAAGGGAAGGCCTGAGAGCTTGACCATCAGCCAGCCTCGCAGAGACCAAGATGAGTAGTTCTTGCTGCTGAGTGTGAGCGTGGTTTTGGCCATGGTTGCTTTCCGGTGCATGAGGGGGTCACGTGTGTGCTGTTCACACATTGCAAGAGGTATGCCATGCCAGTGGCACGCGTCTTGCACCTGTCAACGCATGAAGACAACGTTCAACGGCGTGGAGACAACCCCATGATTTATCACAACTACCAATTGGTGGCCGATGTTTCAGTCCCCATTCGAAAATTTGCAGACCATGCGCGAGACATCAGCCTGAACTGGTTTGATGACAAACGCATCACGCCTTTGCAGCGTATGGCTGCTTACTACGAGCAAGTCGCGTTGTTGGGTTTCACGCACACACGCCCCTCGTTCAACATTGCGAGCGTGACAAGCGCTGAGGGCAAACGTGTACCCGTGCACGAGACCACGTCTTACCGCACCCCCTTTTGCGACCTCATGCGTTTTTGCCGAGAAGATTCAAAAGACTTGCCCAAGCTCTTGCTCGTGGCCCCCATGTCGGGTCACTTCGCCACTTTGCTTCGCGGTACTGTGCAAACGCTGGTGCAAGACCACGAGGTGTATGTGACCGATTGGCGAAACATCCGCGACATTCCTATGAGCGAGGGTGAGTTTGGTTTGGATGAATACATCGAACACATCATCTGGTTCATGCAGCACTTGGGGCCTAACGCGCATTTGATGGGCGTGTGCCAACCCACGGTGGCGTGCTTAGCCGCCACAGCCGTATTGGCTGAAGACCGCAGCGACTGCCAGCCTGCTTCTCTGACCTTGATGGCGGGCCCCATCGACACACGTGTCAACCCCACGGGTGTGAACGAGTTGGCCATGAGCAAACCGATTGAGTGGTTTGAAGCCAACTTGATTGGCATGGTGCCCTTGCAGTTCAAAGGTGTGGGCCGCCGCGTGTATCCGGGCTTCATGCAGTTGATGGCGTTCTTGAACATGAACATTGAACGTCACCAACAGTCGTTCAAGAATCTCTACGAACACCGCGTGAATGGCGAAGATGAAAAGGCCGATGTGATTCGTGACTTCTACCAAGAGTATTTCGCCATCATGGATTTGTCGGGACCGTTCTATTTAGAAACGGTCAAAAAGGTATTCCAAGACCACGCCTTGCCCACGGGCCAGATGACTTACCGTGGCCGCCCCTTGAACCTGCAAGCCATTCGCAAAACCTTTGTGCTGACGGTGGAGGGCGAACGCGACGACATTTGCGGCATGGGCCAAACTCTGGCTGCGCAAGACTTGTGCAGCATGTTGCCCGCGTATAGAAAAACGCACCATTTGCAATCAGGCGTGGGCCACTATGGTGTGTTCAATGGCAGGCGTTGGGAGTCGCAAATTTATCCGGTGGTGCGCAACTTGATTCGATCTGCACACTGAAAACTTGGGTAGCATGAAGTCTTGTTAGGAGACTGCCATGTTCAAAGTTCACGCCGTTGCCACTGTCAATTTGCCCAAGCTCTTGCGCGAGATGCCCAAGGCCGAGCTGCACATTCACATCGAGGGCTCGCTAGAGCCTGAACTCATCTTTGCGCTGGCCGAGCGCAATGGCGTGAAGCTGCCGTATGCGAACGTTGAAGCCCTGCGTGCGGCCTATGCCTTCACCAACCTGCAAAGCTTCCTCGACATTTACTACGCAGGCGCGAGCGTGCTGCTGCACGAGCAAGATTTTTACGACATGGCTTGGGCTTATCTGCAACGCGCCAAAGCCGACAAAGTGGTGCATGCAGAAATCTTCTTTGACCCCCAAACGCATACCGAGCGCGGCGTGCCCATGGCCACGGTCATCAATGGCTTGCACCGTGCGTGCGTGGATGCACAAGCGCAGCTGGGCGTGAGCGCGCAGCTCATCTTGTGCTTCTTGCGCCACCTCAGCGAAGAAGCTGCGTTGCAAACCTTCAACGACGCCTTGCCCTTCAAAGACAAATTCATTGGCGTGGGTTTGGACTCCAGCGAAGTGGGCCACCCGCCTGAAAAGTTTAAAAACGTGTTCGCCTTGGCGCACGCGCATGGCCTGCACCTCGTGGCCCATGCGGGCGAGGAGGGGCCACCTGCCTATATGTGGAGCGCCTTGGATGTGTTGCACGTTGAGCGCATCGACCACGGCGTGCAAGCTGTGCACGACGCCGCGCTCATGGCCCGTTTGGCCAAAGACCGCACGCCACTCACCGTGTGCCCACTGTCCAATCAAAAGCTGTGCGTGTTCCCCGATTTGAAAAACCACAACATTGGCCAGTTGTTAGACGCTGGCCTGTGCGTCACCATCAACTCAGACGACCCCGCCTACTTTGGTGGCTACATGAACGACAACTTTGTGCAAACCTTCGAGGCCACGGGGCTGACCGCGCAGCAGGCCTATGTGCTGGCCAGCAACAGTTTTGAAGCCAGCTTTGTGCCCGAGGCCCAGCGCCAGAAATGGATGCATGAGCTCAAGGTTTGTTTTGAGCGTTTCACAGAGAACGATTGAGGCAAAATAACGCCATGAGTATCAAATCAGACAAATGGATCCGCCGCATGGCCCAAGAGCACGGCATGATCGAGCCCTTCGAGCCAGGCCAAATCCGCCAAAACGCAGCAGGCGAAAAAATCGTCAGCTACGGCACCAGCAGCTACGGCTATGACATCCGTTGCGCACCCGAGTTCAAGGTGTTCACCAACATCTACAGCACCGTGGTGGACCCCAAGAACTTTGATCCCAAAAGCTTTGTGGACATCGAGTCTGACGTCTGCATCATCCCGCCCAACAGCTTCGCGCTGGCCCGCACCATGGAGTACTTCCGCATTCCGCGCAATGTGCTGACCGTGTGTTTGGGCAAGAGCACCTATGCGCGCTGCGGCATCATCGTCAACGTCACCCCGTTTGAGCCCGAGTGGGAAGGCTATGTGACCTTGGAGTTCTCCAACACCACACCGCTGCCCGCCAAGATTTACGCAGGCGAGGGCTGTGCCCAAGTGTTGTTCTTCGAGAGCGACAAAGACGATGTGTGCGAAACCAGCTACAAAGACCGTGGCGGCAAGTACCAAGGCCAAGTGGGCGTCACACTGCCCAAGACTTAATTGACCTCTTTCAACGTCATCGGTTGCGGCCGCGTGGGTCAAACCCTCGCGGCCTTGTTACATCAGCAGCCCCGAGTGCTGGTGCAAGACCTGTGTTCGCGCAGCTTCAGCAGTGCTGAGCAAGCCGCTCAGTTTGTGGGCGCTGGCCAGCCCGTGGCCGACTTGGCGGATATGCGTGCCGCCGACGTGTGGCTGCTCAGCGTGCCCGATGCCCAAGTGGCTGCGGCTGCGCAGGCCTTGGCCGAGGCGCAGGGCGCCAAGCTGGCTGGCGCTGTCGTGTTTCACAACAGCGGATTTTTAAGTGCTGCCGAACTGCAGCCCTTGCAAGCCTTGGGCTGCCATGTGGCCAGCGCACACCCGGTGCTGAACTTTGCGTCTCCTGATACCGGTGTGCGCCAGTTTGCAGGCACACCTTGTGGCCTTGAGGGCGATGCGCCCGCGCTGGCTTGGCTGCACACCGCGCTCACCGCCATTGGCGGGCGCTGCTTTGAAATAGCCAGTGCCGACAAACCGCTGTATCACGCAGCCGCTGTGTTCAGCAGCAACTTCACCGTGGTGTTGCAAGGCATTGCCCAAGACGCTTGGCAAAGTGCAGGCGTGCCGCCCGAGCTGATGCGACCACTAACCGAGGCCTTGCTCAAAAGCACGGTGGACAACGTGCTGGCCATGGGCCCTGCAAAGGCTTTGACTGGCCCAGCCGCCCGTGGCGACACGGCTGTGGTGCAGGCGCAGGGCAAGGTGGTGAAGCAGTGGAACGCCCCAGCAGGCGACCTGTACGCCTTGCTTAGCCAACTGGCCGCTGAGCTGAAGCGGAAGGCCTAAGACCTCCGCTCAAGCGGCATTACAAACTGCCGCGACCTTCTTTGGCGTGGAAGGTTTGCGATGTTTCCCAAGCCACTTTTTGCAAATGTGCCGCCACATCTTTGGGCAAGCCCGCTGTGTAGGTGTTGCCCATGGGGTTTTGTTTGTAGACCGATGCCATCACCGTGCTGGCAGCCAAGTAGGTGCCCATCAGGCTGGGGTGGCGTTTGTCGGCCACGTACAAATTCAAGTCAGGGCGTTGCGCCAAAGAGTTGGCAAATGCCAAACCTGCGGGCACGACCAGTGCATTGTTTAACTTGCCTGCCTTGATGTATTCGTTAGCCAAGGGCATCGTCATATCTGGCTTGTCTGCATAAGCCCATGACATGAACAGAATGGGTTCTGCACCGTATTTGCGCACCGTGTCGCTGTGCTTTTTGGAGAACTCATAAAAAATGGGTTGCAGCTTCGGGTGGATGGGGCACTGGCTGCAGTCCATCATCATCACTCCGTCAAACGGTTTGTCGAAGGTGTTGAACACCACTTCGTTGTCACCCACAAATGAGTAGCTGGCCACACCACCTGGTTTGAAGTGGGCCTCTACATCGTGCCAGTTGATGCCTGAGCCACTGATGGTGGCGGATGTCGATCGATAGCCTTTGCCACCCGCTGCGCTCAAGAGCTGACCCACATGCCCATGCATGGAGTTGTTGTAATAAAAGAAGCTGTTGCCCACCCACATCAGTGTTTTCACATCGGTCGTTTTGGCTTGCTTCGCGGGGGTGGATGTCAGGGTTCCACAAGCCGTTAAACCTAAGGCAAGCGAGAGCGTCAAGATCAAGCGGGTCAGCAGCATAGAAGTTTCTTTCAAATCAAAAAATTCTCAGCGCATGCAGCCAGCCCTGCAATCGGGCAAGCCCCTAGTTGAGGTAGGCAGCTTGCCTTTTTCAATGAGGCTTAAGTGATTAATTCTGCTCAATTGACGGCTTTTTTTCCGAGCCGTCCACAATGCGACAATATGCCCCAGACATGACGACCTCTTTTTCTAATTTGCAGCTGGCCCCCGCGCTGGCACGTGCCGTAGCCGAAATGGGCTACGAATCCATGACCCCCATCCAAGCCCAGGCCATTCCCGTGGTTCTGACCGGCCAAGACGTGATGGGCGCCGCGCAAACCGGCACCGGCAAAACCGCAGCGTTCTCGCTGCCACTGCTGCAACGTTTGCTCAAACACGAAAACAGCTCCACCTCGCCCGCACGTCACCCCGTGCGCGCTTTGGTGCTGTTGCCCACCCGCGAGCTGGCCGACCAAGTGGCCCAGCAAATCAAACAATACGCCGTGCACACCAACCTGCGCAGCATGGTGGTGTTTGGCGGCATGGACATGAAGCCCCAAACCATCGAACTGAAAAAAGGCGTCGAAGTTTTGGTGGCCACGCCCGGCCGTTTGCTCGACCACATCGAAGCCAAGAACGTGGTGCTCAACCAAGTTGAATACGTGGTGCTCGACGAAGCCGACCGCATGTTGGACATTGGCTTCTTGCCAGATTTGCAACGCATCTTGAGCCACTTGCCTAAGACGCGCACCACGCTGTTGTTCTCGGCCACGTTCTCGACTGAGATCAAGCGCTTGGCTGGCAGCTATTTGCAAAACCCCGTCACCATTGAAGTGGCGCGTCCAAATGAGACCGCCGCCACCATCACGCAGCAGTTCTACAGCGTGAGCGTGGACGACAAGTACAACGCCTTGCGCCACCTCATCAAAGCCAACGACATGAAGCAAGCCTTTGTGTTTTGCAACAGCAAACTTGGCTGCGCCCGTTTGGCCCGCTCGCTAGAGCGTGACGGTTTTCGCACCAGCGCCTTGCACGGTGACAAGAGCCAAGACGAACGCCTGAAAGCCCTCGAAGGCTTCAAAAAAGGCGAAGTCGATTTGCTCGTCTGTACCGATGTGGCCGCACGTGGCTTGGACATCAAAGACGTGCCAGCGGTGTTCAACTTTGACATCCCCTTCAACGCCGAAGACTATGTGCACCGCATTGGCCGCACAGGCCGCGCCGGTGCTTTGGGCAAAGCCATCAGCTTTGTGTCGGGCAGCGACCAGCGCTTGGTGGGTGACATTGAGAAATTGCTCAAGACCAAAATCACTTTAGAAAACGTAACCGTTGAGCAAGACCGCTCGCGTGAGCGTCGTGAGCCTCGCAATGATTCACGCGAATCTCGCGGTGGAGATCGTGGCGAGCGTTCAGAGTCTTCCAGCCGTCCACGCGAAGGCTACGCCTCACGCGATGCACGCCCCCGCGAGCAAGACAGCCGCCGCAGCCGCGAAGTGGGCTACGTGCCCGCACCGCGCATCAAGAACGACCCGTTCTTTGACAAACCCTACGAAGCGCCTGTGCGCAGCGCAGAGGCCGCAGCACCTGCTGCACCCGACCCACTGCGCAAGTCGGCCAACATCAAGCCCAAGCGGGTGATGGCGGCTTTGTTCAAGTCGACCACTTAAAAGAAAACGCGCAGTCTGCGCGTTTTTTTTGGTGCGAAGGGGCTACAGCAAAGCGCATGAGATAGGCAAACAGATTTGAATTGGTGATAGCCCTCGCTGAAAAGTGAGCGCCTTAAGCTGCCAGAGGGACTAAACGGGACCTAGGGGAGCTGCATGAAAAACCCAAAAGATAGCAAAAAGGCTATAATTGAAACTCAGTGGACTGTGACCCTGCATCCACTGGCGGCGCATGAATTACAGACCATTCCGGCCGATATGCAAGCTCGGTTTCTGCACATCGGTCAAATGCTGGTGGACTTGGGGCCGCATCGTGTGGGCTTGCCGCACATTCGCCCACTAGAAAGCAAGCTGTGGGAAATGCGCATGACGGGACGCGATGGTATTGCCCGTGCCGTTTACGCCGCCGTGCAGGGGCGCACTTTGCTGGTGCTGCATTTGTTTATAAAAAAGACGCAGACCACACCGCGAAGGGCCATTGAAACCGCATTGAAACGCTTGGAGGAATCGACATGAAAAGCCTGAA
This sequence comes from Limnohabitans sp. TS-CS-82, assembly GCF_002943475.1. Classification (NCBI taxonomy): domain Bacteria; kingdom Pseudomonadati; phylum Pseudomonadota; class Betaproteobacteria; order Burkholderiales; family Comamonadaceae; genus Limnohabitans; species Limnohabitans sp. TS-CS-82. Next base: position 58,523 of record NZ_PTQX01000001.1, on the reverse strand, counting down.
AGACGTGAAAGCTGAACTGCTGACCAACCCTGCCGTTCGCCAAGCCTATGACGCACAAACGCCCGAGTTTGAGCTGGCCCGTGAATTGATTGCAGCACGCACGCAAGCGGGCCTGACGCAAGGCGATGTGGCCGCACTCATGGGTACAACCCAAAGCGTGGTGGCGCGCATCGAAAGTGGCAGGGGCACGCCATCCATGCGAACAGTCCAACGTTTTGCCAGTGCCGTGGGAGCGCGTGCGGTGGTGCGTATGGAGCCTTTGACGGCTGCATAAAGTCTTCGCGTCAGTGAGCTACAGTGACAGCCATTTCTGAGTCACGACGGCGCAGGTCTTTCACTGGTTGTTTGAGTTAGAGTCCCGTGCACCCTCTCGCTCCCTTTCCCATTCCCTTTGGCTGACCAAGACCCGATCCTCACCGCACCTTGCGCTGTTCAACGTGATGTCCAACATGAGTTACGCCATGTGCGTGCACTCATGCAACTGGAGCAAAAGGAAGATCAAGCGCAATTCAAACTCAAAAACGCCAGTGCCAGCATCAAAGAGCGCCGTCGGCGCGGCTTGACTTGGTACCCCGTCACCATCACCCAAGAAGACATTGGCTTTGGTGGCAAAGTGGTGTTGGAGCTTGAACGTCCTGCGCATCGGCAAGACCTGCACTTGTTTCAGGTGGGCAAGAACGCTTCGCTGTTCAGCAATGCAGCAGGCCAATCGTCAGGCCATAAGGAATCTGACAGGCTCACACTGAGCGGCGTTGTCACCAGCGTGCGGCGCAACAAGCTGGTGCTGACCACCACCAAAGAAGAGCTGCCCGACTGGGTGATGAACGGCAGCACCCTAAACGGAAGCACCCTCAACGAAAGCACGTTAGGCATTGACCTCACCTTTGACGAAGTGAGCTACCGCGAGATGAACCAAGCCATGAGCGCGGTCATGGCCGCACACGGCAACCGCTTGGCCGAACTGCGCGACGTGCTGCTGGGCGTCAGGCAGGCCAGCTATCGCGAGCCCCAAGCCGACGACCTGTTTTACCCGAGTGCGCTCAACGACTCGCAACTGGTAGCTGTGCGCCATGTGATCTCGGCGCAAGACGTGGCCATCATCCATGGCCCGCCCGGCACGGGCAAAACCACCACGCTGGTGCAAGCTATTTTGGAAACCATCCGGCGTGAGCGGCGCGTGCTGGTGTGCGCCCCCTCCAACACCGCCGTGGACCTGCTGACCGAAAAGCTGGCCGAGCGTGGTGTGAACGTGATCCGCATGGGCAACCCCAGCCGCGTGTCGGAGCTGCTGCTAAAGCACACGCTGGACGCCGGTGTGATGGCTCACCCCAGCTACGCCAAGATGCACGCGATGCGCCAAACCGCTGAGCAGCACCGAGACACGGCCAGCGAACACGTTCGCCACTTTGGTTTTGAAGAGCGTCAGCACCGCCAATGGCTGCGTGAAGAAGCGCGCACGTTGCGCCAAGCCGCCGACGACTTGGAGCGCTTCATGACCGAGGACGTGCTCGAATCGGTGCAGGTCATCACCTGCACGCTGGTGGGTGCCAGCCACCGCCACATTCGCCACCTGAGCTTTGAGACCGTCTTCATTGACGAAGCTGCCCAGGCCCTGGAGCCGGGTTGCTGGATACCCATTGCCAAGGGCCAGCGCATTGTGTTGGCGGGTGACCACCACCAACTGCCGCCTACGGTCAAAAGCGAACAAGCCGCCCGCGAAGGCCTGCGCGAAACCCTGTTTGAAAAGTGCATCCAGCGCCAACCCAACACGGCCCGCATGCTCACCACGCAATACCGTATGCACGAGCACATCATGGGCTTCAGCTCCGAGAAGTTTTATGGCGGCCAACTGGTGCCGCACGCCAGCGTGCGCTGCGCTGGCCTAGAGGCTTATGACCTGCGTTTTGCACCCGACTTGCCGGTGGAATTCATCGACACGGCGGGCTGCGGTTATCAAGAAATGGCCATTCCTGAAAGCCGTTCAACCGCCAACCCCGAAGAAGCCCACTTGCTGCTGGAGCGGCTGGCGCAGCTGCTGGCGCCCTACGACGCCGCCGAACACGACGAACACCAACACACCCCGCTGAGCATCGGCGTCATCGCACCGTACCGAGCCCAAATCAACTATTTGAAAGACGCCATCGAAGACAGCGAAGTGCTGAATGGTTTGCTGCAGCAACGCAGGCTCAGCGTGGGCACCGTCGATTCGTTTCAGGGCCAAGAGCGCGACATCATTGCCATCACCTTGACGCGCAGCAACCCCCAAGGCGAGATCGGCTTTCTGTCTGACATCCGCCGCATGAACGTGGGCATGACCCGCGCACGGCGCAAGCTGTTGCTGGTGGGCGATTCGACCACGCTTTGCAGGCATCCGTTTTTTGTGGAGTTGTTGGCTTATGTGAAGGGGGTGGGGGGCTATCGAACACCGTGTGAGATGGGTAAACAGACCTGAATTTTTGATAGCCATCGCAGCGAAGTGTGCGTACTAAGCTATTGGATGGATATTGCCCACATCCGAACAAAGTATGGACTAAGCATGGCCTAGCAGTGGGGCAATAGGGGCTAGATCGCTCTGTTTGCGTTATCGAGCCATGTGGAGCCCGGCGGTACCAAGCAACGCTTGATAAATACCCATGAAAAATGCCAGTCAGTGGATTAACTGACTGGCATTAGCCGCATGGCTGGCTTATTCGGGCTTAAAGCCTGCGCCCTTTAATAATTCTGCGTTTTCGGTGATGTACTTGCCTGTGTACTTCTTGAATTCATCGACTGACTCTACGACGGGCTCAATGCCGAGCTGTTCAAAAGCACCTGATTTAGTGAGTTGACGCACAGCTTCATTAGCTGCCTTGTTCAAAAATTGAACGCGGTCATCAGGTGTACCCTTTGGAGCCCAAATGCCATACCAAGATTCGGTGACAAATTTTGGGTAACCACTCTCAGCGGCGGTAGGCACATTGGGCATCGCAGAGCTTCGGTTTGCAGAGGTGACGACGATGGGTTTCACCTTGCCTGCTTTAGCGATTGACTGCAACGAGATGATGGAGTCAATCAAAATTTGCGAGTGTCCGCCAGCGACATCGGTCAGTGCTGGGGCTGTGCCTTTGTAGGCGGTCATGGTCAGATTCAAATTACCTTCTTTGGCAAACATCAAGGTGGCCAAATGACTAGCTGCGCCCAATGCTGGCAAGCCGGCTGTCCACTTGTCTGGATTTTGCTTGGCAGAATCCATCACTTCTTTCAGTTTCGTTTGTGGCAATGTCGGTGCAATCACCATCAGCAATGGGGCTTCGCCTACGCGTGCCACATATGAAAAATCAGTGAACGGATCGTAGGGTGGGTTTGCGATGACTTGCTTTGTCAAAGCATGTGTCGACGCCGAGAAAAGCAAAGTCTGACCGTCCGCAGGTGATGTTTGAACAAACTTGCCGCCAATTGTTCCGCTGGCACCTGGTTTGTTCTCCACGACGATTGGAATATTTAAATTTGATTGCATCTGCTTTGCAATCAACCGGGCGGCATTGTCTACGCCACCACCCGCAGCAAATGGCACGATCAATTTGATCGTGCCATCTGGAAATTTTGTCTGTGCTGATGCAAATGCTGTTGCTGTTAGCAAAGCAATGGAAAGCATTTTCTTTGTCAATGAAATCATGTTTGTCTCCAGTTAAATTTTGAATTCACACCTACTTAATCTCTGTAACCTTGGCGCCATGCGGATGAGCCTCCAAATAAGGGAGCTTCAGGTGCAGGGCCATGGAGCTTGGCATATGACTCAATTGTTTTCGTCATACGCGGCAGCAACCAATCGGTGACAGATTCACTCACTTCATCGTCATCTTCCAAGCGGCTCAAGATGTTTCGAATGGCTTGGTTTTGTGAAGAAATAGGGCCGGGTGCAAGTAAAAAAGCCACGACATCTGTCTGGCCTAATCGTTCGCTTTCCGCCCATAAATAGTCTGCGATGTCGAGCTCGAAATCTTCGAGCGTGACACTCATGCCACTCATCGTGCATGAGCATCCCATTGCAACGTGCTGACCTGACAACCGGTTCCAAAGACCGGAGAGGTGAGCAGCTTGCTGTTGGGATGCCGTCATTTCAAATAACTCAGGCAAGGGCTTTGCTTCGTAATTGCTGCGTCTCAGATGGCTTCACTTTAAAGTCGTCATCCAAAACCACGCCGTAAAGTTTTTCAGCAGCTTCGCGACTGACATAGCCCTCGCGCGCGTCATGTGCCACTGCATCTGCATCACGTTTGAATGGGCTGCCAAAGCCACCGCCACCACCAGAAAGCATCTTGTAGGCATCGCCGCGTTCTAGGCGAACGTTGAAGATTTTGGCGTTGGGCAAATCTGAGCTCCACTCACCTTTGTGGCGGATGGCAATGCCATTGCCAGCGGCTTCTCCGCCACCTTCTAAGCCCCAAGGCTTGCAATGCATGCGGTCGATTCGTGTGGTCACAGAGAACGGTGATAACGCCTGCACCACCATCTCGGCACCTAGGCCACCGCGGAACTCGCCAGCGCCTGCGCTGTCTTCACGAATCTTGTAGCTTTCAACCAAAACGGGATATTTCGCTTCCAGTTGTTCGGTTGGGCTGTTGTGTGTGTCGCCATCGTTGATACAGACCGTGACAGACACACCGTCTTCGCGAGACTTGGCACCCCAACCGCCACCCAAGGGGCCAATGCCCACAATGAACAAGCGACCATCTTCAGGCGAAATGCCGTGGATGTTGGGGAACACCAAATCGGCATGGTGGCCCGCAATGGCACGGTGCGGTATCGCTGGTGCGAGGGCTTTGAAAATGGTGTCGATCACAGTCATGGGGAACGTCATCCACACACGCATGGGGTAAGGGCGTTCAGCACTGATAACCGTGCCCATGGGCATGATGACTTTCAGAGGGCGGAAGCTACCGTCATTCACGGGGTAGTCGGTCGGTGTGGTCAAACATTTGTAGGCCACTTGCGCACAAGCAATACCTGTTGTGAAACCAGAGTTGTAAAAGCCTTTGACTTGCTTGCTCACATCTGACAAGTCCACTTCCATCTCATCACCTTTGACGGTGACCTTGACGCGAATCGGGATGCGCTTACCGATTTCTAAACCATCGTCATCCATGAAGGATTCGGCTTCGTACACGCCATCCGGAATAGACAAGGTGTTTTGACGGGCGAGCGCTTCAGAGGCGTCCATGATTTGAAGAATGGAGGCTTGGACATCATGATTTCCGTAGCGCTGCACCAACTCCAAGAATCGACGCTCACCAGTAGTGATAGCCGTGATTTGGGCGCGTAAATCACCTAAAGCACGCTCGGGCATACGCACATTCATCGCAATGATGTCTAACAAGTCTTGGTTGACTTTGCCAGCAGTTTGATATTTCACGATAGGGATCTGGATGCCTTCGGAGTAAATATCAGTTGTGATCTGTCCCAAGCTACCGCCCACATCTAACCAGTGCGCCATGCAGCAGGTAAAGCCAATCAGCTCACCTTCGTGGAAGACCGGCATCGTGAATGTGAAGTGGTTCAAGTGACTGCCTGTGGTGTAGGCATCATTCGTGACCAAGATGTCACCAGGGTGGATGTTTTCATAACCAAAGTGACGAATCTTCGACTTGACTGTTTCAGACATGCCTCGAATGAACATCGGCAATCCCAAGCCGATCGAGACGGTATCCCCCTCCTTGGTGAATAGGCCGACCGTGAAATCCAACGCTTCATAAATGATGAGGTTGTATGCGGTGCGCATCAAGTTGGTTTTCATTTCCTCCGTGACAGCAAACAAGCCGTTACGGATGATTTCCACAATGACTGGATCTACAGTCTGTGCATTTGCGTGTTGTACTTGTGTCGTGCTCATGAACGGTCACTCCCGATAGAAATTTGAAGGTTGCCGTACAGATCAACTTTGACGCTATCGCCTGGTTGAACCACGGTGGTGGATGCATGCTCTTCCACGAGTGCCGGGCCGTGAAACTCATTGCCGCTCTTGAGCAAATCACGTCGATAGACAGCCGTATCAACAAACTGACCTGCACTGCGGAAATAGACGGGCTTGTGCGCACGCAAAGCTTTCGCATCAGGGGATGCTTGTCCGGATTCCACGGCGTTGCGTGGCGGTTTCTTCATGCGGCCCAACACGGTGACGCGCAAGCTGACGATGTCTGCCGCTTCTTTGGGGGCGGAAGTTCCGTAGCGAACTTTGTGCACTTCGTCGAAATGATTTTTGATCGCCGCACGGTCTTTGCTGACAAAAAACTCGTGAGGTAAGTCAACTGTCACTGCATGCTCCTGGCCGAAATAACGCATGTCTGCGGCACGCTCAAAGACGATTTCTTCTGGACGAATTTGTGAAGCACCAATCGCTGCACGGCCTTCGTCTTCCATCTCTTTGTAATAGGCTTCGATCTCATCAAATGACAAGCTATCCAAGCGGCGGAACACCGAGCGGACATAGTCGTAGCGTAAGTCGCTAAACAACATGCCATAGGCAGAGAAGTAACCAGGCGCATGTGGAATCAAGACCTTGCGGATACCAATTTCACGCGCAATGGCGGATGCGTGTAGTGGGCCTGCGCCGCCATACACCACCATGGTGAAACTGCCTGCGTCTAGACCTCGCTCAGTCGTCACGGCTTTGACGGCATGAGACATTTGTGTCACAGCGATACGCAAAATGCCATCTGCTGCCTTGGTTGCATCCAAGCCCAAAGGCTTTGCGATTTTTTCCTCCATGGCGTGCTTGGCACGGTCCAAGTACAACGGCATTTCGCCACCGAGGAAGTTGTGTTCATCCAAGCGTCCCAGAATCAGGTTGGCATCTGTCACCGTGGGTTCAGTGCCATCGCGACCGTAGCAAACGGGACCAGGCATGCTGCCTGCAGAGCGGGGGCCAACGCGCAATGAATTGCCCAGCTCAACGCGGGCGATAGAACCACCGCCCGTGCCCACTTCAAAAATGTCCATCATTGGGATCTGAATTGGCAAAGCCTTTTCATAACCTCCGATGAGCGCACTGCCAGTCGTCAATGGACGACCTTCACTGATCACGCCAGCCTTTGCCGTTGTTCCGCCCATGTCAAAGGCAATAGAGTCGGGCATTCCTAACTGTTCGCAAATTGCTTGCGCGCCAATCACGCCCGCTGCAGGTCCAGACTCAAGCATGCGCACGCAATCGCGGCGAGCATGCTCTACGGGAAACAAACCACCGGTAGATTGCACGGCATAAAAGTCACCTTCAAATCCCTTGTCGCTCAAGTGATGCTCTAGCTCACCGAGGTACTCCGAGACACGCGGGCCTACATACGAATTAGCTACGGCTGTCGATACGCGCTCAAACTCGCGGTACTCCTGTGATAGTTCATGCGATGCCGTCACAAATGCACCTGGAATTTCCTCTTGCAAGATGGCCTTGACGCGACGTTCGTGGTCAGGGTTGCGGTACGAATGCAACAACAGCACTGCAACTGCTTCAATGTGTTTTGCTTTCAGTTCTCGTGCAAGTGCCCGAACACCCTCTTCATCTAAGGGCTTGTGCAAGGAACCATCAGCACGCAAACGCTCTGATACCTCGTAGCGCAGTGAGCGCGGAACTAGAGGCTCATGCTTTGAAAAGAACAGGTTGTAGGCATCTGGTCGATTCACGCGGCCAATTTCATAGATGTCACGAAAGCCTTCCGTGATCAGCAACGCGGTTTTTGCACCATTGCGCTCAAGCAATGTGTTGATCGCAATGGTTGAGCCGTGCAGGAACAGATAGCCATTGCTCAAATCAATACCAGCGCCATCTAGTGTGTTTTGGATACCTGTGACCAGTTCGCCATGGGTTGAGAGTGCTTTACCGAATGAAATCGCACCTGTGGACTCGTCAAAGCAAGCCATATCCGTGAATGTGCCGCCAATGTCGACCGCAATTCGTAAAGAGTTTTTTGATTTAGACATTATTTTTCCTTTAAGCGGCGTTTGACACCACGTTGCGTAGGGTGCCTAAGCCAGTAATTTCGATTTCAATCACATCACCAGCTTTCATATATACAGGGGGTTCGCGACGATCACCCACACCACCAGGTGTGCCGGTCGCGATGACATCACCAGGTGAGAGGTTGGTAAATCCAGAGAGGTATTCGATGATCACGGGTAAGGTGTAAATCAAATCAGCCACGCTCGCATGCTGCATGACCTCGCCATTCAAGCGAGACTCCAAGGTGAGTTGGTTCACGTCTGGAATTTCTTTGCTAGTGGCCATGAATGGGCCGAGTGGGCCTGTTGATGGGAAGTTCTTACCGGGAATCCATTGGTGCGTATGACGCTGCCAATCGCGCGCTGTGCCATCGTTGAAGCAGGCGTAGCCAGCGATGTGATCAAGCGCTTGAGCCTGCGTGATGTTGCGACCACCTTTGCCAATGATGACTGCCAATTCACCTTCAAAATCAAAACGCTTTGTTTCTTTAGGATGCGGCAAAGGGGCGTTGTGTGCGGTCAAGCTATCAGCAAAGCGCGTGAAGATGGCGGGGTAGTCGCTATCTGCGCGTTTGGTTTCAGCGACGTGAGTTTTGTAGTTCAAGCCTATGCAGAAAATTTTGCTGGGATTAGGAATCACCGGCAATAGGTGCGCTTGCGATGCAGTCACGCTCTTGCCGCTTTGGCGTGTCAAGGCTTCACATTCATCGAGTTTGTTGGCAGCAATGACTGACTTCAAATCTGGATATTCAGCTTGAAATACTTGAGGCACTTGTATCCAGTTGCTCTCATCTTTCCAGAGGCCATAGGTCTGTTGACCGGCAATTTCAAAACTGACAAAGCTCATCGTTTTTCCTTTGATATACGGCACCGACCATCGGTGCTTCTGAACAATGAGCGCGAGTTTATGGATGGATAAACCATCTGCATAGGATGTTTTCTGAGATTTCAGATATGCCTAAAATGGCATATCTGAGAGGTGTCTATGCAAATTAATGATTTAAGGCTATTCATCGAGGTCGCTGAGCTTGGCAGCTTCACGAAAGTTGCTGTGCAAAGAAACACCGTGCAATCGCACATCAGCAGACAAATCAGTGATTTTGAGAAAACCTGCGGTGGAGCGCTGTTCAGACGAACGGGTCGAGGTGTTGTGTTGACCGAATTTGGCGAACATGTTCAGCAGCGTGTGCGAGGGTGGCTCAAAGACAGCGATGAACTTTTCTCCGATATACGTCAAACGTCCAAAGTACCCATGGGGGAAGTGAGGATTGGCGTATTGCCGTCAGCTGCGCATCCATTAATGACCCATATCTTCAAACGTCTTCACCACGAGTATCCAAAGATCAAACTGAATATTCGTGAGGGGCAAGGTAGCGAGCTAGATGCGTTACTGGATACAGGTGCTGTGGATATGGCGATCTTGTTTCGATATGAAAAACCAACCGGTAGCGATGAGACACTGCTGTCCACGGCGAATACATATCTTGTTTCGTGTCCTGGCCTTTCATTGACCTATTCAGATACCGTTGACTTCAAACGCCTTCAAGGTCTACCGCTTGTTTTACCAAGACGCCCCTCGCATTGGCGATCAATCTTGGATGAAACGGCAAAAAGTAAGGGGTTTAGTTTGCTGGCTGAAGTGGAGGCAGATTCATTGCGCGTTCAAAAGGAAATCATTGCATCCAACCCGCACATGTATGCATTGCTTGGACCGTTTTCTGTTGACGATGAGTTGCGTACTGGAAAGTTGCAAGCCGCAAAGGTCATCGGCCCAGACTTGAAGCGCTTTGTCACACTCGCTCACCCAAAACAGGGCCATTTCACACAAGCTAGTCGAATTGTTTCTCAGCTCATCAAAGAGACTGTCGCTGCTTGGAAGGGGCAATTGAACAGTCCCTCTGGATCAAATTAGTTTGATCAGGCCAGCGGGTTCAGGGTCTGCGGACACTTCACACTCAGTCGTTCCCATGCAGGAGCCTCAGTTACGCCCAAATGCGTGTCTGAGGCTTCAAGCTTCGCCGCACTCAAGCACCCACCCCACACACACCCATCGTCTAGGCACACCACATCAGGGCGGTCTGCAATATGCACGGTGGACCAATGGCCAAAGGCCATGCGCACATCGGCCGTCAGTCGGCCCGGCACATCAAACCACGGCATCAAGTGCGCGGGGGCTTTGTCTGCGCTTTCTTTCACGCTGAAGTCCATCGCGCCCTGTGTATCGCAAAAGCGCAAGCGGGTGAGGGCGTTGACGATCACGCGCAAGCGGTCTGCACCCTCTAGGTCATCACGCCACACATTGGGCATGCCGCCATACATCTGCGGCATGAAGTGCACCCAGTCGTCGCTGCGCAGCACGGCTTCTACTTCGCCAGCCAGCGCCATGGTTTGCTGTGCGGTCCACTGTCGCAGCACGCCTGCGTGCACCATCAGCAGGTTGTTCACACACAAGGCCATGTGTTGGTGGCGCAGCCAGTGCAGCAGCTCGGTGCTGTCGGAGGCGGTCAAGATATCTTGGATGGTGTCTTGTTTGTTGGGTTGGCGCACGCCCTGCGACACAGCGAGCAAATGCAAATCGTGGTTGCCCAGCAAGCATTGCGCGCTTGCTCCGAGGGCCATCAAGCGGCGCAGCACGCCTGTGTTGTTGGGGCCGCGGTTGACCAAGTCGCCCAGCAAATACAGCGTGTCGCAGCTGGGGGAGAACGCGATGTGCGTCAACAAACGTTCTAAGGCTTCGTCGCAGCCTTGCACGTCGCCAATCAAGTAAAGTGCCATGTAGGAGATTGTGATGGATGTTTTGTTGATTGTTTTTCTCACGCTGCTCAACGGCGTGTTTGCCATGTCTGAGATGGCGCTGTCATCCAGCCGCAAAGCACGTTTGGCAGCATTGGCCGAGACGGGTGATACCGGTGCGCACGCAGCGTTGCGCCTGATGGAGCAGCCCACGCAGTTTTTGTCCACCGTGCAAATTGGCATCACGTCCATCGGCGTGCTCAACGGCATCGTGGGTGAGGCCGCTTTTAGCGATGACTTTTCATATTGGTTGCTAGTGCAAGGCGTGCCCGAAAGCTGGGCCGCTGGTTTGGCCACAGCCTTTGTGGTGACCATCATCACTTTCAGCACCATCTTGTTTGGCGAACTGGTGCCCAAGCGCATTGGCCAGTTGTTTCCAGAGTCCGTGGCGCGTGTGGCGGCGCCCGTGATGTTGGCTTTGGCCACCTTGGCCAAGCCTTTTGTGCATTTGTTGTCCGCCAGCACCAGCGCTATCTTGAAGCTGTTGCGCATCGATGTGCATGGCGCACGCACGGTGACGGAAGAAGAAATTTCAGCCAGCTTGGTCGAAGGTGTGGACGCGGGTTTGATTGAACAGCACGAACACCAAATGGTGCAAAACGTGTTCAACCTGGACGAGCGTCCACTCACCTCCATCATGGTGCACCGCTCTGACATCGAGTGGCTTGATGCCAAGCTGCCCGTGCCCCAAGCCTTGGCGCAAGTGGGTGCCAGTGGCGCGCACTCGTGGTACCCCGTCTGCCGTGGCGACCTCGACAACGTGGTGGGCGCGGTGAGTGTGTCTCAGCTCTTGCGTTTGCCACCTGGCACCGACATGACGGTGGAGGCTTTGGCCAAGCCCGTGGCTTTTATTCCTGAAACCTTGAGTGGGTTGGATTTGCTAGAGCAGTTTCGCAAACCCGCCGAGCGCGCCACCGCGCACGGACGCATGGTGTTGGTGGTGGACGAATACGGCGTGGTGCACGGCTTGCTCACACCGCGCGATTTGTTGGAGGCCATCACGGGTGAGTTGCTTCAAGCCACGCCCACCGATGAGGCATGGGCCACACAGCGCGAAGACGGTTCTTGGCTGGTCGATGGTTTGATGCCCGTCACTGAATTCAAAGCGCGCCTGGGCATCAAAGAATTGCCAGACGAGGACCGTGGCATTTACAACACGGTGGCGGGCTTGGTGATGGCAATCTCTGGCGAGTTGCCCGCTGTTGGCGATGTAGTGACTTTTGGCGAGTGGCGCTTTGAAGTGGTCGACCTCGATGGCCGACGCATTGACAAGCTGTTGGTGAGCCGTCTGACTTAATTAGCGACGCGCATCGCTGCGTCGGTTAAACGGCACCTGATACATCCACACGGGGCGGCCATCGCGGCAGGTGAGGATGGCGCTGGGAATCAGCTCTTGTGCTTCAAACTCTAAGCTCACCAGCCAAGCGCCACGGCGCAGTTCAGCCTCTGCTTTTTCCACAGCGCGGGGCATGCTTTCGGGGCGTTGAAACATGTAAACCATGTCAAAGCTGCGCCAGTCCACCAGCCAAATGTCGCCTTGGCGAATGCGCGCAAACGAGCAGCGCATGGCGCTGAGCACGCGCAATGGCCAGCTCATTTCGACGCCGTGCAGCTCGGCACGTGGAAACGCATCACGCAAGGCCAACAAACCGTCACCCATGCCACTGCCTGCATCTAAGATGCGCGCGCCTGCCGGCAGCACGATGTGTTGCTGCATTTCACGCAGCGCTTTTTTAGGGGTGGGGAACAGCGGTGCATCGCGCCATGCTTTGCGCGGGTAAACCAAAACGATCAAACCCAGCAAGAACAGCCAGCCAATGGGCGGTACGTTCAGGGTCGATGAAGACGCCGCCATCGAGAGTGGAAAACCCAACACGATCAAGGCCTTACGCATGGGCGTGTGCGCCAAGGCGCTTAAAAAACCACCCAAACACGTGGCCGCAATGAAAGCAATGGCTTCACTCAGGCCCACCGCTTGCAAACCTTTGAAGATGAGCCAAGACGAACCCCAAGCGAGCAGGGCGGGAACGGGCCAAGTCATGAATTTCATGGGAGAGAATGATAGCCAACTTAAAATCTAGCCCTCATATTTGGAGACTTGTTCATGCACGCTTTTCGCCGTTCCTTGATTGCCCTGAGTTTGGGCTTGGCTTGCGCATCTGGTTTTGCGCAAAACGACGCACCTGTGAAGGTCGGTTTGCTCAGCACCTTGTCAGGCCCCGGCGCGGGTTTGGGCGTTGACATCCGTGACGGCTTTCAGCTCGCGGTCAAACTGTCGGGTGGCAAGTTCAGCGGTAAGTCCGTGGACGTCATCGTGGCTGACGACCAAGCCAGCCCCGACGTGGGCCGCCAAACCGCAGACCGCTTGGTCAAGCGCGACAAGGTCGACTTCATGACGGGCATCGTGTTCTCCAACGTCATGCTGGCGGTGGGCGCGCCTACCTTCCAATCTAAAACTTTCTACATCAGCGCCAACGCTGGCCCATCGCAGTTTGCGGGTGAGCAGTGCAACCCTTACTTCTTCAGCGCGTCTTACCAAAACGACAACATGCACGAAGCCGTGGGCAAAGTGGTGACCGACAAAGGCTTTAAAAAAGTGGCTTTGATCGCCCCTAACTACCCCGCAGGCAAAGATGCCATTGCAGGTTTCAAGCGTTTCTTCAAAGGCGAAGTGGCATCCGAGACCTACACCGCTTTGAACCAACTCGACTACGGCACAGAGCTGTCTAAGCTGCGTGCGACCAAGCCTGACGCTGTGTACATCTTCTTGCCCGGCGGCATGGGCATCAACTTCATCAAACAGTTTGTGGGCGCGGGTTTGTCTAAGGACATCACTTTGTTTGGCCCTGGCTTCTCAGGCGATGAAGACGTGATCAAAGCCGTGGGTGAGCCCATGCTCGGCATGTTCAACACTTCGCAGTGGGGCCACGACATGGACAACGCAGCCAACAAAAAGTTTGTGGCCGAGTTCGAGAAGGCCTATGGCCGTTTGCCCACGTTGTACGCCGCCCAAGGCTACGACGCTGCACGTTTGATCGAAGCTGCAGTGCGTGACAGCAAAGGCAAGCTCGACGACAAAGCCGCCGTGCGCAAAGCTTTGGAAGCCGCCAAGTTTGATTCGGTGCGTGGTGCGTTCAAGTTCAACAGCAACCACTTCCCCATTCAAGACTACTACTTGCGCGTCATCACCAAAGACGCCAAAGGCCGCGTGACCAACCGCACTTTGAGCCCCGTGTTCAAGAACCATGCAGACGCATACGTAGCTAGCTGCAAGATGCCTAGCCTGTAAATATGGATGGCATTTTGCTGTTTGAGCAATCGCTCAACGGCTTGCAGTTTGGGTTGATGTTGTTCTTGCTGGCCGCGGGCTTGACGCTCGTGTTTGGCATCATGGACATGATCAACCTCGCGCATGGCTCGCTCTACATGGTGGGCGCTTACCTGATTGCCACGGTGGCTGCGGCCACCGATTCTTTTTGGCTGGGGCTGGGCGCAGGTGTGGCGGGTGCTGCGCTGTTTGGCGTGTTGCTCGAAGTATCTATCCTGCGTCGCCTGTACGAGCGTGACCACCTCTCCCAAGTGCTGGGCACCTTTGCCATTCTCTTGATGTGCAACGAAACCGTGCGCTTGATTTGGGGCGCACAGCCCATCACCTTGAACCCGCCAGCTTCTTTGAGCGGCCCTGTGGAATTGGTGAGTGGCTTTTTCTATCCCGCCTATCGCTTGTTCATCATTGGCGTGGGTTTGGCTGTGGCTTTGTTTTTGTATGTGCTCATCACGCGCACGCGCGTGGGCATGCAAGTGCGTGCGGGTGCAGCCAACCGTGAAATGGCTTTGGCCATGGGCAGCAACGTGACACGTTTGTTCACAGCCGTGTTTGCTGTGGGTGCTGCACTGTGCGCCATTGCGGGCGGCATGCTGGGCCCGCTGCTGGCCGTGCAAGTGGGCATGGGCGAGAGCATTTTGATTTTGGCGTTTGTGGTCATCGTCATCGGTGGCATTGGCTCGATACGCGGCGCGTTCTTGGGCGCGATGTTGGTGGGCGTGGTCGACACAGCAGGACGCACTTTGGTGCCCATGGTGTTTGACTCGCTGCTCAGTGCCGAGGCGGCATCCAGCGCTGGCCCCGCTGTGGCGTCTATTCTGATTTACATGCTCATGGCGACTGTGTTGTTCTTTAAGCCGCGCGGGTTGTTTCCGACACATGGTTAAACAACGTACGACTTAGAGAAATACAGCACTACAAAATTCGCATGGCCCATTCACCTCGCTCCACATCTTTAGACCACTCTTTGCAGTGGCGCTGGAGCGTGCCTGCGTTGTTGCTTTTGGTCGCGTTGCCTTTCATCGCCAACGCAGTGGGCGAAGGTTTTTACATCGCCTTGGCCAGTCGCATTTTGATTTTTGCATTGGCCGCGACCAGCCTTAATTTCATTTTGGGTTTTGGTGGCATGGTCAGCTTTGGTCATGCGGCGTTTGTGGGCGTGGGCGCGTATAGCGTGGCCATCCTCACGCAAATGGGCATCACGGACGCGTGGGTGTTGTGGCCTGCGGCGATGGTGGTGAGCGCTTTGTTTGCTTTGCTGATTGGTGCGATCAGCCTGCGCACGCAAGGCGTGTACTTCATCATGATCACGCTGGCCTTTGCCCAGATGATTTACTACCTCACCATTTCCATCAAAGCCTATGGCGGTGACGATGGGTTGTCATTGGCCACTCGTTCGCAAATTCCGTTTGTGGACATCAACGACGAGACCTCGTTTTATTACGTGGTGCTCGCTGTGTGCGTGGCGGCCATTTATGCCGTGGCCCGTGTGCAGAATGCGCGCTTTGGCCATGTGCTGCAAGCCATTCGCGAGAACGAAGTGCGCATGCAAGCGCTGGGCTACGCGGTGTACCGCTACAAGCTGGCTGCGTTTGTGATGGCCGGTGCGTTGGCCGGTTTGGCTGGTGCGCTGCTGGCTAACCAAGGTGGCTTTGTTAGCCCTGCGCTCATGCAGTGGAGCCAATCGGGCCTGTTGATGATGATGGTCATCTTGGGTGGCGTGGGCCACTTGTATGGCGGCGTGTGGGGTGCGGTGGTGTTCTTGCTGCTAGAAGAAACACTGAGCCACTTCACCATCCATTGGCAACTTGGCCTAGGTGCTTTGCTGCTACTGGTTGTGCTGCTGGCCCCCAATGGCCTCACCAGTGTGTTGCAACGCCTGCAGCGAAAGGACACGCCATGAGCGCGCCTTTGCTGCACGTGGACAACTTGGTCAAACGATTTGGTGGTTTGGCTGCGACCGACCACGCCACACTGCAAGTGAAGCGTGGCGAAATTCACGCGCTCATTGGTCCCAATGGCGCGGGTAAGACCACACTCATTCACCAAATCTCAGGTGCGTTAGCGCCCGACGAAGGCCGCATTGTGTTTGATGGGGCAGACCTCACGCACACGGCGATGCACCAGCGTGCAAGGCTGGGCTTGGTGCGGTCTTATCAAATCACCAGCGTGTTCACACGCCTCACGGTGCAGGACAACTTGGCGTTGGCTATCCAAGCTGATGAAGGAAGCAGCTTCAAGTTTTGGCGCGCCGCACGCAGCGAGCATGCGCGTTATGCGCGCGCTGCCGAGGTGGCCGAGCGCGTGGGCTTGCAAGCGCAACTCATGCAGCCCGCAGGTGCGCTGTCGCACGGCGAGCAACGCCAGCTTGAAGTGGGCTTGGCTTTGGCCACTTCGCCAAAGTTGATGCTGCTCGACGAGCCTATGGCTGGCATGGGCCCTGATGAATCTGAGCGCATGGTGCAACTGCTGCAAAGCTTGCGCGGTGACACCACGCTGCTGCTGGTCGAACACGACATGGATGCGGTGTTTCGCTTAGCCGACACCATCTCGGTGTTGGTGTCGGGCCAAGTCATCGCGTGTGGCACGGCAGAGCACATCAAAAACGATACGGCTGTGAAGCGCGCTTACTTAGGCGACGAATAAACCATGAGCGCCTTGTTAGAAGTTCACGACTTGCACAGCGGCTATGGCAGCAGCCAAGTGTTGTTTGGCATCAGCCTGTCCATCGAAGCTGGCGGTGTGTCTACTTTGCTGGGCCGTAACGGCATGGGTAAAACCACCACCGTGCGTTCCATCTTGGGCCTCACGCCTGCGTTGTCGGGCACGGTGCGTTTTTGTGGCGAACGTGTCGAGGGCTACAGCCCCGACCGAATTGCCCGCATGGGCCTGGCCGTGGTGCCCGAAGGTCGGCAAATTTTCCCAACACTCTCGGTGCAAGAAAACCTGTTGGCCTTTGCATCCAATCGCAACAGCAGCACCAACCCATGGACTCTAGAGCGCGTATATGCCCTGTTCCCGCGCTTGGCCGAGCGCCACCGTCACATGGGCAACCAACTCTCGGGCGGCGAACAACAAATGCTTGCCATTGGCCGCGCCCTCATGACCAACCCACACTTGCTAGTGCTAGACGAAGCCACCGAAGGCTTGGCCCCCTTGGTGCGTGAAGATATCTGGCGTTGTCTGCACACCTTGCGCGGCGAAGGTCAAAGCATTTTGGTGATCGACAAGTATGTGCAAAAGCTTGTTCAATTGGCCGACCAACACACCATCATTGAGCGTGGGCAAGTGGTGTGGCAGGGTGCGTCTGCGGAGTTAGAGGCCGACCACGGGTTGTGGCATCGCTTCATTGGGGTTTAGTACGTCACAGAGTCGCGAAAAAGCCCGCATCAAGCGGGCTTTTTGTTTGGCATACGGCCCCCTGAGCGCTGCGTTTATTTTTGCGTGTGATAGCTCGTCACACGTTCCACTTCGTTCTTAGAACCCAACACCACGCTCACGCGTTGGTGCAGTTGTGTGGGCTGAATGTCCATGATGCGTTGACGGCCATCGGTGGATGCACCACCGGCTTGCTCGACCAGCCAGCTCATGGGGTTGGCTTCGTACATCAAGCGTAGCTTGCCGGCTTTGCCTGGCTCGCGCTTGTCCCAGGGGTACATGAACACGCCACCGCGTGTGAGGATGCGGTGCACGTCGGCCACCATGGAAGCAATCCAACGCATGTTGAAGTTTTTGCCGCGTGGGCCTTCTTCACCTTGCAAACACTCGTCGATGTAGCGCTTGACGGGCTCGTCCCAGTGGCGCATGTTGCTCATGTTGATGGCGAACTCTTTGGTGTCCGCAGGGATCTTGACGTTTTCTTGCGTCAACACAAACGAGCCTTGCTCGCGGTCCAAGGTGAACATGGCCACGCCGTCACCCACGGTCAGCACCAAGGTGGTTTGTGGGCCGTACACGCAGTAGCCGGCGGCCACTTGTTGGGTGCCGGGCTGCAAGAAGTCGTCTTCGCTCACGCCTTTGCTGGGGTCGACTTTTTTGAGCACGCTGAAGATGGTGCCAATGCTCACGTTGACTTCGATGTTGCTTGAGCCATCGAGTGGGTCAAACATCAAGAGGTATTCGCCTTGGGGGTAGCGGTTGGGCACGACGTGGATGCTGTCCATTTCTTCGGACGCCATGGCTGCCAAGTGGCCGCCCCATTCGTTGGCTTCAATCAACACATCGTTGGCGATGATGTCGAGTTTCTTTTGCACTTCACCTTGCACGTTTTCGCTGCCGGCTGAGCCCATGACATCGCCGAGTTCGCTGCCCAAGGCACCTTTGTTCACGGCGTGGCTGATGCTTTTGCAAGCACGTGCCACGACTTCGAGCAACAAGCGCAGCTCAGATGGGATGAGGCCTTTGGCGCGTTGTTGTTCGACCAGATAGCGGGTGAGAGAAATAGGCATGGCAAGTCCTTAGTTGGAGAGGGCGCGCGAAACCACTTCGCGCACGTCGTTGCTTAAATCGGTTTTGGCGGCGACGCGTTTGATGGCTTCGTGCGCGGCGGTGCGGTAGGGCTCGGCCAATTTGGACCAACGGTCCAAGGCGCGTGCCAAACGGGCGGCGACTTGGGGGTTGATGGCGTCGAGCTCCAACACGCGTTCACTCCAGAACACATAGCCTGCCGCATCGCTGCGGTGGAATGCGCCGGGGTTTGCACTGCAGAAACTGAAAATCAGGCTGCGTGCGCGGTTGGGGTTTTTGATGTGGAAGTCGGGGTGCAACATGAGGTTGCGCACCAGCGACAAGATGTTGCCACCACGGTCGGTGCTGCCCGCTTGCAGGGCAAACCACTTGTCCATCACCAAGGCTTCTTTGTGGAAGAGGTTGTAGAAGCGTTGCAGGGCATCGCCTGCCAGCTCGTGACCTGCGCTGACCAAAGCGCTTAACGCATTGAAGCGGTCGGTCATGTTGTGCGCGTCTTTGAAACACTGGAAGGTGCGGCCAGGCCACACCACGTCGCCGGTGGTGCGTGCGTCCAAACACAACATGGTGAGCGCCATGCCACTCAAGGCGCGGCGGCCACTCGACACGGAGTCGGGGTTGAAAGCGCCGTTCTCGCTGTGGGCTTCAAAAGCCCAAGCCCAATCGTCGTGCAACTCGCGGGCCAGTTGCGCACGCATAGATTCGCGCACAGCGTGGATGCGTTGTGGGTCCACCACGTCCAGCTGTTCGGCGATGTAGGTTTCAGAAGGCAAGGTGAGCACCAAGTCTTTGAAGGCTGCGTCCAAAGCGGGGTTGCGCAGCACGGTGCGCAGGGCTAGCACCAAGGCGGCATCCAACACCTGTGTGGGTGCGTTGCTGGCGGCAACTGCGCTGAGCGCTGCATTCAAGCACAGGCGTTGCGCTGCTTCCCATTGGTTGAAGGGGTCGGTGTCGTGCGCCAAGAGCGTGAGCAGTTGCGTGGGCGTGAAGTCTTTCTCCAACACCACAGGAGCGCTGAAGCCGCGCAAGATGGATGGCACAGGCTCTTCGCCCGCTTGCAAGGTCAAGTCTTTGAACTCGAAGCTTTGCTTGTTTTCAGTGAGTACCAAGAGTTGCGTGGGCAACACTTCGCGGCCATCGGCACCCAGCAAGCCAAATTGCACGGGAATGACAAACGGTTCTTTGTGCTCTTGGCCAGGGCTGGGTGGGCAACTTTGGCTCAGGTTCAGTGTGTAACTGCGTGTGTCGGCGTGGTAGCTGCCAGCAGCTTGCACACGCGGTGTGCCTGCTTGCGCGTACCAACGCTTGAACTGCGCCAAGTGTGTGGCCAGTGCAGAGCCAGGGTTGGCATCGGCAATCGCTTGGGCGAAGTCGTCGCACGTCACCGCTTGGCCATCGTGGCGCTCGAAGTAGAGCGACATGCCTTTGGCAAAACCTTCACGCGAGGTCAGGGTCTGCATCATGCGCACAACCTCAGAGCCTTTTTCGTAAATCGTGACGGTGTAGAAGTTGTTGATTTCTACATAGCTGTCAGGACGCACAGGGTGGGCCATGGGGCCTGCGTCTTCTGGGAACTGTGCAGTGCGCAACAAGCGCACGTCTTCGATGCGCTTGACGGCTTTGGCCGAGGCGGCAGCCGTTGGGTTGTCTTTCAACGCTTCAGCCGCCAAGTCTTGGCTGAACTCTTGGTCGCGGAAAACCGTCAGGCCTTCTTTGAGTGAGAGCTGGAACCAGTCGCGGCAAGTCACGCGGTTGCCCGTCCAGTTGTGGAAGTATTCATGGCCGACCACGCTCTCAATGTTGGCGTAGTCCATGTCGGTGGCAGTGGCAGAGTTGGCCAACACAAACTTGGTGTTGAAGATGTTGAGGCCCTTGTTTTCCATCGCGCCCATGTTGAAGTCGCTGGTAGCGACGATCATGAAGCGCTCAAGGTCGAGGCTCAAGTTAAAGCGCTGCTCGTCCCACTTGATGCTAGCCATGAGCGAGTTCATGGCGTGTTCGGTTTTGTCCAAATCGCCAGAGCGCACAAACACTTGCAGCAAATGCTCTTTGCCCGATGGCGCTTTGACGCGCTGCTCGCGGCACACAAACTGGCCTGCTACCAAGGCAAACAAGTAGCACGGCTTTTTGTGCGGGTCGACCCACTTGGCAAAGTGGCGGCCTTCTTCGAGGTTACCTTCTTCCACCAAGTTGCCGTTGCTCAGCAACACAGGGAACGCCTTTTTGTCGGCGCGCAGCGTGACGCTGTAGTTGGACATCACATCGGGGCGGTCCAAGAAGTAGGTGATGCGGCGAAAGCCTTCAGCCTCGCACTGCGTGAAGAACGAGTCGTTGCTCACATACAAGCCCATGAGCTTGGTGTTCTTTGCAGGGTTGCAGGTGGTGAAGATTTCCAGATCAAAAGCCTCGTGGCCTTCGGGCAAGTTCTCCAGCACCAATTGGCTGCCGTCCATCTTGAACGACGTGCCTTGGCCGTTGACCAACACGCGGGCGAGGTTGAGCTCATCGCCATCCAAACGCAGGGGCTGGGCCGCCACGTCAGGGTTGCGGCGCACGCGCATTTGGTTGAGCACGCGGGTCTTGGCGGGGTCCAAGTCAAACGTCAAATTGACGGTGTCAATCCAAAACGCTGGCGCGGTGTAGTCGGCGCGTTGAATCAATGGGGCTGTGCCTTCACGGTACATGGTGTTCCTTAGATGCCTTGCTTGAGTGACGCTTCGATGAAAGCATCGAGGTCGCCGTCCAAGACTTTTTGTGTAGCCGAGACTTCAACGTTGGTACGCAAGTCTTTGATGCGGCTGTTGTCCAGCACGTAGCTGCGAATTTGGTGACCCCAGCCCACATCGGTCTTGGTGTCTTCGAGCTTTTGCTGTTCTTCTTGGCGCTTGCGCATCTCGAAGTCATACAAGCGTGAGCGCAAACGTTTCCAAGCCACGTCACGGTTGCTGTGCTGGCTGCGGCCGTCTTGACACTGCACCACGATGCCGGTGGGGATGTGGGTCAAACGCACAGCAGAGTCGGTTTTGTTGATGTGCTGACCACCCGCGCCAGAGGCACGGTAGGTGTCGGTGCGCACGTCGGAGGGGTTGATGTCGATTTCGATCGAGTCATCAATTTCGGGGTACACAAAGACGGACGCAAAAGAGGTGTGGCGGCCGCCCGAGCTGTCAAACGGCGACTTGCGCACCAAGCGGTGCACGCCAGTTTCGGTGCGCAACAAACCAAAGGCGTATTCGCCTTCGATCTTGATAGTGGCGCCTTTGATGCCGGCCACGTCACCCGCAGATTCGTCTTCGACGGTGGTTTTGAAGCCCTTGCGTTCAGCGTATTTGAGGTACTGGCGCAGCAGCATGCTGGCCCAGTCGCAGGCTTCGGTGCCACCGGCACCGGCTTGGATGTCCAAGAAGCAATTGAGAGGATCCGCTTCGTTGCTGAACATGCGGCGGAATTCGAGCTCTTCGATGGTTTTGACCAAGCCTTGGGTGTCGGCTTCGATGGTCATCAAGCCGTCTTCGTCGTTGTCGGCTTTGCTCATTTCAAACAACTCGGCGTTGTCTGCCAGCTCTTGGGTCAGGCGGGTGAGGGTGACGACCACGCCGTCGAGTGCTTTCTTTTCACGACCCAGCTCTTGCGCTTTTTTGGGGTCGTTCCAGATGGTTGGGTCTTCTAGCGACGCGTTGACGGTGCGCAGACGCTCGGATTTGGCATCGTAGTCAAAGATACCTCCGGAGATCTACCGTGCGCACGCTCAGGTCGGCGAGGGTAGATCCAATGAGGTTGATGCGTTCTGCTTCCATGATGCGGTCTTCTTTAGGTGTCTAAGTAACCGCGTATTTTCTCACGTTCAGACCGGCTCTTAGAAGCTGCGGCTGTAGGCAAATAAAAGGCCCGCCGTACCCAGCAAATAGACCTGTGCGGAATCTTTGGGGGTGACGTAATAGCCGAGAGATGGAATCACAGCTGGCGCGATGCCGAGGTGGTTGAACGGAATTTTCTCTTTGTATTCGCCCCGATAACCCCACAACAAGCCGGCTGACACTTTCGTGAACAGTTTGGGGTTGCCCAAAATGCCATCCCATTGCTTGCCCACGTACACATAGGTCGAGGCTTGGCCAAAGGAGTTGGTGAACAAAGCTAAACCGCAAAAGCGACCGCCAGAAACGTGACTGTCCAAAGAGATCAGTTTGACGGGGCGGTGTTCGGGGTTGTCATTCCAGTGGTGGGTGTAAGGCGACAGCATCACCTCCCACTTTTTGGTGGTTCGTGTTTCGCCTTCAACGGCCAAGCTGTCGGGGCAAGGTTGCCAGTCGTACAAACCGTTGTCTGTGGCATGAGCGTTACCAACGCCTGTTGTGCAAGCGAGTGCCAAGGCTGCCATCGTGGCGCGAAATGAAGAGGGGAATGCCATGAGTTGCTGAGATCGTAATTAAGTGCCAAATTTTAGTGGCTTATATGACAGTTTGAAGACTTAAGAATTCTTCTATGTGTCGAGCCAGTATGGCGGGCTGATCGTGGTGCAGCATGTGTCCCGCCTCCTCAATGACCGCGTGGGTGAGATGGGGTACTGCGGCAATGCGTTGCATGAATTCATCCAAGGTGTAGCTGTCTTTCCACCACTGGCTCATGCTGTCTGTGCTGGCCACCACACACAAAGTAGGCGCAGTGATGCGCTCGTAAATGGCTTGGGTCTCGTCGGTTTTGAACAGCTGGGCGTTGACCACTTTGTGGGCTGCGTGGCCCAAGATGCGCCATTCGCCTTGGTCGTTGACACGCGCCCAATGCTGAGCCAGCCAATGGGCTTTGTCTGAGCCTAAGCGTGGGTTGGTTTTGATGAGGCGCTGCGCCACGGCTTCGAGGTTGGGATAGGGCTTGAGGTCCATCTCGCCGCGCTGCAAGGCTTTGAGCTCGTCCATCCACTTGGCCAAACGGCTGGGCGCTTGTGCCGGGCGAGTGGCAGGCATGCCAAAGCCTTCGAGGTTGATGAGCTTCTTGATGCGCTCGGGGCGAATGCCCGCGTACATCGTGGCCACGTGGCCGCCCATGCTGTGGCCTAGCAGGTGGATTTGCCGTTCGCCCACGTAATGGTCTAACAGCTGGTCGAGGTCAGCCAAGTAGTCGGGGAAAAAGAAGTTGTCGGTGTCGGGCGTTTCGGTCAGGCCAAAGCCGCGCCAGTCGGGCGCGATGACCCAATGGTCGTCTTTCAAAGCATCGATGACAAACTGAAACGAGGCTGCCACATCCATCCAGCCATGCACCATGACCAACGGTGTTTTGTCGGGCGAGGGCGTGCCCCACTGCAAGACGTGGTAACTCAGGTGACGGATTGGGACAAACTCGCTGCGCGAAGGCTTTTGGATTGGGTACATTGTTTGAATCATAAGGACACGAAACATGGCCAAGCATTCCGTAGACGCGACTTCACACGACTTTTACCAAGCCATGCAGCAAGGCTTTGGTTGGGCCGTGCCCGAGCACTTCAACATGGCCGAGGTGTGCAGCCGCCGTTGGGCTGCTGAGCCCGATGCGGCACAGCGTGTGGCGATCGTTGAACATGCCGCCGCCGATGCGAGTGGGCGTGCCGTTGCGCCACGCAGCTTCACCTATGCCCAGTTACAGCAAGCCGCCGATGCGCTGAGCCATGTGCTGACCGACCTTGGTGTGCAGCGTGGCGACCGCGTGGCCATCGTGCTGCCCCAACGTTTTGAAACCGCTGTGGCCTATGTGGCGGTGATGCAAATGGGTGCGGTGGCCATGCCACTCTCCCTGCTGTTTGGCCCCGAAGCCTTGGAATACCGTCTGCAAGACAGCGAGGCTGTGGTGGCCATCGTGGATGCAACGTCTGTCAGCAACGTGCTGGCCGTGCGCGCCCAATGCCCCGCGCTGCGCGAAGTGGTGGGCGTGGACCTGAGCAATGCCGCCGACATGCTGCACGTGGATGTGGACTACGCCAGTGCCATTGCCGCGCAGCAACGCGCGTTCACAGCGATACAAACCAAAGCGGACGAGGGCGCGGTGTTGATTTACACCAGCGGCACCACCGGCCCGCCCAAAGGCGCACTCATTCCCCATCGTGCCTTGATAGGCAACTTGACGGGCTTTGTGTGCAGCCAAAACTGGTTTGGGTTTGCCACGCAAGCCACCTCAAATCAAGCCTCAAACGCCGCGCATTTGCCCACAGGCAGCGCCGCTGTGTTTTGGTCGCCCGCCGATTGGGCGTGGACCGGCGGTTTGATGGATGCCTTGTTGCCCACGCTGTACTTTGGTCGCCCCATCGTGGCGTGGAACGGGCGCTTTAGCCCAGAGCTGGCGTTCACCTTGATGCAGCAGCACGGCGTCACGCACACGTTTTTGTTTCCTACCGCTTTGAAGGCCATGATGAAGGCCTACCCCAAGCCCAGCAGCCAATTCAAACTCAAGCTGCAAGCCATGATGAGCGCAGGTGAGGCGGTGGGTGATGCGGTGTTTGGCTATTGCCAAACGCAGCTGGGCGTGACCGTGAACGAGATGTTTGGCCAAACCGAAATCAACTACATCGTGGGCAACTGCGCGATGGAGTGGGGCGTGATGGGCGAAGGCGTTTCAGCCCATCGCAAGAATGTAGGCTGGCCCGCCAAGCCGGGCAGCATGGGCAAAGGCTACCCCGGCCATCGCGTGGCCGTGATTGACGACGATGGCCACGAATGTCCCGTAGGTGTGCCCGGTGATGTGGCACTGAGCCGCTACAACCAACACGGCCAGCCTGACCCAATTTTCTTTTTGGGCTATTGGAAAAACGAAAAATCAACCTTGGGTAAATACACAGGCGACTGGTGCCGCACGGGCGATATGGCGGTGCAGGATGTTGATGGCTACCTCTGGTACCAAGGCCGCGCCGACGATGTGTTCAAAGCGGCGGGCTACCGCATTGGCCCGAGTGAGATTGAAAACTGCTTGGTCAAACACCCCGCCGTGGCCAATGCTGCGGTGGTGCCCAAGCCCGATGCCGAGCGTGGTGCGTTGGTGAAAGCTTATGTGGTGTTAGCCGCAGGACACGAAGCCAGCGATGCCTTGGTGGCTGACCTGCAACTGCATGTGCGTGGCAAGCTGGCACCGTATGAGTACCCCAAAGAAATTGAGTTCACGCCAGAGCTGCCCATGACCACCACGGGCAAGGTGCAACGTCGCGTGCTGCGCTTGCAAGAAGAAGAGCGCGCCAAGGCGAAATAACGCACATACGCTGAGCCAAAGAAGGCACCCGGCAGGCTTTAGACTTGTAGCGTTTTTCATCTGTCTCCTTCCTCGGAGTGAATCCATGACTTTTCCTTTCGTTCAGCTGGGCACCAGCGATTTGCACGTCACGCCTATTTGTTTGGGCACCATGACTTTTGGCGAACAAGTCAACGAAGCTGATTCACACGCCATCCTTGACCACTCGCTGGCGCGTGGCGTGAACTTCATCGACACCGCCGAGATGTATTCGGTGCCGCCTAAAGCTGAGACCTGTGGCCACACCGAAACCATCATTGGTAACTGGTTTGCCAAGAATCCAGGCGCACGGCAAAAGCTGGTGCTTGCCACCAAAGTGGCCGGCCCTTCGCGCGGCATGCCTTGGATTCGCGACCACATGGGGCTGAAAGTCAAAGACTTCGTTACCTCGTGCGAAGGCAGTTTGCGCCGCTTGCAAACCGATGTGATTGACCTCTACCAAATCCACTGGCCCGAGCGCCATGTGCCAGCGTTTGGTGGCGTGTACTACGACCCCCAAAAAGAAACGTCAGAGACGCCGATTCATGCTCAGCTAGAAGCGCTGGCGCAGTTGGTCAAAGCTGGCAAGGTGCGCCATGTGGGCTTGTCCAACGAAACACCCTATGGCGTGCACGAGTTTGTGCGCTTGGCCGAGCAGCATGGTTTGCCACGCGTGGCCACCACGCAAAACCCGTATTGCCTGATCAACCGCACGTATGAAAACGGCTTGGATGAGACTTGCCACCGTTTGAATGTGTCGTTGTTGGCGTATTCGCCCTTGGGCTTTGGTTTGCTCACGGGCAAGTACGACGCCAGTGGCATCACCGGCCCAGACGCGCCCAAAGGTGCGCGCATCTCCGGCTATGAGAGCGTGCGCAAGCAACGCTGGGGTCGCCCCGATGCTTTGGTGGCAGCACGCCGCTACAACGCACTCGCACTTGAAAACGGCATGACGCCTACGCAAATGGCGCTGGCATTTTGTTACACCAAGTGGCAAGTGGCGAGCACCATCATTGGTGTGACGTCGATGGCGCAACTCGATGCCGACTTAGACGCATGGGGTACCACCTTGTCGCCTGAAGTGTTGGCCGCAATCGATGCCATTCGTTGGGAAATGCGCGACCCTGCGCAATAAAAATTAAAAAAGAGGAAAGATAAATGTTTGCTGATGCTTCAGTCGTGGTGTTGCTCGCCTTGGGCGGTTACTTGGTAGGCTCCTTGTCCTTTGCGGTCATCGTGAGCCGTGTGATGGGCTTGGATGACCCTCGCACCTACGGCAGCCAAAACCCAGGTGCCACCAACGTGCTGCGTTCGGGCAACAAAAAAGCGGCCATTGCCACGTTGTTGTTTGATGCACTCAAGGGTTACTTTCCTGTGCTGCTGGTCAAGTTGTACGGCCCAGATTTTGGCTTGGACGACCGTGCTGTGGCCTTGGTGGCCACCTCGGCATTCATGGGTCACTTGTGGCCTGTGTTCTTTGCGTTCAAAGGCGGCAAGGGCGTTGCGACTGCCGCAGGTATTTTGTTTGGTGTGGAGCCCTTGTTGGGCGCTGCGGTGATGGGCACTTGGTTGCTGATGGCGGTGGTGTTCCGCTACTCGTCGCTGGCGGCTTTGTCGGCTTCTTTGCTGGCGCCTGCCTACTATTTGATGGGAAACCAAGTGGTGTGGCAAATGAGCGAAGCTGAGTTGTTGGCTGTGATGGTGATGAGCGCCTTGCTGCTGATGCGCCACAAAGACAACATCCAGCGTTTGGTGTCGGGCCAAGAGACGAAGATTGGTGCGAAGAAAGAAGCACCGGCTGAAGAGACTGACGCACAGGCATAAACGCGGACTGCCTTGCGCAGACGCAAAACAAAAGGGCCTCTGTTGAGGCCCTTTGTGTTTGATGCTAAGGCGTGGCTTAGTCGCGGAAGTTATTGAACGACAAAGGCAAGTCGGTCATGTCTTTGCGAATCAGAGCCATGGCGGCTTGCAAGTCGTCGCGCTTGGTGCCGCTCACGCGCACCGCGTCGCCTTGGATGGCGGCTTGTACTTTGATCTTGCTGTCTTTGAGCAAGCGTTGAATTTTTTTGGACACTTCGGTTTCAATGCCGTTGCGAATTTTGATGACTTGCTTGACCTTGTCGCCGCCGATTTTTTGCACGTCGCCTTTGTCGAGGAAGCGCACGTCCACTTCGCGCTTGGTCAGTTTGTTGCGCAATACGTCTTCGACTTGCACCAGCTGAAAGTCGGCGTCGCCGAACATGGTGATTTCTTTGTCCTTGAGTTCAACAGCGGCAGATGTGCCTTTGAAGTCAAAGCGGGTGGCGATTTCTTTGGAAGTGTTTTCAACGGCGTTTTTCACTTCGACCAAGTTGGGTTCGAGTACGGTGTCAAAAGAAGGCATGGCAGTCGGCTTTCAAAATCAGAATGAGACAATTGCCCTATGTTAGTGGAACCCAACACCCCCCTTCAAGCGCACAACAGCTTTGGCATTTCGGCCAAAGCCCTGCAATTGGTGCGCGTGCGCACCGAAGCTGACGTGCAAGCTGTGCTGGCCGATGCGGCCTTGCGCGAGGCGCCCAAGTTTGTGCTGGGCGGCGGCAGCAACATTGTGCTGACCGGCGACGTGAAGCCCTTGGTGCTGAAGGTAGAAATCAAAGGCATGCGCTTGGTCGAAGAGACCGACAAGGCCTGGGTGGTCGAGGCCGCCGCAGGCGAAAACTGGCACGACTTGGTGGCATGGACGTTGGACAACGGCTGGCCCGGCCTAGAAAACATGGCCCTCATTCCCGGCAGCGTGGGCGCGTCGCCGGTGCAAAACATTGGCGCGTATGGCGTGGAGCTGCAAGACCGCTTTCATTCGTTGGACGCGATTGACCTGACTACGGGCCAGCACTTCAGTCTCGATGCTGCGCAATGTGCGTTTGGCTACCGCGACTCAGTGTTCAAACACGAAAGCAGTGGTCCGAATGGTTTGGGCTTGGCAGGCAAAGCCCTGATTACCCGTGTGCGGTTCTTGTTGCGCAAAGACTGGAAACCCGTGCTGGGCTACCTCGACCTCGAACGAAAAATGGCCGAGACCGGGATCAGTAACCCCACGGCTCAACAAATTTTTGAATGGGTGTGCGCCATTCGCCGTGCCAAGTTGCCGGACCCAGCCGTCATTGGCAACGCCGGTAGCTTCTTCAAGAACCCCACCGTCACCCAAGACCAGTGCGACGACATCATCGCGCGTGAGCCCAAAGTGGTTCACTACCTGCTGGACGATGGTCGCATCAAACTGGCGGCTGGTTGGCTGATCGACGCCTGCGGCTGGAAAGGCAAAACCGTGGGCAATGCGGGTGTGTACGAAAAACAAGCCTTGGTGTTGGTCAATGTTGGCGGCAAAGAGCACCCCTGCACGGGCGGCGAAGTGATGACTTTGGCAAAAGCCATTCAAACCAGTGTGTATGAGCGGTTTGGCATTCGACTTGAACCCGAACCTGTGGTGGTTTAAGCAATAAAAAAGCGACCTGAAGGTCGCTTTTTACTTGGTGCAAAGAAGTGTTTACTTCTTAGACCCGCCTTCCAACTTGATCATGTCAGCGCCTTCGCCCAACGACAGCAAGCCGGTGTGTGCGTAGATGCCCAGCTTGGCGCGTGTGTCCACGATGTCCAAGTTGCGCATGGTCAATTGGCCAATGCGGTCGAGTGGGCTGAACGGTGCGTCTTCCACCTTTTCCATGCTCAAACGCTCGGGAGCGTAGGTGAGGTTGGGGCTTTCTGTGTTCAGGATGCTGTAGTCGTTGCCACGGCGCAGTTCTAGGGTCACGGTGCCGGTCACGGCGCGTGCCACCCAGCGCTGGGCGGTTTCGCGCAACATGATGGACTGTGGGTCAAACCAGCGGCCTTGGTACAACAAACGGCCCAAGCGCAGGCCGTTGATGCGGTACTGCTCGATGGTGTCTTCGTTGTGAATGCCAGTGACCAAACGCTCGTAAGCGATGTGCAACAGCGCCATGCCCGGGGCTTCGTAGATGCCGCGGCTCTTGGCTTCGATGATGCGGTTCTCGATTTGGTCGCTCATGCCCAAACCGTGGCGGCCACCGATTTCGTTGGCTTTCAAGAACAGCTCAACGGGGTCAGCGTATTCCACACCGTTCAAGGCGACGGGTTGGCCTTCTTCAAAACGGATGCTGATTTCTTCGGCTTTCACCGCGCAGTCTTCACGCCAGAACGGCACACCCATGATGGGGTTGACGATCTTCATGCCGCTTGAGAGGCTCTCAAGGTCTTTGGCTTCGTGGGTCGCACCCAGCATGTTGCTGTCGGTGCTGTAGGCCTTTTCGGCGCTCATCTTGTAGCCAAAACCGTTGGCAGTCATGAAGGCGCTCATTTCAGCGCGGCCACCGAGTTCGTCGATGAACAACTGGTCCAGCCAAGGCTTGTAGATTTTCAAGCTGGGGTTGGTCAACAAGCCGTAGCGGTAAAAGCGCTCGATGTCATTGCCTTTGAAGGTGCTGCCATCGCCCCAGATGTTGACGTCGTCTTCCTTCATCGCAGCCACGAGCATGGTGCCGGTGACGGCACGGCCCAAGGGCGTGGTGTTGAAGTAGGTGATGCCACCGGTGCTGATGTGGAACGCACCGCACTGAATGGCG
Organism: Limnohabitans sp. TS-CS-82; assembly: GCF_002943475.1. NCBI lineage: Bacteria > Pseudomonadati > Pseudomonadota > Betaproteobacteria > Burkholderiales > Comamonadaceae > Limnohabitans > Limnohabitans sp. TS-CS-82. The sequence goes on along the minus strand of NZ_PTQX01000001.1, from coordinate 28,124 downwards.
GCAATGCCTTCATGGGCGAGTTGTTTGCGGCAGTCGATGAGGCGGGCTTTTTCAGCGCCGTATTCCATCGCTTTGCGTGGGATTTCGTTGTAGTCCGACTCGTCGGGCTGGCCGAGGTTGGCGGTGTAAGCGTAGGGCACAGCGCCCTTTTGCTTCATCCACAAGAGGGCCGCAGAGGTGTCGAGGCCGCCTGAGAAGGCGATGCCGACTTTTTGGCCTTTGGGGAGGTGTTGGAGGATGGTGCTCATGGTGTTCTTATCCTGCTTCTGATGGCTCGGCAATTAACCGAAGTGGCAAATGTAGTGGTAGGGCTCGGTCACGCGGATGTCGAATTTCGAGTTGCCGGGCACGTTGAATTTTTCGCCAGCGCTGGACTTGACCCAGTCTTGGGTGCCGTCGAGTTTGTATTCACAAAAACCGCCCACGCATTCCATGATTTCAGGTGCGCCTGTGTTGAAGGTCAAGGTGGCGGGCAAGATGACGCCCACCGACAGTTTGGTGCCGTCAGCGAGTGTCAGGCCGTGGCTGACACATTTGCCGTCAAAGTAAACATTGGCTTTGGTGGTGACGCTGGCGCCGTCGATTTTTTCTGTGGTCATGGTGTGCGCTCGGTATGGATTGCAAAACAGTAGATTTTAGGTGACCCAAAACGCCAAAAGCCGCTGAAAGCGGCTTTTGCTTGGTTCAAACGCCCAAACAGGCGTTTGGACTGGCTTAGTAGCGTGGGGCAGAGCCGGGTGGCGGCACATTGCCGTAGCTGGTGTTGGCGGCTGGTGCCATGGGTGTGATTTGCAAACGCACGGTGGGGCCTGGGTCTTGGGGCATTTGCACGGTGTATTGCTTGCCTGCGAATTCATAAACCACGTTGTATGCCATCGTGCGGTTCTCGTAGAACATTTGCTGGCTGCAGTTTTGTACGTTACGCACTTCTGGTGTGCCGCCGCCTTCCACCTTGTCACCCAAGATAGCGCCGCCGAACAAACCCAGCATGGTGGCGGCAGCACGACCGGAACCCTGACCCATGCTGTTACCAATGGCGCCACCAGCGATCGCGCCCATGGCGGCACCAGCGCCAGATTTTTGGCCTTCGGTGACCACTTGTTGGTTGTTACAGACTTGGCGTGGCACGGCCACTTGCTGAATGATGGGGGTGCTGGAGATGACTTTGCCCACTTCTTGGGCGTGTACGGCAGCAGATGCCAACACAGCCATCAGGCCGGCGAACAATGTGATTTGAATGGTGATCTTTTTCATGGGAAATCCCTGTTTAACTTGGCAGAAGTGTAGTGCGTGCACTGTGAATGTCTGTAAAGCGACGGTAAAACCTGCGCTGTTATCACTTATCCAATAACGCGCGCCCACGCCTCAGGGTTGACGCCCACGATGACGGTTGCACCTTTGACCACCACAGGGCGCTTGATGACGCTGGCATGTTCCAGCATCAAGGCGCGGGCCGAGGCGTTGTCCACCACGCTGGCTTGCAGGACTGGGTCTAGCTTGCGCCAAGTCGTGCCTTTGCGGTTGACCAACACGTCCCAGCTCACATGCTTGAGCCACAGGTCGACGGCCTCTGGCAGCACGCCTTGTTTTTTGAAATCGTGAAACACATAGTCCACACCATGGTCACTCAGCCACATGCGGGCCTTTTTGACGCTGTCGCAGTTGGGAATGCCGTAAACGGTGATGGTTGTTTTGCTCATAGGGTGAATCATGCCGCAAACCAAATGGCCTGCAGCGGTGGGTGACAATTGACAGATGAATTCACTCGCCAGTTGGCTCGCGCATTGCGAGCGTTTGCACCCCAAAAATATCGACATGGGCCTAGAGCGCGTGCGCACCGTGGCCGAGCGCATGGCGCTCAAGTTTGATTGCCCCGTCATCACGGTGGCGGGCACCAACGGTAAGGGCTCGACCTGCGCCATGTTGGAGGCCTGTTTGCTTGAGGCGGGCTACCGCCCCAGCGTCTACACATCGCCCCACTTGGTGCATTTCCAAGAGCGCTGCCGGGTGCATGGCGAAACCGTGCAGCCCGATGACTTGCTGCCGCATTTTGCAAAAGTAGAAGCTGCGCGGACTCAAGGCAGTGAGGTGTCACTCACTTACTTCGAGTTCACCACCTTGGCGATTTTGAGTTTGATGGCTTCGTCGCCCATCGATGTGGCCATTCTTGAAGTGGGCTTGGGCGGCCGCTTGGACGCGGTCAATGTGATTGAGCCAACTTGCTCCATCATCACCAGCGTGGACTTGGACCACATGGACTTTTTAGGCCACGACCGCGAAACCATTGGTCGCGAGAAGGCAGGCATCATGCGCACGGGCCGCCCTGTGATCGTGAGCGACCCCCTGCCGCCGCAAAGCGTGATCGACCACGCCACCGAAATTGGCGCAGACCTGTGGCTCTTTGGCCGTGACTTCAACTTCACGGGCGACAAGCAGCAGTGGGGATGGGCAGGGCGTGGCCGTCGCTACAGCGGTTTGGCTTATCCCGCGCTGCGTGGCGCTAACCAGTTGGTCAACGCCAGCGGTGTGTTGGCGGCGCTTGAGGCTTTGCGTAGCGAGATGCCTGTAACGGCCCAAGCGATTCGCAATGGCTTGGCAATGGTCGAGTTGCCAGGGCGCTTCCAAATCGTGCCGGGTCAGCCTGCCTTGGTGTTTGACGTGGCGCACAACGCCCACGCGGTGGCGGCACTCACTGAAAACCTCGATGCCATGGGCTTTTATCCCACCACCCATGTGGTATTTGGGGCCATGGCCGACAAAGACGTGGCGCCTATGCTGGCGCGTGTAGGCCCTTTGGTGGACCGTTGGTACTTTTGTGATTTGCCCACCGAACGCGCCGCCAAAGCCACTCAGTTGCAAGACGTTTGGCAGGCGGGCAACACCCGTCAAGACGTGCAAGCTAGCACCCATGCCAACCCCCAAGCCGCGTTGGACGCGGCCGTGGCCGTGGCAGACCCCGCTGATAGAATTGTGGTCTTCGGATCGTTCTTCACGGTCGGGGGGATTTTGGCGAATGGCATTCCCCGTTTAGACGCCCCACATTTGAGCTCCTGAGACCCCATTCACATGGCTTTTTTCAAGTTTCGACTGCCCGGTCAAGCGACCAGCGAGCCCCAAGGCAACACCAGCAATTCTCCCGCCGAGAGCGTGGACGCCATGCGCCGCCGCGCCCGTCACCGTTTGATTGGTGCTTCGGTGTTGGTCGTGTTGGGTGTCATTGGCTTCCCATTGTTGTTTGATACTCAGCCACGCCCTGTGTCGGTGGACATTGCGGTGGACATTCCTGATCGCGCGACAGCCAAGCCCTTGGTGGACACCTCAACGCCCAAGCCCTTATCTGCTTCTGCGGGGCTCGACGCCAAAGAAGAAGTGGTGCCTGACGCCAAAGCTGAAGCCAAGCCAGATGTGAAGCCTGAAACAGCTATGGCCGCAGCTGCTGGCGCAGCAGCCGTGGCCGCGGTGGTGCCCAAGGCCGAAACAAAGTCAGAGCTCGCTAAGGCTGACAACAAGCCAGCAGTCAAACCAGAAGTCAAAGCAGCAGAAGTCAAAGCCGATGCCAAGCCTGCCACTAAGCCCTCGGACAGCAAAGATACAGGCGCGCGCTTTGTGGTGCAAGCCGGCACGTTTTCGGACGATGGCAAGTTGCGTGAAACGCGTAACAAGCTCGAAAAAGCAGGCATCACCACCTACACCCAAGTCATCGAGAGCAAAGAGGGGCGTCGTGTGCGCGTACGCGTAGGCCCCTTTACCAAACGTGACGATGCCGACAAGATGGCAAACAAGATCAAGCAGTTGCAATTGCAGCCGCAAGTCTTGACGCTCTAACTCTTTCGCTATGCAAACACTTTCGGCCGTAGATTGGATTCTGCTGGCCGTTTTGGGCCTGTCGCTTCTGCTGGGTCTGTGGCGCGGCATCGTGCAAGAGGTGTTGTCGTTGGTGGGATGGGTGGCTGCGTTTTATGTCTCGCAGATGTACGCCCCGATGGCTGCCGCGTGGTTGCCCATGGAGGGCAGCAGCCAGATGCTGCGTTACGCCGCTGGTTTTGTGGTGGTGTTTGTCGCTGTTTTGGTGGCCACGGTGTTGGTCAGCTGGGTGGTCAAAAAATTAATTTCTGCAGTCGGTCTTGGTCCGTTAGACCGCTTGCTCGGTAGCTTGTTTGGATTGATGCGCGGTGTGGTCATTTTGTTGGCCGTGACCGTGTTTGTGGGCATGACGCCCATGCGTGAAACCGAGGCTTGGAAACAAGCGCAGGGCGCGCAATGGTTGCAACAGTTTTTGCATGTGTTGAAGCCGGTGTTACCGGCTGATTTTGGAAAGTACCTCCCCTAATGTGTGGCATCGTCGGCGTTGCAAGCAACGCACCTGTGAACCAGTTGATTTATGACGCCTTGTTGCTCTTGCAGCACCGAGGTCAAGATGCCGCGGGCATCGTCACCCAGCTGGACCGTAAATTCTTCATGCACAAAGCCAAGGGCATGGTGCGTGACGTGTTCCGCACACGCAACATGCGCGCCTTGCCCGGCAACAACGGCTTGGGCCAAGTGCGTTACCCCACCGCAGGCAATGCGTTCAGCGAAGAAGAGGCCCAGCCTTTTTATGTGAACGCACCGTTTGGTTTGGTGTTGGTTCACAACGGCAACCTGACCAACGCGCATGCGTTGAAAGCTGAGTTGTTCTCTGAAGACCACCGTCACATCAATACTGAGAGTGACTCTGAGGTGTTGCTCAACGTCTTGGCCCACGAAATTGACAAAGCCACGCGTGGCTTGCCACTCAAAGCGTCTGACGTGTTTGAAGCTGTGCGCCGTGTGCACCGCCGCATCAAAGGTTCTTACGCCGTCATTTCGATGATTGCAGGTCACGGTTTGCTGGCTTTCCGCGACCCATTTGGCATTCGCCCTTTGTGTATCGGACGAGGTGCTGACGGCACTTACATGTTGGCCAGTGAATCAGTCGCCCTGGATGGCACAGGCCATGTGTTTGAGCGCGACATCGCGCCAGGCGAAGCCGTGTTCATTGACCTCGCAGGTCAAGCGCACTTCATGCAATGCGCCGATGCGCCGCAACTCAAGCCATGTATTTTTGAATACGTGTATTTGGCCCGTCCTGACTCAACGATGGATGGCATCTCTGTGTATCAAGCTCGCTTGAACTTGGGCGAGACCTTGGCCAAACGCGTGATTTCGGTTGTGCCGCCCACAGACATTGATGTGATCATCCCGATCCCAGAATCGAGCCGCCCCAGCGCCACACAGCTGGCGCATTTGTTGGGTGTGCCTTACCGCGAAGGGTTTGTGAAAAACCGTTACGTGGGCCGCACCTTCATCATGCCGGGCCAAGGTGTGCGTAAAAAGTCCGTGCGCCAAAAGCTCAACGTGATTGCCAGTGAATTCAAAGGCCGCAACGTGCTGCTAGTGGACGACTCCATCGTGCGCGGCACCACCAGCAAAGAGATTGTGCAAATGGCCCGTGATGCTGGCGCGCGCAAGGTGTATTTGGCCAGCGCTGCGCCGCCTGTTCGTTTTCCTAACGTGTATGGCATTGACATGCCTACGCCGGAAGAGTTGGTGGCACACGATCGCACGGTTGAAGAAATTCGCAAATTAATTGGTTGCGATGCTTTGATTTACCAAGACGTCGACGCCATGAAGCAAGCCGTGCGCGATGCCACGGCAGGCACTGCGCCCAAGCTCGACGGCTTTGACGCATCCTGCTTTGACGGTGTGTACGTGACCGGCGATGTGTCCTTGAGCGACATCGTGCGTTTGAACGAAAAACGTGTGGGCACAGAAGAGGGCGCTGAAGACAACTCGCGTCTCGCCTTGCCCAACCCATCGGAGTGACCAAGGTATGAGCCAACACCCTTTGCCCACTGATTTGCACTTAGAAACCTTGGCCGTGCGCTTGGCTGCAGACCGCAGCCAATACGGCGAGAACTCAGAAGCCCTGTACCTGACCAGCGGTTATGTGCAGCCGTCTGCCGAAGCCTCGGCCCGCCGCTTTGCAGGCGAAGAAGACGGTTACACCTATGGCCGCTCGGGCAACCCAACTGTCACTAGCTTTGAAATGCGCTTGGCCGCCTTAGAGGGCAGCGAGGCAGCTTTGGCTACATCGTCCGGTATGTCTTCGGTCATGTTGATGCTGTTCAGCTTGCTCAAAGCGGGCGACCATGTGGTGTATTCGCAGTCGATGTTTGGTTCGACTTTGAAGCTCATTGGTTCTGAGTTTGCACGCTTTGGCGTGGAGTCCACCGTGGTGTCGCAAACTGATTTGGCTGCGTGGCAAGCTGCCATTCGTCCCAACACCAAACTCTTGTTTGCCGAGACGCCCACCAACCCCTTGACCGAGGTGTGTGACATCGCCGCCTTGGCTGACATGGCGCACAACGCGGGTGCTTTGCTGGCGGTGGACAACTGTTTTGCAACGCCGATTTTGCAGCGCCCCATTGCCATGGGCGCAGACATCGTCATGCACTCAGGTACCAAGTATTTGGATGGCCAAGGCCGCGTGATGGCGGGCGCTTTGTGTGCCAGCGAGAAACTCATCAAAGAAAAGCTGCTGCCCGTCATGAAAAACAGCGGCATGGTGTTGTCGCCCTTCAACGCATGGGTAGTGCTCAAAGGTTTGGAAACACTCGACATTCGCATGCGCGCCCAAAGCGCTCATGCCCACGCGATGGCTCAGTGGCTTGAGCAGCATCCTGCTGTGTCGCGCGTGTACTACCCAGGCTTGGCTTCTCACCCACAGCACGACTTGGCATTGAAGCAGATGTCTGGCATGGGCGGTGCGGTGTTGTCGTTTGATGTGAAGGCAGCTGACTCGCAGCAAGCGCGCACCCGCGCGTTTCATGTGCTCGACAGCTTGCGCACGCTCTCGCTGTGTACCAACTTGGGCGACACCAAAACTTTGCTCACGCACCCCGCCAGCACGTCGCACGGCAAATTGTCGGAAGATCAGCGTCAAGCCGCAGGCATCGGCCAAGGCATGATTCGCTTGGCCGCAGGCCTTGAGCATTTAGACGACATGAAGGCTGACCTTTTGCGCGGCTTGGACACTCTGTAAATTTTGTAATGACTTCAAAAATTCGTACCCGTTTCGCGCCATCCCCCACTGGCTTTATTCACCTTGGCAACATTCGCTCGGCCTTGTACCCTTGGGCGTTTGCACGTGCTACGGGTGGCGACTTTATTTTGCGAATTGAAGACACCGACCTGGAGCGTTCTAACCAAGCGTCGGTGGACGTCATCATCGAAGGTATGAAGTGGTTGGGCCTCGACCACGACGAAGGCCCGTTCTACCAAATGCAACGCATGGACCGCTACAAGGCCGTGTTGGAAGAGCTCAAAGCCGGTGGCCACGTGTACCCCTGCTACATGAGTATGGAAGAGCTCGACGCCCTGCGCGAACAGCAAATGGCCAACAAAGAAAAACCACGCTACAACGGCACATGGCGCCCAGAGCCAGGCAAGACCTTGCCTGCCATTCCTGAGAGCGTGAAGCCTGTGTTGCGCTTTAAAAATCCACAAGGCGGCTCTGTCGTTTGGGAAGACAAAGTCAAAGGCCGCATCGAGATCAGCAACGACGAGTTGGACGACTTGGTCATTGCGCGCCCCGACGGCACACCCACCTACAACTTCTGCGTGGTGGTAGACGACATTGACATGGCCATCACCCACGTCATCCGTGGTGACGACCATGTGAACAACACGCCTCGCCAAATCAACATCTTCAAAGCGCTGGGCAAAGACACTCCTGTCTATGCCCACTTACCCACCGTGCTCAATGAGCAGGGCGAGAAGATGAGCAAGCGCAATGGCGCCAAAGCCGTCACGCAATACCGTGACGAAGGCTACTTGCCCGATGCGATGGTGAACTACCTCGCACGCTTGGGTTGGAGCCACGGCGACGATGAAATTTTCAGCCGCGCTCAGTTCTTAGAGTGGTTCAACCTCGACCACCTAGGTCGCAGCGCTGCTCAGTTTGACGAAGCCAAACTTAAGTGGGTGAATGCCCAGCATTTGAAAGCCATGGCAGATGATGTTTTGGCGCCCCTGGTGAGCGCTGAGTTGGCCAAGCGTGGCATCACTGCCGACGATCGCTTGCCTGCCATTTGTGGCTTGTTCAAAGACCGTTGCGACACCTTGTTGGTATTGGCTGATTGGGCCACTGCTTTCTACAACGACGTCATTCCACAAGCTGACGATGTGGCCAAACACATCACACCCGCCGTATTGCCTGCACTCGATGCCTTGGCTGCCAAGCTAGGTGCATTGGCCGAGTGGAGCACAGCCAACGTGAGCGCAGCCTTCAAAGAGGTGTTGGCTGAGCAGGGTTTGAAAATGCCGCAGCTCGCCATGCCTGTGCGCGTGTTGGTGATGGGCACGCCGCAAACGCCATCGGTCGATGCGGTGCTTTTCTTGTGCGGAAAAGAAAAAGTTTTGGCACGTTTGACGAAACGCTAAAAATTTAGCTATACTATTGTTCTCGACACCCAACGGGGGTATAGCTCAGCTGGGAGAGCGCTTGCATGGCATGCAAGAGGTCAGCGGTTCGATCCCGCTTACCTCCACCAAAAATGTCGAGACGTTTCGAAAGAAGCAACAAGTTTCGAAAGAAACAGTCCAGGTTATGACCCTATCGTCTAGAGGCCTAGGACATCACCCTTTCACGGTGAGTACCGGGGTTCGAATCCCCGTAGGGTCGCCAAGTTTTGTAGCACTTGGCTTTGGTTGCGAAAGCAACTGAGCAAAAGTTACAGCTACCAGGAGTGGTAGTTCAGTTGGTTAGAATACCGGCCTGTCACGCCGGGGGTCGCGGGTTCGAGTCCCGTCCACTCCGCCAAAACGAGAAAGCCTTCTAAGTCGTTGATTTAGAAGGCTTTTTTCTGCTCTATCGATAGAGTAATCGATAGGTGGTAGCAGTTCTGGTAGCAGGCAGAACTAACATGCACATTCAATTTCCGGTTTATCGCCGCGGAAACACGCTCGTACTTCACGTCCGCATCGCAGGGCGACAAATCAAACGCTCCCTTCGGACTCTTGATCCGAATCTTGCTAAAGTCCGAGCCACTCAGCTGCTGGGCCAGCTCATGGCCGGTGAACTCGCCAGCACCCAACCCGCGGCACATGCATGGTCGCAGATGAACACTCAATCACGCGATGCAGCGATTCACAACGACTTTTTGACGCCAGAGCTGACGTTGGCTGTGTCATACGGCGCTCAGATTGCACCGGCGGAATCAACAAGCACGCATAAACCACCAAATAGCCTAATGGGTCGGCGAGTTCCGAAATTGCCGGATCATGAAAAGCACGTGCTGGCCGCGGTGTTTGCCGAGTACGCGCAAATCAAAAAGCTTCGGATGGTGACTCAAAATGACTACGCCGGCTACGCAAAAGAAATGGTCCAGTTCTGGGGTAACCGTGATATCCGCACCTTGTCTGAGCGCGACATCAGCGATCTAATCATTCACTTGCGATCAGCTGCTGGAAATGACCCCCGCACAATCGATAACAAAACGGGTTTCGTGCGTGCTGTCATCAATTTCCTAATCAAACACGGTCGCCATCCGGGGTCAAATCCGGCAGCTGACAAGAACTTGGTTAGCAAACGAGAAAAACGCAAGGCTGGCACCAAACCGTTCGCATACAACGATTTGAAAGTTGTATTTGGCGGGGAAGAGTTTCAGCGATACGGTGCGAAGCGTCCTGAAATTTATCTAATTGTGATGGTCGGCTTAGTGACTGGCATGCGTGTGTCAAGCGTAGCGAGGCTCACGTCAGCAGACCTCAAACGCAGCATGCATGAGACTCCTTACATTGACATAAGTAATGACAAGACTATTGCGGGTAACCGCGACATTCCGATTCCTGAGTTGTTGTTCAAGGCATTGGGTGAATTCTTTGATGCCCATGATGACTTTGGACTTCAAGAACGGGAAGACGGAAAAGGCTACTCTGATCAGCTCAACAAACCGCTAAAGGCTTTCATGAAGGTGCATGGCTATGACAAGCAGTACACGAAGATGAGCTTTCATGCCTTCCGCAAAAGCTTCAATCAGCACTTGCTGATGAACAAAGTAGAGCGCCACATCTGTGGTGCGATCCTTGGGCATGTTGATGAAACGATGACTACGGGCGTTTACGCGGACCCGCCGTCAGTAGATTTTTTAGCAGAAAAAATTTGCCCTAAACAAATTGAATTACTGGACTACTTAGGATTCAGGTATCCACCAATGACTATGTAGTGCTTGCCTGCAGTTGAGAGCTTGGATCTAACAGTCAAGGATGCTGAAGATATCGGATGGCCTATCATTCAAGTGTTTACTCACCTGCTCGTCTCTTCACGCAGAGGTCTCTTTAATGTCAAGAACTTTTAGCTACACCGTAAATCTCCCCAAAGGTCAAATCAAGGCGGAGCCGGGAGCTGATGATAAAAATAAAAACGAACTGCTGGCGTTTTTGAAAGATGAAGATTTAATAAAGCAGTACGCTGCCAAAGAGGGAGTTGATCTAATCGATTCAGCCGGACAAACGCTAGAAGAAGTCTTTTCTATCGATTTGCCAAACGGGATTTTTAAAGCTGATACTGACGAACAGCACGAAGCGCTGATGAGCAATCTTCGCTCGATGAAAGAAGCTGGAATTCTTCAGCCGCTTGCCACAAAGATTGCGCAGCCAGTGCAGGCAGCAGCAACGCCACCAGTGCAGACAATCGTTCAAGTTGTCAATTCACCTCAACAGCAGCTGGGTGTGCAAGACGTTCTGGGCTATGACAAAGAGCTACAAAAAATGGAAGAGATCAAAAGCCTGTATCACGCTGGCCTTGCATTTACTCTTTCGGAAGCAAACGAAATTTATATTAAGTTCTCGTTTGATGACATTGTGAAAAACGCAAAAACAATCAAAGATTACAGATCGAGAATGAACACTGTCATCGAGATTTGTGGAGATCGTTTTTTACATGAATTAGAAAATGATGATGTAATCCATATCGAGAATGCCTTGATGGAGACTCCAACATCGAGACCACAAAAAAAAGTTGTCACGAAAAAAAGATCGAGCGAAGAGGACAAGCCGCAAGTTCTCAACAGGAGCACCATATCTGAACGACTCCGCCATCTCAAAGCCGTTTACAGCATGATGATTGCAAGGCGACGCTACTTTGGCGAGAACCCGTTCGATTACTGGCAATCGATTGTTTCAAGCAAGGATCGAAAAAGGGATGGAAGAAAATCGATTCGTTCAGTTGAGCGCGTAGAAGTAATTTTTAACGGCGATTACTACAAGAAAATTCGCGGAGATGCGCCAAATATGTATTTGCTCCTCATGACTGCAATTGTGACGGGTATGCGTGCGTCATCTATTGCGCGTCTTAAAGAAGAAGATTTGATGATTAGTGTGGGTGGCACACCGATGATTGATGTGACGCGAGATAAAACGGTCGCCGGCGTCAGACAAGTACCGTTGCCTCTGCCACTCTTTGACGCGCTGAAAGACTTCTTGAAGAAAAACAAAAATATGGGTTTTAGTGCGGACATTGCAGATAACTACTCAACAGCTATTTCAAAAGCCAATCGTCGCTTCAAAAAGATTTTTAACGGAGAAACTGCTGAGCAGCTCACAGCGCATGACATGCGTCGCTCATTTAATGAATATCTAAAGAAGAGGGGCGTGCAGCTAGACATTCGTTCGGCGGTTATGGGTCACAATCAAAGAGAAGTAAATGTTGTGTCATACACAAACGGAATTTCTGTAGATGAATCTGCTGATGTCGTTTCGTCGATTCAAGAAGACTTGTTGAAACTGATGAAGTTTCAGTGGCCATGAAATTCATTACGGATGCTTTATTCTCAAATTTGAGAGACGATAATCTTGCAGCGACCGTTTAGTCGCTTGTTTCTACAAAGATAGCGATCGTCGAGATTTTTCAAAAAACAAGCTTCAGAACTCTCCGAATAAATCTATCTCGGCGTAAGCCGTCTAGGACGGCTACCGCGGTTCTCAATCTAAAAGCGCTGCCACGCCTTCATCCGTTGGTTTCCATGAACCTGCTGTGTCCGAAATCCATTTCGAACTCTTAACGCTTGTGAACAAGCGTCTCGCTGACATGTCACGTGCTGAATCTGTCTTGCCAGTCAATAAGTCTGCATCTGAAGCCTTTAGCTTCCATGCTGCAAACGAAAGAGAGACAGGGCCGATTTCCCCGGTTTCTTCATCGGTTTCAAAGAAGAGTTCAAGTGCAGACCTAGGCTTTGAAATAGAGACAGGCTTCAGGTTCGCCAGCGTCAAGGCTCCGCCATTCACGCGTTCAAGCCAGATTGGGTGCATCAAATCTGGCGGAAGCGAGTTGGCTTTCGTTACTTGCATCCGAACAAAGCGGTGGCGATCTGGATCAGCTATTTGAAAAGTCTTCGCTTCTTTTGAGGTCATGACCCGCATCAACACCTCTAGCCTGAATGCATCTGTGATCGCACCGCTACCTCTGCTAGCGTGAGAACCAACTTCCTGCTGGTACTGAACAGACTTCGCCGCATGGCTGATCACGAGCACGGCAGCCCCCGTTTCAATTGCAATTTTTTCAACTGTATTTGCGAGATCTCTTTGAGCAAGCTCGTCTAGCTCGCGACCGCGAGTTAGTGCAATTGCTGGGTCTAGCCCGACAAGGCGAACATCGCCGAGTGATTGCACAAAGCTAATCAGTTGATCAAGCTTTAGCGATGTCTTATCGCTCTCAGATGAGACGATCACACAATCTTTACCAGCGGCTGCAAAAATGAAAAGCCGCTCATGAACCAAGGTGATTTCGTCATCACTCAGGTTCATCGACTGAAATATTGCATCCAGACTTCGATAGGCGTCTTCGGGTGTGTCCTCCGCCAAAACTAAAACTGCTTTACCGGGCTTGGTCACGCTTAAACCGAGTGCTGGCTTTCCCGATGTGACAGAAATTGCCAGCTCTTTTAGAAGCGTAGACTTTGATGAAGCGCCAAGGCCAGTAATTAGCGCAGCTCTTCCAGCTCGGAAAATAGGCGAAATGGCATAGTCCACGGTTTCGTTGGCGACTCGATTTGTGTGGCTTAGGTCAAGTGATGGTTCCAGCCAATCTAAACCAGATTGCTTGACTGATACTTGACTTGTGAAGCTGCGACCAGCTCCGAATGGACTCTGGTCTGGCAAGTTTGAAAATGACTCAAGTAGACCCATCTTGTTGTTTTCGTTTTTCATTTTTTCGCCCTTTCATAATGCAAGGCTTCACGTAACCGCCCGAAATTTGAGTCTTCTAGCATTGCTAAAAAATCTTCGTTGAAATCATCAAGGCTCGATGTCAAAACAAATCCAGCATCACCACACATGCTTGCAGCACGCTTTGCTGAATCGATTCCGACCTTATCGTTATCTGCAAAAAACCAAACATCTTGCCTAGCTTTTGCAAAGTTTTTGGCAGCGCCAAGATTTGCAGCGCCAAATGTCACCAGCATAGGTAACCCGCCAAGAGCTGCATGTATGGAAACAGCAGTCGACCATCCCTCGGCTACGCCAAGTACCGGGCTTTCTTCAGGATTGCCGATGATCAACCCGTTCCCTGTCTTGTGTGTCCCATCCACACAAAATTTGTTTTCATGACGGTCGATGTACTCAATTCCTTGGAGCTGATATTCGTTGTCATGGATCGGCAGTACGAGATTTTTAAGAATCGGTTCGTACATTGCGCACAGCGGCAAGATCCCTTTTTTTAAAACGTACGGGTGAAACAATGGGACGTCGACACAATGCGACAGAACTCTCAAGATCTCATTTCTATCCGCTACTTCCTTGACGCTCATCGAGCTTGTGACGAAATTCGGCGCGATAGTGATTTGCTTGTAGATCGCATTGTTTCCAAACAACCGTCTACGAAGCCACCTTGCTGCAGTTGAAAAATTGTTGGCATGCTGCATGGCAATAACTAGGTCAAGCATTGAGCCGCCTCGTGGTGTACACGTGCAATAAAAGCGCTCGGTTTCTTTGTCGACACGAAATGAAGGATGGCGGTCATCGTGACTTGGTAGCGGGCAATGAACGTGTGTGTAACGTGCTCTCTGATCGATGTCGAGAAGGTCCAGAATAGCCGCAGATTGACCGGCGATATCTTTAAAAATGTCGTATCGGCTCATGTCACACCCCCATTTTCGACAAGAGGCTATGAGCTGTGTAACTCAGCACTTGCTTATCCCTAAGGATCGGAAATACTGTTTTCAGCTCTAAATTCCAGAGGGTGTTCGGTGGGCCGCATCTTTTATGCGAAAAGACGTCTTCATCAAAACGCCCAACTCCGGCTACGAAAAGCCCGGCGTCGTTTTTCTCAACATCTATGTAGTGATAGCAGTCACTGTCTGTGGTTTTAAAGATGCGCCTTGTTAGCTCATAGCGAGCTGGCTCCAAAACATCTGCCAGATGTTTAAACTCATCGCTCATCGGGACTAATGCAAGATCTTCGGGATATTGAACATCCGTATCTCTTGTGTGTCGTTTCAAATCCCAGTCGTTGACGTACCAGCGCACAGCGATTTTTACTATCCGATCGAACGACACATGTAAACCGGCGCGTCTTTGCCAATGACATTCGCGCTCATTCCAAGAGATGCAGCCTCGATAAATAGCGTCAAGTTCTTCTTGGGAGCAAGTTTGTAGCTCACATTGAGAATCCACCAAGCCACTTGACCGGGCGATTTTGTAAATCTCTTGAAGCGCAAACGCGGGTGATCGCGGATTTGGATCACTTGTCGACAGTGCGACGCGAATTGCTTGTGTTTCTAGGTCGCGACCGAAAGTCACGATTTTTGTTTTGGTTGTCATTTTTACCCCTTGCTTGAAGGCCCGATCGCACGCCGCGTCAGGTCCTTTAGAAGTAATCGCTGACCTTTTCAGCTTATTAAGAGGCAATCCAAAAAATATTTTCAAAATTCAGAAATTGCAGTTTCTGAGTCCATCAAAAGGCCCTGCAGGACTAACAACAACACACTAAATAGTGTGTTGTTGTTAGTCTGCTTATTGGGTCTTCAGGGAAAAAGGCGGATGGATCTGCGCCATGCGGGCGCTGACTTGAGGTGAGAGATTGGTTTGGTCTTCAGGAGAAAAGCCCCCTGTGTGACGGTTCTATAGCGACACCAATTAACGACAGTATTGGTGTTATAATAATTTCAACTCGTCAACCAACCTATGCAATGCAAGTCAAAATCTTCTCACTGGACGAACTCTGCACGCTGACTGACTTTCCGAAGCGAACGGTGCGTTACTACATCCAGCTCGGCTTGGTCGACAGGCCAATAGGCGAAACACGCTCCGCGCACTACCTCGATGCTCACTTAGAGCAGCTATTACGGATCAAGAAGCTCACAGATGCAGGGGTATCGCTTGAGCGAGTTCGTGAGGTCTTGTCGGGTGAAGTCAGTCCTGTTTCAGAGCGTCAAAGACGTCCGGGTTCGGTTGACGTCAAAAGCCACTTATTCATAAGTCCCGGCATTGAGCTTCAGATTTCGCCAGAGCAGGCTGGCATGACGCCTGAGCAGGTAAGGGCGTTGATCAAGGCGGTGATGGTTGCCGCACAAAAAGTGCTCGAAGGTAAAGGGGAGAGCCAATGACTCTTTCTGACGCAATGACTTATTTCCACGAATCGACAACACAACAGCTTGGAGCCATCTGATGAGCACGTACACCGGTCTAAAAAATGATATGGGTCAGAGCGTCGCACTCAAATCAGTGCACCTTGATGGACGCCTAGATGGCTTGTTGTTATTGATGAAGATTCGTCAGAGCTACTTCAACGACTCGGATGAAACAATCGAGGCCAGCTACACCTTCCCTGCTGGCTGGGGTTCAAACCTGCTTTCGTTCAGTGTGGAACTCAATGGCAAACGCATGCAAGCCATTGCTTTAGAAAAGCAGAAAGCCGAAAAGGACTACGAAAAAGCAATCGAAGATGGTGACACACCGGTCATGATTGAAAAGTCTCCGTTGGGTTTGTACACAGCTAATCTTGGCAACTTAAAAGCTGGTGAGAGTGCTGTCATTGAAATCGAGTTTGCGCAACTGCTTCGATTTGAGTCGGGCCGGTTGAGGATAACTGTTCCTACCGTCATTGGTGAGCGTTACGGCGATGCACAGACACAAGGTCACATTGCTCAACACCAAAGCGTTGATGTAGATCACTTGGTTGAATACCCATTCACTGCGCGTTTGGATGTTTTCGGTGCGGCGTCTAAAGGGGTGATCACGTGCTCAAGTCATGACGCTGATCTGTTTGAAATTGAGGGTGGTCAGCGCATCGAGCTTACAAAAGGGGGTCTGTTAGATCGAGACTTCGTTGTGTTGATCGATGAGCTTGAGGGCGCGTCGTTTGCGTTGGCCGCGACAGACGATGACGAGTACGCTGTTGTGGCTAGTTTTTGTCCGCAATTCCCGGAACAAGTCTCGAAGCCATTGGCGCTGAAGATTTTGGTTGATTGTTCCGGCTCGATGCAGGGGGAAAGCATCTCTCAAGCGCAAGAAGCGGTCTATGAGTTGAGTTTCACGCTTGGACCGGATGACGCAATTTCTTACAGCAAGTTTGGTTCGACTGTTGTTCACACATCAAAGGGTTTGGAGAGATGTTCGCCTAATTACTTGAAGAATGTCTTGGCGCGTGCAATTTTTGAAACGCATGCCAACCTTGGTGGCACTGAGTTGCAAGCCGCGCTCACGTCAACTTTCAACCTAAGCAGTAACGTCGCGTCCACGCGCGGCTGCGATTTATTGTTGATCACGGATGGTGATATTTGGGACATTGAAGAAGTGGTCGCAAAAGCCAAGCAATCAAACCACAGAATTTTTGCGATCGGTGTCGGCTCAGCCCCCGCCGAAAGTCTATTGCGAGAGCTTGCAGAGCAAACGGGCGGCTCGTGTGAGTTAGTTACGCCGAGTGAGAGCATCGCAGAGTCAGTCATGCGAATGACAAAGCGCATGCGCTCATCGAGAACTTCGTCAATGCGTATTGACTGGAGCGAAGAGGTGGTTTGGCAGTCTGCACTGCCGAAGCAAGTCTTTTCCGAAGAAACAGTACATGTGTTTGCAAAGCTAAAAACTAAACCTCAGGCGATGCCTGTGCTTAGTTGGTCGGTCGATGAGAAGGCTTTTACTGCTTCACCTTCAAGTGTGGAGTTGCAAAGCACCAACACCGTTGCCCGTCTGACTGCTGGCATACGTCTACAAGCTGCGAACGATGAGAGTGAGGCGACCCAGCTGGCATTGAAATATCAGTTGGCAAGCAAATACACCAACTTGCTTCTTGTTCATGTTCGAGCTGAAGAGGACAAGGCGCAAGGTTTGCCATCGCTGCAAAAGATCAGTCAGATGCAGGCTGCTGGCTGGGGAGGCTTTGGGCAAGTGGATACTTCAGCAGCTTCGGGTCGAATGCGCTTCGGTAAAAACGCACCGTCCTATAACGCTATGAGTGCCCCGCCTGTTTGGCGCTCTTGCCGCTCGAGCACTACTCCCAGCTTCGACATGAAATCATCAGGTGGTATGGATGACTTCGACATCCCAGCGTTTCTGCGACGTACCGATATTGACGACATCTCGGAAGATATCCAATTTGTGAGCAATCAGCTGGAAGAGGATAACTTCACGCCTGAGATGCTGATTGAGATGTTCAATCAACTTGCAGTGACAACTACTAAATTCAGTGATATCACAGGTGAGTTGACTGTTGAAGTTTCTAGTCAGCACATTTGGAAAGTCCTTGGTGAACTAACCAAAGATGACGGACATGTTGACCATCTCGACTTTTATTGGGCTTGCCTGATTGATTGGGTATCTAAGCAGGATTCCGGAATCGTTCCGCTGAACCGACACTCTCAACGCCTTCTCAATGCAGAACTTGCAAAGGTCGAGCGCGCAGAGCAAGAAAAAGCCGAAAAAGCGTTCCGGCAAGCCTACCCGAAAATTGCCCGGAGCACTTGGGGCATGGCAGAAAAACAGGAAAAGCTCACGTTGCTTGAGAGATTCAAAAGGGTTATTCAGCGTAGTTGACTAGCTCATCTCTTGAGCTTTAGGGGCTGGAGAATTCGCGTGTGTAACCAACTAGAACATCATGGAAAAATTCTTCAAACTCATTGAGCGGGTCAATGCCCTAGCGTTCTTTTCAGCAGTGATTCTGGCTCTATGCCTGCTTATTTGGGCTGCTGTCGGTTCCATCTGGGGGGTAAAGGGGCGAACTTCTGTTGTTGCTCCCAATGAGGCCAAAAAAGAATCAGAAGTTTTGAGCCTTGCTGCATGGGAGTTCATTCCCGACTTGAGCATGCAAGTCCTGAAGCTTCAGTCGACGGATGGCAAATCTGGTGGTTACGAGGGTGAAGGGCGCACGCATCAAGTCAGAAACTTGTTGTTTGTCGGTACTGGCGCTCAATACTCAAAATGGATGCTCCCTGATCAGTCCCGCGTTCTGAGCCGACTTGAGAGTCTCTCTGCTCAGACGGGAAGTTCAAAAGCCATTTACTTTGAGTCAAGAGCGGTAGGAAGCGAGACCACTCAGACGTTTTCAGTCAATTTGGTGAAGCCAGATGGGACCGGCGCTGCTGAGGTTCTTAAAGATGTGTCGCATCTTGTCAGTCGCCGAGTTTCGGGCGACGTGGTTCATTTCATCTACCAAAGCGGATTGGAGATCAGGCAGGCGAAGGTTTCGTTACGAACCTTTGAGCGTCTTGGGGATTCTTTGGTCGCCAAGATGGTCGAGGTGCCTCGCTAACTATTCAATGAGACATAAATCATGCTTGTTAGCTCATTTTGTGAGCATACTGACGAGTAAACTTTGTGTCTAAATTGACCGCCTTTTAAGATGTCAGAATGAGAACATCTGACGCCACTCAGTGCGGTTTTTCCCCTGTCGAAATTTCACAACAAACAAAATATGTCTTTGTACGCCCCGGGTTCGCGAGTTCTCATCAGAGACGAAGAATGGCTGATTCGTCGTGCTGATCCATCTGCAGATGGTGGCTATTTGCTCACGTGCGATGGCATCTCTGATTTGGTGCGCGGTCAAGCCGCCTTGTTTCTCACAGAATTAGAAGACAACATCGAAGTTCTCAACCCCGCTGAAACTTTGCTGGTGCCTGACGATAGCCCCACGTACAACGCCACCATGCTCTATTTAGAGAGCCAGCGCCGTCGCACCGTTCCTAATGACACGCGTATTCATCTGGGGCATCGTGGTGTCATGAACGTTGTGCCGTATCAGCTTGACCCAGCACTTCAGGCGCTTAAGCAACCGCGTGCACGTATCTTGATTGCCGACTCAGTCGGTCTTGGTAAAACCCTCGAAGCAGGGGTCTTGGCCAGTGAGTTGATTCAGCGTGGCCGAGGCAAACGCATTTTGGTTGTTACCCAGAAAGCCATGCTCACCCAATTCCAAAAAGAGTGGTGGAGCCGTTTTTCTATTCCATTAGTCCGTCTGGACTCTATGGGCTTGGCCCGTGTACGCAACCGCATTCCGGCAAATCACAACCCATTCAATCACTTCGATAGAAGCATCATTTCCATTGATACGCTGAAAAGTAATCTGGAGTACCGCAACTATCTCGAAAATGCGTGGTGGGACATGATCGTCATCGACGAGTGCCATAACGTTGCTGCGAGGGCAGGGGAACAAGGTCTGGCTAAACGTGCCAAACTTGCGCGGTTGCTTGCGACTCGATCTGACACCCTTATTCTTCTGTCAGCTACACCGCATGATGGTTCGGCACGCAGCTTTGCTTCGCTGATGGCGCTGCTCGACCCCACTGCCATTTCTGATCCAGACGACTACACGCCTGACGACTTCAAAGACAAAGGCTTGGTTATTCGTCGGTTCAAGAAAGACATCAAAGATCAAGTTTCTGCTGACTTTCAAGAGCGCATCACTACTTGCTTGCGTCAAGGTGCCAGCGCGCAAGAAGAGGCGGCGTACCGTTCATTGATCGACATCCCGTTCACGCAAAACGGGCAGCACAAGGGTGGCAAGCAGCAACAGCTTCAACGCGTCGCCTTGCAAAAGGGTTTGTTCTCTAGCCCTGCCGCTTCTTTAGAGTCTGCTAATAAGCGCATTCAGCTATTGCAGCAAAAACCTGCGCCTACATCGGACGAAGGAACGGAAGTCGCTCATCTGAAAGACTTCATCTCTACCATAGAGCCGTTGGTTCAAGATGAAACTGCATCAGGCTTTAGCAAGTATCAGCGCCTGCTCAGCCACTTAAAAAGTGCCGAGTTTGGTTGGAACTCTCAAGACCCAACTGATCGTTTGGTCATCTTCTCTGAGCGAATTGAAACACTGCACTGGCTGCAAAAGCAGCTCGCCAGAGATCTCAAGCTCAAGCCGCAACAGCTCGACATATTGCACGGCGGCATGCCAGACACTGATCAACAAGAAATGGTCGAACGCTTCGGCCGTCAAGACGACACCATTCGTGTGCTGTTGTGTTCAGACGTTGCGAGTGAAGGTCTGAACCTGCACTACTTCAGTCACAGACTGGTTCACTTCGACTTGCCATGGTCATTGATGGTCTTTCAGCAGCGTAATGGCCGTGTTGACCGCTACGGTCAAAAACACCAGCCTTATATCGTTTACCTGTTCACTGAAGCTGTTACTGAGCACATCAAAGGTGACCTGCGCATTCTTGAAATTCTGCAGAACAAAGATGAGCAGGCCAACAAGAACTTGGGTGACCCATCTGCATTTCTGAATGTCTTCGATCCTGAGAAGGAAGCCGAAAAGGTTGGCGGGTTTATGGCCGAAGGCTTGACCCCTGAGCAAGTCGAAACGACGCTTGATCAAGCTGCCAGCAACAAACAAGACAACGAAGGCGATTGGATGCTCACGCTGTTTGGTGGTGGTGAAGCAACTAAGCCCGCAGAGGCTAGCGCTACCACTGCAGCAGAGTCAAAGGGTTCTAGCCTCGACCACATTCACGACCCCAAATCGCTTTTCAAAAGCGACTTTCATTACGCCACTACGGCCCTCACACAAATCAACCAAGGTGAAACGGTTTGCCCGTGGACGAAAGTCGATGACGAGCAGCTAATCAGTCTTACTGCGCCGCTAGATTTGCAAGACCGTTTGCGTCAATTACCGCGGGAAGCTCAAGCTGAAAACGACCATTACTCTCTTAGCGCCGATCGTGAGCGCATGGCTGATGCCATCGAGCAAGCTCGTCAAGCTCGCGCTGAAGAAGAGACGTGGCCCAAGCTGCATTACCTCTGGCCTCAACATCCAATCATGGAGTGGCTGGGCGATAGGGTGCTGACGCACTTCGGTCGTCATCGCGCGCCATTGCTGCAAAGTGCCAAGTTGAATCCGGGCGAACAAGCTTTCATCTTTATGAGCCTCGTTCCAAACCGCAAAGGCCAACCGCTGATGGTGGAGTGGCAAGTCGCAACCCGTGTCGGTGACCAAGCTGCTTTCAAATTAGAGCCGTTTGAGTCATTTGCTGAACGTGCAGGTCTTCAAGCCAATGGGTTGCCAAACCGTGGGCAGAACGCTGACTACCAATCCGTTGTTTCATCCATGCAAGTGGCGTTGCCTGATGCTGTGGCAACCATGCACGATTTCATGGCACAGCAGCAATCTCAGTTTGCTGCGCAGCTTGAGACGCGTCTCAAAACGACATTGGAAGAACTCAAGCGCTTGCAAGACAAGCAAATCGTTCAGCTTGAGCTGAGACTAGAAAACCAGATTGAGACTGTCAAACGCAGTCGGTTCGAAACTCGCAGCCGCCAAATCGGACACGTCTTTGATGACTACCGAAATTGGGTGCAAGACACACTGACGACTGAGCCAAAGCCGTGGATTCAGGTGCTTGCTGCTGTAGTAAACCCTGTTGTATAGTGAAATCGCGACAAAAAGTAGAATTGCAGACTATTTAAGCGACAAAATACCTAATGGCCGGCTCACTAAATCTAAAAAACGCGACAACCGATACAACTTTAATTTTGTATGCGGAGATCACTCCTGCACAAAAGCGGCAGGTTCAGCGGGATATCCAAGCCGGCAAATTGACGCGAATTGCAACGGGCATTGTCAGCAGCTTGCCAGAGGCCGATTGGCCTAATGTCATTGCGCGCGAGCGCTTGCGCGTGCTCGCGGCCATGTTCCCCGGTGCCGTGCTCAGTCACCGCACGGCTTTCAATGGTGGCCAACCCGAGGATGGTTTGATTCACTTGACTCACAGCTTTAAGCGAACAGTCCAGCTACCCGGTCTAACAGTCATGCTCTGGAAAGGGCCAGCCGCCGCTGCGGGCGATGCACCTATGCTGGGGCGCGACCTCTACTTCCCATCTCTGCCACGCTTGTTGCTTGAAAACTTGCAACCCAGTCGTGCGCCTCATCGCCGTTCTGTTGGTCGTGAAGCCGTCGAAAAACGGTTACTTGAAACCTGTGATGCCCGCGGCGAAGATGCCCTGTCGCAACTGCGCGAGCAGGCGCGCAGCTTAGCCCCAGTTTTGGGGCTGGAGTCTGAATTCAAAGTACTCGATGATTTGGTAGGCAGCATTTTGGGCACCCGAGCCTCGCAACTGACTACCCCAGAGGGCATCGCACGCACAGCGCATATGCCTTATGACCCTAAGCGCTTAGCGCTGTTTGAGCAGCTCGCTGCCCAGCTGCGGTCTACCCCTTTGGCGCAGCCTCCTGCTGTCGTGCAGACCGAGGCCGCAAGAGCCAATTTCGCTTTTCTTGAGTCGTATTTCAGCAACTTCATTGAGGGCACAGAGTTCGATGTGCAGCATGCGCGTGCTTTTGTCCTGCAAGGCCAACCGATTGCTGAGCGGCCAAAAGATTCGCATGACATCCTTGGCGTATTCCGACAGGCGCTGCAGCCCAGCTGGGCATTGCAAACACTGGCAAGCGGCGAACCCGTGCTGAACCAGCTGCGTGCTCGACATGCCGATCAGATGCAAGAGCGTCCAGAAGTTGGACCGGGCGAATTCAAAGTCTTGGCGAACCGCGCAGGCAATACCGAGTTTGTTGCTCCTCAGTTAGTGCGGGGCACGTTGGTGCAGGGTACGCAATTGCTGCCCAGCGTTCCTGCCGGAACTGCTAGGGCATTGCTGGCCATGTTCATCGTTTCAGAAGTACACCCATTTACTGACGGTAACGGTCGCTTAGCCCGTTTGGTGATGAACGCTGAACTCTCTGCTGTTGGTAGCTGCAGAATCATTGTGCCAACTCTGTTTCGCGAAGAGTACCTTGATAGCCTGCGTGCACTTAGCCGCCAAGGCGATGCGGCTCCTTTCTTGGCTGCCATGCAAAAGATTCATCGTTGGACCGCGGCATTTCGCTTTCAAGATTTGGACGACACCATTGCGGAAATGGCTAAGTGCAACGCATTCGAACGCTCGCCCGTGCAGTTCAAGCTACTCACCCCATCAAATAACTCCTCTACGGCTGGATCCTAAGCATGCCTGTACTTGACGCCGTTCAAACCTTCGCTGGCATTGCCAACGAAAACGAGTTTTATAGCCATCACTATTTGGCTGAAGTTTTCAAGGGCGATATCAAAGCCAAGCTTGAATCATGGGAATCATCAGAAGCCGAGCATCCCGGTGATGAAGCCTATCGTTCTCCACACAAACGCCTGCAAGGTTGGGCGCAAAAATGGTTTGCTGTGCGAGGTCAGATTAGCCGCGCCAAAGACGATGCTGAGAAGCTCGCACTCTTCACCCAGTTGCAAACAGGCTTGCTTGAAGCATTGGGCTACACCATTAAAAAAGACGCAGCTGAGCATCCAGTCGAGCTGGTGGCAGGGCAGGCTATACCGCTGTGGAGTCTGCTGGCCAAAGACGCCAGTAGCCATACCAGTGCAGCCCAGTTGGCTTTGCAACCACCGCAGTTGGCCATCGTGCCCGCTTATCGGCCCGGTGCTGAAGATGAAGACTTGTTAGACCACACACTCACCAGCTTGCACTATGCGGGGGCCGATGTCCCCGCGCAGCTGGTAGGCGAGGGCTGGGACAGCTTGGTGTCTGAAGCCATCTTTGGTGCGGACCACGCACCGCGTTATGTGTTGCTGATTGGCCTGAATGAGTGGCTGCTGCTGGACCGCTACAAGTGGCCGCAAAACCGTGCGCTGCGTTTTGATTGGTCTGAAATTCTTGACCGCAAAGACTCAGCCACTTTGCAAGCCGCTGCCGCATTGCTGCACAAAACAAGCTTAGCCCCGGGTGAGGGCAACAGCTTGCTGGAGAGCTTGGACGAGAACGCTCATAAGCACGCTTTTGGCGTGAGTGAAGACCTCAAGCACGCACTGCGCGAAGCGATCGAGCTGCTAGGTAACGAAGCTGCCAACCAACTGCGCCAACAAGCTGCCGATGCCAGCAAAGGTTTCTTTAGCGGCAAGAACCAACTCGAACCTGCAGATCTGAGTTTGGAATGTTTGCGCATGGTCTATCGCTTGCTCTTCATGTTCTACATCGAAGCACGACCAGAACTAGGCTACGTGCCTATCTCTAAGAGCGAGGTTTACCTCAAAGGCTATAGCCTTGAATCGTTACGCGAGCTAGAAGAGAAGAAGCTACTCACACCTGCTGCACGCGATGGTCTGTACTTTGATACCACCTTGCGCCGCTTGTTCAAGCTTGTGGCTCAAGGGTGCGGTCTGTCCGACCAGCGGAACCTCCATGCCGTAGCCGGTGCCAAAGACACTTTTGCGTTGGCTCCACTCGATAGCCGCTTGTTTGACGAAACCACCATGCCTTTGTTGGCCAAGGTGAAGTTTCCCAACCATGTGTGGCAAACCATCATTCGGTTGATGTCGTTGACGCGAGTGAAAGGTAAAGGGAAAAGACCGGGACGCGTCAGCTACCAACTGCTGTCTATCAACCAGTTGGGCGCTGTGTACGAAGCCTTGCTGAGCTACCGC
The DNA here is from genome assembly GCF_002943475.1 of Limnohabitans sp. TS-CS-82. Classification (NCBI taxonomy): domain Bacteria; kingdom Pseudomonadati; phylum Pseudomonadota; class Betaproteobacteria; order Burkholderiales; family Comamonadaceae; genus Limnohabitans; species Limnohabitans sp. TS-CS-82. The sequence continues at coordinate 3,219 of NZ_PTQX01000001.1, read as the reverse complement.
GGTTTCTTCGCTGCTGAGGATTTGTACGAAGTCAAACCCGGCAAGAGCAAAGGCAAAGCTGCTGACGAGGCTGGCAGTGATGACAGCGATGAAGAAGCCGAGGCCGAAGAAACCAGCACTCGTGGCCGCAGCGCTGAAAGCAGTGGCGACGACAAGCTAGACAACGCATGGTTCGTACCCGCCAGCCGCTTGGGTGACTACACCGACGATGAAAAGGTGTACGACGTCAACGAAGCTGGCCACCGCCAACTGCGCAAGCACCCGCGTGGCAGCTTTGTCTATCGCTTGGCAGGTCGTGACCGCCAAAAAAGTGCAAGCTATTACACACCACAGGTGCTCACCCAATGCTTAGTGAAATACGCCTTGAAAGAACTGCTGGGCAGCGACCGAGTGAAGTGTGCGGACGACATCCTCACACTCACTGTGTGTGAGCCAGCCATGGGAAGTGCTGCGTTCTTGAACGAAGCCGTCAACCAACTTTCTGAAGCCTACTTAGAACGCAAACAGGCCGAGCTAAAGCAACGCATTCCGCACGACATCTATCCGCAAGAACTGCAAAAAGTACGGATGTACTTGGCCGATCGCAATGTGTACGGCGTTGACTTGAACCCCGTGGCAGTAGAGCTGGCAGAAGTGTCTATTTGGCTCAATGCCATTTACGGTGAGACCGACAGCAAGGGCCAGCCCTTGCCTGCGCGCGTGCCATGGTTTGGCTACCAACTGTTCAATGGCAACAGCCTGATTGGTGCACGTCATCAGGTTTACAAAACCAGTAGCCTCGACAAAAAAGCCAAGCCCGCTTGGCACGAAGAGCCACCACGTCGCGCCACCGCAGACCAGCCGCGCAAGCCCGATGAAATTTGGCACTTCTTGTTGCCCGACCCCGGCATGGCTGACTACACAGACAAAACGGCCAAGGCACTCTACAAAGACGAGTTTGATCATCTCAAAACATGGCGCAAAGCCATGCTCAAACCACTAGAGCCACACGAGCTGGCCCGCTTGCAACAGCTGAGTGCTCGTGTGCAAGATTTGTGGAACGAACATACTCAAGCCCTTGCGCGTGACCGTAACCGCACAGAAGACCAGCTAACTGTGTGGCCGCATGTTGGTAAAGACACTGAAGCAGGCCCCATCAGTCGAGCGGCAAAAGAAGCCATCCGAAAGCAAGGCTTGTTGAATGAGGATGGCGACTTGGCCACCCCGTTCCGTCGCCTCAAATTGGTGATGGACTATTGGTGTGCTCTTTGGTTCTGGCCAATCACCGGTGCCAAGCAACTACCCAGCCGCGAAGAGTGGTGGATGGAAGTAGGCGCAATTTTGGAGGGCAACATTGTTGACATCGGTTTGCAGCCTAGCTTAGACCTGCAACCTACTGAAGCAGAAGCGCCCCAAGTCATCGTGCCCGAAGTGCAGCCAAGTTTCTTCGGCATGGAAACCCAGCTGCCATTAGCTCAAGCAGCTGACCAACCTAATTTGCACGACAAGCTGGGTCAACTGCGCATTGGCAAACTGCGTCAACATTTCCCGCGTATTGCTCTGGTTGAGGCCGTGGCTGCCAACCGAAAATTCATGCATTGGGAACTGTGTTTTGCAGACGTACTCCTGCAGCGAGGCGGATTTGATTTGATCTTGGGTAACCCGCCTTGGCTCAAGGTGGAGTGGAATGAGTCAGGAATCTTGGGCGAACGTAACCCAGTGTTTGCGATCCGTAAAACCAGTGCGAGCGGGTTAGCTAAGTTGCGAGTTGAAGCCTTTGAGCAATTTAAGGACTTGCAATCTGCGTGGACTGATGAGTTACAGGAAGCTGAAGGTACGCAAAACTTTTTAAACGCAGTGCAAAATTACCCCTTGTTGCAGGGTATGAAAGCTAACCTGTACAAATGCTTTATGCCGCTGGCTTGGCAAATCAGCAGTACCAAGGGGGTAACTGGGTTGTTGCACCCAGAAGGCCCATACGACGATCCTAAGGGGGGCAGCTTGCGTGAGGCTGTTTATGAGCGGTTGCGTCGGCATTTCCAATTTGTAAATGAATTAGCACTGTTTCCAGAGGTGCATCACCTAACCAAGTACAGCATCAACATTTACGGTCCGAAGCAAGGCCAACCGGCATTTGACCAACTAGCCAATTTGTTTTCTCCTGCTACTGTGGACGCCTGCTATGTGCATGAAGGACAAGGTGAGGTTGGAGGGTATAAAAATGAATGCGGCCAATGGAACACGTTAGGTCACCGAGATCGCATTGTGAAAGTGGATGAAACTGCTCTCGCTACTTTCGCAAAGCTTTATGACGAGCCTAGCACTCTGTCGCGCCGTGCTCGGTTGCCAGCGTTGCATGCAGGTCAATTGAGTAGTGTGCTAGTCAAGTTGGCCGCTTACCCTAAACGACTAGCAGATTTGGATGAGTCGATTCAATCAGTCGATATCGTTTGGAATGAGACGGAGGCTCAAAAAACAGGTGAACTGAAACGGCGCGATGACATAAATGAATTTCCATCTGAGAATTGGAAGCTCATATGGTCAGGGCCTCATTTCCACGTGGGAATGCCGTTTAATAAAACTGCACGAAAGCGATCAAAATCTAATAGCGACTATGACCCGTTGGTGTTGGAAGATTTGCCTACTCAATACTGGCCGCGTTCAAATTACTCACCACTATTATCAACAGAAGAACACTTCGCAAGAATTCCACGACTTAAGTGGTTTGATAAATCAATCCCTAATTTGAAATCGAGTATTTGCAGCGACTATCAACTGATTCATCGACGCCGCCTAGCGCAGGCTGGCGAACGAACATTGATCGCTTGTCTTGCCCCACCAGAGACCTCAGTTGTAAATACTATTGTCGCAACAGCTTTTCAACAAAGAATCGATTTAGCAAATGCTTTGGTAGGTACCTGCTCATTGGTTTTCGACTTTTTTGTTAAGACAACAGGCCGAGGAGATTTATATGGGGAAGGGTTGAGCCGCTTGCCACATATTTATTTTTCATCAAAAGGAGTGGCGCGCGTTTTGTCATTGAACTGCCTATCCGAATCTTATGAAAACTTCTGGAGAGAAGTCTTTGATGCAAGTTTCGCTGAGCAAGGATGGAGTCAACCTCATAACTTACGCCTCCCACAAGACTTCTGGTCTGTTGAATTGCATCCAAATCTGACCCAGGATTTGCATCGAATATTGACCCACCCGATTTAAGCTTTTTAGAGCTCCTGTTTTGAT